>NZ_JBFBIP010000033.1:0-53475 GCF_040685655.1 Microbispora sp. NPDC088329
CGCAACGTCGCCGACAGCCGGAAGTTCCGGCTGAAGAACACGGCCAGGGCGAGCCCGATCGTGAACTGGAAGGCCAGCGACACCACCGTGAACACCACCGTGTGCCACAACGCCGGCCCGAACGTCGTGTCGGCGAACACCTTGGCGTAGTTGGCGAACCCGGCGAACGGCGCGTCCCCCTGCACGAACGACCGCACCGTGTAGTTCCGCAGACTCAAATCCACGTTCCGATACAACGGATAGGCGTAGAACACCAGCAGATAGACGACGACGGGGGCGAGGAACGCCCACGCCGCCCACTGTCCCGATCGCCGTACGGGTGCGCGGCGGCCGCCCGCGGCCTGCGGCGCCGGGTCCCGTCCACGCCGGTTCTCCCCCGTCGGCGGGGCCGGCGTCTGTGTTGCGTGTTTCATGCTTTCCTCACGACCGATTCACGACCAGGGGCGGGCCCGGAGAAAGACGTCCCGGGCCCGCGCGACGCTACTGGACGGCGCTCGCCGCCGCGGTCTGGGCGGCCGCCAGCGCCTCCTGCGGCGGCTGCGACCCGCTCAGGGCGGCCTGCATCGCCTTCCACATCGGCTCGGAGATCTTCGGGTACTTCGTGCCGAGGTTGTCGCTGGTGCGGCCCTTGGCCGCCTTGACCGCCTCCACCCACACCTTCAGCTCCGCGTTCTGCTCGACCTGCTTGGCCTGCACCTCCTCCGTCGGCGCGATGTACGATAACGTCGTGTCGGTGGTCAGCGAATTGCCGGTGCTGGCCAGGCACGTCACCAGCTTCTGCGAGGCGACATACCGGGCGGCGTCCTTCTGCGCGGGGACGGTGACGAACTCGCCGCCCGTGGGGGCGGGGGCGGTGCCGCCGTCCTTGGCGGGGATCGGGATGATGCCGTAGTCGAAGCCGGTCTTCTTGGCGTTGGCGAGCTGCCAGGTGCCGTTCTCCCCGAACGCGAAGTCCCCGGTCGCGAACTCCTGCCAGCTCGTGGTCTGCGTGTTGTTGATCACCGAGTTGGGGGCGTAGCCCTTCTTCACCCAGTCGGCCCACAACGACAACGCCGCCACACCCTCGGGCGAGTCCAGTTTGGTGAGGTTCGCACCGGAGCCCCAGAACCAGGGCAGGAACTGGAAACTGCCCTCCTCGGTGCCGATCGCCGAGAACGTGATGCCCTTCTTCCCGGCCGCCTTCACCTTCTCCAGCGCCGCCGTCAGCGACGCCCAGTCGGTGATGCCATCGGCCTCCACCCCCGCCTTCTTCAGCACCTCCTTGTTGTAGTACAGCGCGAGCGTGTTGGCCCCGATCGGGATGCCGTACGTCTTGCCGCCCAGCTGGCCGGCCGCGAGCAGGTTCGGAGAGACGGCCGAGGTGTCGATCTTCGTCTCGTCGGTCGAGGTGAGCACTCCCGCCTCGGCCAGCGTAGAGACCACCGGGTTGTCCACGATCAGCACGTCCGGCGAGTTGCCCTGCTGGGCCGCCAGCAGCGCCTTGTTCGTCAGATCGGTGGTGTCATAGCCCGTCCGCTCGACCGTGACCCCGGCCTGCGTTCCGCACTGCGTGAGCAGCTTGACCCATTCCGAGGAGCCGTCGAACTGCGGGTACGGATCCCAGATCGTGTAGGTCCCACCCCCGGCGGCCTGGCTCGCACCCGCCTGGGAGTCGCCGTCCGACGACCCGGAGCACGCGGTGAGCCCGCCCGCGACTACGAGGGCCGCCAGGCCCAGTCCGGCGATGCGCCGGCTCTTGTCGAGGCTTTCCATGTCGTTGTTCCTTTCAGTGGGCCGGCGGGGCTCAGGTGAGCTGGATGTAGTCCAGCTCGGCGTAGCCGGTGCCGCCGGCGAAGTTGGGGGACCCCTTGGCCAGGCGGATCACGTTGTAGCCCGCCTGCAGATTCACCGTGGTGCCGGTCGTGGCGCCGAACTGGCCCCACGCGGCGGTGGGCGGGTAGCTGACCGTCGTCCAGGCGCCGCCGTTGTACGCCAGGCCCTGCGTGGCGGTCGCCCCGGTGGCGTTGGCGTAGCCGATGGTCATCGTGTACGCCCTGGCCGTGGGCACGTTCACCACGAAGTCGACGTAGCTGTCGGTGCCGTGGTTGCCGTTGTTGTTGTCGATGCGGCCGACGTAGCCGCCCTCGGAGGCGCTGGAGCCGGTCAGCCGCTGGGCGCGGAAGACGGCCGCGTTCTCCGCCTCGTAGCGCTGCTGGTAGGACGGCACGCCGCCGACCGGCTGGATCACCAGGTTGTAGGCGCTCGTCGCCGACATGTTCGGCACCGAGACGGCGATCTGCCCGTTGCTCACGGCGTACGTGCTCGTCGAGATGGTCGTGGGCGCGGTCACGGCGGTGAACCTGCCGCCCGCGGGGGCCGACTGCAGGGTCACCCGCACCGAGGAACCCAGCGCGCCGATGCCGGTGACGCGGACCGTGTTGGTGCCCGACTCGTTGCCGAAGACCACGTTGACGATCTTCCGGGTGGAGTCGTAGGAGGCGAAGCCGTCCAGCCCGGTCTGGGTGGCCGGGGTGGTGGCGACCATGCGGCCGGCCATGTCGCCGTACCACTTGTACAGCCACCAGGTGCCGGTCGGCTGGTTGTTGTTGACCACCAGACCGTTCATGGTGCCGTATTCGTACCAGAACGCGCGGTGGGCCATCTCGACGCCGGCGCGCTCGAACTTGGCGACGTAGCTGGCGATCCGGCCGGGGACGTCCACCTCGCTCGTCGCGGCGTACTCGTTGATCGCGATGCGCCGGGGGCTGATGCCGAGCGAGGACTCCAGCGCGCGGTAGTCGGCGATGTGGGCGGCGATGGCGGTGGGGTCGCCCAGCTCGTGCCAGCAGACGACGTCGGGCAGCGTGCCCGCCGCCTTTGCGCTGCCCAGGAACGACGACAACCAGGAACGGTTGTAGTAGGAGGTGCTCGGGCCGACGATGGGCGTCGTGGCGTCCAGCGCCCGCACGGCCCGGAAGGTGCGCGTCCAGCCGTCGTTGAAGGACCCGGCGGCGGAGGTGTTCCACGTCCAGTCGGGCTCGTTCCACAGCTCCCAGCCGATGACGTTGGTCACCGTGGTCGCGTTGAGACGGGCGCGGACCATCGTGTCCACCTTGGCCAGCCAGTCGTTCCAGCTCACCCACTTGTAGGGGAAGTCGGGATAGATGTCCGGCATCCGGATGAGCTCCCCGGCCCCGGCGCGGGTGGCCTGCTGGGCCACGAGCAGGGAGTCCCCGCCGGGAGGCTGGCCGTTGGGCCGCTGCCCCACGCCGGGGGCGGGCTGCGTCAGCGAGTTGAGCTTCAGGGGCAGCAGCGTGGAGTCGGCCGGGCGGCCGTTCTCGGCCAGGCCGTACAGGCCGCCGGCCGCGACGTGGGTGACGGGCCGGAAGGGCTGGGCGACGTTCACGGTGAGGGTGGCGCCCGCCGCCTCGGCCGGCGTCGTGGGGAGGCCGAGGACCGCGCCTAGCAACGCCGACGTCAGGCCGATCGCGCGTATCGCCGGGTTTCGGGGTCTGCGCATGCACTACCTCGTTTTTTCTGCGGGTGGGGGGTGAGCAGGAGGTGAAGCGGAGACCGTCCTCCCCGAGCCGGCGGACGCCGTGGACGTTCTCATGCGCGCGGGCCGGACCGGAGCGGACCTCGGCCGGGCCGGCCCGCCGCGGTCATCCGGTGGCGGCGACCGGGATCCAGACCCGCATCGGGCCCTCGCTCCGGTTGCCCCACAGGAAGTACGGCACCGCCGTGAGCGTGAGCGGCGTGCCCGTCCGCTCCCGCCTGGCTCCGGCGGTGTACAGCGAACCGCCGGCGTCGGCGACCAGCCCCGTGGCGGTGAGGACGACCGGGATGTCCGGCAGGTCCTCCCGGTGATCCGGTGTGACCGGAGCGCCGGGGTCCAGCCGCACGTCCTCGAGGACCGTGCCGTGCGGCAGGTCGGCCTGCTCCAGGCAGTACACGAGCGGGCCGCGTGCCAGGGCGACGCAGCCGCGCGCCGCGTCGACCCGGGGGTGCGCGGTGACCTGGCGGACGGGCATGCCGAGGTCGAGGACGACGGTGGTGCCCGGGGTCCAGGCGCGGGTGAGCCGGACGTAGCCGTCCCGCGCGGCCGCCCGCACCGGTTCGCCGCCGATGCTCACCGTGTACGCGTCGCACCAGCCCGGCACGCGCAGCGCGAGCGTCCACGGCTGTCCGGTCCCCGCCTCGGCGATCTCCAGCTCGATGCGGCCCTGCCAGGGGTAGGCCGTGCGCATCTCCACGCGGCGCCCTCCGGGGGCGTCGAAGGAGGCGTCGCCGTACAGGTGGATCCACAGGCCGTCGTCGTCGGCCGTCGCCAGGTAGCCGGGCAGCGAGGCCATGAGCCTGGCGATGTTCGGCGGGCAGCAGGCGCACGAATACCAGGGCAGCCGCCGCGCCGCCGCCTCCTCACCCGCGCTCGCGTGCCCGGTGCGGACCTGCAGGGGGTTGGAGTAGAAGAAGTGCCTGCCGTCGGACGAGACGGCGGCGGCGAAGGCGTTGTAGAGCACCCGCTCCATCTCGTCGGCGTAGCGGGCCCGGCCGGTCGCCAGCAGCAGCCGCCAGTTCCACTGAAAACTCGCGATGGCCGCGCAGGTCTCGCCGTAGGCCCGGTCGGGCGGCAGCTCGTACGGGTCGCCGTACGCCTCGTCGCGGTGTCGCGACCCGTGCGCCCCGGTCACGTAGGTACGCCTGTGGACGGCGTCCTCCCACAATCGCTCCGCCGCGTTCAGCAGCGACAGGTCGCCGGTCTCCACGGCCACGTCGACCATCCCGGCCAGCAGGTACAACTGGCGTACGGCGTGCCCGGTGACCTCCCGCACCTCGCGTACGGGCTGGTGGTCCTGGTAGTAGCGCGGGCCGAACCTGCCGTGGCCGAGCAGGCCGCGCCCGCGCAGGTCGAGGAAGCGCCGTGCGAGGTCCAGGTAGGGCCGGTGGCCGGTCAGCCGGTACAGCTCGGCGAGTGCGGTCTCGATCTCGGGATGTCCGCAGACCTCCTCCACCCCGTCCGGGCCGAACCGCTCCACCAGCAGGTCGGCGAAACGCCGGGCCAGGGTCACCAGCGCGTCGCTCGCGCCGGTGCGGCCCGCCGCGACGGCCGCCTGGATGAGGTGGCCCGCGCAGTACAGTTCATGGCTCCAGTCGGGCTTGGCCCACCGGTCCTGGGGCGCGACGACGGTGAAGTAGGAGTTGAGGTAGCCGTCCGCCTGCTGGGCGCGGGCGAGCAGCGCGGTCGTGTCGTCGACGAACGACCGCAGGCCCGCGTCTTCGGGCGAGGCCGCGAGCTGCCACGCCGCCGCCTCCAGGGTCTTGTGGACGTCGGAGTCGGCGAACCACATGCCGGCGAACTCGCCCTCGGACTCGCCCGCCGCGGTGCGGAGGTTGCCGATGTTGCCGCTGCCGTGAAGGTTGTCCACGCAGTGCGGCAGCGTGTCCTCGGCGTTGCGCCTCCGCCACCGCCCGAGCAGGCCCTCCTCCCCCAACCGGACCCGGCCGAGGCCGAGCGGCCGCAGCGCGGACAGGGCCGCCGGGGTCGGGGCCACGGGCCCGGCGGCCTCCTGGAGTCCGGCCGCGGCCTGGACGGTTTCTGACAGCTTCTGCTGGGTCATTCCTGATCTCTCGTGTCGTACGCGGGAACGTGCGAGACTCCGCCGGAGACGGCCACGCGAAGGAAAACTAGGAAAACGGTTGCCGGAAAGCTATCAACGCCCTCCTGGACCGTCAATAGCAGGTTTCGCCCGTGTAACCGGGGAGCGTCGCATGGAACGGCCCGGCGATAGAGTGGGCCGAGGCAACGCCAGCGGAAAGTGGAGGAAACGTGGGAAAACTGGAGCGTCACGCCACGATCGCCGACGTCGCGGCACTGGCCGGGGTGTCGGTGGGCACGGCCTCCAAGGCGCTCAACGGACGCGGATCACTGCGGGAGGAGACCCGCATGCGCGTCCGGGAGGCCGCGCGGCAGCTCAGCTTCGAGGCGAACGCCGGTGCCCGCAGCCTGCACTCGGGCCGCACCTACACGGTCGGCATGATCACGACGGACACGATCGGCCGCTTCAGCATCCCGGTGCTCATCGGCGCGGAGGACGCGCTGGGCGCCGGTGAGATGTCGGTCTTCCTCTGCGACGGACGGGACGACCCGATCCGGGAGCAGTACTACGTCAGGACGCTGCTCAGCCGCAGGGTCGACGGGATCATCGTGACCGGCCGGCGGACCGAGGCGCGCACGCCCATCGCCGCGGACCTGCCCGTGCCGGTGGTGTACGCCTTCATCAGCTCGGCCGACCCCGGCGACTGCTCGGTGGTGCCGGACGAGACGGGCGGCGCCCGCAAGGCCGTCGAGCATCTGCTGGCCGTCGGCCGCACCAGGATCGCGCACGTCACCGGGCCGGAGCACCACAACTCGGCCCGAGTCCGCGCGGCGGCCGCGCTGGAGCGGCTGGCGCAGGAGGGGCTCGAACCTGCCGCGCCGCCGCTGTTCGGCGGCTGGAGCGAGGCGTGGGGACGCCAGGCCGTCGGCATCCTGCTGGCCGGGCGGACGGAGTTCGACGCCGTCTTCTGCGGCAGCGATCAGATCGCACGCGGCGTGTGCGACGCGCTGCGCGCCGCGGGCCGCCGCGTCCCCCAGGACGTCGCCCTCGTCGGCTTCGACAACTGGGACGTCATGACCGAGGGCTGCCAGCCGCCGCTGACCAGCGTCGACATGAACCTCGAAGGGCTCGGCCGGTCGGCGGCGGAGATGCTCCTGGCCGCCATCAACGGCTCCCCCTCCCCCGGCCGGCACGCCCTGCCGTGTCACCTCGTCGTCCGCGAGTCGAGCGCGGTCCCGCTGCCCTGAGATCTGCCGGGCAGAGGCGGACCGTCCCGCCGCGCGGCGGGACGGCCGGTGCCGGACGTGGTCAGGTCACCGTGGCGGACGGCGCGGTCCACGTGTTGCAGGCGCCGGGGTCGCCGGTCGCGAAGCCCTGCCCGGCCCAGTAGGTGATCGACTTCCTGCTCCCGGTGTTCCTGCCCGCCCCGTCACGCAGGTAGCCGAGCATGTCGTCCCAGTCCTCACGGCCGCGGTGCAGGGACTTCCAGACGCTTGCGACGAATCATCGCGGCGATGCCCGGCGCGGCGCGGGCGTGACCGTCCTCCGGTCGTTGTGTGACCGATCGATGACCGCGCCGATTACGGGCCCTGCGCGGTGATTGCCTGACGGCATGGACAAGGACACCGCTTTCCACGAGACCCGGCCTCACGACTGCGCCCGCCGTCACCGCCGGCCGGTCGCGATCGCCGCTCTCCTCGTCGTCACGGCCGTGACCGGCGCCGTGCTGAGCGGCTGCGGGGCGGACGGCGGCGAGGACGACGGCGCGAAGACGAGGGCCACCGAGGAGGCCCAGGCGGGCAGAAGAGTTCTCTGGATGGGCGACTCCATCGCCGGCTCCGAGGCGCCGCCTCTGGAGGCCTCACTCAAGGCGAGCGGGCAGGCGTTCAGGGACGCGACGTCCGACGGCGGTGGCACGGTGGTCGAGGGCGACGCCATGACCGGACCGATCGCCGAGATCACCTGGAAGAACCTCGCGAAGACCATCGAGTCGTTCCGCCCTGACGTGATCGCTTATCAGATCACCACCTACGACTGGGGCAGCGCCGGGCAGCAGCGAGCCTCGTACGCGAAGCTCGCGCAGACCGCGCGGGACGCCGGGGCCGAGCTGGTGATCGTCTCGGCTCCGCCCTTCAGGATCGACGGTTTCTACGCCAAGCACGCGGGCTCGATCGCGAGCGCGCCGAAGGCCGCCGAAGCGGTCGCCGACCGCGGCGGCGGCACGGTGGACGGCACGGTGGACGGCGCAGTGGGGCGCATGGTGCGATTCCTCGACTCCTCCGTACTGTGGGGCACCGATGCCAGGGGTGGGAAGGCTCAGCGCTCGGCCGACGGCATCCACTCGTGCCAGCAGGGCTCCGCCGCCTTCGCCAAGTGGTTCACCGACCGGCTCGGCGAGGCGTACGGGTTCACCCCGGCCGCGCCGGCGACGTGGGCGACCGGGTCGTGGACCGCGGACGAGCGGTACGGCAAGCTCGGATGCAGCTGAGCCGCCCCGTGCCCGATGACGCCTCTCCCCGCCCCGGTCCCGTCATGTCCGCGTCCGCGTCCGCGTCCGCTCCCAGGCGCGCACCCGGCTCCCGCGCCGCCGCCGCTCCCGGCCGTTCCCGCACCGTCCGCATCGCCCCGCTCGACGGACTGCGCGGGCTGGCCGTCGTCGCCGTCCTGCTCTTCCACGCCGGTCACCTGGAAGGCGGCTTTCTCGGCGTGGACCTATTCTTCGTGTTGTCAGGCTTCTTGATAACCGGTCTCCTCGTGGAGGAGTCGACGACACGGGGCCGCATCGTCCTGACCGCGTTCTGGGCGCGGCGGGCACGTCGCCTGCTGCCCGCGCTGGCCCTGGTGTGCGTCGCCGCCGTCCTGCTCGCCTGGACCTTCGGTTCGCCGTACGTCCTGCGCTTCGCGCTCGACGACGCGCCGTGGGCCGCGGTCCAGGCGGTGAACTGGCATTTCATCGTCGAGCAGATCGGTTACTGGAACGCGTCCGGCACCCGCGTCTTCGCCCACCTGTGGAGCATCGCCGTCGAGTGGCAGTTCTACCTGGCCTGGCCGGTGGTCGTGGCGCTCGCCGGGCGGGGCCGGCACGGTCACCGCCGTGGTCATCGGCGGGTCGCGGCCCTCGCCGGTGCGGGGGCGCTCGTATCGCTCGCGCTGATGCTGCGCTACGGCGGGGCCGTGGACACGACGCGCGCGTACGAGGGCACCGACACACGGGCGTTCTCACTGCTGCTCGGCGCGCTTGCGGTCACGGCGCCGATCCGGCGCCTGCTCGCCCGCGTCCCGGCGCCGGTGGCTGACGGAGTGTGTGCGGCGCTGGCGTGCGGCATCGGCGCCGCCTGGGTGCTGACGGGCGGTCAGAACGCGCCCTGCCTCTTCCGGGGCGGGCTGTTCGCGCACTCCGCGGCCTGCGCCGCGCTCATCGGGCTCCTCGCCCGGAACGCCGGCGGCCGTGCCGGGCGGCTGGCGGGCAGCGCCGTACCGCGCACGCTCGGGGAGCTATCCTACGGCCTGTACCTGTGGCACTGGCCGGTGTATCTGCTGCTCCCCCGGCCGGTGCTCGGCATCGGCGGGTGGGGGCGCACGGCCGTGGCGATCGGCGTGTCGCTGCTGGCCGCATGGGTGACGAAGGTTCTCGTGGAGGATCCGGTCCGGTTCCGGGCCCGGTGGACGACCGGGCGCCGGGGCCTGCTGGCGCTCACCGCGGCGGTCGCCGTGGCGGCGAGCGTGTGGGGGACCGTGCCGCGACCGGATCCCGGCGCGGGGACCGTGGACGTCGAACGGCTGATCACACCGTGACACGGAGGTCCGAGATCCGCATGCCCGTGCCCCGCATGCCCGCGTCCCGCATGCTCGCGTCCTGTGTGCTCGCGTCCTGTGTGCTCGCGGGCTGCGGCGTCCCGGACACGGGTCCGGCACCGGCCGGCGCACCCGCCGTCGGAGCGCGCACCGCCGACGCCGCCCACTGGATGCGGGTGTACTTCATCGCCCCCAACGGTGCCTGGCCTGTCGCCCGTGCCGTACCCGCCGGTGCCGGACCGCAGACCGCGCTGGACACGCTGCTGGCCGGGCCGACCCCCGGCGAGCGGGAGCGCGGACTGGTCACCGCGCTGCCGCCCGGAAAACACCGGGTCCGGGCCGAAGCGACGGGGCCGGGGACCGTGGACCTCCACCTGCCCTGGCTCGTGTCCGAGCTGGACCATGTGGCGGTGGATCAGCTGGTGTGCACGGCCGCCGCGGCGCCGGGGATCCCCGGCGGGAAACCCCCTCCTGAGGTGCGGGTCCGGATCCATGAGCCGGGCCTGGCCGGAGGGCCGTGGAAGGTGAAGTGCGACGAGACCGGTGCCGCCGTCCCGGCGGCGGCACCCACGGCCCGCTGACCGGCGTGCGGCGTTCCGCCGAGTGAGAGGAGTGAGCTGGACCATGACACGCGTCCTGCTGATCGAGGACGACCCGGCCGTACGCCGCGGTGTCACCCTGGGGCTGCGGCGCAACGGACACGAGACGGAGGCGGTCGCCACGGGCGAGGACGGGATGGAGTCGCTCGCCCCGTTCGCGCCCGACATCGTGCTGCTGGATTTGATGCTGCCCGGCATGAGCGGCCTGGAGACGTGCCGGCGCATCCGCGAGACCAGCCAGGTTCCCATCGTGATCCTGTCCGCGCGCGGCGACGACGTGGATGTCGTCGTGGGCCTGGAGGCGGGCGCCGACGACTACATCGTCAAGCCCGCCAGTGGCGAGGTCATCGAGGCGCGCATGCGCGCGGTGCTGCGCCGCGTCGCCCCTACGCAATCCTCACCCGGCAGCGACGGCCCCCTGCTGTACGGCGACCTGGAGATCGACGGGACGGCGGTGCGGGTGTGCAAGCACGGCAGAGAACTCGTGCTCGCTCCCTCCGAGGTGAAGCTCCTGCTGTTCCTGTCGGCCGCCCCGGGACAGACGTTCAGCCGCCGGCAACTCCTCGAAGCGGTGTGGGAACACAGCTACTACGGGGACGCCCGGCTCGTCGACGCGTGCGTGAAGCGGCTGCGCGCCAAGATCGAGGACGACCATGGGAACCCCCGCTACGTCCAGACCGTGCGCGGCTTCGGCTACCGCTTCGGACCGCTGTGAAGACGCCGGGCAGACGCGCCGGCGCGACCCCGGTGGGACATCTGTGAGCCGCCTGTGAGCCGCCGTCTCGTCCGGCGGGGCCTGCGCACCCGCCTCGTCGTCGCGTTCGTCCTGGTCTCGGCGTTCAGCGCGCTCGCCGTCGCCGCCCTGACCTTCCGGCAGGCCCGCACCGCGATCCTGGACCGCGCCAGGGACACGACCGTGCACCACCTGCGCACCCAGGTCGGCTCGCTGGCCCCGGACCTGCCGGCCGCACCCGCCGAGGCGGACCTGCGCGCTCTGGCGCTTCAGCTCGACCGGGCCGGCGTCTCCCGCGACTGGCGCACCGCGGTCGCCTACCGCGGCGGCGCCCCGATCTTCGCCGCGGGACGTGCGCCCGTCCTGCCCGGGCGACTGCGCGAGGCCGCCTCCACGGCCCGTACCGCCCTTGTGCAGCGCTTCCACCATGCCGGCGTACCCTGGCTCGCCGTCGCTCTGCCGGTCACGCGCGCCGACCGGCCGGCACAGCCCTCGGGGCTGGTCGTCTACGCGTCCTTCTCGCTCGCCGACCAGGAGCGCGACGTCGCCACCCTCGTCGCGGCCGCGCGGGCCGGCGTGCTGCCCGTCGTGCTGTTGTCCGTCGTCCCCGCGCTGCTCGCGGCCCGCCGCGTCCTGCGCCCGGTCAGGCGGCTGCGCTCCGCCGCCGAGAACATGGCCGCCGGCGCCCTCGGCACCCGGATCCGTGTCACCGGTGACGACGAACTGGCCGACCTCGGCCGCACCTTCAACACCATGGCCGCCGCCCTCCAGGCCGACGCCGCCGCACTGCGCGCCATGGAGGCCAGGGCACGCCGCTTCGCGGCCGACGTCTCCCACGAACTGCGCACGCCGCTCGCCGCGATGACCGCCGTCACCGGCGTGCTCCACCAGGACGCCGTCTCCGGGCGGCTGGACCCCGAGGCCGCCGAGGCGCTGGAACTGGTCGCCGGCGAGACGAACAAGCTCGTCCGCATGGTCGAGGACCTCATGGAGATCTCCCGCTTCGACGCGGGCGCCGCCGTACTGGATCTCGACGAGATCGACGTGGGCGAACTCGTCGGCAAGACGCTCACCGTGCGGCACTGGCAGGACCGGGTCGGCGCCGACGTGCCGCCGGGGTTACGCGCCCGGCTCGACCCCCGGCGCGTCGACGTCGTCCTCGCCAACCTCATCGGCAACGCCCTTCGCCACGCCGGCGAGTCCGTACCGGTGGACGTCCGGGCTCGGGCCGAGGACGACCACCTCGTGATCACGGTCGCCGACGGCGGGCCCGGCATCCCCGAAGACGTCCTGCCGCACGTCTTCGACCGCTTCACCAAGGGCGACGCGGCCCGGACCCGCAGCGAGGGCAGCGGCCTCGGTCTCGCCATCGCCGCCGAGAACGCGCGCCTGCACGGTGGCGCCCTCACCGCCGCCAACGCGCCGGGCGGAGGGGCGGTGTTCACTCTCACGCTGCCCCGGAACCCGCCCTGACACCCGGCTCCATCCGCTGCTCGCGCAGCATCAGGCGATGGCCTGGTGATCGAGAATCGGCAGGTACGACGAGGGGCTCATCCACGATCCACACCGCCGGCGGGTCAGGCGACCGCGGTGCTCCAGCCGAACTGTCCGAGGCGGTGCCGGGCGACCTCGACCTCTTCGGGCGTGAACAACTCCGCGAACCTCGGCTGCACGACCAGGGCCTCGACCGTGAGGTCGAGCCGCCCGCGTTCCCACAGCGCGGCGAAGCCGTCCGACACGGCGGGCGAGCGCAGCAGCTTGCGGGCGGTCGTCAGGCTGCCGTGCTCGGCCAGCATGCTGAGAAAGTAGGAGGCGTGGTAGTTGGCCTCGCTGCGCGCCCTGTCGTAGACGGACCGCATGGCCGCGTCGAACTCCACGTGCACGGGATCGCCGGCCGGGGTGGGCGGCTCGGCGGGCTCCTGCGGGGTCTGCTTCTGCTCGTCCCCCGCCGCCGTCTCGTTGCGCCGCGCCGCGTAGCCGAGCAGCGCGTCCACCGACGTGAAGACCTCGTATCCCAGCTCTTCGAGCCTCGGCAGGTCGGCCACCTCCGGGTCCAGCTCCAGCACGACCGGCTTGCCCTGGCCAGACTGGAGCCCGCCGGGCCAGTACGCCTCGGCCATCGCGAGCGCCCTGCCGGTCGCCGGATCGGCGATCTCGGCGTCCAGCGCCGGCTCGGCGCACCCCAGCCGCACCAGCTCCTCGACCATGGCCTTGATCTGCGCGGTCCGTACGTCGTCCTGCTCGTCGGCCACGACGGCCACCGGACGCAGTTCCTCGGCGACGATCGGTACGGATCCCTTGCCCAGCCCCGACAGGAACGACTGGGCGGCCCGGGCGAGCAGCTCGCGCCGGGCCTCCAGGAAGTCGAGATACCGGTCCACCCGCCACAGGTCGGGGTCCATCGGAATCCACTGCGAGGCGAGGACGCCGGGGTGCTTGTCCTCGGCCTCGGCGAAGTAGTCCTCGGGCTCCCGCTTGCCGATCGCCAGGTTCGTGTTCTGGGTCAGGAAGCAGAAGTTGGCGACGGCGTTGACGTGCACGCGGTCGTACCCGGCCTTGTACAGCAGCGCCTTGGGGAAGACGTGGTGCACCTGCAGCGAGGTCAGCTTGCCGAGCATCTCGGCGTGCAGTTCCAGCCCGCTGCCGAAGTCACGGGCGCCGTGCACGCGCGTGAGCATGTAGAGCAGCGGATAGAACCGCGATCCGCGGGTCGAGCCCTCGAAGTCGTGCGGCCGGACCTCCAGGTTGCCGCCACGCCACCGTTCGAGGGACGCGATCAGCCCGTCGATTCCGGAACGTTCCACGGTGTCGTAGTCCTGCGCCAGGATCGTCTCGGTGGAGCCGGCGAAGCGGCCCCACAGCGCCGCGTGCACGTACCAGAACAGCACCCTGTCGCGGTGCGCGCTGTCGAGGAAGGTGCCGCCCGGGGTGAGGTGGAGCAGGCGGGAGACGACGGGGATCGCGTAGCGGCCCATGAGGACCTGGTCGTGGTCGAGCCCCAGCCGCCCGGACACCGCACCGAGCAGGGTGTTCACGTACCCCACCGACTTGGTCAGGGCCGTCTCGAACTCGGTGTCCGTCACGGTGTCGAGCGCGGTGAAGACGGCACGTCCGGTGGCGACGGCGGTGATGTTGCGCAGCAGCCAGTCGAGCGAGAAGTCGAACCCCTGCGCCTGCCACTGGTTCAGGTGGTCGCGCATGACCTGCCGGGCGGGCGCCCACTGCGCGCAGATCTTGGCCAGGGCGAGATCGCCCTTGGACAGCGCGGTCCCGCCGGAGTTGACCCGGTTGAAGATGTCGACGACGACGTCGACGTTCTTGTCCGGACCGGTGATCTTCTCCTCGTGGAACTCGCGATTCTCCAGGTTCTTCAGCGTGTTCAGCCGGGCGATGTAGGTCGCGAACGTATCCGGGTGCTGCGCGAACGCGCCGATGAACGGCTCCAGCCCCTCGACGAACAGCCGGGTCACGTCCACCCAGCGCGGATCGTCGCGCATCTTCGCCGGGCCGTAGAACTCGAACGTCTCGTCCTCGACGTTGAACCGCAGGCCCGTGAAGGCGGAGGGGTCCCCGTCGAAGAAGGCCGGAGGCCTGCCGCGCATGATTCCGTACAGCGAGGTGATCCGCTGCTGTCCGTCGAGCAGCAGGAGCCGCACCCCTCCACCGGTCGTGGATCCGCGTACGGCGGCCATCTCGGGCTCGGTCGCCCACAGCAGGAGACCGCCGACCGGATAGCCGCGGTACAGCGAGCGCATGAGCCCGCGGACCTGGTCGCGGTTCCACACGTACCCGCGCTGGAACTCGGGGAGGAGCACGGTGCCGTCGTCGATCTGGTGGAGGAGCACAGAGAGCGTGGCCAACAGTCCGTCCCTTGTCGAATTCTTGACGATCTTCGGTGCTTCACTGTAGGCACGCACTCGCCCGGGTTTCAGGCGGTCAGGTAACGATTCAGCGGGCTGCGGCGAGGCCGTCGAGCAGCTCCCTGACCCTGCTCACGTTCGGGTGCCCCGGGCCGTACCTCCGTTCCAGATCCGGCAGCAGGTCGCGCAGGGTGCGCCCCGCCCGGGCGCGGTCGCCCGCGCCGAGTTCCAGCAGCCCGATGCGACGCCGCAGCTCCAGGATCCGGTCCTCGTCGACCCCGAGCCGCTCCTCGTCCGCGAGCAGCCGGCGCAGCTGGCCGAGCGCGAGCGCCGTGTCGCCCAGCGCGGCGTGGCAGTTGGCCTCCATCAGGCGGAACCGTAGGACGAGATGATCGTCCTCGCCTCTGTGTGTGGCCAGGTCTGCGGCCAGGCCCCGGAACTCGGACGCGGCCTGCCGGTAGTCGCCGCCGAGGAAGAGCACGTCGGCCAGCTCGATGCGCAGCTCCAGCGCGTCGTCGTCGGCCGGTTCCGCGGCACGTACGGCCTCCGCAAGCAGTTCGGCCGCCTGCCGGAAGCGGGACTCGGCCTTGAGCGCGCCCGCCTCCTTCCGCAGGTGGGCCACGTCCCGGGCACGCGGAGCCCGGGGCGCGGACGTCTCCGGCTCGGGTCGCGGGGCGGACCTCGGGGCGCGCGCTTCGGGCGCGGACGGCGTCGTGGAGATGCGCCCGGCAACGGTGGCGTACATTCGCACGGGGTGAGCGGCGCCGTCGTCGACGAAGCCCGGCAGGGGCGGCAGGTCGCGGCAGAACGGCAGCAGCCGCTCGTAGACCAGGGCCGCGCCGGACGGACGGTCCTCGGGTTTCTTCGCGAGCAGCCGGAGAATCAGCCGTTCGAGGCTCTCCGGGACGTCCGCGCGCAGCTCCCGCACGGGCCGCGGCGGCTCGTCCACGTGTCTGCGCATGCAGGCCAGCGCGGTCCCGGCGGCGAACTGGTTCTCGCCGGTCAGCAGTTCGTGGAGGATCACGCCGAGCGAGTAGAGGTCGGTCTGCGGGCTCGTGGTGCCGCTCATCGTCTGCTCGGGCGCCATGTATTCCGCCGTGCCGATGATGACGCCGGTCGCGGTCAGCTTGGTGGCCGACGGGGACAGCGCGGCGGCCACCCCGAAGTCGAGCACCTTGACCATGCCGTCGCCGCACAGCATGAGGTTGGCGGGCTTGAGGTCCCGGTGCACCAGCGAGTTGGCGTGGGCGACGGCCAGCACCGAGCACACCTGGGCGGCGATCGCCGCGGCCCAGCTCACCGGCAGTTCCTCCACCTCGGCGATGAGGTCGGTCAGCGGGTTGCCCTTGATGAGCTGCATCACCAGGTAGAGGTCGTCGCCGTCCGTCCCGCAGTCGTAGACGGCGGGCACCCCGGGATGCTCCAGCCGTGCGGTGATGCGGGACTCGCGGACGAAACGCTTGGTCAGCTCGTCGTCGGGCTTCCCGTCGGGCCGACGGTCCACCCGGATGAACTTGATGGCGATCGGCCGGTCGAGCCGCTTGTCGTAGCCGAACCAGACCTCCCCCATCCCGCCCGTACGGCGCGAGTTCGGGTCGAGTTCGTACCGCCCACCAATGATCTTCACCTTCGCCCCATCTCTCCCACTCTCAGCATCGCCCCATCCCCCGCCTCCCCGTCGCCGGCGGCTCCTCTTCAGCTCAGGCGGCGCAGGACGCCGCGGGCACGCAGGCGGGCCACGTGCTGGGCGGCCCGCTGCGGGGCCGTGCCGCCGCGCACCAGCAAGCCCGCCTCGATGTTCCTCGACACCCCCGACTGGGTCAGGTTGGCGCTCGACACCAGCAGCACCCGCTGGTCGGCCACGGCGAGCTTGGCGTGCATCTTCGCGCCAGGCTCCGTGCGCTCGCCCACCGGCCAGTGCCACACCTGCACGCCCTCCACACCGGCGAACGCGTGCGCGGGCTCCGGGCCGTTCAACGCCGATCCCGCACCCTGCAGGGTCTCCACCACCACCAGCACCGTCACACCGCGCCCGGCCGCCGCCGAGAGCGCGCCGAGCAGCGGCTCGTACGGCGCGGCCGAGTACGTCATGAGGACCAGCTCACGCGCCGCCTCGTTCACCAGGTCGACCAGCACCTGCGCCGTGGAGCGAACGGGCACGGCATGGGTCGCCGGACCGGTCCACACCGACTCCACCGTGGCCGTGGCACGGTGCCGTTCGTACCCCGCCGCCACTCCCCGCAGGTAAACCGCCGCCTCCCCCGCCGGCATCCGTACGGACGCCAGGGCGGCCAGCACCCGGCGGGCGGCGTCGGGGAAATCCGGCAGCGGCACCGCGTCGGCGATTCCGGGGCCGCCTTCGGCGATCCGGTCGGCCAGGGTCCGCAGGTGCACGGGCCCGATGCGCTCCACCGCGTCGGCCGCCGCCTTCTCGAACGCGTCCGTCACGGCAGTTCGGGATAGATCGCCAGGGCCGGGTCGCCGATCGGCACCACGAACCTGCGGTCGAGGAACCGGTTGCCGCGCTCACACGTGGTCTCGGAGACGAACAGGCACACATGGCAGGCCGCGCCGTGCAGGAAGTCCTCCGGCGTGCGCGGCAGCCGTTCGGAGCACAGCGGGTCGGACGAGCAGCTCATCGCCCCGGTGAGCGCCCGCTTGGTCAGCCGGACCAGCTCGTCGGGCCGGGCCAGCGACACCAGGCCGCCCAACGTGCCCTCGGCGTCCGGCACCGCCGTGTAGATCAGAATTCCGGAGCGCTTGTCGTCCTCCGACGTCCCCGCGTAGATCCGCTCCGCGAGGCTGGCGGAGCTGTAGCCGCACTCGAGCGCGATCGTACGGATCAGCAGATGCGACAGCGTGTGCAGCACGTAGTAACGCGGCAGGGGCCAGTAGTCGTACCTGGTGGACTCGTCGAACGGCTGGCCGGTGCGGGCCGAGTAGCGGTACTCCCGGAAGCGGCCGTACGCCTCCTTGTGCAGCCGCAGAGCCTCGGAGTTCTCCACCTGCGTCTCCCACCGAAGCAGCAGGTCTTCGGGCAGCCGCAGGAAGACACCCTCACCGCGCACCTCGCTCGCCGGCACCCAGGTGGGCTTGGACCGGGAGAGCGGCACCCGCTTGACCAGCGTCGGGTCCTCGGGGTCGGGGGCGTCGAGCCGGGTGAAGCCGATCATGGCGCGCACCTCGCGCAGCCGCTCGACCTGGACGATGTCGGAGTAGAAACCCTTGAGCAGCGGCGGAACGGGCTCGTCCTGGTCCCGGTACGCGGTGAAGTCGTCGCTCGGCGGCGGCAGCGCCGGGCCGGAGAAGAGCTCCCACTCGGGGGTGAGCAGGTCGGGGTAGCTCTCGGGACCCTGGTCCTGCCCGGTGGCCTGCTCCCCGCGCCGCCGTTCGATGGCCGCCCAGAGCTCCTCGTCGCCCCACTTCTCGAACTCGAACGACAGCGGCGGCATCGACCGCATGAACGGCAGCATGTCGATGCCGTTGACGAGCTGGAGGTTGGCCCAGAACTTCGCGACCTGGGCGTCCAGCTCGCTCACCCCCGCCCTGGGCACGGCGAGGGCCGACAGGGTCTGCGCGAACCACTGGTTCGACGCGCCCACCACCAGCACGTACGGCTTCTCCCCGCATGCGGAGAACGTCCCGAGATGCGGGTGGCGGCCCCGGCAGCCCGGCAGGCGGTCCCTGCCACGCTTGCCCATCGCCTGCCGGATGTTGCGGTCCGCGCCGCAGCGCTGGCACTTGATGCGCACGTTCGCGCCGATGTTGCCGCCGCGGTCCTCCATCACCAGGTTCGGCTTGGCCGCCTTCTCACACGGGCGGCCCTCGTGGACGAACTCCAGGTAGGGGAAGTCGTCGAGGTGGCCGTCCGTACAGGCCAGGACGAAGCGGGCGCCGACGACGAGGCGCTTCTTGTTGCCCTTGCCGCACTCGTGGAAGAACTTCGCCTCGTGCGGCTTGCTCGGCTTGTCGTTCTCGAACCCGAACGCCCGGGAGTCGACGCGCGCCAGCAGGTTGCAGGCCGTGCAGCGCATCCACCCGGGGAACGGCACGACCGGCACCCCGGTCCTGGCGGCCTCGCCGTTCGGGTTGGTGTCGGTGCCCGGCAGCCAGGGCGCGGGACGCAGCTCGCGCACGGTCTTGCTCAGCAGCGACTGTACGGCCGACAGCAGCCGGGGCTCGGTGATGAGCGCGGGGTTGTGCTCCAGGTCCGCGGGGGCCCGGTACTGCCAGTCGTCGAGCCCCTTCACCAGCACCGAGAAGTTCGGCAGATCGACGAGCGACCCCACCCCCGAGGTGAACATCAGATGGCTGGGCCGCACCGCGCCGACCCGGCGCCGATAAGAGGAGTACCCCGCCATCACTTGCCCTTTCCATCGAGGGCGGTCACGCCCATCTCGTCGCCCACCGGCTCGTCGTCGCCGTCCCCTGCGCTCCCGGGGAAGCCCCACTCCGGAGCGCCCACCGGCCCGAGGAAGATCTCGTCGTTCCCCGGCAGGAGCAGGTTGATCTCGTTCTCCGTCTCCCGCATCGAGTTGCCGACCGTGAGCCTGTCCCAGGGGCCGTTGCCCGCCCGGCGCAGCAGGCCGTCGACGATCTCCTTGGCGTGGCCCTTCTTCCGCTCGTAGCCGAGCCGCGCGGGGCCGTTCTTGGCCGCGTTCCACAGGTCGACGAGCGTCTTGAGCCGCTCGTCGACGGCCTGTCGCGCGCGCGGGCCGCCGACGACCTCCGCTCTCGCCACGATCCGGTCCGCGATGCGGGTCACGACATCACCGTTGAGATCCACGTCCTCCGCGTCGCGGTTGCGCGAGTGCGCCTCCTCCACGTTGCGCACGGCCGCGACGAACGCCGCGGTCGTGCCCCGGTCGAGCGCCCGCGCCGTGTACGGCGTGACCGACAGCGCCTCCACCTGACGGTAGAAGGTGGCGTGGTAGTGCTCGAAGTCCTCGTAGTGCGCCAGGTCGCGCGGCCGTGACCAGTTGTACAGCGTGACGACGAGACCGGGACGCTCGACGTCGCGGCCGACCCGGGAGGACGCCTGGATGTATTCGGCGGTGTTCTTCGGCTGGCCGGTCACCACCATGAGCCCGAACCGGGACACGTCGACGCCGACCTGCAGCATCGACGTGGCGAGCACGACGTCGACGGGGAGCCGCGCGGACCGCGAGCTGCGCAGCGCCCGGTAGCGATCGGCCAGCGGATGCGCCCGCCGCCGCTTCGACTCGTCCTTCTCCCGCAGGACCTCGGCGATCTCCTCCCTGGACTCCCGTGTCCGCCGCGATGTGTCCAGCTCGGGATCGAACGCGATCTCCAGCTGCTTGAGCACCTCGCTGATGTCGCCCGAGGAGATGCGCGAGGTGAGCTCGACGACGGTCAGCAGGTCCGTACGGCTCAGCAGCCGGTTGGACAGCTTCTTGCGCCTGCCGTGCATGCGGATCCTGGTCGTGACGTCGTCGTCCAGGTAACGCCGCATGCCCGCCAGCTCACGCGTGGCGTTGAAGTAGCCGACGAGCGTCATGTACGGGTCGGCGGGCTCGCCGTACCGGTCGAAGAGCGTCTGGCCGGCCAGCAGCAGGATCTCGGCGAGCCGGATCTCGGCCGACTTCAGGCGCACGCCGTGCGCGCACACACCGAGGTAACGCCGTCCGGCGTTCTGCGGCGTGACCGGCACCTGCCGGGAGAAGAACGTGTCGGCGACGTCGATGACCTGCGGGGGGAACACGGCGAGCTCGCGGCCGAAGATGCCGAGCACCTGCCGGTCGGCCCGCTTGGTCGTCGCGGTCGACGCGATGATCTTCGGCCCGGTCCGCGCGCCGCCTGCGGTCCACGTGCACAGCTCGTCGACCGCGGACTCGAACAGGCCGACCACGGTGCCCAGCGCGCCCGAGATGAGGTGCAGCTCGTCCTGGATGATCAGGTCCGGCGGCCGGAGCCTGATCACCGGGCGGCTCTCGACCTTGGGCAGCCGCCCCTTGGCGTTGTGCCGGCCGCCGCAGCCGATCTGGTCGTCCATGTCGTCGTGGCGGTAGCCGTGCCGGGGACAGCGCCGGCTCACCCGGCCGAACAGGTGCCCGGCGAAGCCGCGCCACGGCAGCTGCGCCAGCTTGTCGACGGTCGCGATGACCAGGCTCGGCGCCAGCCGGTAGATCTCCTCGTCCACCGTGAGGATCGGCAGCCCCTCGCGCCGCGCGTACGCCTCATCCGCACTCGCGACGGACGTCAGGGAACGCAGCATGCGGTCCTCCCCCAGCCGCGAGAACGGGCAGGGCTCGGCGTCGCCCTCGCTGCCGCGCCCGCAGTAGAGCAGCACGCGCCGGCGGTCCTCGTCGAGGTCGAGGTTGACGCCCGCGACCAGCTTCTCGCCGCACCACGGGCACGACAGCGTCTGCAGGACGTTCGTCTTGCGGCTGTCGGGGGCCTCCCTTGCCTCCTGGATCTGGTCCCTGGCGTCCCCGAACCAGTTCGGCGAGACCGCGCTTCCCACCCACAACCCGATGCGGAACGGCTCCTCGCCCCACGTCCCGGGATCGTCGCGCCGCAGCGCCTCGCAGGCGCACACCAGCGCGGCGGCCCGCTGGAACTGCTGCGCGGTGAGCAGACGCAGTGTGTAGCGCATCAGCACCGCCACGCCGTCGAGGCCGCTGCGCGCCTCCGTCCCGGACCCGACGATCTTCTGCAGCCGCCGGATCGCGAACGTGTACGCCGTGAGGCCGAGGTAGGCCTCGGTCTTGCCGCCACCGGTCGGGAAGAACAGCAGGTCGACGGTGGCCTTGTGGTCCGCCGCCCGCTCCGGGTGCGCGGGGTCGGTCAGCGACGGCAGGTTGAGCAGCATGAACGCGAGCTGGAACGGCCGCCACGACGCCGCCTTCGCGCCCTGCGCGTCCACCTCGGTCATGGCCTGCTCGTAGCTCAGCCCCTGCTCGTCGCGGAGCTTCGCCACCGCCGTACGGCGCCGCTGCAGCGCCATCGCCTCGTTGGCGAACCTGAACGCCGCGAGGGCCTGCTCGTGCCGGTCGGCCGTGGTCCGCGTGAGCAGGGCGATTCCGGCACGGATGCGTTCGGCGGCCCGCCGCGCCCTGCCCACGGCGACCTCGGCGGCCTCGCGCAGCGGCTCGGGCAGCCCGGGGATCTGCCGCTCCTGCTCGTCCAGCCAGGCCGCGTAGCCGTCCGCGAGCGGCGTCAGCCCGGCGGCGAGCGCCTCGGGCGAGGCGTCCGCGAGGGCGTCCATCGACAGCTCCACGCCGGCGAGGGGCGTGCCCTCCCCGACCGGCGCGACCGTCGCGGGGACGTCGTAGTAGGGCAGCCAGGTGGTGCGCAGCTCCGTCGCCCGCCGCTCGCCGGGAGGGACGGCCGCGTGCACGGCGACGTTGCGGCCGACGGCATACCTGCGCTCGTTCCGGTAGAGCAGCCGCAGGTGCCTGTCCTCCAGGTCCTCCTGGCCGGTGTCGTTCCGGGCCCCGTCGAGAGGGGCGCCGTCGAGAGGGGCGCCGTCGAGGGGGGCGCCGTCGAGGGGGTCGTCGATCGGCAGGAAGACGTCCGCTGGCTCGCGCGCCGGGGCGGCGGCGGCGAGCTCGGCCTGGAACAGCCACGCGGTGTCGGCGTTGGCGTCCGGCTCGATCTGCTGGTTGATCAGCGTCAGCTCGACGACCCGCCGTCCCTCGGGCCGGGGCCGTACGGCCACCGCGAGCAGGACGCCGGGCTCGTCGGCACGTTCCATCGTGAGGGGGAGCTTCTGCGTGGCCTCGCCCAGCCGTATCGTCATGCGGTGCTCGACCGGCCTGCGCCCCCAGATCCGTTCGGTCCGCGGCTTGCCCGCGGCGTCCTCGATCTGGGTCTCGACCTTGGCGTACTGCCCCCAGCGGGCGGTCACCGCGAGCGCGTCGAGGCCGGCGGGCACCGCGAACGACATGCCCATGGACGAGGCCCACAGGCGGCCGAGGTTCTGCGGGGTCAGCACGTCCGGCAGTTCGCCCTCGGCGCCGTCGCCCTCCGCGCCGATCTCGGTGTCGGGCAGCTCGCCGGCGTTCTCCGCGACCCGCTTCGGCGACGGCTTCGGGCCGAGCATGCCGACCAGGTAGCGCTCGCGCGGGCCTATCGCCTTCGGCGGCAGCTCCTCGAATTCGCCGTCGTACGGCCCGAGCAGGTCGCGTTCGACCAGCTTCTGGAACTCTCCCCTGACCTCGAACGACGTGACCGGCGGGAAGTCCTGCGGCACGCCGAGCGGATGCCGCCCCTGTCCGCCGGCGATCGCCTCCCCGGCGTCGTCTCCCGGGCCGAACAGGTCTCCCTGGTCGGCTCCCGCAGCGAACAGCTTCTCCTGCCGATCGAACACGTGGGGGGTGTCCTTCCTCGCCTGACCTTTGACGCAACGTTAGTTGCTCTTGATAAGCATCTGAATGACGCGTGGCCGGATCGTAAGGTTGCCCACGCCCGTCCGAGCGAGGTCACCCGCGGTCGCCGGACCCGTCACCGGCCTCGACGAGGAGCGGATGCGGCGACCGACCGGGCCAGCGCGTGGAGAAGCGTGCTCAGGCGGCTTCTGCCTGCTGGGGGAGCGGCATGAGAGAACGCTCGATCGACCTCGGCGGTGAAGAAGTCCTCACCGGCATCGCCTTCGGTCACCCCCACCCGTGCCTGCCGAGCCTTACGCCATCAGAAGGCGTACATGTCCGGACTGGCCATCAGGAACTCGAGAGCGCCACGCAACTCGGCCAGTTCGATCGTATGAGTTTCGTAGGCGACCTTCTGCAAATTGAGGATGAGGTTGCAGTAGAGGTCCTTCTTCGTCCCGGGCACGCCAGGAACCATTTCCGGCCATACCTGGCGGAGTTCCGGGTCATCGATCGCCATCCGGATGAGAGCAGTGTGCAGTTCGCGTAATGCGATCTCACTGCTGCGCACCTGCTCTTCCCTGGCGATGGACAGCTCTTCTCTTTGGTTCCGCAGCTCTCGCCCCTGCAAGACAAAGGTAAGAGCAATCACAACGAAGGCGATTCCCGAGAAGAAGATGCCGATGGGAGTGAGAGCCTGACCTATTTGCGACCAGCGATCGAGCTCCTCGTCATCCAACCGCACAAGGAGCAGAACCGGAAGAAGGATACTGACCGCCACAACCGCAACAGAAAGCAGCAGAACGATGCACCCAAGAAGAGCTCGCACCCACTGCCGACGCACTTGAAAGATCATAACGAGCGTAACGACCACCGTCTACGGCCCCGTCGCCGAGACTGGAAGGAGTAAGAGTGCGATCAGTTCCGGCGCAGGTCACAAGCGCGAGGAGAAATGTTCGAACGGCATCGCCACCTGCCGAAGTTCTATGGCCGTTCGCTCCAATCGCGACAGGGCCTCATCGTCATGGAGCAGCCAGCCACCTGCCTGCAAGCCAATATCGCCATAGTCGTGCACAAGAGCCGTGCACCGGTCGAAAAGCAGGAAGTCGAACAGCTCGTCGTCGGGAAGACTCCTTACAGGATCGCAGGGTACGACCTCGATGTTCTCCCCCATCTCCGCGCGGATGCGATACGCCAGCATCTCATAGCGCAGATATATGGTGAGCGGCTCTTGTACGAGGCGAATCCTCGCGTACTCGATGCCCCGTTCTCGGATGTCATCATAGAGCGGCTTGTCCGCCTCCGCCTCTTTTCGCAGCAGGTTTACTGCCTGGTCCGCGTCGCCTCGGTAGTAGGCTTCCTGAGATCGGTTGCGCCCCGGCTCATGGTACGACTGCCAGCATTCGACCTTGAGGAAACGCCGTTCGAGGCTCGACCACGCCGCCGCGAAGCGCTCACCGAACTCTTCGAGATCGAGCCGCTCACCGGCCTTCGTAACCCATTGTGGAGGATACATCTAGCTGTCCGGGATATCCTTCTTCGCTGCCAGAAGAGTTGCGCGGGATATTTGGACGATACGCTCATCCGGACCACAACGAGCGTCTCGCATGGGCTGAAGGCCGATTCGTTCCGTAATATCCGTTCCGATCACGGCGAAAGTTCCATCGTCCAGTTCAAGGATATCTGGAGACCCACTCACGGATGTCGTATCACCACGCGCAACAGGAGTGGCACCGAGTCGCCGGACAGCCCTCATCGCTTCCTCGCCTTCGATTGACAGCCGTGCCGTACCGATATCATCTCACCAGCACACTGACAAGACTCAACCTTATCGATCCCCATCAACGCACCATTTAAGGACATTCCGATAGAGAGCGCGTCGTTCCGGAAATCCCGCCGTTGCGTCTACAAACCAGACTTCACATGACCCGCAAGAGCCCGGCCGAGGAACGAAGTAACCCGTGATCGCATGGTCAAGACCCACTCGGTTGGAAAGGGCTTCCACCGGAGGGAAGGAAACCACCTCAGGCCACGTCGGACACCCTTGGCGGTCGCTCGATCACTGCATGTAACCTCCTGGCCATGACAACCATCAATCGGGGGACGCTCCTGGAGCTGGTCCGCAACCGGCCCCTGCTCGCGGCGGAACTCCTCGGAGACGCTCTCGCCGCCGGCGACGGTGAGCCGATCGACAAAGGGACACTCCTGTGGCGACTCCCCCGGCCGGAACCCGCGGGCACCGACGAGCCGACGCTCACCTCCCGCTACCGCGAGATCATGACCGAGGCACGCCGGTCCCGCGCGCGTGTGGCAGAGGTCCTGTCCGAGGACCTGATCCCGTTCCTGCGTGCCCGCATCGACGAGGGCCTGGACCAGGCGCACAAAGCCACCGACGCCGGGGAGCCCGGTTGGCACAAGGCGGAGCGGGATCTGACCGCGAAGCGGGACCGCGTGGATTTCCTGGAGTCCGTGCTCGTCCACGAGCTCTATCTGGCGATCGAGGAGCACGCCCAGGCGGAGCACCTGCTGAGGCTGGAGGCCGCCGCGTACAACTGGCACACCGACTACCAGGACGACTGGCGCCCCTGAGACGACGCCCGATCTCCTGCTCCGCCCGCCGCTCGGGCGAGCGAAGCAGAGCCCCGCAGGGACGACGACGGCGTCTCAAGGCCGGGGGTTGGTTGTAAGCGGCCCGGCGAGCAGCACATACTGGAGGTAATGAAGCCAGCCAGCGGCGCGTCCCGCCGTCACCTGCCCACCAGTCCCTTCAAGCCCCCGCCTCCCGCCCCACCTGTCGAGCAGTTCAGTGTGAACGACCAGGTGACCCACGATCGGTACGGTCTCGGCGTGGTCCTCGACGTCGAGGATGGGGTTGCTGTGATCGTCGATTTCCGATCGCAGCAGGAACGAATCACGACCCCGTACAAAAAGCTGCACAAGCTCTGAGAGACAACGCCCCGAGGGAAGCGCGTCGCGAGAGTACAACTCCGTCGGCGACACGTCGGCGGGCGTCCACGCCCCGGCGCCCTCCCTCGCGGCCAGGACCCGGATCTTCATCCGCCCTCGCCGGAAGCCCACCTGCCCCAAATGGGGCAGCGGCGCTGACCGCATCGACGAGGTGCACCATGACGGAGCGTCTGCCCCCGGACATGAATCGGGGCCCGCGCTGTCGAGCGCGGACCCCGAATCAGTCTGCCTGGGTCAGACGAGCACGATGTTCTCGGCCTGGGGGCCCTTCTGGCCCTGGGTGATGTCGAACGACACCTTCTGGCCCTCGTGCAGCTCGCGGTAACCACGAGCGGCGATGTTGGAGTAGTGGGCGAAGACGTCCGGGCCGCCGCCCTCCTGCTCGATGAAGCCGAAGCCCTTTTCCGCGTTGAACCACTTCACGGTTCCGACAGCCATGTTGAATCTCCTTGAACAGGGACCGAACCGGAATCCGCACTGCACGGATTCCGCGTCGCCGTGAGGCCCCTCCGGAGAATGCCGGGAAAAACAAATGCGCCTGAAGGTTACATCCCGTCAGGCGCACACAAGTTTCATGGGTACCACAACTGCAACGCCGTAAACCGTATCACATGCCTGGGGTGACGAGACACCCGGCGGAAGCTGGATCTCCTCGCCGCCGAAGAGCCCGATCCACGTCAAACCCCGCGGACGCCGAGGCGTGCCGTAGCAGATGACACGCAATGCGTCACTGGGATTACAGGGCACAGCGCACACCCGCGAGGCGTACGGGGGAAACGATGCCAGAGCCGACATCCCCGGGAACGGGACCGCTGTCGCCGGAACGGCTCACCGCCGAAGGCGCTGAGCGCTCTGAGCGAAAGAGCCGATGTCCGAGGGTCGTCGATCGTCCAGCAGGATGTGCAAAAGGAGGAGTAGTCCCGGGCGGTCGCCTTGGGTTTCCTCTCCCGATCAACCGTACTGCGAAACCGTCACCGGGCAGTTCGTGATCTCAATCGAGCGTGAGCCCGCCGAGGCTTGTGTCAGGCTCCGGCGACAAAGGCCAGGATGCCCTCTGCCGCATCCCTCAGGTGCTCGAAATGACGGTGCGCGCCTTCGACGGCGACAGGCACGTTGACGTTCCACACGGTCATCCCGGCGCGGAGGCCGGCCTGTACGCCGGAAGGAGCGTCCTCGACGACAAGGCACTGTTCGGGTGCGGCACCGAGCCGCTGCGCGGCCAGCAGGTAGGGGGCGGGGGACGGCTTGCCCTGCTCAGTCGCCGCCGCGTCCACGATGACCTCAGGTACGGGCAACCCGGTGCGGGCGAAGCGCCCGCGAATTCTATGGGCGTAGTTCGAGGTCACCAGCGCCCACGAGCCCGGCGGCAGACCGTACAGCAGCTCCGGCGCACCGTCGAAAGCGGTGTAGACGCCCGACCGCACGTCCTCGTCCTCCAGCTCGTGCAGGGTGGCCAGGCAGGCATGAGGATCCCGGTCCGGCGCGACGGCGGCGAAGGTCTCCACCGGCCGGGTCCGCAGCGCGACACGGTAGACCTCCTCGGGATCCAGACCGCACCGCACCGCCCATGCCGCCCAAACGCGCCGCTGGTTGTCCAGGGCATCGATGAGAGTGCCGTCAACGTCGAAGAAGACCCATCTCCTGGCGGCCGGAGTCTGTGGGACCACGGGCATACCGCGATCATGCCATCGGACTGTCGGTCCGGCCGCCGGGAGAACCGTTCGCGAGCTCCTCGGAGGCAGGACTGGTTGTCAGTAAACCGCCCCGGCTGCGGTGGAGATCCAGTCCGTGGTGTCCGTTCACACGCCCACGGCATACGAGGTGGCGAGTGTACCTCGCCGGGGTGCCGGCGTCATGACCGAAAGTTGTCATATCCGTCGCATCTTATCGATTCCGAATGGACGTGGGAGCTGTCGGCCGACTCCGCGGCGATGCCCATAACCGCAATTGAGACGGTCCACAGGACGACTCTTCTCGGCGGCGAACCATCGATTACGCATTTCAACGGGCATACCTGAAAAAGATTCGCTATTCACCGGCACCCCTCTCACCGGCGAGAAGTGGCCGACTGTGGCCAGTCGGGAACTTGCCGTAAGTGGCCTATTTACATCTATTCGTCGACCAGTCACCATATGACCGTGGCCACACCCCCTCGCTGATCAGCGGCCGGCACCGAAAAGGTCTACCGAGATTGTCATCCAACGCAATTTGGCATCCGCTCGCGCCCACACGCGAGAAGAGGGCGCCCCGGGTGGTGCAATCACAGAGATTCCGCACGGCCGGCGATCCCGAATTCGTTGTGGCATAACGCCACATCAGAAGGAATGACACCGTGAGAATGACGCGAAGTTTACGGGCCGCCGTGTGCGCGGTGGCGGCCGGTGCAATGCTGATGGCCGGGACAGGGACGGCGTTCGCCGCGCCCGGGGTCACCCCGGCGGACGTGACCCTGAACCTGGCCCCCGGCGGATCGACGACGATCACCAAGACCGTGTCCACTCCGGCGGTCCCGCCCAAGCCGGATATCGCGTTCCTGATCGACACAACGGGAAGCATGGGCGGGGTCATCTCGAACGTGCGGACCAATGCGAACACCATCTTGTCCACCGTCGCTTCCGCGCAGCCGGACGCGCAGTTCGCGGTCGCCGAATACAAGGACATGGGGGACACGACGCCGTTCCGGGTGGCGCAGAACCTCACCGCCGACCAGACCGACGTCACCAACGGTCTCAACTCGCTGGTCGCCTCGGGCGGCGGCGACATCCCCGAGGACGGCATCAACGGTCTGTTCCAGGTCGCATCGGGGGCGGTCGGCTTCCGGCCGAACAGCACCCGGATCGTGCTGCTGATCGGAGACGCCCCCAGCCATGACCCCAGCAACGGCCACACGCTGGCCAATGCGATCAGTGCCCTGCAGGCAGCCGACATCACCGTGCTCGCGTTCGACCTGTCCGGGCTGAACTCGAGCGGCCAGGCGACCGCGATCACCAACGCCACGGGTGGACAGCTGTTCTCCGGCCTCAACGCCTCGCAGGTCAGCGACACCATCCTGGACGCCCTGCACAACCTGCCGGTCACGGTCACCCACCAACTGCGCGACTGCGATGCGAACCTGTCGGTGTCCCTGACCCCCGGCAGCCGGGCGGTGACCAGCGGCGACGACGCCACCTTCACCGAGAACGTCTCCGTCGGCGCCGGAGCCGCACCGGGAAGCACCCTCACCTGCAAGGTGGACTTCCTGCTCAATGGCGTCCTGTCACCGGGCTTCACCGAAACGATCACCGAACACGTCCCCAAGGTGACCCCATCGATCGCCACGACGCCATCGGGTCAGGCACCCGCGGGCGGGAACGTCTCGGACACAGCGACCCTGACCGGTGGGTACCACCCGACGGGCACCGTCACGTTCAAGCTGTTCGCCCCCGGTGACACCGACTGCACGACGCCCATCGAGACGCGTACCGGGACGGTGTCGGGCAGCGGCACCGCCGCGTCCGGGAACATCGCCGCGGGCGGGGTGGGCACCTACCGGTGGGTGGCCTCCTACAGCGGCGACGACGCCAACAACCCGGTCACCTCCCCGTGCGGCGATGAAGAGGTCGAGGTCGTCAAGGCCACCCCGGGCATCGCCACCACCCCGTCGGGGTCCGTGCCGGCCGGTGGCGCCGTGTCCGACACCGCCACCGTCTCCGGCGGGTTCCACCCCACCGGTAACGTCAAATTCCAGCTGTACGCCCCCGGTGACACCGACTGCACGACGCCCATCGAGACTCGCACCGACGACCTGTCCGGCAGCGGCACCGCCGCGTCCGGCAACGTGACCATCGGCGCGGCCGGCACCTACCGGTGGACCGCCACCTACAGCGGCGACGCCAACAACAACTCCGTCACCTCGCCGTGCAGCGACGAACAGGTCACCGTCACGCCGCAGAAGCTGACCGGACGGGCCTACGGCCTGACCGCCAGCGCCGCCCTGGCCGGCATCCAGCTGGTCAACATCGCACGCACCCCCGACACCGGCCCCGTCTCCACCACCTCGACCGGCGCCACCTCGGTGCCCTGCACCGCCAGCCTCAGCGGACTGATCAGCGCGCACGCCCTGTGCGCCAAGGTCGCCACCACCGAGTTCCCCGGCAAGTCCGTGGCCACCGCCTCCATCGACGACACCAGCATCGGAATCACGGGCATCCCGGTGATCACCGTCGGGGCCATCAAGTCCAGCTCGACCACCACCTGCGACGGCTCCGCCGGAACCACCACCATCGCCTCCCTCAAGGTCGGCAACACGGTGGTCATCGCAGCACCCACCAACGTCCAGCCGAACACCACGGTCAACGTCGGCGTCGTCAAGCTCGTCCTCAACGAGCAGACCTCGTTCACCACCCCCGACAAGGGCCTGACCGTCAACGCCGTCCACGTCACCGTCGACGCCCTCGGCCTGGCCAAGACGAACGTCGTCCTGGCCTCCGCCGAAAGCGACATCGGCAACTGCCCATGACCCAACCCACCTGAACGGATCAACCCCCGAGGCCGGGCGGAACACCACAGTTCCGCCCGGCCTCGGCCGCGCTTCAGGCGCCCTCCGGGGATGCTCAGGCACCCGTACTACGAATTGCGGCGGGTTCACGCGGCGGGGCAGCGGTGGGCGGCGTCGCGGTTCGGGGAGCAGCAGACCACGGCGCAGGTGACGAACCGGCCGCCGCGCAGCCAGATGCCCCACTGCACGTCGACTCCGGCGATCAGGGCCTCCCCCGCGTTCTCCAGGCGCAGGCCGAGCCCGATGCGCGCCTCGTCGTCCGGCCGGAGGAACTGCGGCTCGGCCGTGCGGTAGCGCTCGGTCAGCCAGGCCAACGCCTCCCCCACCGACCCCGGCGAGGCGTCGATGCGGTTGCGCGGCCTGAGCAGCCAGTCACACGTACGCATCGGCGGCAGCGGCGAGGCCAGGAACGGCCCGGGGTCACCGGACGGCGGGGGCGGCCGGCGTTCGGCCTCGTTGCGCCGGTCGTCGCCCACTCCCGTCCAGGAGTAGCAGTGCAGATGCATCAGGCCCCTCGGACGTGGTCGTTACAGTGGGGGTGCGGTCCCTGCCTGCTATCACCGGGCAGGGGCCGCACCCGGCCTCGTCGAGGCGGCTACAGGTTGGCGGTCATACCGGCGGCGCGGAGCTCGTCGCCGGTGAAGCGGAGCGTCCCGGCGTTCGGGTTCTTGCTGTCACGCAGGGCGAAAGCGTCCGCCGCGCCCGGGATCGGAGCGATCTCGACGCAGCTCTCCTGCTCCTCCTCCTGCTGGTTGCCGCCGCACAGCCGGCGGAAGCGCACTCCGGCCAGGTCGCGCTCGTACAGGTCGGTCATCTCGTCTCTCTTCCTCTCTCGATCTGTCCCCGCCTCGTGTGGGCGGGTTTCGTGCAGCGGGCGGCCTGCCGCGAAACCCCCTCAGGCGTACGGCAGGCCGCCCAGACCCCGCCTCTCGGCGGGGGGCTTTTATCGGGCCTGGCCGGCCAGCAGGCGGCGCCACCACGCGTACGCCTCCTCGCGCCGCCACCACCGCGCCGTCCAGGAGACGGGCGGCACGTCGCGGCGGGCCCAGATCGCGGTGGGCGCGGCACGGCGGCAGAACTGGTAGACGCCGCCGCAGCGGACCAGTTCGTAGGAGGTCATCTGGCAGGCGCAGGTGTGGGCGACGACCCGGCCGCGCCCGAGGCTCTCCTCGATCCACCACAGCTCCGTACGGCCGGGGCGCGGCACGGCCGGATGCGGGGACACGTCCGGACAGTCCTCGTCGTCGTCCTCTTCCTCGGCGGCGAGGTCGAGCACCGCGGCGGACGCGCTCACCCGGCCGTCCCCTCGGCGATGCCCTCCTGCACGGCGATCGCCTGGCACAGCTCCACCAGATCGTCGGCGTCGACCGTCCGGTGCGCGCCCGCCTCCTCCACGGCCGAGGGGAACGGCCGCTCACGCGTCGCCCACAACCGCCCGGCATCGCTCCGCATGATCCGCCACCCGGCGAACACCGGACGGGCGACGGCAACAGCCCTACTCTGTGTCATGGGTCAGGACCACCATCCTGATCAAGGGGCTCGTACGGCGGTTCCAGCGCCTACGAGCCCCGCCCTTCTGCTTGTAACCCTCAGTGTCGCGACGGACACCGAACGGAAAGAGAGCCAGAAGAGTTAACGCACCATGAGGGCCGTGACCTGGTATTTCAACCAGCGAAACACCTCGGAGTTAGCAGTAACAGATCCACTACTTAGAGTGATATACGCTGGCCGTGTACTCGTTCGTCCCCCGAGGTGGATCTCGCCATGAACCGACGTACAGATCCAAGCCGCCAGCAGCGCGCCCATCGCTCCCAGCAACTTCGGGCGCGCGGACTGACATGGGACCAGATCGCGGCCGTTTGGGAGACAGACCGCCCCGAGATCGGCCCGCGGGTCGCCCTTCGCTGGGCGCACAATCTGAGCCATCAGGAGGTAGCGGACCGCTGGAACTCGCTCGATCTCGGCGAGCCGACGATGGTCAAGGCTCGCATCTACCAGTTCGAGCACTGGCCTGCGAAGGGGCGTCGGCCCAGTCTTTCGGCCCTGCACACGCTCGCCCGCATTTACCAGGTTCACGCACGTCGCCTGCTCAACGACGCCGAATATGCGCTGTACGGCTCGCAGGACCGGCAGGAAATCGTCCGGATCGACTACCGGCGGCTCGACGAAAACTTTCACGGGAATGTCCTCGCGTACGGCGAAGATCCGCAGTTTCCGGGAACCGCTGAGGTATCTCATCCGGCCACATTGCACATGCGCGACCGCCGTCCCCTATCGCCACAAGAACAGCTCGAACTCTACGCTAGGGAGTCCTCCCACATTCTCGGCAAGGCAGAGTGCAGCAACGTGGGTTCATCAACGATCGAGCGGCTGAACGGGGACCTTCAGCGCATTGCGGTCGATTACCTGAAGGTCCCGACCGGTCCTCTCCTCCGTGACGTACGGCGTGTCCGCGACGAAGCGCTTCGGCTGCTGGAAGGCCATCAACCGCTGAGATATCGCAAGGACCTCTACCTGGTTGCCGGCTGGGCCATGACGCTTCTCGCGTGGATCAGCACTGACCTGGGGAGACCCGGTGCGGCGATCAGTCATGCCCAGGCCGCCTGGCATTTCGCCGAAGAGACGGGGCACGATGACCTTCGCGCCTGGATTTGCAAGTCGCAGCAGGTGACCGCCTATTGGGGCCAGCGCAAGGTGGAAGCCGTACGTCACGCCGAGCGTGGGCTCGGGTACGCCCAGCGTTCGGGTGGAGAAACCGAGCTGATGCTCGCCAGCACGCTCGCCCTCGATTACGCACGGCTCGGACGGCCAGACGATGCCCGGAGACTGTTGCACCGTGCTCAAGAGATCCATTCGGAAGCTACAGTGCACTCCCCTGGAGGGCCACTGAGCTGTTCCTCGGAGCGGGCCTTGAGCTACTGGGCCGATACCTACCTGGTGCTGAGCGATCCCGACAGCGCGTTGACCATGGCCAGTCGCTCCCTGGTGATCTCTCAGAGGCGGCCGATACCGGAGCGCAATCTCGGCACCGAACGGATGACGGCGTTACACGTCGTCCGTGCCCACATCGACGCTGGGGCCTTAGACGGAGCGAGCGAGGCCCTACGCCCGGTGCTGGAGACACCGGCGGAACTGCGGGCCGCGCCTCTCCTACTCAAGCTCGACGAGATAGCGAACCGCGTGCCAGCCAGGGGCCCCGGAAAGGAGATCCAAGAGGGAATCAAGGCGTTCCGGTCCGAGAGCCGAGCACCTCTGGGAGGGTGATCTCGTGGCGGAAACCGAGGAGCGGACGCGTAATCACTGGTGGTGGCGCCCAGGCTGGCGGCAAGGCCGGTCGTTCTACACCTGGCACTTCCTTGTCGGCGAGCAACCCGCCCTGCACGAGTTCGCGGCGCGGCTGCGCCCCCACCTCGAAGAGACGGGCGTCCTCGATCCCATCCCGTTGGAGTGGCTGCACATGACTTTGCAGGGGGTGGGCTTCACGGACGAGGTGAGCGACGAAGACCTGATCGCGATCGGTACGGCGGTTGACGAGCACCTGGCCGACTTTCGGCCTATCTCGGTAGAACTGGGTCCGGTGGTCGCAGACGCCGAAGGCGTACACCTTCCAGTGCGGCCGGTCGAAGCCGTGGCCGCCGTTCGCCGATGCATCCGCGAGAGCATCGCCGAGGTGTGGGGCAAGAACCATGTGCCCGAGGCTGGAAACCGCTTTTATCCGCACGTCAGCCTCGCCTATGCCAACACCTCTGGATCGCCCTTGGCTTCGATCCGGGAAACCCTCAGCCGGCATACCGAGGTCGTACCCATGACCCTCACACGCATCTCGCTCATCGAGCTGAACCGAGACGAGGGCATGTACCAATGGAGGGTCCTCAAAGCACCGCCGCTGGGCGGTTGATGTTGTCAGACCTCCGCCGTCCTCGGACCGCCCGCCGAAGTCGCAGCACAGTACGACCACAGTAGGAAGGGGCAACAGTGACCACGAACGAGGGCGGTCGCAGGCTATACCCGGCTGGAGAACTTGATTATCCGGTACCGCCCGGGGAAACCCTGCGGGAGATTCTCGAAGAGCAGGGCATCACTCGACACGAACTGGCCTCTCGTGCCGGACTACCCCTTCAATATGTCGATCAGCTCATCGACGGGCTGGTTCCGCTCCGACCAGTGGTCGCAGTAGCTCTGGAGCGAGTAACCGGCACCCCCGCAAGGCTTTGGAATCGGCTTGAGGCCGACTATCAGGCAAAACGATCCGTGAAACATCGCCCATGAGCCGGGACGCGGGGTAGAACCAGCCCCTACCAGAGCGGGCTGATAATCCAGGGCATGCCAGGCGCACCGGACGGCGAGCGTTCCAGGCAGACCAGAGACTCACACCTATCCTCTGCCGACGCAGCCGGGGCAGGGAGTCCAGCCCTCGGCTCGGGCCTCCGCTTCGGACATCTGCAGGACGTTATGCAGGCGGTTGCCCTGGCTTGCGCTGCCGAGTCTGCCCGCCAGCCACATCGGGCATTCCTCGCTGGCGTGGTAACGGTCGCTACCTCTTGTGGTGATCACCTCGGGAAGACCGGTCATCCGTCGCTCCCCTCTCGTGAGTGCCAAGGTGGGTAGGGCAGGAACGATCCTGCCTCACCCACGGTCACTGGTCGAGAGAGCCCGTCTCGACGCGGCAGACGCCGTACGGTCCGTTGGACTTCGCCTCCTGGACGGTCTTCCCGTCAACCTTGATACGGCACTTCACGACACCTGCGGTGTCGGCGTTCTGCACCCACAACGACACGGTCAGCGTGTCCTCGGGCGCCTGCATGGTGTCGAATCCGACGTTGTAGGTGACGTTGCCGACCGCGCCGGCGCCTTCAACTTCGACGATCACCACGCGGTTGTGGGCGGCATGCCGGCTCCTGTGAGTGCAGCGTGTGCGTCGAATTGATCCGTAGACGCAATGCTGGCTCCGATGATGTTCGCGACAATACCACCGAAGACGAGCACCCAATAAATGATCCACAGGATGGTGAGGATCCAACCGAGGACGAGGCCTGCGGTCGCCATACCGCGGCCGTCGGTGTGGTCGCGGCGAATCTGCCCTATCGCAACGTGACCGAAAATCACCGCGAGAATGCTGGTAAAGCCACAGGTGATGAAACCGGTAAGACCGAGGACCAGGCTGGCCACGGCCAAACCGTTGGTCCTGCGCGGCGGCGGGATGAGCGGGTAGCCAGGCTGAAGGGGGTAGCCGGGCTGCACAGGGTAGCCAGGCTGGGAGGGATAGTTACCGTACGGCCCCTGCTGATAGGTCATGGTTCAACTCCGGGATTACTGTTCTATTCCGACCAATTTGACAGCTCACCCGCAGAGTCGGCTTACCCGCTTGGCGCTTTGTGACCTGATCGTTAACGCTTGTGCATCTCCCGCCCACCGCACGGCAAGCAACGGGAAATCACAAGAGGAATAGAACCGGACCTTACAGCCGAATTCGAGGTCACTGGAGAGTTAGCTCCGCGCCGCGAGTCCGCGTTTCGGCGTCTGACAGGTCGCCATAACCTCCCAGCGCTTCAGCGCTAACATGCCGCATCGCTCCGGCAACTTACCAGCTCGTGTGGTCATCGTCGTCTTGAGTGCAGCCTTGAAGTAGAGCTGGGCTGTTTGGACCACTCACGCACTCCTTCAGAACAACGGTGGCGGAGTGCCGCCGGATTGCTTGGAGGTGCGGGCGGGCTTGACCGGCTTAGGCTTGGCGGGCTTCTTCTTGTCGTGGAGACCCTTGGCGACCTCTTCGGCGTAGCGCTCGTGGTTGAGTTCGAGTAGCAGGTCCACGAACTCGCGCTGCGCGTAGGGGCCGACCGTGTAGCGGGTCTCCCGGCCGCCCACCGCGTGGAAGCCGTGATCGAGCTTGTCGAGCATGTCGTCCCAGCCGTAGGCCCGGCAGACCGCCGCGTCGATCTCGCGGTGAATGCGGCGCAGCTCGACGATGTCCTCGTCCTGGCATGCCAAGTCGTTGACCAGGTTGTACGTCGCCGTCAGGCCAGCCTGTCGAGCCAGCATCAGCTCCCGCCGGTACGTGTCGAGCCGATCGCCTAGCTCCCGCATCTCCTCGGTCAGCGGAGGCAGGGGAAGGGTCTCGAACACATCCGACGGCGTGTAGCGGACTCGTGTTTCAAGGGTCGAGGCCCGAGTAAGTGTCCACCAGTAATGCGGCGTGCTCGACAGCAATGCCAGCATCGCCGTGTCATCCGTCGCGAAGACACCGAGGGCGTGCATGAACACCTGGCCGGTCGGCACGAGTACCGGCATAACAGTCTTCGTGTGAAGAACGATCACAATCACTCGGTGAAGCGCAGCAATAGCGCTGCCAAGCTCTGGCCGCCGACGTGTGTAGAGCCACCATTGTTCGCGATCGAGTTTTGCTCGCAGTTTGTCGCGTTCCGGCTTTACCAATCGACGCACACGGCCATAGCATTCGGGATAAGTTTGCGCTACAGCCTCGGGCCAGTCGTGGAAGTTGATCACCCATCGACTCGCACTATGATCTGGACGAGACGAGACGTCATGACCGTTGACGAAGGGGAATAGGACGTCAGCGTAACGAGGATCGACTGCAATCAATTTTTGCGCCTCAGTCGATTCAAGAGTGAACCCGATCCCATCTATCTTGACACCCTGGGAGACAAAATAAGAGCTGGCGAGCCGATGCGGGTTACCAGACAGACGCGTCTCGGGTTCAAGTGATGGTCTGATACGCCTCACTGATACGCCATCGGCAACTCGTTCAGCCTGCTCAGTGAGCTGCCCCCTGCTGGTCCAGACGGCACAGTACTCCAAAACCGCACTTCTCGAAGGCCAAGGCTTGCTCTTGATGGACCGCCGAAGGGTGACTCCGCTCTCCAAGAGCTGATCAAGACCGACCTCACGGGTGTCGCCCTGCGCGAGGGTATTCGTCGCAATCAGCCCCGTTTGACCGTTCACATTGAGTAGATCGTGAGCACGAAGCACGAAATAGGCGACCATGTCGGCGTTGCCCTTCGTACCGTGGGCGACAGCAGATACAAGGTGTTCACGATAGGCGGGTCCGCTCGATCCGCTAATTTTGGAGCCGCCTAGGAAGGGTGGGTTGCCGATGATGGCGTCGAAACCTGCACCGGCCTTACCCGAGCGGACCGGGGCGTCGACCGACTCACTCGAACCGGCGACGGGCTTCTCCTCGAAGACTTCGGGGAACACGAGCGGCCAATGCACCGGCCGGCGGTCGAAGGTACCGGGGACCTGGTCGGTGGCCAGCCACTCCTTCCGGGCCTCTTCGGCCGCCGGCCAACTGCCGGGCTCACCGCGAACGACGGCGCTGGCGAGGTGGGCCGCCTGCAGTGACGCCCGGTCGAAGCCACGAAGCTTGCCGATTTCCGGGTCCGCCGTCGGATCGCTGATCTTGCCCTGTTCCACCGCGTACTTCAGCGACGCCCCCACCAGCAGGTCGGCGAAGAGCCGATGCTGGCGGGTCTCGCTGTCGATCTCGAAGAGGATGCTGCGCTTCTTGTTCAGCGCGTCGATCCCGTTCTCCTCCACGGAGATGTCGACGAGGCGCCGCCGCTTGTCGGCGGTGCCGCGCACCATCCGCTGCACGTCCGCCGTGAAGTCGAGCGCCGAGTCCTTGAACAGCTTGCGCCCGCGCGACGGCACGAGATGCATGTACTCAAGCTGCTCCAGTGACGTGATGCCGAGCAGCGCGTCGCCGACCACGAGGCGGTCGTCCACGAAGGTGAACGGCCGGGAGGAGTCCATCGACACCAGCCACAGCGACAGCTTGGCCATCTCGACGGCCATGGGGTTGATGTCCACCCCATAGAGACAGTGCTCGATGACCTGCCGCCGGGCCTCGATGACGACCGGGTCGGCGTCGGCGTCGGCCGTACGGTCCTCGGCGGTCTCCAGGTAGGCGGCGGCCTCCTCGCGGCCCTCCTGCGACCACGCCTCGACCAGCCGCTCCCCCAGGTAACGCGCGGCGGCCACGAGGAACGCAGCCGAGCCCATGGCGATGTCGGCGATCTTCAGGCCGCGGTGGCCGTCGCCGCCGATGATCTCGGCCGAGCTGCGCAGTTTCCACTGCGACCGGTCGGCCGTCTGCAACGGGCCGGGCGAGTAGACCAGCGGCTCCAGGGCGTTCTTGACCACGTCCTCGGCCAGGAATTTCGGCGTGTAGTGGGTGCCGGTGTTCTTGCGCAGGGCCGACTCGGTGACGTACAACGCGCCGGGCAGGATGACCACGGGCAGGCCGCGCAGGTCGTCGCGGAGCAGCCCGGCGTACGGCAGCAGCCGCCGCGCCAGATCCGCATCGCCGCCGGTGACGGCGAGCAACCTGCGCGTGGCCTCCAGCGAGCCGGCCTCGTCGAGCGGCGCGAGCCGCTTGCGCAGCGCGGCCAGGCTGCCGATGCCCGAGTCCTTGTACTTCTCCGCCAGCCTCTCGGCCAGGTCACCGGAAGCGTTCCGGGCCAGCGCCTCCAGGTCGTGGAGCTCGACCTCCTCCTCGCGGCCGGGCTTGCCGACCAGGCCGACGACCACGTCGGCCGCGCGGAAGCCGTCGAAGGACAGCAGGCCCTCGTACACGTAGCCGATCTGCTCGACGTCGAGCATGCGGAAGCTGAGCCTGCGCCGCTCGCGGTTCCTGCCACTGCCGACCTCGACGTACTGCACGGCGCGCAGCATGTGCATGACCGTGCGGTCGTCGATCGTGAGCGGCATCCAGGCGTGCGCGTCGGGGTCGAACAACGACCCGTCGTGGGCGTGCATGGTGAGGCGCGGGTGCTCGACCCCGCTGTGCACGGCGCGGAACAACGCGAGCAGGCGGTGCCAGGCGGCGTGGCTGTTCTCCAGCTCCTCCTCGCTGCCCTCGATCGCGCGCTGCTCCAGCTCGGCGCACAGGCGCCCGGCCGAGTACGCCGTGGCGTACACCTTGTTGTCGGACGGCAGCAGGCCGCGTTCCTCGGCGAACAACAGGAAGACGACGCGCATCATGACCGAGACGGCGCCGCGGTAGACCTCGTGCGCGGTGACATCGCCGGGCACGCCGGCCCGGCCGATGGCGGCGACGAGCAACTCGACGGCCTGGCGCACCTGCACGCCGAGGGCCTCGGTGATGTCCTCCTGGCTGTCGAGGCTGGCCTTGAGCAGCGCCGGAAGACGCTGGGAGTCGGGGAACGAGAAGAACCGGTCGAAGCCCAGCAACGACACGAACGCGCGCAGCACGTCGCGCTCGGCGGCCTCCGGCCACGGGATCGCGTCGAACGTGGCCGTAGTGGTCACGCCGCCGCGCGGCGCCCACACCAGCGTCCACCAGCGGCCGTCGGTGACCAGGCCGAGCTCCACGCCGTGGTGGCGGCACAGCTGCGCCATCCGGTCGGCGGGAGTGGCGGCCCACTTGGCGTGCTTCATGCGGGCCGTCGGGTGCCCACTGGTGATCATGCCGAGCAGCCGTACGGTGTCGGGCTTGGGCTGGTGGCCCGGCACGGCCAGCGCGAACGCGGGCGTGATCGTGGTGTCGTGCTCGGGCACGTCGACGGCCAGGTGGTCCAGCCCGCCGATGTGCACGGAATCGTCCCAGCGCAACAGGCCGCGCAGCACGTGCTCGATCCAGGCGCGGCCGTCGCCGCCCTGCTGCCAGGCGGTGTGGGCGAGGCGGAGCCTGTCCCGCTGCTGCTTGCCGACCGCGTCGAGGGCCGGCCAGGTGGCGCGCAGCACGGGGAGGCTGAGGAACGGCCCGGTCACCTCGACCAGCGCGAGCCACCCCTGGTGGTCGACATCCTTTGCACCGAACCTGCTCATCGGGTCGCCTCCCGCCTCGGCACGACGAAGACCACGGCCACCGGGAACCGGTGCGGCCGGGGGTCGCGGTAGCGCGCCGCGATCGCGTCCCGCTCCCGGTCGTGCTCGCGGGCGAGCCCGGCCAGGCGTTCCTCCCAGGATCTGCGGTCTCTGCGGTATTGGTCGCGCTCTTCCTTGGACACCGCCTCGTGCCGGCTGAACAACGCGTCGCCCTCCTGATCGCCCTCCGCGAGCTTGGCCCGCAGGGTCGCCTCGAACCGCTCGAGGTTGGCGGTGACCCGGGCCTGTTCGGCCTCCATACGCTGGGCGAGCTTGCGTTCGAGCTGGTCCTGCTTCTGCTCGGTGCGCCAGTCGATCGACTGCAGCAGCGGGCCCGCCACGCGCGGCCAGGCCTCGGCCAGGCGGTGCCGTACGGGAGCGGAGGCGGGGGTTCCCTGCGACAGGGCGCGGTCGAGGATGCCGCCGAGCACGGTCAGATTCTCCAGCCGCCGGAACCGGCCGCTGTCCGGGATCCAGCCTCCGGCGTACAGGACCTCCTCGTGCAGCCGCACGCCGTCGCCGCCGACCAGCACGAACCGGGAGAACGCCCCGGCCAGGGTGGTCTCCAGCGCGGGGTCGTCGCTGACGACGGCCGTCACACGGTGCAGGCCGATCTCGGCGTTGGAGACCGCGGCGCGCAGCAGCCGGGTGGACATCGCGACGAGCGGGTGGCCGAGGTGGGCGAGCACGACGTCGTCGCGCACCCGGCCCTCGGGGTCGAAGGTGGCCTCGGGGTCGAACGTCACCGGCCGCTGGCGCGGCGTCTCGTCCTTGCGCGTCGCCTTGGCCAGCAGCCCCGCGCCCGCGCGTTCCCAGGAGCCGGTCAGCGGCGGCACGCCGTGCAGCCCCTCGGTGAGGTGCTTCTCGTCGAGATGCGGCGTGAGCGGCTGCTGGCGGGCCAGCTCCAGGGCGGTGTCGACGACCCGCTTGACGTTCGCCGGGGTGATGCCCAGCTCGGCGACCGTCTCGTCCAGGTTGGCGCGCAGCTTGCGCACCTGGTCGCGGACGTTCTTCTCGGCCGGGACCGCGCTCGTGGAACCGCCCGCCCGCTCGACGTCGTAGTCGGCGATGTCGCCGAGCATGCGCCGCTGCACGGCCCGCGCGAGGACGGCGTTGACCGAGCCCAGGTCCTCCTCCATCTGGGCGACCTTGCCGGCCACCCGGGACAGGAACTCCAGGTCGGCCTCGTACGAGTCGACGGCCGTGTCCCAGCCGGTGCCGACGAAGTGGCGGATGTCGGGCGTGCGCTTCTGGCCCCAGCGGTCGACGCGGCCGATGCGCTGCTCCAGCTTGTTGGGGTTGAACGGGATGTCGTAGTTCACCAGCCGGTGGCAGTGGTTCTGCAGGTCGATGCCCTCGCTGGCGGCGTCGGTGGCGACCAGGATGCGTACGGGGTGCTCGCCGGGGTCCTTCTGGAACGCCACCCGCAGCTGCTCACGCTCGTCGGCCGACATGCCGCCGTGCAGCACGGCGAGGTGGTCGTCGCCGAGGTCCTCCTGCCGGAGCAGCTCCACGAGCCACTTCTGGGTGTCGCGATATTCGGTGAAGACCACGACCCGCTCGTTCTCCCACGTGCCCGCGGGACGGCAGACCCCGCGCAGATAGTCGATCAGCTCGCGTGCCTTGGCGTCGGGCGAGGACTCGTAGTCGCGGGCCCAGGCGCGCATGCGCGTGAGCAGCTCGATCTCCTCGTCGCCGGCGACGCCCTGCAGCGGCGCGGCCAGCGACAGCGCGTCGTCCTCGGCCTCGGCGAGCGGCTCGTCGTCGAGGGTGGCGGTCTCCTCCCAGAAGTCGTCCATCCACTCCTCGAAGTCTCCGTCGTCCCGCACCTCCACTGGTTCGCGTACGCCGTCGAGGTAGACGTCGAGCGTGTGGGCGAAGGCGGCGGGGCTGGAGAACAGGCGCTTCTTGAGCAGCAGCGTGACGAGGTCGGCGGCCTTGCGGCCCTTGACGTTCTTGTTGAGCCGGGCCCTGCGCACCTGCGCGAACCGCTTGAGCAGGTCGTGCACCTCGCGCTCGTCGGGCGGGTAGACGACCGGGATCGCGCTCGCCTCCCGGTCGACGAACCGCTTGGTGCCGTCGGCGTTGACGATGTGGCGCTTGAGCCGGCGGATGACCGTCTCCTCGACGGCGGCCGGGTCGGGGTCGACGCCGCGGGCGAACCGCTGGTCGTCGAGGATCTCCAGCAGCGCCGTGAACGACGCCTGATAGCCGTTGTGCGGGGTCGCCGACAGGAACAGCCGGTGCGTGAAGTGCGGGGCCAGGCGGCGGATGAGCTTGGTCTGCTGGGAGTCCACCGCGTACACCTGCTTGGGCGCGGCGGGCGCGACGTGGTGGGCCTCGTCGAGGATGAGCAGGTCGAAACGGCGCTCCATCGCGCTCGGGTCGAGCACCTCGTCGAGCAGCCGCTGCGCCTTCTGCCCGCGCAGCCAGGGCAGGCTCACGATGCTCAGCGGATAGACCGTGAACGGGTTGGCCGCGCTGCCGTGCGTACGGCGGACCTGGGCGCAGCGCTCGGTGTCGATGATCGTGAAGTCGAGGCCGAACTTGTCGGCCATCTCGTCCCTCCACTTGAGCGTGAGACCCGCCGGGCAGACGATCATGATGGTCCTGGCGCGGTGGCGCAGCAGCAGTTCCTGGGCGACGAGCCCGGCCTCGATCGTCTTGCCGAGGCCCACGTCGTCGGCGAGCAGCAGATTGACGCGCGGCGCGTCGAGGGCGCGGGAGACCGGTTCGAGCTGGTAGTCCTCGATGGCCACCCCGGAGCGGTACGGCGCCTGCAGCGTCTTGACGTCGGCGCTGGTGACCGCCGACCAGCGGATGGCGTCGAGGAACGCGGCGAGGCGCTCGGGCGAGTCGAAGCCATCCGGGGTCACGTCGGGCAGCGAGCCGCTGGGCAGGACGCGGCGGCCGGGCTCGATCTCCCAGACGACCTCCAGCGTGTCGCCGTACCGGCCGTCCTCGACGCTCTGCAGGGTCACCAGCGTGCTGCTCGCGCCGGGCTCGACCTCGCCGACCACCCAGCGCCGGCCGCGCACCGCGACCAGCTCGCCGATGGCCGGTCTCTCCGACGTCACACTCGCCATACGTCCCTCGCCGATGAGCCTTGCCGATTTCGGTCACGTCACGCTGAACCGGACACGGTAAAGCGCTCTCCCCACGCGCATCGGCGGGAAGCCCGGAACGATCCAGGGAACGCCCCTCCGATCACCCGGTGGAATCTACGCCACACCACCGAACATTGTCCATCCCCCAAAACTCCTGTGTGCCGAATACACACCAAGCTAGGGAACTACGAGGGCTTTGCCGCCGACCGGCGTGCGGCCTTGTCGAGTTCACCCAGGGCCCATCGGGCCCAGTCCCGGGATGCCTCGTATTGGCGCAGCCCGTAGCCGGCGGCGAGCCAGCCGAAGGGGAGGCGGCCGTCCACCGACACCGGCGGGTCGCCCTCCAGCGCCGCGCTCAGCTCGGCCATCTGACGTTCGCTGTCGGCGGCGATGTCGCGGAGCACCGTCCGGGCGTCGTCAGGGTCGAGCGCGGACAGCAGGAAGAGCCTGAGCACCGGCTCGTTGCGGACGGCACGGCCCTTGCGGGGCTCCAGCAGCCAGGCGCGCAGTTCGCGGCGTCCCGCCTCGGTGATCGCATAGGCCTGGCGAGCCCGGGCGCCCTGGTCCGCGGGTTCGATCAGGCCCTCCTCCACCAGTCGCGCCAGCTCGGGATAGATGCGGTTGAAACCGGCATTCCAGGCGTAGGTTCCCAGGTCGCCCTCGAACGCCTTGGCCAGGTCGTAGCCGCTCGCGGGCCGTTCGGTGAGCAAGCCGAGCAGCGCGTATCGCAGTGCCATGCGCCCGACTTTACCTATCCAGATTGACATATCCAGTTGGATATAGGAAGCCTTGGAGGACCGACCAAGGAGCTGACATGTCCCACATGACTCCCGTTCCCGACGAGATCGAGGCGGCCGACCTGCCCGTGACGGGCGCGTTACCGCCGGAGCTGACCGGCCGCTACTTCCGCAACGGCCCCAATCCGCTGCCCGGCGAACGGCTCGCCCATTGGTTCGGCGGCCACGGCATGCTGCACGGCATCCGGCTGCGCCAGGGCCGCGCCGAGTGGTATCGCAATCGCTGGGTGCGCACCGGCAAGTTCGCGGGGCGACCGCATGTGCGGCCCGACGGCGGCCGCGACCTGACGGCCGTGTCGGCCAACACCCACGTGATCGAGCACGCCGGGCGCATCCTGGCCCTGGTGGAGAACGGGCTGCCCCACCAGATCAGCCCGCGGCTGGACACGATCGGAGCCGTGGACTTCGACGGACGGCTGACCACCGCCATGACCGCCCACCCCAAACACGATCCGGTGACCGGCGAACTGCATTTCTTCGGCTATGGCGTGCGGCCGCCCTACCTGACCTACCACCGCCTGGACGCGTCGGGACGCCTCGTGCACAGCCGCGAGATCGTCGTCCCCGGCGGCACGATGATGCACGACTTCGCCATCACCGAGCGCCACGTCGTATGGCTCGACCTGCCGGTCACCTTCCAGCCGCGCCTGGTCGGCGAAAGCATGCCCTACGAGTGGGACGACCACTACGGCGCACGCCTGGGTCTGATGCGCCACGACAGACCCGACGCCCCGGTGCACTGGTTCGACATCGACCCCTGCTACGTCTTCCATGTCGGCAACGCCCACGAAGACGCCGCCGGGCACGTGGTGCTGGACGCGGTCCGCTACAGCCGCGCGGACTTCACCGCCGTCTGGCGCATGGCCGGCGGCGCCACCGACCCAACCGGTCCCGCCGCGGCCGCAGCCGCCTCACCCGACGGCACGGCGCGCCTGCATCGCTGGACCCTCGACCCCGCCACCGGCAGCGCCTCCGAACACCCTCTGGACGACCATCCGGTGGAGTTCCCGACCTTGGACGACGACCGTGTCGGCCGCGCCGCCCGCTACCTCTACACCACTGACGACTCCGCCGTCGTCAAATACGACCTGGACGGCGGCGGCGTCACCGCCCACCGGCTGGAGCCGGGAATCCACGTCGGGGAAGCCGTCTTCGTCCCCGCGACCTGCGGCCCGCGCCGCGAAGACGACGGATGGCTCCTGTCCATCACCACCCGGCACGACGGCACCGCCTCGCGACTGCTGGTCCTGGACGCCTCCGACCTGGCCGCGCCCCCTGTCGCGGCGGTCGACCTGCCGCGCGCAGTCCCCGCCGGCTTCCACGGCTCCTGGATCCCCGACAGCCCCACGGTCTGAACGCGCACGCAGGGCCCCGGCGGTGAGGCGTCAGGCGGACCGCCGCGCGAGGTCCTCCAGCACCGCGACCGCCTCGCCGGTGCGCTCGTACGGCACGAAGAGGTGGTCGTGGTGGAACCCGGCGACGACGTTGCAGGTAGGCGCGAAGCAGGTCGTCGCCGGAAAGCACTCCGGTGACCCAACCCATCCCCCGGACGGCACCCCAAATGCGGCCCGCAGCTCTGACGACATCCCAGAAGTGTGATCTACATCACTATGTATGAGCGAACCCTGGCACCAACGGTTGTGTTCTTACAATCGATAGTGTCGATACATGACATATCAAGTCATATGCCAAGAGGGGAGGACGCACTGTGCGAATGAAAATTGCCCGAAAGGTATGGTGTGCGGGCGGTTTGGCGGCGGCTGTGGCCATAACGATGGCTGCCACCACCGGCACGGCAAGCGCAGCGGGATGCGCCGAGAACAGAACGAACGCCACGGCCATGCTCAACAACTTCGATCTGTTCGACACCGCGACCGGAACCCGCCCGGACGGACTTGTCAGCACCGCCGATTTACGCGAGATCGCCACCGCCGGCAACATTCCGGTACCTGTTCCGTCGAGCGCTCGTGCAGCGGCCCAATACTTCCTCGCCAACACAACGGAATGGCGACAGCTCGAGACCGCCGGGAATGGGCAGTCTGACGGCCTCGTCAGTCGCAACGACCTGGAGATCTTCCGTGCGATCTACGGGTGCATCCCGCTGTAGCCGGAGCTATAGCGGAACGTCCGGCCTAATACTCCGGCCGTTTCCCCACCACGGTCTGCGACATGGGCCTGACCTGCGCACGGACGCTCCTGCCGACCTTGCCGAACGCCGACTGCAGGTTCCAGATCGCGATGCTGCTGCGCGACCGGGCGAGCGCGTTGCTGTGGCTCGACCGAGTGGACGAGGCCGTGGAGGACTGCCTTCAGGCTGTCGGCCGCCTGCGTCGGATCGCCGATCAGCACGTCGGATACCTGACACAGCTCGCGTTGACTCTGAACTTCGTCTCCGATCCCCTGTCGAAGCTCGACCGCGATGACGAGGCACTTGCGGCGGCGGCGGAGGCCGTGGAGATAGCAGACCGGGTGGATGACGACCAGCGGATGGTGCGCTCGCTGACCTCGTGGACATACGGCAGGCGGCTGCTGGAGCACGGCCGGCTGACGGAGGCGAAGGAGGCCTATCTCGCGGCCGTACCAGGCAGCGAGGACTTCCGTGAAGGGTTCGCGCCGGAGCTGTACCGGCTGGCGGAGATCCTCTTCGGCGAGGGCCTGCTCAGCGAGGCGGCGTCCGTCCTGACGGTGGCCGCGCGCCTGTTCAAGCTGCTCGCCGCCGCGGACTCCGGCTGGGCCGCGTCGTACGCGCGGCTCCTCGGCCGCCTCGCCCAGGTGGACTTCATGTGCGGCCGGCACGAGGCCGCGCTGCGCTGGGCGGAGCGGGCGGTGACCGCGGCGGAGAAGTCCGGCGACCGCGAGTCCGTCGCACTCGCCATGGGCCACCTCGGCAGCAGCCTGGCCTGGACCTCCCATCTGCGAGAGGCCGCGGAGGCGGCCGAGCGCGCGGACTTCCTCCTCACCGCGATGCCCGAGGTGCCGGGGCTGCACGCCTTCTGCCTGGACCGGCTCGCCTGGTGCCGCGCCCGGCTCGGCCGTCCCGACGAGGCCGTACGGCCGGCCCGCCGGGGCGCCGCCCTGCTCGAACCGATCGCGGACGACGACCACAGCGTTCACCTTCCCGAGCTGGGCGTGCTGCTGCGCGACCTCGCCGGTTACCTGCTCGCCTGCGAGGCGGTTCGCCGAGGCGGCGCCCGTGAGCCTGCGGGCGGCCACCCTGCTGGAGAACCTCGTCGCGGCAGGGCATCCCGGGTTCCGCTACTTCCTCGCGCAGGCGTACGAGGACGCCGGGAACGCGCTGGCCCGCCTGGGCGAGCGGGAGCACGTCGTCGCGCACATGCGCCGGGCGACCGGTGTGTACGAGAACCTCGCGGCGGAGGATCCCGGCTACCGCGACCTCCTGGCCCGCGCATCGAAGGCCCTCGGGGAGCTGCTGGCCGGCCTCGGCGACCTGGCCGGCGCGCTCGAAGCGTACGAACGGGCCGTGGACCTCTGTCGAGCGCTTCTGGGCGAGGGTCACGGCGCCGTACGGGCGGACCTGCGCCGGGCCCTGACCGCGGCGGCGACGACCCGTGGCCGGGCCGGTGACACGGCCGGGTCACTGCCCCTCGCCCGGGAGGCGATCGGGCTCGCCGACCTGGCCGTCCTGGTCGACGCGGGCGACGGCACGGACGTCCCGCCTGACCTCGGGCAGGCCCTGCGCCTGATGGCCGTGACGTCCTCGGGCGACGAGGCGTACGACGCCGCGGAGCGGGCCGCCGCCTGCTACCGGCGGCTGGACCGGGAGACCCCGGGCACGTGGCGGCGCGCTCTCGTGCTGACCCTGGTCCTGCTCGCGCGCCGCGCCGCGCAGACGGAGCGCTGGCGGGTCGTCGCGGACGCGGCGGAGGAGACGATTGCCGACCTGCTGGAGAACGCGCCCGATGACGAGCGCGCCGGACAGGTGCTGCCGGAGCTCCTCGACGACTACCGCACGGCGATCGTCCGCCTGAACATCCCGGACACGCGTCTGGCGTACGCGGAGGCGGCCCTGCGCCGCCTCACCTGGCCGCCGGCCACGATCCCGGGCTGACGGGCGGCGCGTGACACAACCCGTGGCGCGGCGGTCATGGACCGCCGCGCCAGGGGTGCGGTGCCGCGGGTGCGGTGCCGCGGGTGTGCGGATCAGCCCGCGCTGCAGGAGACCGTCGGCCAGTTGTAGTTGCCGTTGTGCTGGATGGTCACCCCGAAGTTGTTGCCGCTGCCGTTCGGCTTGGCGACCATCACCTGGGAGCTGGGCCAGGTGGCACTGGTGTTCCAGGTGGAGAGGATCTTCGCCGGGGACGGCACGTTCATCGTCACGGTCCAGTTGTTCGAGCCGCTGACCGAGACGTTGAGGTTGTAGCGGTCGCTCCACGACTGGCCGGCGGACAGCGTCGCGGTGCAGCCGCCACCGCCGCCGCCACCACCACCGCCACCGCCGCCGCCACCGCCTCCGGACGTGGAGCCGCCGATGGTGATGTTGGAGTTACCGCTGCTCTGGTAACCCTCGGTCGCCAGGATCATGTAGTCGTGGCTGCCCAGGTTCATGCCGTAACGGGCCCAGGCGTCGAAGTGGTTGCCGGTGGTGATGGTGCCGCCGGTCCGCTTCTGCTGCCGGACGCTCCAGTACTGGTTGAACGTCTTGTTGCCGTCGATCGAGGGGGCGTTGTAGCGGGTGGTCTCGTAGATGTCGTAGGTGCCGCCGTCGGTGGTGACGGTGCCCTTGTACGTGCCCGTGGGCCGCCAGGAGCCCCAGTTGTCGACGATGTAGTACTCGACGAGCGGATTCCTCGTCCACCCGTAGAGGGACAGGTAGGCGTTGCCGGACGGGTTGAAGCTGCCCGAGTAGGAGACGGACCTGCGCCCGCCGTTGCTCCAGCCCTTACCGGCCACGAAGTTGCCGGTGTTGCGCCACGAGGTGCTGTAGTTGCCGCCGGACCCCAGGTCCATGGAGACGGTGCCCTGGCTGTCGGTCCAGAACGAGAAGAAGTAGCCGTTGTTGGTGCCCGTCTGGTTCGTGGTCACGGCCGCGTGGGCGACGCCGGGCAGCAGCGCCACGGCCGCGGCCAGCGCCACTGCGCAGGCGCGGGCGATGAGTAGCCTGGCGCGGCCGCGTCTACGGCCTCTCCAGTAAGCGGGGGCGTCGATCATGTGCGCGCTTCCTCCTTGTGAAGGCCGTCGGGGGCGGGCGGCGTGCGACGGCTCGCCGGGAGCCGTCAGCGGGCGGGATACGACACCACACGACACCGCCGCACGCAGCCGAAAGTTATCGGAACATCGGCGAAAGTATCGGACCGCACTTGTCTCGTTGTCAACGATTCCCGTAATGCCCCGGAAACCGTATGCTGGACGACATGCTCGTCACCGCTGGTCGGAACCCCCCAATGGGGCCGATACCCCACGTGGTGACGCATTCGGAGTTCGAACTTAAGGCCTTGAAACTTTCAGACACTCCCCGTTCCCGAGGCCGTGAGCGGGCAGGCGGCCGGCTGTCAGGACCGGTGCCGGGCTCGCCCGCCGGCGATCGCGATCAGCAGCGGGATCACCGCCCACCCGGTGAGTACGGCGAACGCCGGCCAGGACGGCATGATGTCCGGGACCTGCTCGATCAGCTGGAGCGCCGGGTACGCGGGAAGGACACGGTTGATGTGCTCGCCACAGGGCAGCATGCGCGCGACGAACGGCAGCACGACAAGGATCGCCACCAGCGCCGCGGTCGCCGCGGCCCCGTTGCGCAGGATCGTGCCGAGCGCCAGCCCGAGCAGCGTGCTCACCACGATCATGAGCGTGCCGCCGGTGATCACCGTCCAGGCTCCGGCGGGCAGCGGCGACGGGTGGAACTCCGCCGCGACGAACCGCCCGTAGAGATAACCGGGAACCGTGATGAGCAGCGAAGCGGCGACCGCGGCCCCACTCAGGACGGTCGCCTTGGCCATCAGCACGCGGGCCCTGGACGGTGTGGCGAGGAGGGTCGTGTCGATCATCTTCGACGCGTACTTCGCGCTGATCGTCATCGTGCCCAGCATGCCGAGCGGAAGCTGGGCCAGGATCACTCCCACGTACACCGCCACGACGATCCCCATGGCGGCCTGATCACTCGTACGGGCCGGATCCCAGCGCGCGATGACGGTGGAGGCGCCCAGCACGGTGAGCGTGAGCGACACCAGCACCCCGACGCCCAGCGCCCACCAGGTCGAACGCAGGGTCCGCAGCTTGATCCACTCGGCGGCGACCGCACTCATCGCGCACGCCTCCCGATGAGGTCCAGGAACGCGTCCTCCAGCGACGTGCCGGGGCGTACCAGCTCGGTGATCCCGGCGTCGGCGCGCTTCATGTCGTGCGCGAACAGATCCGTCTTCCCCTGCTGAGCCGGGTGCCGGTCTGGGTCTGGGTGACGATTGACGCCGCGATCGCCGTGGTCCTCGCGGCCTCGTTCATCGGGCTCGCCTCGTCGAGGAACCTGTCGGAGCCCGGCGTGACGGACTATGCGGCGGCCCTCGCGACCAGCCTGCCCCTGGCGGTCAGGCGGTTGTGGCCGCGCGGTGTTCGCGGTCGTCCTGCTGGGCGGGCTCGGCATGCGCGAGTTCCTCGTCCCGCACGCCGACCCGCTCTGTCTGCCTCTCGCGCTGTACGCGCTGGCCACGCGGAGCAGGGCCGTCGTCCCGCTGCTCGTGGCGGCCGCGGTCGCCGTGCAGGGTGTGGTCGAGCTGCCGCTGACGGCCGTGGTGCGCGACCAGCTCGGGCTGGTGCTGGCGATCCTGGTAGCCGCCTGGGCCGCCGGCACGGCCGTACGGCAGCGCAGGCTCTCCTGCACGAGACCAGGCGACTGCTCGGGGTGCTGCGTGAGGACGGCGACGCCGGGCTCGCCCCCGCCCCCGGGCTGGCCGATCTCGGCGCGCTCGTCGAGCGGACCAGGGCGGCGGGCCTGGAGGTGGCTGAAGACCGGAGTGACGGTGGAGATCACCGACGACGGCACGCGAGGCCAGGCGCGGCCGTACGGGCACGGCCTGACAGGGTTGCGCGAGCGCGTGCGCGTCTTCGGCGGCGAGTTCGAGGCGGGCGCCCGTCCCGTGCGCGGCTTCCGCGTCATGGCGAGGCTGCCGCTGTGATCCGGGGTGCTGGTGGCCGACGACCAGGCGCTCATCAGGGCGAGCTTCCGCCGGTTGATCGACTCCGCGCCGGGGTTCCACGTGGCCGGCGAGGCCGCGACGGGCGGGCAGGCGGTGGCGTCGGCTGCCCGGGATCGTCCCGATCTGGTGCTGATGGACGTGCGCATGCCGCAGATGGACGGCATCGAGGCCACACGTCGCATCTGCGCCGACCGCCACACGGCGGTTGATCCAGCGGTTCGTGAGCCCGCCGTCGCGCACGGATGGCCTGGGCATCACCGAACGCGAGCGTGGGGTCCTCGTCCTGGTGGCGCGGGGGCTGTCCAACGCGGAGATCGCCCGGAGCCTGCATGTCAGCCTCAGCACGGTGAAAACGCACGTCAGCAGCCTGCTGACCAAACTCGGCGCGCGTACCCGCGTTCACCTGGTCATCGCCGCCTACGAGGCCCACCTCGTCTGACGCGAAGGCCGCGATCTTTCACGAGCGGGCTGACCGCCGGAGTGATCGCTGGTGAAATGTCCCCGTGCAGAGAGTGCTGATCGCAGGGATCTCCGGGGCGGGCAAGACGACGATGGCCAGGGCGCTGGAATCGCGGCTCGGGCTCCCGCGCCACGAACTCGACGCGTTGCACCACGGACCCGGCTGGACGAAGCGGCCGGGGTTCGAATCCGACGTGGAGCGTTTCTCGTCACAGCCCCGTTGGGTGACCGAGGATCAGTACCACCAGTTCCTGCACGACCTGCTGTGGGAACGCGCCGACACCGTCATCTGGCTCGACCTGCCGCGCCGCACCGTGATGCACCGGGTCGTGCGCCGCTCGCTCGCCTACGCGCTGTCGCGCAAGGAATTGTGGAACGGGAACCGGGAGCGCGTGCGGGACTGGATCGACCCCGGGCACCCCATCCGCTGGGCGTGGTCCCAGCACGAGCGGAAGCGGACGACCACGGTGGAGCGCGTCGGGCGGCATCCGCATCTCACCGTCGTCCGGCTGGGCAGCGCAGGCGAGGCCCGCCGCTGGCTCGCCGGCCTGGCCACGCACAGCCGGGACGCGTGAAGGCAGGAATGCCGGCCGAGAACGGCGCCCCCGAGGCCGGGGCGGGCGGGTGGCGGGCGGGTGGGGCCGGGGCGGGCGCCACAGCCGGGCACCCGCGCCACGCCCTCACGGATACGGACGCGGCCCGCTCTGAAAGTTTCACCGTCGTGCGGCCCGGCTCGCCCGCTTCGAGGCGCCGGTCTTGACGGACCCGGAAGCGAGGCCAACACTAAGCGCACCTACCCCCATCCCCAACTGTGAGATCTCCCGGCCCCTTCTGCACCGCGGATTGTTAACGCTAACAATGCCACGCGGGAGGCACCCCGTGAACGTCCGTTCCCCCGTACGCCGCGCACTGGCGGCGCCCTTCCGGTGCTGCCGGCCCTCGCGTCGGACATCGTCGCGACGGGTCCGGCCCGCCGGCCACGTGCCGCGCAGCGATCTCCTCTCCTCCGGGCCGGAGATCACGGACGGGCAGGACGCGACGTTCCGCGTGGGCCACCGGAAAGCCGGGCGCTCTCGGGAAGGTGTGAAGCCAGCCATGATCCCAGGATTACGACGCGCGAAGAAGGCGGCACTGTCCGCGGGCGCGGCGATCACGCTCGCCGCCGGCCTGCTGACCGGTCTGTCCGCACCGTCGCAGGCCGCGTCGCAGGGCCCGTGTGACATCTACGCGGCGGGCGGCACGCCGTGTGTGGCGGCGCACAGCACGACCCGCGCCCTGTACGGCAACTACAACGGCGCGCTCTACCAGGTGCGCCGCTCCTCGGACAACGCCACCCGCGACATCGGCGTGCTGAGCGCGGGCGGGGTCGCCAACGCCGCCGCGCAGGACTCGTTCTGCGCGAACACCACCTGTCTCATCACGATCATCTACGACCAGTCCGGCCGCAACAACCGGCTGACCCAGGCGCCTCCCGGCGGGTTCAACGGCCCGGCCGCGGGCGGCTACGACAACCTCGCGATCGCGACCGCGGCGCCGATCACGGTCGGCGGGCAGAAGGCCTACGGCGTCTACGTGGCCCCCGGCACGGGCTATCGCAACAACAACACCAACGGCGTGGCCAAGGGTGACCAGCCCGAGGGCATGTACGCCATCTTCGACGGCACGCACTACAACGGCGGCTGCTGCTTCGACTACGGCAACGCCGAGACCAACAGCCGCGA
>NZ_JBFBIP010000034.1:0-49647 GCF_040685655.1 Microbispora sp. NPDC088329
CTTGCCCACCATGGGCCACTGGTCGGGATCGCGGGTGATGGTGCCCTCGGGATAGAAGAGGATGCATCCCGCCCCTTTTCGTCCCCTTCGTGTGCACAGGCCGGTCAGGTGTAGTGACCCGACCTGCTGCTCCGCGTGAGCTTGAGCACGACCGACACGATCAGTGCGATCGCGCCGATGATCAGAACCCACTTCAGCGCGCCGAAGATGAGCCCGATGACGGAACCGAGAAGGAAGAACCCGACGATGACGGCTGCGGCGATGAGGAGAATGCGTCCCATACCTTCACCGTACGGGCCGCCCTCCCGCCGTTCACAGGGCCGAAGGCCAAGTTCAGGGCAGACTCAGGGTCATCTCAGGGTCTGGCGTCTCCAGTGCCCCTCCCGCCGATCTTTGCCCCGTCGCGTCGCCCAGAGCGGCACCTCGCTGCGTTGTCGTCGTCGGCCGTAGGCTCCGCTACGACCTCCTCCTCCGCCTTGCGATGCACCACTCTGGACACCGCTCCTTCCGGGCAAACCTTGTCGGTCACGGCACTAGTCGTTGGAGTGCAGCGCCGCGTTGAGCTCGATGCCCCTGCTGTCGCGGGACACCGCCTCGACCGCCCCGGTCGTCGAGTTGCGGCGCAGCAGAAGACCCGACTTGCCCGACAGCTCCTTCGCCTTCACGACCGTTCCGTCCGGCAGCGTGACCTTGGTGCCCGCCGTGACGTACAGCCCGGCCTCCACCACGCAGTCGTCGCCGAGCGAGATGCCGACGCCGGAGTTGGCTCCGAGCAGGCACCGCTCGCCGATCGAGATGACCTCCTTGCCGCCGCCGGACAGCGTGCCCATGATCGAGGCGCCGCCGCCCACGTCGGACCCGTCGCCCACGACGACCCCCGCGGAGATGCGGCCCTCCACCATCGAGGCGCCGAGCGTGCCGGCGTTGTAGTTGATGAAGCCCTCGTGCATGACCGTGGTGCCGCTCGCCAGGTGGGCGCCGAGCCGTACGCGGTCGGCGTCGGCGACCCGCACACCGGAAGGCAGCACGTAGTCGACCATGCGCGGGAACTTGTCCACGCCGTAGACGGTCACCGGGCCACGGGCCCGCAGGCGCAGCCGCACCTCTTCGAAGCCCTCCACCTTGCACGGGCCGTGGCTGGTCCACACCACGTTGGACAGCAGCCCGAAGATCCCGTCGAGGTTGACCGTACGCGGCCGGACCAGGCGGTGGGACAGCAGGTGCAGGCGCAGATACACGTCGTGCGCGTCAGCCGGCGGGGCCGACAGGTCTGCGATGCCGGTGCGCACGGCCACGACCTCGACGCCCCTGGCGGGGTCGGGGCCGACCAGCTCCGCCATGCCCTCGCCGAGGTCCTCACCCGCGATCGGCTCGGTGCCCACGGCCGGGGGCTCGCCCAGTGCGGGGAAGGGGAACCAGGTGTCCAGCACGGTGCCGTCCGCGGCGATCGTGGCGAGGCCGATCCCGTACGCACCCGAGGTGGTGGAGTCGATAGCTGTCATGTGCACCTACGGTACCGGCTCAGGACGAGGGCTCCCCGGGGCGGATCACGCCCGACTCGTAGGCGTATCGGACGGCCTGGGCGCGGTCGCGTAGGCCGAGCTTGGCCAGCAGGCGGTTCATGTGCGTGCTCACCGTCGCCTCACTGATCGACAGCGTGTGCGCGATCTCGCCGTTCGACAGCCCCCGCGCCACCAGGCGCAGCACCTGCTCCTCCCGCGCGGTGAGTCCGGTGCCGGGCGGCGGCGCGGCGGGCTGCGTACGGCGGTAGGCGTCGACGACCCGGCCCGTCACGGCGGGGTCGAGCAGCACTTCGCCACGGGCGGCGCTGCGGATCGCGGCGAACAGGTGCTCGGGCGGCGAGACCTTGAGCAGGAAGCCGCTGACCCCGGTGCGCAGGGCGTGGTCGAGGTTCTCGTCGGTGTCGTAGGTCGTCAGCATGATCACGCGCGGCGGTGCGGGCGCGGACAGGATCCGCCGGGCCGCCTCCAGGCCGTCGAGCCGCGGCATCGCGATGTCGAGCAGCACGACGTCGGGCCGCAGGCTCCGGGCCAGCTCCACGGCGCGCTCGCCGTCGGACGCCTCGCCCAGCACGTCGAGATCGGGCTGGGTGCCGATCACCAGCCGCAGCCCGGCCCGGATCATCGCCTGGTCGTCGGCGATCAGGATGCCGATCGCGTTCACGGCGTCTGTCACGGTATCTGTCACAGGGGGAGCACCGCCCGGACGCCGAACCCGCCCGAGGCGAGCGGTCCCGCGGTGAGCGTGCCGTGGAACAGCGCGGCCCGCTCCCGCATGCCGATCAGTCCGTGCCCGCCTTCCTGTCCGGCGCCGCGTGCCCGTACCCGCGCCCGGCTCTCGTGGGGGCCCAGGTCGACGATCTCCAGGTGGAGCTCCCCGGGGCGGTGCTCCACGGTGACCGTCGCCCGCGTCGGGCCGGCGTGCTTGAGCGCGTTGGTCAGCGCCTCCTGCACGATGCGGTAGGCCGACAGGTCGAGCCCCGCGGGCAGCGGCACCGGATCCCCGCGCACCTCCAGCGCCACGTCGAGCCCCGCCGCGCGGACCTGGTCGAGCAGGTCGTCCAGCCGGTCGAGGCCGGCCTGCGGGCCCGAGTCGGCGCTCGGGCCGCGCAGCAGGCCGAGCATCCGGCGCAGCTCGTCCACGGCGCCGCGGCCCGTCTCCTCGATCGAGGCGAGCACCTGCCGCTCGCGCTCCTGGTCCTCGCGCAGCATGAGCCGTACGCCGCCGGTCTGCATGGTCATCACGCTGACGCTGTGGGCGACGATGTCGTGCAGCTCGCGGGCGATGCGGGCGCGCTCCTCCGACACCGCCTCGCGGGCCAGCAGTTCGCCGCGTTCGGCGGCCTGCGCGGCGATCACGCGGTGCCGCCGTACGGCCAGGCCGGCTCCGGCCGCGATCGCGGACATCACCACCGCCACGGCGATGTCGCCCCACCCGGCCGGCGGAGACGAGGCCGCCAGCATGGAGACGACGTACGCACCGCTCGCGACCATGCCGGTAACGGCCTTCACACTGCCCGGCCGTACCTCCGACAGCAGGGTGAACAGCAGCACGAGCTCGGTGTAGAACTGCCAGGCCGCCGCCATCTGGGGGGCCAGGACGAACAGCAGGACGTTGAGGGCGGAGTAGACGCACAGGATCGCGAAGGGGGCGTGTCGCCGGAACAGCACCCCGACGGCGGTGACGACCCCGGCGGCGATCCAGAGGGGAAGGTGTTCGCGGGACGGAGCCATCGAGCGCCCGCCGATCTCCTCGGCGATCGCGAACAGGCCCACGGCCACCGCGACGAGCCAGTCGACGAGAGTGGGGGAACGGCGGTGGAGCATGACGCAGACAGTAGCCGCCATCCGGTCAGTTATTGACGCCCATTATGTGACAAAAGGGGCACACCACTCCCGGTGCGGCCCGGTCGCCGAGGGCGACGGGTCCCGGGGTGCCTGCGCGATCAGTCGTCGAACTCGCCGTTCTTCACGCCTGCGATGAAGGCGCTCCATTCGCTCGGGGTGAAGGCCAGGACCGGGCCCGAACGATCCTTGCTGTCCCGCACGGCCACCAGCCCCGGCACGTTCGTCGCCACCTCGACACAGTTGTCGTTAGTGGCGCCGGAGTAGCTGGACTTGCGGAACTGGGCGCCGGACAGGTTGGGGAAGTCAATCATGATCTCTCCTCGCTGCGGCGATGAGCGCCGCGGACTCATCAGGGGGCAGGGCCATCTCGGCGAGGTGCTCGAATGTCAGCGTAAGCCCCCTTACCTGGTCGGCGGCTTCTACATACACGTCACCTCCGGGGCAACCGGTGTAGCCCACGTCGGGGTCGCCCTCGCCAAAGGATAGGACGGAGAAGGCACCATCGAGCCCAACGTGCAAACCGGCCGTTAGCGGCACGACTTGGACCGTCACGTTGGGTCTGTCACCAACGTCGATCAGGCTCTCCAGTTGCCGCCTCATCACACCTGCCGACGCGACCGGGCGGCGCAGGGCACCCTCGTCTATCAACGCGTGCAGTGATGGCGCACTCGACCCAAGTAGCGTGATCTTACGCGCCATCCGGGCGTCGACTCGGCGTTTCAGCTCTACATCGTCTGGGGCGGGGCGGGTCGGACCCATGAGCGCGCGGGCATACTCCTCGGTCTGAAGCAGGCCCGGGATCAAGACCGGCTCCCAGGTGCGAATCGCCGCCGCTTCGGCTTCCAAGACAACGTAGGACCCGGAGAAGACGTCGCTGTAGGCCGTCCACCAGCCGCGCTGGCTGGCATCTCGGCAGAGCTGGATCAGCCCCGCCTTGGTCGCGGAGTCGGCCCCGTACAGGTCGCAGGCGTCAGCGACATCGGTCACGCTCGGACTGGTCCGCGCGTTCTCGATCCGGTTGACCTTCGGACGGCTCCAGCCGAGCTGCTTCGCTGCCGCATCTGGTGTGAGACCCGAATTTTCACGTAGTCGTCGCAGCTCACGACCCAGGCGGCGATGCCGGACGGTGGGGCTCTTCATGGGCATGGGCTCAGTGTGATGGGAAGCCGGTAAAACTTCTACGTGTACAGCGCTTGCCAACGTGCACAGTACACGCGACGATGAACCTGCAGAGCCGCTACACACTGTTACTTGATCATGACGGAGAGAAGGGGCTGTACGGGCGGCGGCTCAGCTTCATCAGCCAGAGGTGGACCCGCCCGCCGCTGCATACGACCGGGCGGGTCCCGATCAGGAAGTGGAGTTCCTGACCATGACCCAAGATAGGGCCACTGCGCCCGGCACGGAGTTCGCCGGGTGGCGGATCATGAGGAGCGATGCCGGACGCTTCTGGGCGAGCCGTGAGCGGCCGTTCCCGTCCGAGGCCGAGCAGGCGGGCGCATACCGCACCGTCGACGGCGACAACCTGCGCGAACTGTGTCAGGCCATCGCCGAACAGGAGAGCCTGGCCGAAGTGGCGGTGCCCCAGTGATCGGGAACCACATCAAGACGTTCGCCGGAGTCGGCCTCGGCGAGCGAAACGGACAAGGCGGCGGGTCCACATGGGGCATGCCTTTCAGGCCGGGCCGTGCGCTGGTCGAGCGTCCGCGTCGGTCGTGTCCGCCCTGGTGCATGGAGGCCCACATCGACGAGTCTCCCGGTGAGCGCATCCACAACGCCTGGCTGTAGTCCATCGAGCTGAGCGCGATTCCCCTGGCCGGGCAGCCGCAGCGGATGTGGATCGATCTCAGCCTCGGGCCAGGTGACGCCGACCCCCGCGTCCACCTGAGCATCGAGGATCGCTCCTTCGTAGAGCTGACGATCAGCGAGGCGCGGAGCGTCGGAACGCATCTCGTCGGCCTGGCCGCTCTCGGCGTGATGGAAATTCAGCCGACGTCTCCCATCTGATCCTCGTACGCAACGAACATCTCCTCTCAAGCCTGCCGGTCGTTGCCGGCCGGCGACCGGCAGGGCCTGGGCGGTCTTCCGTAGACGCCTTCCCCGCTGAGGGAGACCGCCCCCACGATTGGCCGGCAACCCTATCGGCGGTTCCGAACGATCTGGTCGATCGCCGCCATGAGCTCGACATCCTCGGCGAGGGGCGGATCATTCTTGTCGTTGCAGCAGGCAGGTTTGGACTGGGTACGGCCCGCGCCATGGCCGGACCGGTCCGGCAGATTGAAGGCATGATACGGAAGCGGGCTGCGCCGGGGGATTCGCCGGTAGGGCGGGCGCGTCGGCTCATGATCGGAGGAGCTCCTCCAGATCATCTTCGCCGTACTCCACGAAGTCGCCGGTTTCGGCCATCACGTCCTGCGCCCGTTGCAGCAGGTCCCGGTCACGGAGTGTATCGATCACTCTGGTAAGCCTGCGACCGGGTTCGTCCTCGCCAATCTCGCGGAGCACCACGAGAACCCGGGCAAGTGAGGTAGCAGAGACGCGCGCGACTCCGCCGCCTGGGACTTCCTCGAGTACGCCGTGGCCTATCCACGAGCGGACAGTGGGGATCGTCACTTTTAGTAGTCCTGCTGCTGTGGACAGACGCACAGCAGATGGGTGAGGTCCGCAATCGTGGCGGCGGGCCATGCGAAAGCTTGACCCAATCTCAGCTCCGTGGAATCCATTGCCCGGGAGGCCGAGCACGACGACCGCACTCGCTCCACGTAACCGACCTGGCGAAGGTGCTGCGCATGGCTGAAACGACGCTGCAACGGGGGACGCCGGCGGCCCAGGAATCAGCCTCGCGGGGGACGGGAGGTCAAGGGACGCCTTGACGACGGGGTGGGGGACCGCTTCGTACGGTCCTCCGCATGCTTACCAACGCGAACTCCTTCCGCCGCGTCGCGGCGGGCACGAGCCTCATCCTCGCCCCGCTGTGCCTGCTCCTCGGCATGGCCGCCGACCCGTCCGAGCCCGGGGTCGACGACCCCCTGGCGTACGCGCACAACCCGGGCGCCGTGGGCGTCAGCGCGACGCTCCTCCACTACGCGTGGATCCTGTGGGTGCCCGGCGTCATCGGCCTCGTCCACCTCGTACGCAGGAAGGGCGTGGTGCTCGCCAACATCGCGGGCGTGATCGCGGTCCTCGGCCTCATCAACTTCTCGGCGCTGATGATCTCGGACTTCTTCGACATCGTGGCGTTCCGGATGCTGCCGGTGGACCAGGCGGAGAAGCTCATGCAGGACGCGGCGCAGCCCGCGATGATCGTCGCCTGGCAGATGCCCGGCATGATCGGGTCGTTCCTGGGCCTCGTGCTCGTGGCCGTCGCGTACGCGTGGGGAGGGCGGGCCGGGTGGTGGTTCCCGGCCGGCGTGCTCGTCGGCATCCTCGTCTGGCTGTTCGGCGCGAGCGCGTGGAACCTCGTGCTGGGCCTCGGTGGCCCGGTCATCCTGCTGGTGGTCTTCGGCATCGTCGGCGTTTCGATGATCCGCATGCGCGACGAGGAATGGGCGACCTCCGCCTCCGCGTGACCTGTGTTAACGCACTGTTTCAGTGGGTTTCAGGTTGAAAGGGGACATTGCGGGGAAAGTTGACTCGGCACGACCGAGTCACGTAAACCTCGGCCTGATGGGGGGCGAATGACCGACGTGCACGGGTACGCCCGGGACTGCTTCCGCGGGGTCACCTCCGACCGGCTGGGCGTCGAGCTGGAGTTCCTGGTCTTCGACGCGGAGGACCCGGCGCTGCACGTCCCCATCGCCCGGACCGCCGAAGCGCTCCCCGTGCTCCCCGGGGGCAGCCGGGTGACGTTCGAACCGGGCGGGCAGCTCGAACTGTCCGCCCCGCCGGACGTCCTGCCCGCCGCCATCGCCAAGCTCACCGCCGACGTCGACGCCGTACGGCTCGCGCTCGCCCGGGCAGGGCTGCGGCTGGGCGGCCGCGGGCTGGACGTGCTGCGCCCGCCCCTGCGGCAGTTACGAGAGCCCAGATATGAGGCGATGGACGCCTTCCTGGGTCGTCCGCACGGGCAGGCGATGATGTGCTCGACCGCCTCGATCCAGGTCAACCTGGACTTCGGCGAGGATCCCCGGGCCCGCTGGGAACGCGCTCATGTGCTCGGCCCGGTGCTGCTTGCGGCCTTCGCCAACTCGCCCGCCGACGGGTGGGCCTCCGGCCGCCAGGCCGTCTGGGGCAGGCTCGACCCGAGCAGGACCGCGCCGGTCGCGCAGAACGGCGACCCGGCGGACGACTGGGCGCGCTATCTCCTCGACGCCCGTCTCATGCTGATCCGGAAGGACGGCCGCTTCCTGCCGGTCCTCGACGGCTCGGCGTTCCGCGACTTCGCCCGCGTGGCCGGACGTCCCCCCGCCGAGGACGACCTCGCCTACCACGCCACCACGCTCTTCCCGCCCGTACGGCCCCGGGGCTGGCTTGAGGTGCGCTACCTCGACGCGCAGGGGGCCGGCGAGTGGCCCGTGTGCGCGGCCGTCGTGCACGCGCTCGTCACCGACGACCGGGCCGCCGGGATCGCCGTCGAGGCGGCCCGGCCTGTCGCCCACCGGTGGGCGGACGCCGCCCGTCTCGGCCTCGCCGACCCCGGCCTGCGCCGGTCCGCCTCCGCCTGCTTCCGCGCCGCCGCCGAGGCACTGCCCCGCCTCGGGGCCGAACCCTGGCTGGTGGCCCGGGTTCGCGCGTTCGCCTCCCGGCACATCGAATCCGGCCGATCCCCGGCCGCCGACCAGATGGAGGAGATGCTCGCGTGACCGATCTCGACGCCGTCCTGGGCAACGCCGGCCCGACCGGCCTGAAGGAGCGGATCGCGGCCGAACTCGAGGCCGTACGCGCGCGGTCGCTCACCTACACCGACGCCGACGACGACGTGCTCGTGCGCCAGCACTCGCCCCTGATGTCGCCGCTGGTGTGGGACCTCGCGCACGTGGGGAACTACGAGGAGCTGTGGGTGCTGCGCGAGGTGGGCGGCATCGAGCCGCTGCGCCCGGAGATCGACGACCTCTACGACGCGTTCAAGTATCCGCGCAAGGACAGGCCCTCGTTGCCGCTGCTCGGCCCGGCCGAGGCCAGGAAGTACATCTCCGGCGTACGCGGGCGGGTGCTCGACGTCCTCGACCTGGCGGATCTGACCGATCCCGATCCGCTGCGGTCCGGGGGCTACGTCTTCGGGCTGGTGCTGCAGCACGAGCACCAGCACGACGAGACCATGCTCGCCACGCTGCAACTGTCCCGGCGGCCCGGCCTGGTCCGCGACGGCGCGCTGCCGCAGGGCCGGCCCGCCGGTGACTCGGAGGTCCACATTCCCGCCGGCGTCTTCACGATGGGCACCGACACCGTGGCCTGGGCGTACGACAACGAGCGGCCGGCGCACCGGTTGTACCTGCCCGGCTACTGGATCGACCGCCATCCCGTCACGAACGCGGCGTACATGGAGTTCGTCGAGGACGGCGGCTACCGCGACCCGCGCTGGTGGCTGCCGCAGGGCCGGGAGTGGGCCGAGCGGAACGGCGTCGAGGCCCCGCTGTTCTGGACGCGCGACGGCGACACCTGGTGGCGGGTCCGCTTCGGCCGGGAGGAGCCCGTGCCGCCGGACGAGCCGGTGCAGCACGTCTCGTGGTACGAGGCCGACGCGTACGCCCGGTGGGCGGGCAAGCGCCTGCCGACCGAGGCCGAGTGGGAGAAGGCGTGCGGGGGCCGCGGATATCCCTGGGGCGACGCGGATCCGAGCCCCGGTCAGGCCAACCTCGGTCATCGGGCCGCCCGGCCCGCGCCCGTGGGGGCGTACCCGGACGGGGCGAGCCCCTACGGCGTCGAGCAGCTCATCGGGGACGTGTGGGAGTGGACCGACTCCTGGTTCCAGCCCTATCCCGGCTACCGGTGCTTCCCCTATGAGGAGTACAGCAAGGTCTTCTTCGGGGAGACCTACCGGGTGCTGCGTGGCGGGTCGTGGGCCACCCATCCCTCCGCCGTCCGCACGACCTTCCGCAACTGGGACTATCCGATCCGGCGGCAGATCTTCGCCGGGTTCCGCTGCGCCCGCTCGGAGGAGTAGGCCGTGTGCCGTCACGCGGCGTGGCTGGGCCCGGTGCGGCCGGCGGCCTCGCTCATCGACGATCCGGAGCACGGGCTGCTGCGCCAGTCGTACGCGCCGCGCATGCAGAAGTACGGCACCGTGAACGCCGACGGGTTCGGCTTCGGCTGGTACGACGGCTCCAGGCCCGTGCGCTACCGCCGTACGGTGCCGATCTGGGCGGACGCCAACATGCCCGGCCTCGCCGCGGTGGCGCGGTCGTCGTGCCTGATCGCCGCGGTCAGGTCGGCCACGGTCGGCATGCCGATCGAGGAGACGGCCACGGCGCCGTTCGCCGACGGCCGGTGGCTGCTCAGCCACAACGGCCGGGTCAGGCGCGAGGCGCTGCGCCCGCTCGCGGCCGATCCGGAGAGCATGTGCGACTCGGCCTGGCTCGCGTCGGCGGTGTTCGCCCTGCTCCGTGACGGGGTGCCGCTCACCGACACCCTGCCGGCCGTCGTCCGCGCGGCCGCCGAGGGGGACCCGCAGGCCCGGCTCAACCTGCTGGTCACGGGCGGCACGGAGGTGGCCGCCGTGGCCTGGGGCGACACCCTGTTCACGCACCTGGAGGAGGGAGTGCTGGTCGCGAGCGAGCCGCTGGACGACCGGCCCGGCTGGCGGGCCGTGCCCGACCGCAGCCTGCTGCTCGCGTCCCCCGACGGCGTTTCCGTGACAACCATCGACTGAAAGAGGCGACCATGGTTACCGACCATCTCGGCGGCGACTACCTGCGCCAGGCTCTCGAGGACGACGTACGCGCCGGGCTCACCTCGTCACCCAAACGGCTGCCCCCGAAGTGGTTCTACGACGAGGCGGGCAGCGAGCTGTTCTCCCGGATCACCCGGCTGACCGAGTATTACCCGACCCGGCGCGAGCTGGAGATCCTGCGCCGCCGCGCCGTCGACGTGGCGGGCCTCACCCGCGCCGACACGCTCGTCGAGCTGGGCTCGGGCACCAGCGAGAAGACCGTGCTCCTGCTCGACGCGCTGGCCAACGCCGGGACGCTGCGGGCCTACACGCCGGTCGACGTGGACGCCGTCACGCTGGCCGCCGCGGCGGAGCGGCTCGCCGTACGGTATCCGGGCCTGGACGTGCGCCCGGTGCGCGCCGACTTCGAGCAGCACCTGGCGCTGCTGCCGAGGAACGGCAGGCGGCTGGTGGCATTCCTCGGGGGCACGATCGGCAACCTTCCGCCCGCCGCGCGTGAGATGTTCTTCAAGGAACTGCGCGCCACCCTGCGGCCCGGGGACACCCTGCTGCTCGGCGCCGACCTGGTGAAGGATCCCTCCCGCCTGGTCAGGGCGTACGACGACGCGCAGGGCGTGACGGCCGCCTTCAACCGCAACGTGCTGCACGTGCTCAACCGGGAGCTCGGCGCCGGCTTCGAGCCGGAGGCGTTCGAGCACGTCGCGCTGTGGGACGAGGACAACGAGTGGATCGAGATGCGGCTGCGGGCGACCCGGCCCATGGAGGTCCCGATCAGGGCGCTCGGCCTCACGGCCGCCTTCGCCGAGGGCGAGGAGATGCGCACCGAGATCAGCGCGAAGTTCCGCAGGCAGGGCGTGCTCGACGAGCTGTCCCGGGCCGGGTTCGCGGTCTGCCGTTGGTACACCGACAGCGCCGGAGACTTCGCGCTGACCCTGGCCACCGTCGTCAGCGGCTGAGGATTTGCCCGCCGCCCACGAGTGAGATGTCCGCGGGCAGCGGCAGGCGCAGGACGAAGCGGGCGCCGCGCGGGGAGTCCTCGACCTTGAGCGTTCCGTGGTGCGCGTCCGCCGTGACGCGGCACAGGGCGAGGCCGAGTCCGGTGCCCTTGGGGTCGCGGCGGCGCCCGTCCTTCAGCCGGACGAACGGCTCGAAGACCCGCTCGCGGTCCTCCGGCGCGATGCCGTCGCCGTCGTCGAGCACGGTCACGACCGCCTCGTCCCCGGCCCGCCCCACCGTGACGTCGACCCTGCTGTACGCGTGGCGCTGGGCGTTGACCAGCAGGTTGGTCAGCACGCCGCACAACTGGACCCGGTTGCCGAGGACGGTCACGTCGTCCTCGACCTCGACGTGCACGGGCACGCCGTCCGTGCGGGCGGCGGCCTCCTCCCGCGCGAGCGTCCCCAGGCCGACCGGCTCGGGTTCGGCCGTCGCGGCCGTGCGGACCCGGGCGACCGTGAGCATCTCGTCGATGATCGCCTGGCACCGCTCGGTGGTGCGCACCGCCGTACGGATCGTCTCGTAGGGATCGGTGTCCTCGCGGTAGAGCAGGGCCTCTTCCAGTTGTGTGCGCAACCCGGCGAGCGGGGTCCGCAGCTCGTGGGAGACCATCGAGGCGAAGTGCCGCTGCTGGCGCACCGAGGTGTCGAGGCGTTCGAGGAAGCCGTTGGAGGCCCGCGCGAGCTCGGCGATCTCGTCGCGCCCTGGCGGCTGGGGAACGCGCAGGCTCAGGTCGCGCACGCTGATCTCGGTCACCCTCTCGCGAATCTCCCTGACCGGACGCAGCGTGCGGCCCGCGGCCCGCCAGCTCGCCCAGGTCCATCCGGCGGTCATCAGCAGCACTCCGATCGCGATGAACAGTTCCAGCCGCCGCGAGGCCAGCAGGCCGGGCTCGGTCCTCCCCGCGTACACGGCGTGCGGCTCGCCGTCCCAGAACAGCCGGGACTGCACCGGCAGGACCCGTACGGCGGTGAGCACGACGCACCGGCCCTCGTCCGGGCATTCGATCCGGTATTGCAGGCGGTCCTGGCCCGTGGGGAAGGGGGAGGTCAGCGGGGCCCGGCCGCTCGCAGCCCGGCTGGCGGTGATCACCCGGTTGCGGGAGTCGACGAGCTGCACCAGGTCCTCGTGCGCGGCCGGTGGCTGCGGGATGCCGTTGGGGCCCATCGAGGCGATCCAGTCGGTGGCCACCCGCTGGGTGTCCATGAAGAGATGGCTGTGGATGCGGTTGCGGACGGCGATGTCCAGACCGAACCCGAACACCGTGAGGACGACGAGGGAGAGGACCGCGCTCATCAGGGCGGTCCGCGCCTGGATCGAGCGCGGGCGTAAAAAGGAAGGCACGAGCCGGCCCACCATGACCCCTCCCTTCGTGTCCGTTATGCAATGCTCAGGAAAAAAATGTTAATAAGGGCAATCCGGGATCCGGGCCGCCTGGGCGGGTTGGATCACAACCCTTGCGATAAGCAGGCGGAGGGTTGAACATTTCTTTGCCTGATCATGCATCTGCCCTGGTAGGCGGCCAATTTCTGGATCTTTTACTCTCCCTTGTGCGCGTTTTACGGCAGCGCATTGAGAGAAATGGGCTCAATGTGAAAACAGTGCTGGATGTGGTGGCGATGATGAGACAGGCGGCGACGACGGCCGCCACGGCCGGCCAGGGGATGACCAGAGGAACGGCGTCACCGGCCATCTGCGCCAGCCCGGCGCGCATCCCCAGCAGCGAGGGAACGGCGACCGCGAAGCCGAGCACGGCACCGGTCCCGGCGACGAGAGCCGCCTCCGCCGCGGTCGCCGCGATCGCCTGCCGTGGCGTCGCGCCGGTCAGGCGCAGGACCGCGACGTCGCGTACCCGCGCCGACGCCGCCATCACCTGCGTGTTGACGATGGCGAGACCGGCGTAGCCGGCCGAAACCCCGACCAGCAGAAGCGTGAACAGCCAGACGAGCCGGTCCTCCTCCGCCTGTTCGCCGGCCGCGCGGTCGGCGACGCTCACCGTCTTCGCCCCCGGGAAGACCATCCCGGCCGGCCGGGACACGTACGCCTCGGGGGTCAGCGCCGACGGGTCGTGCGCCCGGACCGTGTCCCTGGCGATCACCACCTCGGCGGGCGCGTCGCGCAGGACCACCCGGATCCGCAGGCGCACCGTCCTGCCGTCCTCGAAGGCGAGGGGCACGACGTCCCCCTTCCGCCAGCCGTGGTCCCGGGCGGCCCACTCCGCGACCGTCATCTCGTCCCCGGCCAGGTGACCGTCGCCGAGCGCGGCGAGCGGCCTGCCGCCGTGCACGCTGTCGTACACGGTGGTGGGCAGCGGAGCCGAGCCGGCCGCCGCCGCGAGCGCCGCGTCGGACAGGCCGGGGGCGCCGTCGGGCACGAGCACCGCCGCCGCGCCGCCGCCCGCCGCCCCCTCCACGGTGTACGCCGCGGCGGTCGTGCGCACCATGCCGGTGACGAGCACGGTGAAGCCGACCGCCAGCAGCACCGGGGCCGCAGTGGCGGCGGTGCGCCGCACGGCCGTCATCGCGCTCCGCCCGGCCAGCATGCCCACGGCCGGCCGGGAGAACGACCACGCGAAGGCACGGACGAGCGGCGGCAGGACGACCGGCGCGAGCAGGGTGAGCCCGGCGATCAGCGCCATCGCGGCGAGCAGGACGTCGTTCACCAGGGAGTCCTCCCGGGCGGAACCGCTCGCCACCGCCAGGGCCAGACCGCCCGCGACCGACACGACGCCCGCGATCCATCTCACCCTGGTCATCGGCGTGCCGCCCGCCGCGTGGTCGCGCAGGGCCTCCAGCGGGCGGACCCGGGCGGCGCGGCCCGAGGCGGCCAGCGCGCCGAGCAGGCCCGCCGCGATCCCGGCCGCCACGGCTGCGGCCACGGGCAGCGGGGTGAACCGCACGCCGAACGACTTGGGCTCGAAGCCCGCCGTGACGAGCACCCCGCCCACGGCGGGCGCGACGGCCACGCCCAGCAGGGCCCCGGCCGTGGCCGCGACCGCGCCGACGGCGAGCGCCTCGCCGTACACGATCAGCCGGACCTGGCGCGGGGTCGCGCCGGCCGCCCGCAACAGGCCGAACTCCCGGCGCCGCTGGTTGACCCGGAACGCGAAGGTGGACGCCACCAGGAACACCGACACGAAGCCGCCGAGCAGCGCCATCGCGGTCAGCACCTGCATGCCGATCCAGCGGGTCCGCGCGTCCGCGGCGGGTTCGGCCGCCGCCCGGTCCGGCCCCGCGAGCACCTGCCCGGCCCCTGCGCCGGGCCCGGCCCCGCGTACGGCACGCCCCACCGCGGCCCGGACGCCGGCGAGATCCGCCCGCGGTTCGACGAGCACCCCGATGACCCGCACGCCACCCCCGAGCCGGGCGGCCTCGCCGTCCGACACGTACGGGCCCGGGCCGTCGGTGAGGCCGGTGACCCTGTACGGCGCCGGCCCACGCGCCGTCAGCAGCATGACGGGCGAGCCCGGCGCGAGCCCGAGCGTCCGGCCGAGCACCACCTCTCCGGCGCGGACCGGCGGCCGGCCCGCCACCAGCCGGTACGGCGCCAGCGCCGCGGTGCTCCAGCCCCGGGCCTCGTGCGCGCCCGCCGGCCTGCCCCCGACGACGACCTGGGCGTAGAAGGCGCGGTCGGGGACGGCCGCCGTGACGCCGGGCACGGATGTCAGCGCGCCGACCAGCGAGTCGACGGTTTCGGGGGACCAGGGCCGGTTCTCGGCGAAAAGGCCCTCGCCCGCGGGTGCCGTCCCCGGGCTCCGGACGAGGAGAGGCGTGGCGGCGTACCGCTCGGGCACGCGCGGGCCGGCGGAGGTCAGCAGCAGCGCGGTCGCCGAAAGGATCACGGTGCCGAGGCACAGCGCGACCAGACTGCCCACGAGCCCCGTCCACCGGCCCCGAAGCAGGGCACGCAGCAGTGGGAGGGTGCTCAGCATCGCTCCTCCAGCAGGGCCATGCGGGAGGCGATCTCGGCGGCGGTCGACCGGCCCAGCTCCCCGGCGGGCCGGCCGTCCGCCAGCAGCACGACCCGGTCCGCGTACGCGGCGGCGGCGGGGTCGTGCGTGACCATGACGACGGTCTGCCCGCGGGTGTCCACGAGTCCGCGCAGGAGTTCCATGACCGCGCGGGACGCGACGCTGTCGAGCGCGCCGGTCGGCTCGTCGGCGAAGAGCACGGCGGGCCTGCTGATGAGCGAGCGGGCGATCGCGACCCGCTGACGCTCGCCGCCGGACAGCTCGGCGGGCCGGTGACCGGCCCGGTGGGCCAGGCCGACCTCGGCGAGGGCGTCGCGTACCTCGGCCGGGTCGGGGCGGCGGCCGGCCAGGCGCAGGGGCAGCGCCACGTTCTCCTCGGCGGTGAGCGCGTCGATCAGGTTGTACTCCTGGAAGACGAAGCCGACGCGTTCCCGCCGCAGCAGGGTGAGCGCCTTCTCGTTCAGCGGGCCGAGGTCGGTGCCGCCGATCAGCACGGTCCCGGACGTCGGCCGGTCGAGCCCGGCGGCGCAGTGCAGCAGTGTGGACTTGCCGGAGCCCGAGGGCCCCATCACGGCCGTGAAGGTCCCCTGGCCGAAGCCGAGGGTCACGCCGTCGAGAGCGGTCACCGCGCCAGGCCCGGTGCCGTACACCACGCGGACCGCGTCGAGCAGCACCGCCTGCCCGGTCGCCTTTGCCGTGCCGGCCTGTGTCGTGCCGGCCTGTGTCGTGCCGGCCTGTGTCATGTCGGTTGGTGTCATGTGCCGAGCCAACCGGCGGCGGGCCCGCGAGGCATTGGCGCTGGGGCGAGATCCAGAGGTATTCCCAGCACTACCGACACCGGCGCGCCCAGCGGTTAACGTCGGTGCCGTGGCCGCCCCGCTCCCCGCTCCCGTAGCACTCCCCGCCCCCGCCGCCCCCACAGCCTCCGCACCCCGGGCCGCGCTGGACGCGCTCGCCGGGCCGCCGGGGCGTTTCCTGACCTCCGCCTGGCCCTGGCGCTCTCTGGCGTACCTGCTGGCCGGAGCCGTTCCCGGTCTCGGGTTCGCCACCGTGCTGTCGTCCGCGCGCGCGATGGGCGGCACGACGGGTGCGGTCGCCGCTGTGGCGGCGGCCGCCCTGGTGGCCGCCGCGCTGCTGACGCCCGTGGCCTGGTTCGAGCGGCGGCGGCTGCTGCTCGCCGACCGGCGGCCCGTACGCGGGCTGCCTCGCGGCCGGTGGGGGCTGCTCGGATGGAGGGAGGCGGGGCACGCTCTTGTGGCGCTGGTCGCGCTCGGCTGGGTGGACCTGCTGGTGGCGGCGGCCGCGATCGGCGGACCGGCGGTGCTGATCCTCTCCCCGGTCGTGCAGCCGATCGCCCCCGAGGGCGAGGCCACGCTGGGGGAGACCTTCATCGCGTCGGCGGCCGGGCTGCTGCTGGTGCCCGTCGCCGCGTACACGATCACCGCGTGGGCGGGCGCCAGAGCGGCGATGGCCCGGGCGATGCTCGTGCCGCAGGAGGCCGAGATGCGCGAGATCGCGCGGTCCCGGGCGCGGCTGGTGGACGCCTTCGAGGCCGAGCGCCGCCGAATCGAGCGGGACCTGCACGACGGCGCGCAGCAGCGGCTGGTGGCCCTGTCGATGAAGCTGGGCCTGGCCGGGCTCGACCTTCCGCCGGGCTCGCCCGCGGCCCTGCGGCTGGAGGAGGCCCGCGAGCTGGCCGGGCAGGCGCTCGCGGAGCTGCGCGAGCTGATCCGCGGGGTCCACCCGCAGGTGCTCGCCGACCGCGGGCTGCCCGCCGCCGTACGCGACGTCGCCGGGAGGTCGCCGGTGCCCGCGCGGGTGGACATCGCGCTGGACCGGCGGCTTCCCGAGCGGGTGGAGGCGGCGGCCTACTACGTCGTGTGCGAGGCGCTGGCGAACGTGGCCAAGCACAGCGGGGCCGGCTCGTGCGCGGTGCGCGGCCGGTCGCGTCACGGGACGTTGGCGCTGGAGATCGCCGACGACGGGCGCGGGGGAGCGGACCCGGCACGCGGAACCGGCCTGACCGGGCTCGCCGACCGGGTGGCGGCCGTCGGCGGCACGCTCACCGTCGAGAGCCCGCACGGCGGCCCGACAACGGTCAGGGCGGAGATCCCGTGCGCGTGGTGATCGCCGAAGATTCGGTGCTGCTCCGGGAGGGTCTGGCCGGCCTGCTGGAACGGTTCGGGCACAGCGTCGCCGCCGCCGTGGGCGACGCGCCCGCGCTGATCGCGGCGGTCGCCGAGCAGGATCCGGACGTCGTCGTCGCCGACGTGCGCATGCCGCCCGGCTTCAGCGACGAGGGGCTGCGGGCCGTGCTGGAGCTGCGCGCGGCGCGGCCGTCCCTCGCGGTGCTGGTGCTCAGTCAGTACGTGGAGCAGACCTACGCGGCCGAACTGCTCGACCAGGCGGGCGCCGGGGGCGTCGGCTACCTGCTGAAGGACCGCATCGGCGACGTCACGCAGTTCGCGGGCGCGGTGACGACGGTCGCGGGCGGCGGCACGGTGATCGACGCCGAGGTCGTCAGGCAACTGCTGCACGGGCGCCGTGACCCGCTGACCCGGCTCACGCCGCGCGAGCGGGAGGTGCTCGCCCTGGTCGCGGAGGGCCGGTCCAACGCCGCGATCGCCCGCGCGTTGTTCGTCTCCGAGGCGGCCGTCGCCAAGCACATCGCGAGCATCCTGGCCAAGCTCGACCTGCCCCCGGACGCCGACGACCACCGCCGGGTGCTCGCCGTGCTCGCCTACCTGCGCGGCGCCGTGTGAGCGGGTTCGAGGGCCGGAAGGTGCGGTGGCCCCGGGCGCGGGTGGGGCGTGCGGGAAGGTGTGCCGGGCGGCTCTGCGCGCGCTCGCCCGGCGGACGCCCCGTCCGTCAGCGGCCGGCGCTGGAGATGACCTTCTCGGGAACGACGCGCACGGTGATGCGCTGCTCTCCCGGCTGCCGGTAGGGGTAGGCGTCCACCCCGAGGTACTTCTTCGCCAGGCCGTCGATAACCGCGTCCGCGCCTTCGAGCTCCAGCTCGGCGGTGCCCGAGACGCTGACGAAGCGGAAGGCGTTCTGCGGGTCGAGCACGCTGACCGACACCCGGGGGTCGTTGCGCAGGTGCCGCTCCTTCGCCCGGCCCACGGCGGTGTTGAAGATCACTTCGTCTCCGTCGACGTCGACCCACACCACGGTGTTGTGCAGCGATCCGTCCGGCCGGATGGTCGTCACCCAGGCGTGGACCGGTTCCTTCAGCAGAGCTACGGCGTTCTCATCGAGCTTGCTCATCTGCTCCTCCTCGGTTCGTCAGCGCTGCCCCAGATCGGCGACAGACACGAGATCACATTCTCCCTCGGAGGACGAGGTGGGAAGACTCTCCGGGGAGAGCCGGGCGGCGCGTCGTCTCCTGAGCCATCTCACCACCTCGACGACCACGGTGATCGACAGCACGATGCCGAGGCCGAGGAGCAGGCCCTTGATCGGGTCGTTTTCGAACGCCATCCCGCCGAAGAAGCCGATCAGCCCGGAGTACACCGCCCACGAGCCCGCCGCGATCGCGTCGAAGAACGTGAACGAGCGCAGCGGATACCGTACGGCGCCCATGGTGAGCGTGGTCGCGGTGCGTCCACCGGGGATGTATCTGGCCACGACCAGGACGAGACCGCCCCGCTCGGCCAGCGCGTTCCGCGCCCAGACAAACGGCTTCTTCTCCCGCAGCCTGCCCGCCGACCTGCTGCCGATCAGGTAGGAGATATGGTCACCCGCGCATGCGCCGAGAGCCGCGACCACGATGACCAGGGCCAGGTTGGTCTCGCCCGATGCGGCGAACACCGCGGCGGTGATCACCGAGGTCTCGGCCGGCACGATCGGGAAGAACCCGTCGAGCAGCGCCAGGGCGAACAGCGCCACGTATAACCAGGGCGATGACATCACCTGCTGGACCAGGTCGAGGATGGCGTGCGACATCAGTGTGACTCCGATCATTAGGGCACGGGTACACCATGTCGACCGAAGGGCGTCGGGGACATCCGGGAGATCCCGGATCGGACGCGGGCACATCCCTCACACGGGTCAGGGCCGACACGCCATCAAGCTAGACACTCAGCAGGTCACGGCACATCGGACGATCGGCGGGTGTCACCCCCTACTTCCGTATGTGGAAGCGCCGGCGTCAGGCGAGGTCGGCGTCGTGGACGAGAATCGCGGCCTGCACCCTGTTGGCCAGGCCCAGCTTGGCGAGCAGCCGGCTCACATGCGCCTTCACCGTCGGTTCCGACAGCTTCAGCTCCCGTCCGATCTCGGCGTTCGACAGGCCGCGCGCCAGCGCCTTGATCACGTCCTCCTCCCTGGCCGTGAGCGGGGCGAGCCGCTGACGCGCGACCTCGGCACGCGAGGGCGCCTTGTGCGCGAACGAGCCGAGGAGCCGTTTGAGCACGGAGGGTGAGAGCATCGCGTTGCCCTCGGCGACCGTGCGGACCGCGGCGATCAGTTCACGTGGCGGGGTGTCCTTGAGCAGGAACCCCACGGCGCCGAGACGCAGCGCCTCGTGGACGTACTCGTCCAGGTCGAAGGTGGTCACCATGACCACCTTCGGAGGGCCGGCGGCGCGCAGAAGCCGTCCCGTGGCGGTCAGGCCGTCCATGCCGGGCATCCGGACGTCCATGAGCACGACCTCGGGCCTGAGCCGGGCGGCCGCGCCGATCGCCTCCTCGCCGTCGCGTGCCTCGCCGACGACCACCACGTCGCCCGCCGCCTCCAGGATCATCCGCAGCCCCGACCTGACCAGCGCCTCGTCGTCGATGATCAGTACGCGGATCATGCGGCGGGAATCCTCGCCCGTACCTGGAAACCGCCGTCGCACGGGCCGGCCTCCAGGGTGCCCCCGAGCAATTCGACACGTTCGCGCAGGCCGACCAGGCCCCAGCCGGACTTCGGCAGTTCCTCGCGTGCGGCGGACGGCGCGTTGCGGATGACGATCTCCAGACCGGTGGGCAGGTAACGGACGGCCACGTCGGTCTCGGCGCCGCCGGCGTGCTTGTGCACGTTGGCCAGCGCCTCCTGCACCACCCGATAGGCGGTGCGTTCCGCGGACTGCCCTATCGGGCGGGCCTGACCTTCGTCACGCCGGTTGACCACGAGGCCGAGAGCGCGAGACTGCGCGAGCAGCCGTTCGAGGTCGGCCAGTGTGGGCTGCGGGTCGCGGGAGGTGTCCTGCGCGCGCAGGACGCCGAGCACCTCGCGCAGGTTGCTCAGCGCCTCCCTGCCGACGTCGCCGATCAGAGCGGCCGTCTGGGCCGTACGCTCGTCCGGCGCGCCGACCTCCAGCGCGCCGGCGTGCAGGACCATCAGCGACACCCGGTGCGCGACCACGTCGTGCATCTCCCGCGCGATGCGAGCGCGTTCCTGGGCGCGTGCCTGATCCGCGCGCAGGACCTGTTCCCGCACCAGTTGTTCGGCTCGCTCGCGCATGGCCACGAGCACCTGCCGTCGGGCGTGGCTCCACAAGCCGGCCACCAGAGGAAGCCCGACCAGCGCACCACCCAGGATGAGCACGTTCGGCGAAGAGCCCATCGCCAGCGCCCGGTGGCCGCCGCTCAGGGAGGAGACCACCCCGCCCAGCGCCCACACCGCGGACGCGCCGGCCGCGTAGAGCCACAGGGCCCGGCGGCGCCCCAAGTGCAGGCCCGCGTAGTAGGAGGCCACGACCGCCGGCGGCCACATGGCCGGCCAGACATAGGCGACGGCCGCCATCACGGTCACCGGCCAGACCGAACGCCGGGCGACGACGGCGGCCGCCGCCGCGGCCGCGGCGATCGCCAGGGCCACAGGGGCGGGCAGCGTCGTCGCGACGCCGGCCCAGCCGTACGCGGAGCCCGCGCAGAGCAGGAACACCGCGCCGCCGAGCGCCCACGGCAGGGCCCGATCCAGGATGTTCACGCTCAGAGGCTATTGGTGCGTCCGGCGGGGCGACCCCCTACGAAAGTCGCGCACGTCGCGTGACCTTCGCAGGGGACGGTACGGCGGCGCCACTCGGCAGGGTGACGGGTATGAAACATCTCCTGATCGCCGGCGTGATCGCCCTGGCTCCGCTGACCGGCGGCGCCCCCGCCGCCTCCGCCGCCCCCGAGCCCGCCCTGCCCGCTCCGACCGGGCGCTACGCGGTCGGACGGTCCGACGTCCACCTGGTCGACTCCCACCGGCCCGACCCCTGGGTGGACGGCAGGCCGCGAGAGCTGATGGTCTCCCTCTGGTATCCGGCCGTGAAGGCGAAGGGCCCGACCGCGCCGTACGTCACCCCGCAGGAGTCGGCGCTGATCCTCAAGGGATTCCCCCAGCTGAAGGACCTCCCGCCGGACACGCTCACCAAGACGAGGACGTACGCCCGCGCCGACGCGCCCGCGCTGGCGAAGAGAGGCGGATGGCCGCTGGTGGTCATGTCGCCCGGCATGACCATGCCACGGGCCACGCTGACCTCGCTGGCCGAGGAGTTCGCCAGCCGGGGCTACGTGGTCGCGGGCATCGAGCACACCTACGAGTCGGTCGCCACCACGTTCCCCGGCGGCAGGACCGTCACGTTCGAGGCCGGCGCGGGTGGTCGGACCACGGAGCTGGGGGAGAAGGTCGCCCGGGTGCGGGCGGCGGACACGACCTTCGTGCTGGACCGGCTGGAGCGGACGAGGCGCTGGAACCGGCTGATCGACGAGCGCAGGATCGCGATGGTCGGGCACTCGGTCGGCGGCCAGAGCGCGGCCCATCTGCTCGCCGTGAGCGATCGGATCACGGCCGCGGTCAACCTGGACGGCTCCTACAACCCCACGACCCCCGCCAAGCCGATCACCAAGCCGTTCATGATGATCGGCAACCCTCGGCAGCAGCCGGTCGCCGGCGGGGAGCCGAAGTCGTGGGACCTGTTCTGGCCCCATGTCACCGGCATGTGGAAGCGCTGGCTCACCGTCACCGGTGCCGAGCACGTGAGCTTCGTCGACTACGCGGTGCTCGGGCCGCAGCTCGGCATGCAGGTCGCCCCGATGAACGGTGAGCGATCCCTGCGGATCACCCGGGACTACGTCACCGCCTTTCTCGACACCCACCTGAAGGGCGAACGGCGGCCGCTCCTGGACGGGCCGTCGGCCAAGTATCCCGAAGTCGGCTTCTGGTAGCCGGACGAGCGGGCCGGATCAGCGTGCGGAGGCCGGCTCGGGGGTGGGCATGACGCGCCGGACCTGCTCGCGCACGCGGGGCGCGAGTTCGGCGGTCATCGGCGCCTTCTCGGTACGCAGCCGGTTGAGCGCGAAGGCGAGCGCGGTGCCCCACAGCAGGTGTCCCGCCAGCAGCGCGGCCTGGCGGCCGGGGCGGTCCTTCGGGACGGGCGGGTACGCGCCGACACTCGGCGCGATGCCCTGGTAGCCGAAGTACCACACCAGCAACCCGTAAGCCGTGCCGATCGGAACGGGCACCCGCTGTCCGGCCGACAACAGGCCGAGCACCGAGCCACAGGAGGAGCCGAACGCGAAGTGCGCGATCGTGCCCAGCACGTTCTCGCCCCTCCTGGGCTTGTCCCGCCCGGAAAGGGTCAGCCGCGCGAACCGCCGCGGCGGCGGGTCCTCCAGCAGGCCGGCCCTGTCCGCCGCCATCAGCATCGCGCTGTACACGGCCGTCGCGAGCGCGCCGCCGACGGCGCCGTTCACCAGGTTGCGCATCATGAGGAGCCTTTTCCCACCCGGACCGGATCACCTGCCCTCGCGGTGCCCCGTTCTCGGTAAACAATCAAGGTCCCGGCTCGCCGGCACGGACGCGGCGACGGTCACCGGCCGGTGAGTCTGCGGAGAAGCCGGCGGACGGATCCGGAGCGCGACTCGGCGGCAGGCACGGGTTCGGCCTCCCGATCAGGGCTGGCCGCGTGGACGGGGGCGGCGGCGGGGCCGGGCACGGTCTGTGCGAGCCGGCAGCCCAACGACATGTAAGCACGCAACTGGTCGTAGTAGATGCGCCCGCTGGCGAACCTGCCGTCTTCCACCGTCCACATCCCGCACCCCGTCCAGGAGACGGGGCGGCCGGTGCCGGGGATCTCGGTGCCGTCCGGGAGCAGCATCACTCCCGCCTGGCTCCCCGACGTGACCCATTCGACGGCGATGGTGTCACCGCGGACCCGCATCGTGGTGACCTCGGTCGTCAGGTCGGGCACGGTGGAGAAGAACTGGCCGAAATACCACTCGATCTGTTCGTGCCCCTCGACCATCCCGGCGGGCGTCACGATGACGGCGTCCGGGTGGAAGCAGTCCAGAAGACTCCTCTTGTCGTGCGTGCAGAGTGCCTCCGCGAAAGCGTCATGGATCTCCCGGGAATCGGGCATGGCTCCCCCCTGCCGCCCTGCAAGGTGTTCCCGCAGGAAAGACCTGCCGGTCTCATCGAGGGGTAAGGCCTTCCCCAAGTAGACATCAGTAGCGCGGCTGCTGAGAGCGTGATCGGCCGCTCCTTTGGCCCACCTGTGATTTGGATCACAGCGAACGACGTGCCCGCCCGCGGGGAAGATCGAAGGACGCGTAAGTGATCAGCTATGACGCCTCTTACGTGACATGGCGGTTGTTTGGTCGCGAGCGAGTTCCGATGCGGCGCTGTGGGCAGCAGACGTGATCGCGGGAATCGTCGCCGGATGGCTGGACGGAGAAGACCGCTGGTTGGCGCTCTTCGGGGAGCGCATCACGTTTTTGGAAGCCGAAGGAATCTGATCCCAAATAGCGCGAGCGCCGGGCTCCCGATTCCATCGGGGGGTTCCCGGCGCCACTTCCGCACTCCAGGGAGCGCGACACACTCAGTATCCATATGCTGCCGGTCTGTCGTCAAGCCGGGTTTCAGGGCTCGCGTATCGCCAGCGGGCGAGTGCCACCGAGGCGACCGAACCAGGTCGTCGCGATGGCTCAGGCTGAACAGGTCATCCCCGGACGATCGAGGTGAGCAGCGTGTCCCAGTCGGCGAGGAAGCGGTCGAGGTTGTAGTGGGCCAGCGCCGCCGCGCGGGCCGCCTTGCCCGCCTGGACGGCGAGCTCGGGCTCGTTGGCGAACCGGTCGAGGGCGCGCAGCAGCGTGGGCAGCTTGGTCGAGACGACCCCGGCCTCCGGCGGCACCGCCTCCACGGCCTCGGTGGTGGCGAGCGCGACGATCGGCATGCCGATCATCATGGCCTCGATCAGCGACAGTCCGAGCGAGGTCCAGCGGTAGGGATGCAGGTACACCCGCCGCTTGGCCAGCTCGGCGTGCATGGCGGTCTGCGGCAGGTCCTCGAACGCCTCCATCTGGCCGTCCAGGCCGAGCTTGGACGGCAGGTTCGTCACCTTCATGCCGAACACGTCGAGCGGGGCCGCCGCGGCGAACGTGGGCAGCAGGTCGGTGCCCGCCACCCGCCAGCGCCTGATCGGCTCGTTGACGACCACTCCCGCGCGGGCCAGCTCGCCGGTGTAGAGGTAGCCGGGGTCGACGACCCCGTGCTCGATCACGTGGGTGGGGGCGCGGCCCGAGTCCCAGAACAGGTCGTTGAAGTGGGTGACGTGGACGATCGGGATGTCGTCCCGGTCGGCCAGCGGGTGCCGGCTCTTGGGCACGTCCCCCGCCGGGGTGTTGTGCTCGACGTAGACGCCGGGCACGTCGCGCCCCAGCCACTCGCGGGCCAGGTCGAGCTCGTGCGGCCGCTGGTAGACGACCACGTCGACGTCCTCGCCCGCCAGCCGGTCGTACGGGACCTCCCGCGCACTGGCGGGCCAGGGATAGGTGTCGGCCCGGCCCCGCCCGTCGGGACCGCGGTCGGGGGTGAGCGGCACCAGATACTCGTGCTCCCCGTGCACGAAGGACGTGGTCCACGAACCGTGGACATGCCAGACCATGATCCTCATCGCATCGCTCCCCGTCCGTCGTCCTGCAGACCTCGGAACACCGTGCCTCCTGTCACGCCTCCCCCGTCGTGGCGCGTCACCCCACTGCCCTGGTCGTGCCCGCTTCATCCTCAGCTGTCAGCTGAATTCCCGGAAGCACCAGGTCGATCGCCTCGGCGAGGTCGGACGCCACCTCGGGGGCCGCGGCGATCTCCTCGAGCAGCGTCTCCGGGGTCGGCACGAGAACGCCCCGGGCGCCGGCGGCGCGGGCCGCCTCCACGTCGCGGCCGATGTCGCCGATCACGACGCACTCATCCGGAGGAACGCCCAGCCGCCGGGCCGCGCGCAGCACGAGGCCGGGCGCGGGTTTGCGGCAGCCGCAGCCGTCGCCGTCGTCGTGCGGGCAGATCTCCCACACGTCGAACGGGCCGAGCAGGGCCTCCACCCGGTCGTTCACGGCCCGCAGGGCCTCCGGGGAGATCAGGCCCTTGGCCACCCCCGACTGGTTGGTCACGACTCCGATCGGGACGCCCTCCGCGCGGAGCCGGTCCAGAGCCTCCCGGGCTCCTGCGACGGGTTCGACGCGATCAGGATCGGAGTTGTATGGGACGTCGTAAACGAGTGTTCCGTCACGGTCGAAGAGCACCGCGGCGGGCCTGCGAGCGGAATCTTGCACGGGCGACCTCCTGTGCGAATCGCCCGCCGGGCTACCCCCGGGACAAAGCGGCAAACACCGGCCGATGACTACGCAGAGTAGCAGTAATTGAGTGCATCCCCCACTCACGTCGACTTCTCTACAAAGGAGTGTTTAGAAGCGCTTCTCTCGGTAACCAGACCTCCACTGTGCCACGGAGGGAAACCGATGCGGTTCTTGGGGATAAATGCGATTTTTCATGATCCAGCCGCTGCGCTGGTCGTGGATGGTGAGGTGATCGCCGCAGCCGAGGAAGAGCGCTTCAGCCGTCGCAAGCACGGCAAGCGCCCGGTCCCGTTCTCCGCCTGGGAGCTGCCCGAGCTGGCCGCCGCGTGGTGCCTCGAACAGGCCGGTCTGCGGCCGGAGGACCTTGACGGAGTCGCCTACTCCTACGACCCCGAGCTCGTGGTGCCCGCGGGGCCCGGGCAGGACGGGGGCTGGGAGGACCTGCGCACCACCTACGCGCGCCGCGCCCCCAACTTCCTCGCCACCGCGCTGCCGGGTCTCGACCCCGCGCAGGTGCGCTTCGTCCCCCACCACATCGCGCACGCGGCGTCCGCCGGGCTGGCCGCGCCCTACCGCGAGTCGGCGGTGCTGGTCTGCGACGGCCGCGGCGAGGCCGTCTCGCACCTGGCGGGGCACTACCGGGACGGCGAGCTGACCGTCCTCGCGAGCCAGGCGCTGCCGCACTCCCTCGGGCTGATGTACGAGGACCTCACCCAGCACCTCGGCTTCCTCCGGTCGAGCGACGAGTACAAGGTGATGGCCCTCGCCTCCTACGGCGAGCCGCGCTTCCTGCGCGAGATGCGCGAGCTGATCTACGCCACAGGTGACGGCGGCTTCCGCGTCGAGCCGATCGACTGGAGCGTCTACGCCAAGGCGCTCGGCAAGGACGAGAAGTGGACGGCCGACCACGCCGACCTCGCGGCGAGCGTGCAGGTCCGGCTGGAGGAGGTGCTGCTCGACCTCGCCAGGTGGCTGCACGAGCGCACCGGCGCCCGCTATCTCACGATGGCCGGGGGAGTGGCGCTCAACTGCGTGGCCAACAGCCGGCTCTTCGCCGAGGGCCCCTTCGAGGACGTGTGGGTGCAGCCCGCGGCGGGCGACTCCGGCACCGCGCTCGGGGGAGCGCTGCACCTCGCGCAGGCGGGCGGCGACCCCGTCGCGCCGATGCCCGGCGCCGACCTCGGGCGGGGCTGGACCGACGAGGAGCTGGGCGCCTGGCTCGACGTGGCGCGCGTGCCGTACGAGCGCCCGGCCGACCTCGCCACGACCGTCGCCGCCGAGCTCGCGGCCGACCGCGTGATCGCCTGGTTCCAGGGACGCGCCGAGTACGGCCCCCGCGCGCTCGGCCGCCGGTCGCTGCTCGCCCACCCCGGCAGCCCACGCAACACCGAGCGGCTCAACGACGTGAAGGGCCGCGAGCAGTTCCGCCCCATCGCCCCGATGGTGCTGGCCGAACGCGCCCCCATGATCTTCGGCAGGGGCCCGACGTCGAGCCCGTACATGCTGTTCGTCCACGACGTGCGGCCGGAGTGGCGCGACCGGATCCCCGCGGTCGTGCACGTCGACGGCACGGCCAGGATCCAGACCGTCGAGCGCGGCCGAGATCCGCTGCTGGCCCGGCTGCTGGAGGAGTTCGAGGCGCGCACCGGGCTGCCCGTGGTGGTCAACACGAGCCTCAACACGGCCGGCCGCCCGATGGTGGACGATCCCCGTGACGCCCTGGAGTGCTTCGGCTCCGCCCCGGTGGACGTGCTCGTCCTCGGTCCGTACGTCGTGCGCAGGGGGGCGGTGTTCGCCGGATGACGACTGAGATGACCCGGGATACGAACACGGCGTCCACGGGCGAGCCGTACAGACAGACGGGGCCGGCCGTCACGGTCGTCGTCCCGACGATCGGGCGGCCGAGCCTCGCCGCCACGCTCGCCGCCGTCGGGGCCGGTCATGGTCACGGTCCCGAGGTGATCGTGGTGGACGACCGGCCGGGGGAGGACCGGGAAGCGCTCACAGTGCCGCCGCGCGTACGCGTGCTCAGATCGGGCGGGCGCGGCCCGGCCGCCGCCCGCAACGCCGGATGGCGGGCCGCGACGACGCCGTGGGTGGTGTTCCTCGACGACGACGTGGTGCCGGGCCCGGGCTGGGTCCGCGCGCTGACGGAGGACCTCGCCCGCCTGCCCGAGAACGTCGGCGGAAGCCAGGGACGCCTGGAGGTGCCGCTGCCCGGTTCCGCCGAGGGCCGCCGCCCGACCGACGCCGAGCGCAACACCGCCGGGCTGGCCGGCGCCGACTGGATCACCGCCGACATGGCCTACCGCAGGACGGCCCTGGAGGCGACCGGCGGGTTCGACGAGCGATTCCCCGGGGCGTACCGGGAGGACGCCGACCTCGCGCTGCGGGTCGAGCAGGCCGGGTTCTCGCTCGTGAAGGGGGAGCGCCTGACCCGCCATCCGGTGCGCGACGACGGCTTCTGGTCCAGCGTGCGCTTCCAGCGCGGCAACGCGTCCGACGCGCTCATGCGCCACGTGCACGGCCGCGACTGGCGGGCGGCCATCGGCGGTCACCCGGGCAGGCTCAAGCGGCACGCCCTCACCACCGGCGCGGGCCTGCTCGCGCTCGCATTGGCCGGGGCCGCCGCCTTTCGGCGCGGAAACGCCCGCGGCGGGACCGGGTGGGCCACGGCGGCCCGGATCCTGCGCGGATCGCGGCTGCCGGCGAAGCGGCGCGACGCGCGCCTGGCCGCCGCCGCGGGCGTCGCCGGGCTCGCCTGGCTCGGCCTCACCGCCGAGTTCGCCTGGGCGCGCGTCGCCCCCGGGCCGCGCACACCGGAGGAGATCGCCCGCATGGCCGTGACCAGCGTGGTCATCCCTCCGGCCGCCTGCGCGCATCGGCTGAGGGGTGAGGTGCGGGTGCGGACGGGGAGGCGCTCGTGATCGGGACCGCTCTGGTGGTGCGGCCCGACAACGCGGGCGACGTGCTGCTCGCGGGGCCGGCCGTGCGCGCCGTCGCCGCCGGGGCGCGGGAGGTCGTCATGCTCGCCGGCCCGTACGGCAGGGCGGCGGCCGAACTGCTGCCCGGCGTCGACCGCGTCCTGGAGTGGCGCGCGCCGTGGATCGACCCCGACCCGGTGCCGATGACCTCCGAGCACGCGGCCCGCCTGGTGGAGCGGGTCCGCGCCATCGGACCCGACGTGGCTGTGATCTTCACGTCCTTCCATCAGTCGGCGTTGCCGACGGCCCTGCTGCTGCGGCTGGCCGGAGTGCCGCGGATCGCCGCGATCAGCGAGGACTTCCCCGGCTCCCTGCTCGATGTGCGTCACATCGTGGACGAGAGCGTGGACGTCCCCGAGCCGGAGCGGATGCTCGGCCTGGCCCGCGCGGCCGGCTTCGACCTGCCGCCGGGCGACGACGGGCGGCTCGCCGTACGCGGGCCGCTGCCGGACGTGGAGCACCTCACCGGCCCGCCCGGTTATGTGGTGGTGCATCCCGGCACGACCGCGCCGGCCAGGGCCTGGCCCGCCGAGCGCTGGGCGGAGGCGGTCGAGGGGCTGCTGGCCGCCGGTGAGCGGGTCGTCGTCACCGGCAGCCCGGGGGAGCGGGCGCTGACCGCGATCGTCTCCGGCCCCGCCCTCGACCTCGGCGGGGCGACCACGTTCGCCGAGCTCGCCGCCGTGCTGGCCGGGGCGTCGGCCGTGGTCGCCGCCAACACCGGCCCCGCCCACCTCGCGGCGGCCGTCGGCACGCCCGTGGTCAGCCTGTTCGCACCGGTCGTGCCCGCCGCCCGCTGGGCCCCGTACGGCGTGCCGGCGGTGGTCCTCGGCGACCAGGGCTCCCCCTGCCGGGGAAGCAGGGCGCGGATCTGCCCGATACCCGGTCATCCGTGCCTGTCCTCGACCAGCGGCGAGCAGGTCGTGGACGCCGTACGGCGCCTGGCCGCGCTGACACGGACGGCGGAGGCGACGCGGGGCGATGCGGTGAAGGAGGGGGTGTGATGAGGATCGCCCTGGTGTCGGAGCACGCGAGCCCGCTGGCGACCCTCGGCGGCGTGGACGCCGGCGGGCAGAACGTGCACGTCGCGGCGCTGGCGCTGGCCTTGGCCGAGCGGGGCAACGAGGTCGTCGTGCACACGCGCCGCACCTCTCCGGGCCAGCCGGACGCCGTGCCCATGGCGCCCGGCGTCACCGTCGAGCACGTGCCCGCGGGGCCGCCGGAGCCGCTGCCCAAGGACGAGCTGCTGCCGTACATGCCGGAGTTCGGGGCGCACCTGGCCCGCCGGTGGAAGGCCGAGCCGCCGGACGTGGCGCACGCGCACTTCTGGATGAGCGGGCTGGCCACGCTGACGGCGGCCGAGGACCTGGACGTGCCGGTCGTGCAGACCTACCACGCGCTCGGGACGGTGAAGCGGCGCTGGCAGGGCGAGGCCGACACCAGCCCGCCGAACCGGATCACGATCGAGCGCGACATCGGCAGACGGGCGGTCGCGGTCATCGCCACCTGCTCGGACGAGGTCCGGGAGCTCGTCGCGATGGGCGTGCCGCGCGACCGGATCACGGTCGTGCCGTGCGGCGTCGACCTGGACCTGTTCCGCCCTGCGGGCCCGGCCGCCCCGCGCGGCGACGGGCCCCGCGTGCTGAGCATCGGCCGCATGGTGCCGCGCAAGGGAGTGGACACCGTCGTCCGCGCCATGCGGCAGGTGCCCGGCGCCGAACTGGTCATCGCGGGCGGCGACCCGGGCGACGAGGAGAGCACACGGCTGCGCGCGCTGGCCGACGGCCTCGGTCTCGGCGACCGGGTCCGGCTGATCGGCAGCGTGCGCCGGGCCGAGGTGCCCGCCCTCATGCGCTCCGCCGACGTCCTGGTGACCGTCCCGTGGTACGAGCCGTTCGGCATGGTGCCCCTGGAGGCCCTGGCCTGCGGGGTGCCGGTGATCGCCTCGGCGGTCGGCGGTCACCTCGACACCGTCGCGGGATGCGGCGTGCTCGTGCCGCCCCGGCGGCCGCGTGCACTGTCCCGCGCGCTCGGCGACCTGCTGGCCCGGCCCGGCCTGCGGGCGGCGCTGTCGGCCGCCGGAGGCCGGCGGGCCCGTGCCCGCTACGGCTGGCCCAGGATCGCCGAGCAGACCGAGTCCGTCTACCGAAACCTGGCCGGCGGGTGCCTTCGCACCCTCGCCGCCGCGGGAGGCTGAGCGATGCATCCTCATCTGGCCCGGCTGAGCACCGCGCTGACGGCGGTGGACCCGGAAACACCCAAGATCTACGCCTGGGGTTACAAGCTCGCGGCCGTGCTGCACGGCGGCGGGCGGCTGCTCGCGTGCGGCAACGGCGGCTCCGCCGCCGAGGCGCAGCATCTGACCGCCGAACTGGTCGGCCGCTACCGCGCCGACCGGCGGCCGTACGCCGCGATCCCGCTGCACGGCGACACCTCGTCCCTGACCGCGATCTGCAACGACTTCGGCCTGACCGAGCTGTACGCGCGGCAGGTGCGGGCGCACGGCCGCCCCGGCGACGTGCTGATCTGCCTGTCCACCAGCGGGAAGAGCCGCAACGTCACCGAGGCGGCCGAGGCGGGACGCGAGTGCGGCCTGACGACCTGGGCGCTGACCGGCCCCGGGCCGAACCCGCTCGCCGAGCTGTGCGACGAGGCCCTGACCGTGCCCGCGGACGACACCGCGACCATCCAGGAGGTGCACCTCACGGTGATCCACATGCTCTGTGACGTGATCGAGAAGGCTGTCGCGTGAGCGGACCACTCGTCATCGTCGGAGACTCCCTGCTCGACGCCGACGTCGAGGGCACGGCCGACCGGCTCGCCCCCGACGCGCCCGTCCCGGTCGTGGACGGGCAGGCGGAGCACCACCGGCCGGGCGGTGCGGGCCTCGCGGCGCTGCTGGCCGCCCGCGACGGCACGCGGGTGGTGCTGATCACCGCAATGGGGGACGACCCCTCCGGCCGCTGCCTGGAGGGTCTGCTGTCGCCCACGGTGGAGATCGTGCGGCTGCCGCTGCGCGGCACGACCGTGCGCAAGACGCGGGTGCGCGCCCGCGGGCAGACGCTGGTCAGGATCGACACCGGCGACGGCCGGGCGATGGGACGGCCAGGCCAGGTGGCCTCCGCCTCGGCCTTCGCCCGCGCGGCCGACGCCCTCGCCTCGGCGAGCGCGGTCCTGGTCGCCGACTACGGCCGGGGCGTGACCGATCTGCTGCGCGAATCGCTGCGCGGCCTCGACGTGCCGCTGGTCTGGGACCCCCATCCCCGCGGTTCGCTGCCCGTGCCGGGATGCGCGCTGGTCACGCCCAGCGAGGCGGAGGCCCGGGGCATGTGCGAGGAGCCGTACGTCTCGCCCGAGCGCACCGCCCGCAGGCTGGTGCGCGACCTCGACGCCGAGGCCGTCGCGATCACGCTGGGCCAGCGCGGGGCGGTGCTGGCCCGCCGCGGCGGCAGGTTCGGGCCGGTCCCCGTCCCGCACGTCGCGGCCGGTACGGACGCGTGCGGCGCGGGCGACCGCTTCGCCGCGGCGGCGGCGCTCGCCCTGGCGGACGGCGCGTCCACCGAGGACGCCGTCGCCCGCGCGGTCGGCGAGGCCACCCGGTTCGTTGAGGAGGGCGGGGCCGCCGCGCTGCGCCTGCATCATTCCGGCCGGCACTGTCCCGCCGCCGAGTCGCCGGTGCCGTTCGCGCCCGGCGCGTCCGCCTTCGAGGTGGCCACCGCCGTACGGGCCGCCGGGGGCCGCCTGATCGCGACCGGCGGGTGCTTCGACCTGCTGCACGCCGGGCACGTGAGTTTGCTGCGGCGGGCCCGGGCCTTAGGCGACGCTCTGGTGGTCTGCGTGAACTCCGACGACTCGATCCGGCGGCTCAAGGGACCGAGCAGGCCGCTGGTGAGCGAGCGCGACCGGGTCGAGGTGCTGCGCGCGCTCGGCTGCGTGGACGCCGTGACGGTCTTCGACGAGCACACGCCGTCGCAGGTCATCGAACGGCTGTGCCCGGACGTGTGGGTGAAGGGCGGCGACTACGACGCGCGGTCGATGCCCGAGGCCGAGGCCGTGCGCCGGGCCGGCGGGGAGGTCGTCATCCTGCCGACCGTGCCCGGTTACTCCACCACCGGCCTGATCGCCGCCGCGCAGGCCGCTTCGTGACGTCCGCCGCGGGTAGCGGTCCTGCTGTCGAAAGGGAAACCACAATGGTGGGAAACGTACTGATCACCGGTGGCGCGTCCGGCCTCGGCCGGGCCACGGCCATGGCGGTCGCCAAGGCCGGCGGACGGCCGCTGGTCGTCGACGTGGACGAGCCGGACGGCGGGTTCGACTGGGTACGGGCCGACCTGGCCGATCGTGAGCAGGCCGAGCGGGCCGTGCGCGAGCTGGCCGAGCGCGCGGGCGGGCTCGACGGCGTCGTGACGGCGGCGGGCATCGACGCCTGCGGACGGCTGGAGGACGTGGCCGCCGAGCAGTGGGAACGGGTGATCGCGGTCAACCTGCTCGGGACCGCCGCGGTGGTCCGGGCGGCTCTGCCGCACCTGCGTTCGTCCGGCGGCAAGGTCGTCACGGTCGCGTCCACGCTCGGGGTGCGGGCGCTCAGCGACGCGACAGCGTACTGCGCCTCGAAGTTCGGCGTCGTGGGCTTCACCCGGGCGCTGGCGGCCGAGCTGGCCGGGCAGGTGGGGGTGACGCTGCTGATTCCCGGCGGCATGCGGACGAACTTCTTCAACGACCGTCCCGACCAGTACAAGCCCGGTCCCGACGCTCGGCTGAACCAGCCGGAGGACGTCGCCTCGGCGATTTTGTTCGCGCTCGGCCAGCCGCAGGGCTGCGAGGTCAGGGAGCTGGTCGTCGCCGCCTCCACGGAGACGTCATGGCCGTAGAAGATTCGCAAAGACCGGTCCTGCTCGCCCTGCGCGGGCTCGGGCTCGGCGACCTGCTCGCCTCGGTGCCCGCGCTGCGGGCGCTGCGGCGGGCGTATCCCGGGCACCGTTTCGTGCTGGCCACTCCGGCCTATCTCGGCGGGCTGCTGCCGTTGATCGGCGGCGTCGACGAGGTGCTCGACGTGTCCGGCCCCGGGCCGGTGCCGTACGAGTCGCCGGACGTCGCGGTCAACCTGCACGGCAGCGGCCCGGAGAGCATCCAGGCGCTGCGCCGCACCCGGCCGGGCCGCCTGCTCACCCACGCGCACCCCAACGTGCCGGGCTCCGACGGCCCGGCCTGGGAGCCGGAGACGCACGAGCGGCGGCGGTGGTGCTCACTGCTGGAGTGGTACGGCATCCCGGCCGACCCCGATGATCTCGCGCTGGGCGACCCGGGGCCGAGCCCGCTGCCCGGCGGAGAGGTGATCATCCACCCGGGGGCGGCCTTCCGGGCGCGGCAGTGGCCGCCGGACCGCTTCGCCCAGGTGGCGGCCGAACTGACCCGGCAGGGCCACCGGGTCGTCGTCACCGGCGGCGTGACCGAGATCGCGCTCGCCCGGCACGTCGCCGCGCTCGCCGGCCTGCCGGAGGAGTCGGTTCTGGCCGGCCGTACGAACCTGCCCGAGCTGGCCGCGCTGACCGCGCACGCGGCGCTGGTCGTCTGCGGAGACACGGGCATGTCGCACCTGGCCGTCGCCGTCGGCGCTCCGTCGGTCATCTTGTACGGCCCGGTGCCGCCCGCGCTGTGGGGGCCGCCGCCGGGCCGCCCGCACATCGCGTTGTGGGCGGGGCGCGGGGGCGATCCGCACGGCGACCGGCCCTCGGAGGGCCTGCTCGAAATCGGCGTGCCGGAGGTTCTCGACGCGGTCAGAAGGTTGCGAGGAGTGGGAGTGCGGTGAAGGGATCCCGTGTCGTGGTCACCGGAGGAGCCGGGTTCCTCGGCTCCTACCTGTGTGAGCGGTTGGTGGAGCGCGGTGCGGCGGTCGTCTGCCTGGACAACTTCCTCACCGGGTCGCCGCGCAACGTGGAGCACCTGATCGGAAGGCCGGCGTTCCGGCTCGTGGACTGCGACCTCACCGGGTTCGTCCACGTGCCGGGCCAGGTCGACCTGGTGCTGCACTTCGCCTCGGCCGCGTCTCCCGCCGACTATCTGCGCCATCCGATCGAGACGCTGAAGGTCGGCAGCATGGGCACGCTGCACGCGCTCGGGCTCGCCGCGGAGAAGGGTGCGCGGCTCGTCCTCGCCTCCACCAGTGAGGTGTACGGCGACCCGTTGGAGCATCCGCAGAAGGAGACGTACTGGGGCAACGTCAACCCGGTCGGGCCGCGCAGCGTGTACGACGAGGCCAAACGGTTCGCCGAGTCGCTGACCACGGCCTACCGCAACGCGCGGGGGACCGACACGGCGATCGTGCGGATCTTCAACACCTACGGCCCGCGGATGCGGCCCCACGACGGCCGGGCGATCCCCACCTTCATCCGTCAGGCGCTGCTCGGCGAGCCGATCACCGTGACCGGCGACGGCAGCCAGACGCGGTCGATCTGCTACGTCGACGACACGATCGACGGCGTGCTCGCGCTCGCCGAGAGCGACTTCGCCGGGCCGGTGAACATCGGCAACCCGGCCGAGATGTCGATGGCGGAGCTGGCGGAGACGATCCGCGACCTGGCGGGCTCGTCCTCCGCGATCCGGTACGTCGAGCGGCCCGTGGACGACCCCGCCGTGCGCCGTCCCGACACCTCACTCGCCGAGGAGCGGCTCGGCTGGCGTCCCCGGGTCGACCCCGTCACCGGCCTGCGCCGCACCATCGACTGGTTCGAGAAGGAGCTCACCTCCTATTCGGTCGCCTCCTGACGTCCCCCGTCCATCGGGCCCGCCCACGGCCTCCGGCAGGCCGCGGCGGGCCCCACGCGGATGCCGGCGTTGTGACCCCTGAGGCTGGGGGGCGTGAGTATGATCCCGGGTATGAGCGGAGACCGGAAGGCACGGATAACCATCACCGTCGATCCCGACGTTCTCGAGTACGCGGAGCATCTCGTCGCGACCGGCAAGGCCACGAGCGTGGCCGCCGTCTTCAACGAAGCCATCGCGGAGAAGCGCATCACCGACCAGCGCGCCCTGGCCCTGCTACGAGAACGCGCCCGGCAGGCCGACCCCGCCCGGGTGGCTCGCATGATGCGGCATGTGAACAGGCAAGTGGCCGAGCACGGCTTCACGGCGGCGTCAGGTGAGTGACTTCACCCCTACGCCGTACATCCTCGACACCAGTGTTCTTGCCGAGGTCGCCCGCGGCGACGCCGATCTGATCGGGCTTCTCCAGGACTTCGACCGGGCCGGTCAACCGCTCATCGTTCCGGCACTGGCGGCTACCGGAGCGCTCCTCGACGGTCGTGGATTGTCGGAGGCGCAGGCTCTGCTCGCCGGTCTGGCCGCGTTCGAGCACGCCATCGTCGCGCCTTTGGACGGCATCGCCCAATCCGCCAAACTCGTGGACACGATGGCCGTCACCGGGCTCGATGTCCACGACGCCCACGCCGCCGCCATCGCCGACGTCGCGGTCTGTCCCATCCTCACCCTGCAGGGCGGGAAATGGCAGCGCCCGTCTCGCTGCCTGGACAGCCCGCTGCACGTCATCGAGATCGCGGATCCCGACGAGTGAGCAGCCGGTTCAGGCGGGTTCGCCGGACGGCACGAGCCGCAGTGCCTCGGCCGGTGACAGGTGCTCGCCTCGGCTGTGGGCGCTGTCGAAGGACTCGGCGCCCAGCGCCCGTATGAGGGCGTGGCGCAGCTCCGGGTCGGGCGGACGGATGGGCCGCAGGTGCGCCCCGGCGGTCTCGCGCGCGCGGTGCGCGGTGCCGAGAAGCACGGCCGCGCTCCGGGGGCGGTGCCGCGCGGCGTACACGGCCGCCAGGGCCTCCAGCGCCGACACCAGCACGAACGACTGACCCGCGAGCGCGACGGCCTCGACGGCGGCGCGCAACAGCTCTTCGGCACGGGCCGGCTCCTGCTTCTCGTGCGCCCGCTCACCGAGTATGTACAGCGCCCGGCCGGTGCAGCGCCGGTCGCCGAGCCGGCGCAGGATGGGCAGGCATTCGCCCATGAGCTCGGCGGCCCGGGCGTGGTCGCCGCGCAGCCACGCCAGCTGCCCGAAGCCGACCGTCGCGTGCGCCATGTCCGCCTCGCTGCCGGCGGCCTCGGCCAGCGCGCGGCTCTCGGTGAGCCATCCGTGCACCTCGTCGTCGGCGATGCCGGCGGATATCGACCGTTGGGCCATGAGATACAGGGTGTTGGCCGCGCATATCTGGTCGCCGGCCCTGCGGAAGAACGCCGCGCTGTCCCGTCCCCATCGCAGCGCCCGGCCCAGGTCGGCGGTGGTGATCGCGAGGCCCTGCATCGTCAGCGCGCTGTCCCACGGGTGGTCGTCGCCGAACCCGGCGAGCGCCGCCTGCAACGCCGGGGCGACCAGCTCCGGCCGGATCCAGGCCGCGCTCATTCCGACCGCGCGTGCCGCCCTGGCCCGGGTGAGATCGTCGAGGCCGGCTGCCAGGCTCGCCGCGGTGCGCGCCAGGCCGAACGCGGCGCGCGCGTCCCGGGAGTCCAGGATCAGGCAGGCCTCGGCGAGTCCGGCGACGACGGCGGGCGTGGCGGGCGGGTCGGCGACGGCCAGTGCCTGCCGGACCCACGTGTGGGCTTCGCGGCGCCGGCCGGTGACATCCCAGAACCGCTGCAGTGCGGCGATCATCCGCCAGGCGGACTCGACGTCGCCGGTGCTGATGCCGTGTGCCAGCGCGGCACGCAGATTCGGGTGCTCGGTGGTCATGCGGTCGAGCCAGACGCGCTGGTCCGGGGTGCGCAATCGCTCGGCCGCCTGCTCGGCGAAGGCGAGGTAGTGGGCGGCGTGACGGCGCCTGGCGGCCGGCTCGCCGCCGGAGTCCGTCAGCCGTTGGGCGGCGTAGGCCCGGATCGTCTCGAGCAGCCGGTAGCGCCGGGTGCCGTGCCCTACGGGGGAGACGAGCGACTTGTCCACCAGCCTGGGCAGCAGCGCTATCACGGCGTCACCACGGAGATCCTCGGCGTCGCACGTCGCCGCGATGGCCGCCAGGTCGAAGTCGGCGGGGAACACGCCGAGCCGGTCGAACAGGGCCCGCTCGTCGCCGTCCAGCAGCCGGTAGCTCCAGTCGATGGTGCTGCGCAGGGTGCGGTGCCGCGGCGGGGCGGTACGGGCTCCGGCGGACAGCAGCTCGAAGCGCCGGTCGAGGTGCTCCACGAGTTCGGTCGGCCCGAAGGTGCGCAGCCGGGACGCGGCCAGTTCGATCGCCAGGGGCAGTCCGTCGAGGCGCCGGCACAGCGCCGCGACGGCCGGGGCGACGGCGTCGGTGAGGGCGAAGCCGGGCGACGCGGCCGCCGCGCGGTCGACGAACAGGCGTACGGCGTCGTAGGGCACGATGTCCTCGGCCCGCTCGGGCGCGTCCGGGGCGGGCAGGTGCAGCGTCCGCACCCGGTAGGCGACCTCGCCGGGTATGCCGAGCGGTTCGCGGCTGGTGGCGAGCACGCGCAGCGACCCGCCGGCGCCGAGCAGGTCGGCGACGATCTCGGCGGCCTCCGCGACGACGTGCTCACAGTTGTCCGCGAGCAGCAGACAGTCCGTTCCCGCGGCGACCTCCCGCAGGATGTCACGGAGCGGCCATCCCGGCTCCGGCACCACGCCCAAGGCCCGCGCGAAGGTGTCGCCGACCGACTCCGGCTCCACCGGAGCGAGATCGGCGAGCCGTACGCCGCCGGGGAACCGCTCGGCGTGGGCCGTGGCCACATGCAGCGCGAGCCGGGTCTTGCCCACGCCGCCCGGGCCGATGAGCGTGACCAGGCGATGGGAGCCGAGCAGCGCGACGAGCTCGCTCGTCTCGCCGGTCCGGCCGACGAGGCTGGTCAGGGGCGTGGGAAGAGCGGTGCCCGCGCGGTCGGCACGTCGCAGTCGCATACCGGTCTCCGCCAGCGCCGCCCGGTCCGGGGCGCCGAGCTTGCGCAGCAGGGCGGCGATGTGACTCTCCACGGTGCGCACCGAGATGTGCAGCCGCTCGGCGATCTCGCGGTTGCGCAACCGCTCGGCGACCGCCCAGAGAATCTCGGCCTCGCGCTCGGTGACACCGGCGCGGGCCAGCAGATCGGGCAGGCCGGCCTCATGGTGCCTCATGCAGGCATTGTCCTTCGGCAGGGGCGCTCGGTGATACGAAGCGGCACGGAGACCGCGTCCGTAGAAGGATCCGTGCATCGCACGGATGGCCCGGCGCCGGCGGACGGCGACGCTGGTGGCGTGAACGAGCCGGCGATCGATGAAGTGACGACCACGGACAGGATCGGTTTCCTCGGTGTCCCCGACGTCACCGCCGAGGCCCGGCGGCTCTTCGACGAGGACATCGCCGAGGTGGGGTACGTGATGGGCGTCTCACGCCTGTGGGCCTATCATCCGGCGACGGTGACCGGGCTGTTCGCCCTGCTGCGGCAGGTGAACGCCGGGGACCACCTCAGCCTGCGTCAGCGGTCCGTCCTCGTCACCGCCTGCGCGTCGGCCTTCGGCGACTCCTACTGCTCACTCGTGTGGGGAGGCAGGCTGGCCGAGGCGAGCGACGCGCGGACCGCCGCCGGGGTGCTCGCAGGCGTCGACGACGGCCTGAGCGACAGCGAGCGGGCCACGGCCGCGTGGGCCCGTAAGGTGGCGCGCGACCCCAACGGCACCACCGCGGCGGATGTGCAGGAGCTGCGCGACGCCGGTTTCGACGATGCCCAGATCTTCGCGATCACCGTGTTCGTGGCGCTCCGCGTGGCGTTCTCGACGGTCAACGACGCGCTCGGCCTGCGCCCCGACGCGCCTCTTCGCTCCACCGTGCCGGCTGCCGTACGCGACGCGGTCACGTTCGGCCGCCCGATCGACGACGCCGACGACGAGGCGTAGCCACGGACGGCACCGTTAGGCGACCGCGCCGGACAGGATCGCACGGACGGTCTCGCGGACCGCCGGCCAGTCGTCGCCCAGGGCCAGACCGGCGTGGTGGTAGGCGTCGAACACCATGAGCGGGTCGAACGCCGGGGTGGTGCCCTCCGGACCGCGTGCGGCGATCTGCAGGGCGATCCCCGCCTGCATCCGCTGCCACGCCGGGTCCTGCTCGAACGACATGTCGTCCGCGTCGTCATCGCTGTCGTCGCCGTCGTCGAACTCCCGGGCCAACGGCGCCATGAGCCGCTCACGCAGCTCCACGACCCGCTCCTCCTGCGCGCACCGCCCGGATGCGAGGTCGGCCAGGACGTCCCGTACGACGGGGAACTCGCCAAGGCGGAAGCGGTCGGCGAGCAGCTCTGCCACGTGCGCGAGAGCGGCGAACTGCCGCGACTGCGGCGCGGCCCGCACCGCGTCCCTCAGCGTCACCTCCGGGTCGTTCCGGTATTCGGCGAGTTCCTCGGGTGAGGGCGGCTCCGTCGCCACGGGCCACTGGAAGGTGAGGTAGGGATGCGCCCCGGCGAGCCATTCGCCGGTGAGCCGCACCCCCGTCACCAACTCGACCACGGTCATCGCGGCGGCCTGCCAGTCGTCCTCGTCCCCGGCCAGCAGTTCGGTCATGACGCGCAGTTCCGGCTCCAGTCCTGCGAAGTCGTCGTCGTCCCACTCCTCGCTGAACATCGCGTCGAGGGAGACCAGCACCCGTCCGTCGGCCGCGTAACTGAGCTTGTTGTTCCCCTCCACGTTCCAGTAGACGCCGCACACCCGGCCGTCACGACTGAGCCGGCGCAGGACCTCGGGCAGGCTGCCCAGGAAGCCGTTGTTCTCGAACAGCATCACAGCCGGGCCCGCGGGCGCCGCCGACATCGGATTGCCCCCGTCGTAGTAGGGGAGCGCCTCCAGCGGTGCGGCCCCGTGCACGTCGTGCGGGCTTCCGCCGCTCACCCGGGCTCCGATGTCGGCGACGGAGAACGGCCGGTGGTCGTGCGGGACGACGACCGTCCAGCACACGGCCGTCTCCAGCCACGGCTCTTCGCGCAGCAGCTTCCGATAGTGGGAGAAGATCTCAGCGGGGGCTGCGCGGCCATCGGTCATGGCGGACACTCCGGAGCACGCGGGGGCAAGTCGGAGTGATCTTTGCAGAAGGGACGGGGGCGCGTCTCACGAAGCGTGAGCGCGCACGGCGTCGGCGAACCAGGTGAGGGCGGGGGTGGGGTCGTCCGGGGGCGGCCAGCCGTTGACCACCGCGAGAAGCCGGACGTACGTCTGGCGGCGCGGGTCGCGGGCGGTCTCCAGCAGGGTCAGCAGCCGGTGGCGGAGAGCGGCGTCGTCCGGCCGGCCGCAGAGGCCGGCGTATCGCGCGGTGACGGCGGCGACGATCGCGCCGGCCCGCGGGGAGGCACTGTCGACGCCCGCGGCGAGGGCGGGGGCGACCTGATCGCGGACGATCGCGACCGCGTGGGGGCGCGGGACGCTGCGAGGAGCGCGGTCGGCCAGATGCTGCTCCGCGACGCGCCGCATGAGCGCGCCGAACTCCGGATCGGCGGCCAGCTCGGCCAGTTCGATCCACGCGTCGATCTGCTCGTCCGCGGGGTCGTCCGGCAGTTCGGGGGTCATCGTGCGCCTGATTCCCGCGAGGTCGGCGTCCAGTCCGCCGAAGGCCGTGTCGAGGAAGCCGTCGATCAGGCGTCGTCGCTCGTCCTCGGACAGCCGGGCAAGTCTGTGCATGAGATCCATCTCCTTCGTGGTGGAGCCGCGCCGCGCCACCGCCGTCGCCACCGCGCGCCGCAGGCGCAGCACCCGGATCTGCACCGCGAGCGCCTCGGCGTGCGCCGCCGCGACCTGGGTCAGCGAGAGCTCCTCGTTCACGACCTTCCGGATGACGGGAAGGCCGACGCCCAGGTCGCGCAGTGTTCGTACGAGGTCCAGCCGGGCGACGGCGCCGGTGTCGTAGAGGCGGTAGCCGGCCGGGCTGCGGCCGGTCGGCGGCACGATCCCGCGGTCGGAGTAGAACCGGATCGCCTTGACCGTCAATCCGGTACGCCGGGCCAGTTCGCCGATCGAGTAGAGCGTGCCGTCCATGCCCCCACCCTCTCGTCTCCCCTTGGCGGAGACTCAAGTGGCGAGCGAGATGAACGAGATGGCGCGGTCGACGACGGCGGACAGGTTGCCGCCGTGAGCGCCGTGCCAGTAGACCCGGCCGCAGGCGAGGCAGCGGGCGAACTCGTCGTAACTGCGCCGGGTGCCGGGCTCCAGTGAATTCTCCACCTCGGCCTTGCCGACCTGCGCGAGCCGCCCGTTGCAGGCCGTGCAGCGGGTCCAGGGGGCGAGCGGCGGCCGGAAGCGGTCGAGCACGTCGAGGAACTGGTCGTCGGGCCGGGCCCCGCGCACGTACGCGCCGAGCCGCAGCGATCGGCGCCGCAGGATGCCGCGGTCCTGGGTGAGCAGCACGCGGTCCTCGGCGTTGGCCTGCTCGATCAGGGCGTCGTCGTCCATGTCGTTGTGATAGGCCGTGTCCAGCCCGACCAGGCGCAGCCGCCGTGCCAGCGTGCCCAGGTGGACGTCGAGGACGAACCGGCAGTCCGCCACAGTCTGCGGCCTGCGCACCGGCCGCACCTCCACCACCTCGTCCGGGCCCGGCCGGTACGCCGGCACGACCGGACGGCCCCCGGCGGTCAGGTCGCCGGCCTCGGTCAGCGGAACCCCGGCCGACTCGATCACGTGGCCGAGCGAGGACGTCCCGTCGTACGGCAGGCGCACCTCGGGCCGCCGGTTGCGCGGCGCGAGGAAGATCCACAGCTCGGGCGCGAAGCGTACGGACACCTCCATGCCCCCAGCATGCTCCCCGCACCGGCTCATCGGCCCCGCGCCGTCAACGCGTCCAGCGCCGTGGTGAGGAAGAGCCGCACGGCGGCCGTCTGCCGTTCGTCGAAACCGGACAGAACCCCGACGGTCCTGTCGATGAGCGGGCCGAAGTGGCTCCACCCCAGCTCTTTGGCGCGATCCTCGACTTTCAGCAGGACCCGGCGCCGGTCCTTGACATCGCGGACCCGGCTGACCAGGCCGAGCCGTTCGAGGCGGTCGATCACCGCCGTGGTGCCGGCCGAGTTCAGGCCGAGGCCGGCGCCGAGGAAGCCCGCGGTGGCGCCGGTGCCGGCCCGCTCCGCGTCCAGCAGGCAGATGAGCGCCCGCACGTCGGTGACGTGCATGCCGTGCCCGGCCGCGAAGTCGGCCTGGCGCAGGCCGTACTCCACCGCGACCGCCCGCAGCAGATGGAAGATCTCCATCTCCGGGCCTTCGTGCCCGCGGATCGACATGGAACCTCCTATTATCTCGTTCAACGAGATTATCGCTCAGCGAGTTATTTTGGAGGCGGTCGTGGAGAGCACCGACGACGCGTTTCTCTCGGCCTACGACGCGGTTCTGGCGGCGCGCTGGCCCGCCGCAACAGAGCAGGCCGAGATCCACACGCCCTACGGCACGACCCACGTCAACTCCGTCGGCCCCGCGGACGCGCCGCCGGTGGTCCTCCTGCACGGCGGCGGGACCACCTCGACCGTCTGGTTCGCCACGGCGACGGCGCTCGGCGGGGGATACCGGGTGCACGCGGTCGACACCGTCGGCGAGGCGGGCCGCAGCGTCGCGGGCGAGCGCGCGATCCGCGCCCTCGACGACATGACGGCCTGGCTCGACGCCGTGCTCGACGGGCTCGGCGCCTCATCGGTTTCCCTGTGCGGTCATTCCTACGGGGCGTGGAGCGCGCTGCACTACGCGGCGCACGCGCCCGGCAGGGTGAGGGCGCTGGTGCTGGCCGACCCGACCAACTGCTTCACCGGCTTCTCCCGCCGCTACCTGCTGCGCGCCCTGCCGATGCTGCTACGCCCGACCGTACGGCGACGCCGCGCGTTCCTCGACTGGGAGACCCGGGGCGCGCCGCTGGACGAGACATGGCTCCGCCTCTACGACCGCGCTGCCGATTTCCCGGCCGCCCGCCCCCTGACCGGGCCGCGGCCCGGCCCGGAGACACTGCGCGCGCTGCGGCTTCCGGTGCTGCTCCTCCTGGCCGAGCACAGCAGAGCGCACGACATCGGCCGGGTGGCCGCCTCCGCCGCGGCGCTCCTGCCCCGCGTGGAGACGGCCGTGCTGCCTGGGGCCACCCATCACACCCTTCCCCTCGCGGCGCCGCCCGAGATGGACGCGCGCATCGGGGAGTTCCTCGCCGCGCACGGCCGGGACGACTGATTCAGGGACGGAACCAGTGCTGCGGGCGGGGGTCGGTGTTCTGCCAGATGTGCTTGATCTCGCGGTATTCGTTGAGACCGGTCGGGCCGAGCTCCCGCCCGACGCCGGACTGCTTGAACCCGCCCCAGAGATTGCCCGCGCCCTGGGGCAGCCCCGCCTCCTCCAGCAGCCGCATCAGCATGATCGCCGTGGACGGCGTCAGCTCGCTCGGCTTGAGCACGAAGGTGTTCCCGGCCGCCAGCGCGGGAGCGACCTTCCACGAGGCCTGCAGCAGCGGGTAGTTCCACGGCGTGATGAGACCGCACACGCCGACCGGCTCGTAGACCACGCGGCTGATCGCGTCGGCGCGGCCGGTGTCGACCACCCGTCCGGCGTCGGTCCCGGCGATGCCGCCGAAATAGCGGAAACAGGCGACCACGTCGTCGACGTCGTACTCGCTCTCCACCAGGCGTTTGCCGGTGTCCAGCGACTCCGCCCGCGCGATCTCGGCCTTGTCCCGCTCCAGCAGAGCGGCCACGCGCAGCAGCAGCGCGCCGCGCTCGCGCTCGGGCGTGCGCGGCCACGGGCCCTCGTCAAAGGCGCGGCGGGCCGCGGCGATCGCCGCCTCCGTGTCGGCGCGGCCGGCCTCCGCCACGGTGGCCACGTGCTCCTCGTCGGCCGGGCAGCGGATCTCCCGCCGGCCGCCCTCGGCCGCGTCGCGCCACTGCCCGCCGATGTACAGGTCCTTCATCTCAGGCGTCCTTACGGTGCCGGTAGAACTCCACCGGCTCGGGGGCCAGGGGAGTGTTGCCGAGGATCAGGTCGGCCGCCTTCTCCGCGACCATCATCACCGGGGCGTAGATGTTGCCGTTGGTGACGTACGGCATGACCGAGGCGTCGACGACCCGCAGGCCCTCGAGTCCGTGCACCCCCATGGTCAGCGGGTCGACCACGGACATCTCGTCGACGCCCATCTTCGCCGTGCAGGAGGGGTGCAGGGCGGTCTCGCCGTCCCTGGCCACCCAGTCGAGGATCTGCTCGTCGGTCTCGACCTCCCGGCCCGGGGACAGCTCGCCGCCGTTGAACGCGTCCAGCGCGGGCTGGTTGAGGATGCCGCGGGCCACCCGTACGGCCTCGACCCACTCGCGGCGGTCCTGCTCGGTGGACAGGTAGTTGAACCGCAGCGCGGGCTTCACCCGGGGGTCGGCGCTCTTGATCTTCACCGTGCCGCGGGCGTCGGAGTACATCGGCCCGATGTGCACCTGGTAGCCGTGGCCCCCGGCCGGCGCGCTGCCGTCGTACCGCACGGCGACGGGCAGGAAGTGGAACATCAGGTTGGGGTAGTCGACGTCGTCGTTGCCGCGCACGAAGCCGCCGGCCTCGAAGTGGTTGGTCGCGCCCGGTCCCGAGCGCAGGAACAGCCACTGGGCGCCGACCATCGGCCGGTTGCGCCACTTCATCGCGGGCTGCATCGACACCGGCTGCTTGCAGGCGTACTGGACGTAGACCTCCAGGTGGTCCTGGAGGTTCGCGCCGACGCCGGGCAGGTCGTGGACCACGTCGACGTCGTGCGCCTTCAGGTGGTCGGCGTCGCCCACGCCGGACAGTTGCAGGAGCTGCGGGGAGTTGATCGCGCCGCCGCAGAGGATGACCTCGCCGGCCCGCACCCGCTTGCCGTCGAACTCGACGCCGACCGCGCGCTTACCCTCGAACAGGATCTTCGTGACGAAGGCCCGCGTCTTGACCGTCAGGTTCGGGCGGTCCATGACCGGGTGGAGGTACGCCCGGGCGGCCGACAGGCGCCGCCCGCGCCGCACGTTGCGGTCGAACGGCGCGAAGCCCTCTTGGCGGTAGCCGTTCACGTCGTCGGTCAGCGGGTAGCCCGCCTGCTGCACGGCCTCGAAGAAGGCCCCGAACAGCCGATTCCTGGCCGGGCCGCGCTCCAGCACCAGCGGCCCGTCGTGCCCGCGCATGGGGTCGGCGTCGTCGGCCGCCAGGCAGTTCTCCATCCGCTTGAAGTACGGCAGGCAGTGCGCGAAGCCCCAGGTCTCCATGCCCGGATCGGCGCCCCAGCGCTCGTAGTCCATGGGGTTGCCGCGCTGGAAGATCATGCCGTTGATGCTGCTCGACCCGCCGAGCACCTTCCCCCGGGCGTGGTAGATCCGCCGCCCGTGCATGTGCGGCTCGGGCTCGGATTCGTACTTCCAGTCGTAGAACCGGCTCCCGATCGGGAACATCAGTGCGGCCGGCATGTGGATGAACACGTCCCACAGGTAGTCGGGACGGCCCGCCTCCAGCACGAGCACGCGGTTCGCGGGGTCGGCCGACAGCCGGTTCGCGAGAGCGCTCCCCGAGGATCCACCACCGACGATGACAAAGTCATACATGTCCGCCTCCCGGGCAGGATGATATTGATATGCGCAATCGAGTGCGGTATCCGCAACGTCATGGGTCGGACCCCGAGTCGGCGGGGGCCGACGAGACCGCCGCGCGGCCAGAAGGCAGCGGCGGCGTCCAGTCGGTGGACCGGGCCGTGACGATCCTGGAGATCCTCTCCCAGCGGGGCGAGGCCGGTGTGAGCGAGGTCGCCGCGGAGATCGGCGTCCACAAGTCCACCGCGTTCCGGCTGCTCGGCGCCCTGGAGGCGCGCGGCCTCGCGGAGCAGGCGGAGGACCGCGGCAAGTATCGCCTCGGCTTCGGCGTCGTCCGGCTGGCCGCCGGAGTGGCCGCGCGGCTCGACCTCGTCCAGCAGAGCCGCCCGGTGTGCCGGCGTCTCGCCGAGGAGATCGGCGAGACCGTCAACATCGCCGTCGCACGGTCCCACTACGCGATCAACCTCGACCAGGTGCGCGGCCGGGCGGCCGTGACCGCGCACAACTGGGTCGGCCAGCCCACCCCCCTGCACGCCACGTCCAGCGGCAAGGTGCTCCTCGCCCATCTCGACGAGCGGCACAGGGAACGGCTCATCGCCGCCGCCGGGCTGGAGCGGTTCACGCCCGCCACCGTGACCGACGCCGATGAACTGCGCAGGCAGCTCGACGAGGCGGCGCGACGGGGCTTCGCGGTCACGGTGGAGGAGTACGAGATCGGGCTGAACGCCATCGCCGCGCCCATCCGCTCGTACGAGGGCGAGGTGGTGGCCGCCGTCAGCGCCTCCGGACCGGCCTACCGCTTCAGTGAGGAGCGCATGCGCGAGCTCGCGCCCGTGCTCGTCGCGGGCGCCGACGACATCAGTCACCGTCTCGGCCACGCGGGATGACCGGGGCTACGGGACGCGACGGCGCTCATCGCGCGCCGGCGGGCTCGTTCACGCGGCGGCGCCACCGGGTGAACGAGCGCGGCTGATCGATACCGAGCACCGCGACAGTCCGGCCCTCCCGGCGATAGACGGCCAGGAAGCGGCGTGACGCGAGGTCGCCCTCCTCGACGCTCACCTCGTCTCCCGGCAGCGTGTGCCCGGCGAACTGCACGCGCATGCCGTACTGGTCGGACCACAGGTAGGGCGGTGCGAGGCCGTCCGGTACGGCGGCGCCGCCGGACAGCAGCGTCCGCGCGGCCGTCGCCGGACGCCGGGCCGCGCCCGTCCAGTGCTCCACGCGCAGGTGGACGCCGAGGGCGGGGTCGAACCAGGCGGCGCAGTCGCCGACCGCGACGACTCCCGGCACGCTCGTCGCACCGTCGCTGTCGCAGACGACGCCGTCGCCGAGCCTCACCCCGCTGCCGTCGAGCCAGTCCACCGCCGGCCGCGCGCCGATGGCGACGAGCACCACGTCGGCGTCCAGGCGGCGCTCGTCCTCCAGCAGCACTCCGTCGACGCGGCCGTCTCCGGTCAGGGCGCGTACGGCGGCGCCGCAGATCAGGCGCACCCCGTGGTCCTCGTGCAGCCCGGCGAGCGCGGCGCCCATCTCGGGCCCGAGCGCGCGGGCGAACGGCGTGGGCGCCGCCTCGACGATCGTCACGTCGAGGCCGAGCGTGCGGGCGACGCAGGCGACCTCGGCGCCGATGAAGCCCGCCCCGATCACCACGAGCCGCCGCGCGGCGTCGAGATCGGCCCGTAGGGCCGACGCGTCCTCGATCGTGCGCACCGTGTGGACCCCGGCGAGGCTGTCCCCAATACCGGTCCCGAGGGTGCGGGCGATCGCACCGGTGGCGATCACCACGCCGTCGGCCTCGACCACGGAGCCGTCGGCGAGCGTGATCCGCAGCGGTTCGCCCTGTTCCAGTGCGGTGGCGGCGACGCCCAGGCGCCACTCGGCGTCGAGGTCCTCGCCGTCGGCCTCCAGCGCGAGGTCGGCCGTCGTCATCTGGCCCGCGAGGAACTCCTTCGACAGCGGGGGCCGGTCGTAGGGGCGGTGCGTTTCCGCCCCGACGATCGTCAGGTGCCCGCCGAACCCCTGGGCGCGCAGCGCGCGGGCCGCCGACAGCCCGGCGAGCGACGCGCCGACGATGACGACGGATTTCACGGCACCCTCACGACGTCCAGGCCGACCCGGTGCGGACGCCGGGCGGGAGGTTCGGCGGCAGCTCCGACGGCACGACGTAGACGGTCTCGTCCTGGACCACCACCTGGTGGGTGCGCACCGGCAGCTTCGCGGGGGGAGCGTCCACCCGGCCCGTGCGCAGGTCGAAGCGCGACGCGTGCAGGGGGCACTCCACCTCGCACCCTTCCAGCCACCCGTCCGCCAGCGACGCGTCCTGGTGCGTGCAGGTGTCGTCCACCGCGTACAGTTCGCCGTCCTCGGTGTGGAAGACGGCGATCGGGGGATCTGTCTCGATTCGGAGGGCCTCGCCCCTGGGCAGGGCGGCGAGGGGACACGCAGGAATCATCCGAAGGTTCCAGTTTCATAAAGTGGAACAGGAAGCGCTATGCGCAACAGATTGAGCGGAGATCGCGCCGAAGTCAAGGGGCGACATATCGCCTAAGGGGTGATAGGCGCGACTCTGGTCCGGGCGCAGGCGAGGCCCCCTGTCCACGCCCTGCTGACCAGGGAGAACCGGAAGGGCCGGAAACGCGTACGGCCCCGCCGCCGGTCGCCGGGAGAGGCGACGGGCGGCGGGGCCGCACGCGGTAGGTGGGGCGCGGGTCGGAGCGGGTGGCCGAGGGCCGGTGGGGTCAGGTGGCGACGGTCGTCCGGCCGCGCACCTGCAGGACGGTCAGCAGGCCGACGACGACGGTGACGGCGCCGGTGATCCAGGCGGTCCACGCCGAGGCGGCGTCGCCGTCGAAGCCGAACGCCCAGGGGGAGACGAACAGCAGGGCGCCGAACGCCGCGGTCACCCACGAGCTGGCGCCGCCCGCACCCAGGATGGACCACAGGGCGGAGACGACGAGCAGGGCGCCGAGGACGAGCAGTGGCTGCGTGGCCCCCTGGGCGTCGGCCCAGAAGAACGGCGCGAGCACCGCGACCAGACCGGCGACGAGGGCGACGATGTCGGACAACGATCTCGTGAGATCCATCCGTGCCTCCGTACGGGAGAGGTGACCTATGACCCGACGGTCTGCCTGATTGACCGCCCGGTCAACGATCCGCTACGTCAGGATTTCCTAACCCTGAGTCACCTTGTCCGGTACGCGGCACGAATACGTTCTGGACCCGCATCCGGCCGGAGACCGTGTCCGCGGCGCGGTGACCGCCGCGGGATCGAGACCTCACGGGAACGACGGAGGCGGCTCCGGCGGCGACGCCGGACCGTGGGCCGGATACGCACACGGTCCGGACGTTCACAGCGGTGGTGTCCCGCCTTCGGGTCAGGTCTGGTTGAACAGCGAGAGGGTCAGGGTGGAGTGGTACTCGCCGGCGGCGACGTCGACCGGGGTGCGCAGGGCGAGGTCGG
>NZ_JBFBIP010000035.1:0-42343 GCF_040685655.1 Microbispora sp. NPDC088329
CGCCGACGACCTCGATGTCGTCCTCCGCCTCCAGCAACGCCGCCACACCGCGCCGTACGACCTCATGGTCGTCCACCAGGAACACCCGAATCATGTCTCCAAGCTAAGCCGCGGACGGCCCGAAGGTCCCGCAGGCCGGGGGCTACGCCCGATACCATGCCGTATTCCCGACGATCTGATCTTTTGGAGTGAGAATGTCCCGACCCGGTCTGGTGATCGGCGGATACACCCCCGACACGGAGGGGTCGGGTCCCGGTCTGACGGTGGCCCGCACGCACGCGGACGGGCGGCTGGAGACGGTGGCCGAGACCGCGGCGTCCGGGCCGTCGTTCGTCATCGCGCACCCACGGCTGCCGCTGCTGTACGCCGTGCTCGAACGCGACGGGGACGGCGGCGTCGCGGTGTTCGCCGACGAGCCCGGCGGGCCCGCTCCCCGGCTGCTGGCCGAGCATCCCAGCGGCGGCTCGCTGCCGTGTCACCTGGCGCTCGATCCGGACGGCCGGTGGCTGGCCGTCGCCAACTACGGCGACGGGACCGTCACGGCCTACCGGCTGGGTGAGGACGGGATGCCAGAGCCGGGACCGCTGACGTTCCCGCACGAGGGCGGCGGCCCCCACCCGGGCCGTCAGGAGGGCCCGCACGCGCACCAGGCGGTCTTCGGGCCCGACGGCGTGCTGTACGTGACCGACCTCGGCACCGACGAGGTGCGCCGCTTCCTGCCCGGCATGCGCCCGCACCCCGGCGGCCCCGTACGGCTGGCCTCCGGCAGCGGCCCCCGGCACTTCCTGCACCACGAGGGCCACTGGTACGTCACCGGCGAGCTCGACGGCACGGTGCGCGTCTACGACGGTGAATGGCGGGAGGCGGGCGCGGTGCGGGCGAGCAGCGCCACGGGGGAGAGCGGGGAGGAGAATCTGCCCTCCCACATCGCGCTGTCCGCCGACGGACGGCACCTGTACGTCGCCAACCGGGGGCCGGACACCCTCGCCGTCTTCGCGGTGGACGGGTCCAGGCTCACGATGCTGGCCGAGGTGCCGGCGGGCGGACACTGGCCGCGGCACTTCGCGATCGACGGCGACCGCCTCTACGTCGCCAACCAGCGGTCGGACACGGTCGCGATGCTGGCGCTCAGGGACGGGCTGCCCGAGCCGACCGGCGTGGCGCTGGCGGTGGGCACCCCCTCGTGCGTACTCATCCGGTGATCAGGCCGACGCCCCCGACGATCCACACCCGCTGGGCCTGGCCGGTGCTCTGCGGGACGTCCGGCCGCCACTGGCGGATGTATACGAGGCCGGGATCCACGAGTTCGGTGCCGTCGAAGAAGCGCAGCACCTTCTCCCGGTCCCGCCGAGCGCCGTCGGCCTCCGGCACGATCTGCCGGAACAGCTCGACGATCGGCGCGGCCAGCTCGGGACGGCTGTCGAAGACGGCGTGACCGACGGCGAGGTAGCTTCCGGGCGCGAGGTGATCGCGCACGTGGGCCACGCACTTGTACGGCTCGGCGGCGTCGGGGAGATACTGCAGCCGGGCCGGGATCAGCACCCCGACCGGCTGCTCGAAGTCGATGAGCCGGAGCATCTCGGGGTCGGCCAGCATCTCCGCCGGGCGCAGGATGGAGCCGTCGACCACCCCGGTGCCGGGATTGCGGGCGAGCATGGCCCGCGCGTGGGTGAGCACCACCGGGTCGTCGTCGACGTACACCACGCGGGAGTCGGGCGCGAGCTCCTGGGCGACCTCGTGGGTGTTGCGCCGGGTCGGCAGCCCGGACGCCACGTTGAGGAACTGCCGCACGCCCTGATCGATGAGGAAGCGCACCACCCGCTCCAGGAACTCGCGGGTGTCCACGGCCATCGTCTTGACCTCGGGCGCGATGGTCGTCAGCCGCTCGGCGAACCTCCGGTCGGCGGCGAAGTTGTCCTTTCCTCCGAGCAGGTAGTCGCTCATCCGGGCGATGTTCGCGGTGCCGGTCCTGATGCCCGCCGCCTTGGCGGGCCGCTCGCCCCCGCCCAGCTCCGTGCCGCCCAAACCGCCTCCCTCGCTCACGATCATTAGATTGGTAATTATCGCTCTAATCCCACCAGAACGACCAGGCGTTCTGGCCGACGATCTGCTCGGCGTAGTCGGCCAGCGTGCCCGGGCCCTGCAGGACGCTGTCGGGGCAGAACGTCCAGTGCTCGGCCGCCACGCGCAGCGCGTGCGCGGGGGTGGCGGGCGGCGCGGCGATGCTGAGCTCCAGCGTGTTGAACCCCATGCCGACCACCCGCGCCCCGAACCGCTCCTCCCAGCTGCGCACGACGGCCGCCAGAGGCACGGTCCACTCGTTGTGGTGCAGCGCCCCCTGCCAGCCCATGGCGACCATCGCGTCGGCGCCGCGGCCGACCGCGGTGAGCCCCAGCGGCGTCATCCGCTCGGCCACCACGTCCGCGTACCAGTCGGCGACCACGTCGGGGTCGGCCACCAGCGAGGCCGGCGGGGCGATCCCCGGGCACTCGGCGCCGAACGGCGCGAGATACGCCTCGTGGCCGAGCAGCAGGTCCTGCCACGCCTCGGCCATGAACCCCGCCGCGCTGTAATAGTCGATGTGGCCGGGCGAGTCCGGCGCGATCTGCCCGGCCGACCAGGGTTGCACGCCGTCCTCCAGCAGCACCGGCCACAGGCCCGACCGGGGGTGCTCGGCGCGGAGCCGGGCCCACAGCCCGGCCGGCACCGGTTCGTCGCTCAGCCAGAACGAGGGGCGGTGATGGGTGCGCAGCTTGTCGTAGTCGGGGTCCGGCCACACGAGGGACCCGGACGGCAGGTCCACGGACAGCACCCGCCCGTCGCCGCCGTCTCCGAACAGCAGCTCCAGGCCCGTGGGGAGCCGCCGACGCTCGTGAACCGACATGGGCCAATAATGTCGGACCCGGCCTCGGCGCGTCCCGCGAGGGCGATCATTACGGGATGTCGAGCCGGCTCAGGGAATGTCCAGCCGGCACAGCCCTTCGGCGAGAACCTTCGTGGTCAGGCGGGTCCGGCTGTCGCAGCCCAGCTTGGCGAAGATGTGCTCCAGGTGGGTGGTCACGGTGCGCACGCTCAGCACGAGCGCGGCGGCGATCTGCGGGTTGGAGTCGCCCCGCGCGACCCGGGTGAGCACCTCGATCTCCCGCGAGGTCAGGTCGTACGGCAGGGCGCAGGGGCGCTCGGCGATGACCGTGCCCTGGATGGAGCCGTGGAAGCCCACGCCGGCCCGGTGGAGGCGCAGCTCGCGCCACTGGCCGGTGCCGTCCAGCCACAGCCCCCGGCGCGACAGCTCGCGCGAGTCGATGAACGCCCTGGCCAGCTCGGTCATCGCCGGTTCGGCCGCGAGCGCCTCCGACGGAGGCCACCCGGCCACGTCCCTGCGCCGCCCGCCCCGTTCGTACGCCACGGCGTGGAAGCCGGGCGGCAGGCCGAGGGGGTCGATGACGCAGCGGGTCACGTCGGTGAGATGCGCGAGAGCGGGGGAGACCGCGCTGATCACCGCGGGCGCCTCCGGCGGCAGGTCCGTGCGGGAGCCGACGTGCAGCAGCCCGGTGTAGCGCCCGCCGGTCAGGAACAGCGGCGTCGTGATCCCCGCGTGCCAGCCGTACGGCTCGAGGTGGCGGCGGAAGTAGCGTTCGGTGCCGGGAGAGCCCATGACGACCGGGGTGCGCAGGGACATGGCCCGCCGGTAGGCGTCGAGCCGGGCGTACTCCTCCGCGGCGTCGTCGTCCACCCGCGTGTACCCCGACGACACCAGCGAGCGGTGCCGGCCGGTCGCCGGGTCGAACGCGACGAACTCGTAGGCCTCGACGGGGATGACCTCGCCCAGCGCGGTCATCGCCCCGTGCGCCCCCTGCCGGGCCACCTGGAAGCCCAGTTCGGCGACGGCGTGCAGGCTCCGCGCGCTGAGGCTGATTGCGTCCATGGATCCTCCATGCTCAGCCTGCCGGGTAAAGGTTGCGCAAGGAATAGGTTGCACGAGGAATACGTAAAGTCTCCGATGCAGACGGCGGCCCCGTTTCCTACCCTCACCCGCAACACGACGAAGAGGCGGAGGACCAGTGAGGGTCACGAGAAGCCGGGCGGCCGCCCTCGCTGTGGCCGCCATCATGCTGAGCGGCGGGTGCGGGGGAGGCGGGGGAGGATCGTCCCCGGCGGGCGGCGGCAAGGGGGCGAACGCGTTCTCGGTCGCGCTGACCGAGCCCGACCATCTCACCCCCGGCAACACCTCCAGCGACTACTCGATCACGGTGCTGGACACGCTGTTCGAGACTCCGGTCTCCATCGACGCCGCCGGCGGCAAGCCCGTGATGCGGGCGGCGGAGTCGGTGAGCAGCACCGACCAGAAGGTCTGGACGATCAAGTTCAAGCCGGGGCAGAAGTTCAGCAACGGCGAGCCGGTCACCGCGCAGAGCTTCGCCGACTCCTGGAACGCCACGGCCTACGGCCCCAACGGCTGGACCAACAACTACTACTTCGCCAACATCGAGGGCTACGACAAGCTCAACCCCGAGAAGGGCGACCCGTCCACGGACAAGATGAGCGGCCTGAAGGTGGTGGACGACACCACGCTCGAGGTGACGCTCACCGCGCCGTTCAGCCAGTTTCCGATCACGCTCGCCTACATCGCGTTCGCGCCGATGCCGAAGGCGGCGTTCAGCGACCTCAAGGCGTTCGACCAGGCCCCGGTCGGCAACGGGCCGTTCGTGCTCGACGGCGCGTGGGAGCACAACAAGCAGATCACGATCAAGCGGTCTCCCTCGTACGCGGGCGAGCGCAAGCCCAAGGCGGACGGCGTCACCTTCAAGATCTACGCCAGCCGCGACACGGCGTGGACCGACCTGCGGGCCGGACGGGTGGACCTGATGACGACGGTGCCGCCCGCCAGCACGTCCGAGGCGAAGCGGCTGCTCGGCGCCCGCTTCGTGCAGACCCCCGACGGCACCATGGATTACCTGGGATTCCCGACCTTCGACAAACGGTTCGCCAACGCCGACCTGCGCAGGGCGTTCTCCATGGCCATCGACAGGCAGGCCATCGTGGACGCGGTCTACGACGGCGCGTTCAAGCCGATGGCGTCGCTGCTGGCGCCGCTGGTGCCCGGTTACCGGGAGAACGCCTGCGGTGAGGCGTGCACGTACGACCCGGCCAAGGCCAAGGCGTTGTTCGACCAGGCCGGCGGCTTCAGCGGCACGCTGAACCTGTGGTTCTCCAACGCCGACCCGAGCTACGAGCAGTGGATGACCGCGGTCGCCAACCAGTTGAAGCAGAACCTCGGCATCTCCGACATCACGTTCCGCAAGATCCCGGCCGCCGATTACCTGTCGACTCTGCGGCAGCGCAAGGAGGACGGTCCGTACCGCAACAACTGGGTCATGGACTACCCGAGCCCCCAGGACTACCTCGAGTACATGTGGGGCGCGGGCAACCGGATGGGCTGGGAGAACAAGGAGTTCGACGACCTGATCAAGCAGGCGAACTCGGCGCCGAGCCTCGACGCGAGCCTGCCGCTCTACCAGAAGGCCGAGGACGTCGCGCTGGCCGAGATGCCGATGATCCCGCTGTGGAACTGGCAGAACCAGATCGGCTTCACCAGCCGGCTCAGTGGTGTGAACGTGACCCCGTACAGCAAGAACATCTACACGATCAGCGCGAAGCAGGGGTGACACGGGGGTGAGGTACGCCGCGCAGCGCCTGGCCCAGGCGATCCCGGTGTTCTTCGCGACCACCTTCCTGATCTACACGATGGTGTTCGCGCTGCCGGGCGACCCGATCCTGGCGCTCGCGGGCGACAAGCCGGTGCCCGAGCAGGTGCTCGCGGTGATGCGGGCGCGCTACCACCTGGACGAGCCGCTGCTCGTGCAGTACGGCCGCTACATGCTCGGGGTGTTCCACGGCGACCTGGGGGAGACCTTCACCGGCCAGCCGGTGAGCGAGCTCCTCCAGGACCGGTGGGCGATCACCGCGCAGCTCGCGCTGACCGCCTGGGTCTTCGAGCTCGTCGTCGGCGTCGGGCTCGGCGTGCTGGCCGGGCTGCGCCGGGGCGGGGCCGCCGACACGGCGGTCCTCGCCGGCACCACGTTCGTCATCGCGGTCCCGGTGTTCGTCGTCGGGTACACGGCCCAGATCGTGCTCGGGCTCAATCTGGGGCTGTTCCCGACCGCGGGGTCCGACGAGGGCTGGCCGGGCAGCTACCTGCTGCCCGGCATGGTCCTCGGCTCGTTCGGCCTGGCGTACGTCGCCAGGCTCACCCGCACCTCGCTCGTGGAGAACCTGCGCGCCGACTACGTCCGCACGGCGACCGCCAAGGGCCTCGCCCGGCGGCGGGTGGTGGGGCTGCACGCGCTGCGCAACTCGCTCATCCCGGTCGTGACCTACCTCGGCGTCGACTTCGGCAATCTGATGGCCGGGGCGGTCGTCACCGAGGGCATCTTCAACCTGCCCGGCATCGGCCAGCAGGTGTTCCAGTCCATCCAGCTCCAGGAGGGTCCCGTCGTCGTCGGCGTCGTCACCCTGCTCGTCATGATCTTCATTCTCGCCAACCTGGCCGTCGACCTGCTGTACGGCGTGCTCGACCCGAGGATCCGCCGTGCTCGCGCGTGACGCCTGGGCGGAGCTGCGCGGCCGGGTGATCTTCTGGTTCTCCACGGCCGTCCTGCTGGTGGCCATGGCGATGGCGGCCTTCCCCGGGCTGTTCGCCCGCCTCGGCCCCAACGAGTCCTGCGACCTGCGCATGTCCAAGCGCGGCCCGGCCGACGGCGCGCTGTTCGGGTACGACCTGCAGGGCTGCGACTACTGGTCGCAGGTCGTGCACGGCACCCGGGCGTCCATCGTGGTCGGTGTCGCGGTCACCGTCTTCGCCCTGCTGATCTCCATCGTGCTCGGGCTGGTCGGCGGCTACTACGGAGGCGTCGCCGACGCGGTGATCGCCCGGGTCACCGACGTGTTCTTCGGCATCCCGTTCGTGCTGGGCGCGACCGTCGTGCTGGTCGCCTTCCCCGACCACGGGATATGGGCGATGACGCTGGTCCTCGTGCTGCTGGGGTGGACGACCATGACCCGGCTGATGCGCGGACAGGTCATCGCCGTCAAGGACATGGACTTCGTCGCCGCCGCCCGCATGCTGGGCGCGAGCGACCGCAGGCTGATGTTCCGGCACATCCTGCCCAACGCGATCGCGCCGGTCATCGTGGTGGCGATGCTGAACGTCGGGAACGTCATCGCGGGCGAGGCCACCCTCGACTATCTCGGCGTCGGCCTGCAGTATCCCGACGTGTCGTGGGGCCTGCAGCTGAACATCGCCCAGACGTTCTTCGCCGAGCACCCGCACCTGCTGGTCTTCCCCGCGTTGTTCCTCACCGCGACCGTGCTGAGCTTCCTGATGCTCGGCGACGTGGTGCGCGACGCCCTCGACCCGCGCCTGCGCTGAGACCCCAGCTTTGTCGCTCGAAGCGACCGGGTGGTAGCGAAGGGTGAGCTAGCGTGCGCCCGTGTCTACCGATCTCCCCGCCCGGCACGACCCGGGCGCCTTCGACCTCGCGCGGGACGCGGCCCCGGGCCTGCCGCTGACGCTGGTGGAGCAGTGGCGGGCGAGCGGCCGCACCGCCGCCGACGCCCGGCGCCTGCTCGGCGCGCACGTCACGACCGGATACAGCGTGGTGTCCGACTCCGCCGGCCTGACCAGACTGAGCCGGAGCCTCGGCCTGCTGGAGGTGCTGGCGCTCATCGACGGCCCGAAGCGCGTCCTGCACGCGTACGGAACGGCGGCGGGCGGCCGGGCCGTGGGCGTCTGGGCGGCGGACAACGCGCAGATGTTCCATCCCGCCTCGACCGACACGGGGACGCTGCTGTCGGCGCTGCTGGGGGCGCAGGACGAGATCGCCCGCACCTGCGGCGTCCGCATCGGCATCGGCGTCCACCACGGCGACTACTACGACCTGGACGGCGGCCTGTACGGCGCCGAGGCCGACGCGATCGAGCACCTCGCGGAGAACGACACCGAGGGCGGCGAGATCGCGATCACGGAGGCGGTGGCCGGGAGGCTGCCCGCGGACCACGGCTTCGTCCTGCGCCGAAAGGACGGCCAGGGCGGGCCCTTGGGCGCCGTCTACCGGGTGCTCGACGGCCCGCGCGACGCCGGCACGGCACCCGCCGCCGACGGGTGGTACCCCATCCCCTACTCCGCCGCCTTCTACGAGGATCTGCTGCACCTGGATCCGCAGGACGCCGGGCTCGCCGCGGCCCTCGCCGGCAAGCACCTGCGTGAGCGGACGGTGGTGCTGGTCGAGCGCGGAGAAGAAGCCCGGCAGGACACGGCCGAGGTCGCCCTCCTGCGGGGGCTGGACCTGTCGGCCCGCATGCGGGAGGCGGGCCTGCGCCTCCTGCCCGCGGAGGGAGCCGCCGAGATCAAGGTCGCCGGTCCGCTGGCCATCTACCTGTTCGACGATCCCGGCCCCGCCGTGCCGTTCGCCCTGGAGTTGCGCACCGCCCTCGCCGATGCCGGCATGACCTGCCGCATCGGGGTGGACAGCGGGCCGGTGCTGTCGGGGCGGACGCCGGGCGGCGGCCGCGACGTGGCCGGCGCGCCGGTGAACCAGGCGTCCAAGATGGCGCAGGACCTCGCCGCACCGGGGCGGGTGTGCCTGAGCGAAAGCGTCGGCACTCACGCGGACCTGACCGGATTCACCCTTGCCCGGCACACCGTCTCCGGCGTCGACATGGCCTTCTACCAGTGCTGAGCGTTCCTACGGCTTCTACGGTTTCACGCCGCGACGAGCAGCCGGTCGAGGACACGGACACCGAACTCCAGGCCCTCGACCGGCACCCGCTCGTCCAGGCCGTGGAACATGCCGAAGTAGTCGAGGTCCGGCGGCAGGAGCAGCGGCGCGAAGCCGTAGCCCCTGATGCCGATCCTGGCGAACCACTTGGCGTCGGTGCCGCCGGTCATGACGTACGGCACGGGCCTGCCCGTGGGGTCCTCGGCGAGCAGGGCGGCGGTGAGCTCGTCGAACAGCCCTTCGGCGGGGGAGGAGACGGCCTCCTCGAAGCTGACGAACTCGCGGGTGACCTTCGGGCCGAGCAGCCGGTCGACGGTCTCCAGGAACTCCTCGCGCTGCCCCGGCAGGAACCGGCCGTCCACGTGGGCCTCGGCCGTGCCGGGGATGACGTTGACCTTGTATCCCGCGTCGAGCATGGTCGGGTTGGCCGAGTTGCGCAGCACGCCCTTGAACAGCGCGGCCGCGCGCGGGATCCGCTCGATCTCCTCCTCCAGCCGGCCGGCGTCGATCGGCCGGCCGAGCGCCCGCGACAGCTCCTCGATCAGCCGGGCCACCTCCGGCGTCAGCCGTACGGGCCAGGTATGGTCGGCGAGGCGGGCGAGGGCCCTGGCGAGCTCCGCGACGGGGTTGTCCACGGCGGGCTTGGATCCGTGACCGGGCACGCCGCGGGCCGTCAGGCGCATCCAGGCCGTGCCGCGCTCCCCGACGGCCACCGGGTAGATGCGGACGTCGCCCTCATACCAGGAGAAGCCGCCGGACTCGCTGATCGCCTCCGTGCAGCCGTCGAACAGGTCGCGGTGCCGCTCGACCGCGTGGCCCGCGCCGTACTCGCCGGTGGACTCCTCGTCGGCGAGGAACGCCAGCACGAGGTCGCGCCGGGGGCGCACGCCCCTGCGCGCGTTCTCGCGGGCCCAGGCGAGGGTCATGGCGAGCGTGCCCTTCATGTCGACCGCGCCCCGGCCGTGCACACAGCCGTTCTCGATCTCCCCGGAGAACGGGTGGGTACGCCATTCGGCGGGGTCGGCGGGCACGACGTCGAGGTGCCCGTGCAGGAGCAGCGCGTCGGGGCTGTCGCCGGGGATGCGGGCCACCACGCTGGTGCGCCGCGGCGCCGACTCGAACACCACCGGCTCGATCCCGACCTCGGCGAGCAGGGACGCCACGTATTCGGCGGCCCGTCGCTCGCCCGGCCCGTCGCCGGACCCGTCGTTGGTGGTGTCGATCCGCAGCAGTTCCGAGCAGATCGCCGCGACCTCACTCATGCCCGTCCCCGTCCTGCAGCGTCAGCGGTGGAACCTCGGGCGTCGGGAAGCCGAAGACGATCCCGTAGAACGCCAGCTCGGCCTCCAGGGCCCGGACGATGGTCTCCTCACGCCGCCAGCCGTGCTGTTCCCCCTCGAACGTGAGATACGCCCACCGGTGCCCGTGACGGGCCAGCGCGGCGGCGAAGCGCTCCGACTGCGCGGGATCGACCACCTTGTCCTCCAGGCCGTGCAGGAGCAGGGCCGGGCCGGACGCCCGTTCCGCATGCAGTTCTGGCGACCTGTCCACGTAGCGCTGCCGGGTCTCGGGCAGCGGGCCGATCAGCCCGTCGAGGTAGCGCGACTCGAAGTCGTGCGTCTCGGCCGCCCAGCGCTCGGGGTCGGAGATGCCGTAGTGGGACACCGCGCCGCAGAAGACGTCGCTGTGGACGAGCGCGGCCATCGACGTCCAGCCGCCGGCGCTGCCGCCCCTGATCGCCACCTTCTCCGCCCGCCCGGTGCCCAGCAGCCACCGCGCCACCGTCTCGCAGTCACGCACGTCCACCACGCCCCAGCTGTGCCGCAACCGCTCGCGGTAGGCCCGGCCGTAGCCGGTGGAGCCGCCGTAGTTGACCTCGGCGACGCCGATCCCCCTGCTGGTGAAGTACGCGATCTCCAGGTCGAGCACCGGTGCGGCCGAACTCGTCGGCCCGCCGTGCACGAACACCACGTACGGCGCGGGCCCGCCGTCCGACGGGGCGGCGGGGGCGTACAGGTGCGCGTGCACTCCGTCCACGGTCACGGCCTCGGGGGTGGGCAGCTCGGCGTCCCCGGGCACCGGCTTGCGGGGGGACAGCACCTCGTGCGCCCCGGTGTCCAGGTCGACCCGCACCACCTCGTACGGCCGGTGGGGCGACGCCGCCACGCCCACGACGTGGGAGCCCCGGGCCGACAGGGCGGGGGCCCAGTGGGTGTAGCCGCCGCCCATGTCCCGGATGGCATTCGCTCCGGCGGGGTCGTCGACGACCCCGAGCCGCCGCTCGTCGGCCGTGCCGTACACGGCGGCGATGCGTCCGTCCGCGACGGCGAAGAACGTCCCGCCGATCTTCCAGGTGGCGTCGCCGAACTCCAGCGGCATCGGGGTCAGGTCGCGGGCCGTGCCGTCCAGCCCGACGAGGTGGATGTTCCACCAGCCGGTGGGGTCGGTGACGGCGTACAGGGTCTCGTCGTCGCGCCACTCGGCCTGGCAGGTGGACGCGCCGGACAGCAGGACACGGTGGGGACCGCCCTCCACCGGCCCGACGCAGAGCTCGGTGGCGTCCCAGGGCATGTCCGGGTGGTTCCAGCCGATCCACGCGAGCGTCCGCCCGTCCGGCGACACGCGCGGGTTCATCAGGAAGTGGTGCGTCTTCACCACGCTGCGCAGGGGAGAGCCGTCGAGCGGGACCGCGACGATGTCACGCTCGCCGCTGCGGGCCTCGCCCCGCTCCCGCACGCACCACACCTCGCCGCCGTGGACGACCAGGTCGGCGTAACGGGCGGAGTCGCCCGGCGTGAGCGGGACCGGCTCCCCGCCGGGGGAGCACAGGTAGATCCGCCCGTCCGCCCAGTTGGTGAACACCAGACGGCCCTCGTGCGCCCGCCAGGACCGCCCGCCGTACTCCATGACCCGGTTCCTGGCGTTCCAGCCCTGCGGAAGCACGTCCTCGACCACGCCGTCGGCCCTGCGCCGCACCACACAGCGCCGGCCGCCCTCCCGCGGGCGCGGCTCGTCCCACCAGACCTCGTCGCCCGAGATCTCCACCCACAGGGGGCGGTCGTCCACCCGCGCGACGTCCACGGCCCGAATCGTCACCAGTTCCCCCCGGAGTCTGGAAGCGGAGTGCCGGGGGGATGGACGATGTGCGCGATCCCCCCGCTGCTCGTGGCGCGCAGCCAGACGCTCTCGAACGCGGCACGCGGGTACACCCGCCGCACGCCGTCGTCGTCCGGCGCGGCCGGATCGTTGGCGATCACATCGCCCTCCCGGGTGAACCCGGTCACGACCATGATGTGCCCCCCGGTGGAGTATCCGGCACCGGGCAGCTCGTGATCGCGGAACGCCTGAGAGGTGATCACCGGGATCCCGGCTTCGACGAACCGCTCCAGCTCGCCCAGTGAGCGCAGCCGCGTGACGAAGCCGTCCAGCCCGTACCGCCCGGCGTACGCGACGCCGAAGGGCCAGTTGCCGGTCCCCTGGTAGCTGTGGTCGTACATGTCCCGCGCGGCGTGGTCGACCGCCGGGCACGGGTCGCCGGGGGAGACCCAGGCGAGGTCGGCCGGGGCGGGCCCCCGCCCCCAGTAGTCGAGCACCATCGTGAACGACGCGGGGCTGCACCAGGACTCGCCGCCGCCGTCCCACTGCGGGTAGTGCCCGGCGTGCACCTTCTGCGACCGGCGCGGCACGTCGAGCTCGATCGCCCGCGGCACCGGCGCGCCGCCTCCGCCCGCCTGTCCGCCTCTGCCCGTGTGCTCCACCGCCGAGGCCATCACGGTGAGCGACCGCACGCCGCCGCCGCTGCCGTACACGGTGGTGCGCACCCGGTAGGACGTGACGGGGCGGGCGGCGACGAAGGTGTCGACGGCGACGTCACCGTCGGCGTCCCCCTGGCCGGGCAGCGACGTGCGGTGGATGTCGGCGTCCGTCTCGGCCCACCGGCCCATGACGAACCACTTGGTCAGGGCGCCGGTGACGGTCCGCGCCTGGACCTCGATCTCCAGCCAGGCGCCGGGCGGAGCGGTGGCCGTCCACGAGGGAACCAGTTCGGTCGCCGCGAAGCCGATCTCCCGTTCGGGGGACGTCCAGCGGGTGCAGGGCCACTCCCGCTCGCCGCCGGGCGCGAACGGATCCAGATATTTCGCCGTCCCCGTCTCCCCGGCCCCGACGGACCACCGGTGGAGGACCACGGGGCTCACCTGGGGGCTCGGTCCGGCCGACAGCAGGGTGACCACCTCGCCGATTGTTGTTACCGCCCCGACCTGGCACATCGGATGGTTTACGTATCCGACACACGGACGCTACGCCATCCGCGGCGGTGCTCGGTGCGGCCCTTCAGAGATAGAGGCCGATGGGCGGAGCGGCTTCGCCGGCGGTGCCCGGGCGGCCGTCCCGCAGGGCGAACAGCTCGGCCAGCGTCATCCCGCCGGGGCTCACGCCGTCCGTCCCGCCCAGCCACCGGGCCGCCTGGTCCGCCTCGAAGCGGCCGACCTCGACCTGGGCCAGGCACCGCCCGGGCCGTACGACCGCCGGGTGGAGCCTGCTGAGGTCCTCGTTGGTCGTGATCGCCACGAGCACGTCCCTGCCCTGGCCGAGCAGCCCGTCCGTCAGGTTGAGCAGGCGCGACAGGCCCTGGCCCGTCGACTGCTTGGCCTCGGCGCGGATCAGCTCGTCGCAGTCCTCCAGCACCAGCAGCCGCCAGCGCGGTTCGTCGTCCTCGTCCGGGCCGTCCCAGCCGACGGCGACGTCCATGAGATAGCCGGGGTCGTTGAACAGCAGTTCGGGATCGAGCACGCAGTCGACCTGGCACCAGGGCGCCCACTCGCGCGCGAGCGTGCGCAGCAGCGTGGTCTTGCCGGTGCCGGGCGGGCCGTGCAGGAGGACCAGCCGGCCCGTCACATCGGACGCGGTGGTCGCCATGAGGGCGTCCAGGCGGCGGGAGGCGGCCGTGGGGTAGTTCCGCCTGACCTCCTGCCAGGAGGAGGTCGTGATGGGCTTGGCGGAGCGGTGCGGGCCGTGGCTCGACCGCCACCAGAAGCCCATCCGGACGTGGTCGGCGTCGGGCGCGGCCTCCGCCGCGTTCCTGGTCGCCTGTTCCAGAACGGAGCCGGCCAGTTCCTCGCTCACGGCCGTGGCGGTGAGCGTGGCCGACCTGTTCATGTTGCGGACCACGCGCAGGGTCCACCCCTCGCCCGCGATCAGCCGGGTCTCGTACCCGTCGGTGTGCTGGGCGACGCGCAGCAGCCGGCCGCCCTCGGCGGTCAGCGGGGCGTCGGCGCGCACCCGGGTGAGGCTGGTGGTGCGGGACCAGGGCTGCTCTCCGTTCGCGAACGGCGACAGCGCCAGGGCGTCGATCACGTCGGCGGGGCTGTCGGCGTCGTCGAGCCAGATCCGCATGGGTACGGGCGGCCGCGGGGACGCGGGCGTGGAGTGAGGAGAAAAGTCGACCCCCTTGATAACGGACATATGGTCCATGATCTCGGCGTTCGTGTCGCGCTGTCGATTGGATTTATGCCCCTATTCGCTTTGCTTGCCGTTTAGCCGGTCTGATCTGGGCAAAAAGCAGTACTTGGTGGGGCGTTACCGCTACGCTCGGTATCCAGTCGTCATCAACGGAGAGCACTGTGGCCATCGATCTCGTGTCCCGCGCTGAATGGGGCGCGCGTCCTCCCAGGGGCTCGTACTCGTCGCTGACCTCCACCCGGGGCGTGAAGGTCCACTACACCGGCGGCCGGGTGGATCCCGGCATCGTCGACGACCACGCCAAGTGCGTGGCCATGGTGAAGTCGATCCAGAGCTTCCACATCGACGGCAACGGTTGGGTCGATATCGGCTACTCCATGGTGGCGTGTCCGCATCGGAAGGTTTTCGTCGGGCGCGGGCCGGGACACCTGCCGGCCGCCAACGGCCCGGGCCTGAACTCCGGCCACTACGCCGTGCTCGGTCTCGTCGGCAACGCCGGGCTGATCCAGCCGACCGACGGCATCCTGCACGCGATTCTGGACGCGGTGGAGTACCTGCGCGCCAAGGGGGGTGCGGGCAAGGAGATCAAGGGCCACCGCGACGGCTACTCGACCGACTGCCCCGGCGACCCGCTGTACGCCTGGATCAAGAGGGGTGCGCCGCGTCCAGGGACCACCCAGCCGGAGCCCGGGCCGGAGCCGTCGCAGGAGTGGCCCGGCCGTCTGCTCAGGTATCCGCCGGTGATGCGCGGCGACGACGTGCGCGCCTGGCAGGCCCGGATGAAGGAGCTCGGCTACGACATCGTCGTCGACGGTGCGTACGGGCCGGACTCCCAGGAGGTGTGCCGCAGGTTCCAGAAGGACAGGCGCCTCGAGGTGGACGGCGTCGTCGGTCCCGACACCTGGAACGCCGCCTTCGCCAAGACCTGAGAAGCCCGGCCCGGCATTCTGTTCAGAGTTCTGTGAAAGCGCCGCGGGACAACAGAAGCAGTGGTACGACTGCTACATGACCTCAAGCTATCGCACGAAAGACGGTCACACGGTGGGCCTCGATAGCACGGTTTGGGCGATCAACGGGCAAGGCCCCTTCACACTCACGAAACCCGATTCCGCTCCGCCCGGATGGGTCTACTTGGTGAGTGCCGACGGTGAGGACATGCGCTTGCACGCTCCAGAGGACATCGCGATCTACTACAACCGGGTCCGGCGGATAGAAGTCTGACCGAGGACGTGACCGCAGAGCGACGTCCGCCGCGGTGACGCACGAGGAGTGGAACCGCCATCCCCGTGGGCCTGGCCGCCGGCCTGATCGGTGTCTTTCGTAGCTCCGGTAGCGACGACGCCGTGCGCGGACGACCGGCTGAGGACGCTCATGGATGAAGGCCTGCGCTGAACGCCGGCATATGGATCGAGCGGACCATCGACCTGGAGGCCCGATGCCTGAACCGATCTCCCAGCAGGAGCCCGAAACCGCCGTGCACGCCGCCGCGGCACCGTTCGACGTCGTCTTGACAGTCTCCGAGCCGGCCGACGTCGGTCCGTTGTTCCGCCGTCTCAGCTCCATACCGGATGCGACCATCACCCGAAGGCGTTCTGGCCCGGATGCCGGCGAGCTCGGCGTCGCCGAGGTGCTGCAGATGCTCGTGCCTTCTTCGGCGGTGCTCGCCGTCGCGATCCGGACGCTGCCGGTGTTCATCAAGTCCCGGCGGTCGTCCGTGACCGTGACGGTGACCCGGGGAGACCGGTCCGTAACCCTCACCGGCGAGAACCTCGACGACCCCCAGAAGATCCTCGAGATCACCAACCATTTGCTCGGCGATGATTGACCTGGCGCGCCGGGACTACTCCCGGTCACGTGCGGTTCTCATGGGCACGTGGGACTACACGGACTTCGAGAGGGCCCCCGCGATCCGGCGCAGCTTCAACCGTATGCGGGACCTGCTCATGGACCCGGTGTGCGGCCAGTGGCCCGAAGAGTCCATCAAGCCGTTCGAAAACCTCCGCACGCTCGGCACGACCCATCGCGAGCTCATCGAAACGTTCATCACGGCCACGGATGTCGCGCTCTTCTACTACGTCGGACACGGGATCTACGATCACCGCGAGCGGCTGTGCCTCACCGTGGGCGACACAAGGACCGATGCGAACTTCACGGCCGCCACAGGGCTGCCGTTCGAGGCCGTGCGGGACGCGTTCCACGCCAGCCGGGCCGCCGTCAAGATCGCCGTACTCGACTGCTGCTACGCGGGGCTCGCCGCAGAAGAGCACGGCCGCCTGTCTGCCAACCGCCCGCCCCAGGTGTCCGGCGCATACCTGCTGATGAGTAGCAGCGCGTTCGAGGCCTCCTGGTACGAGACCGAGGCCGTCGCCGACGCACAGACATACTTCACAAAAGCCCTCGTGGACACCGTGCACGAGGGTATCCGCGGCGCACCGGCCGGTCTCACGTTCGATCACATCTTCGGCGTGGTCGCCGACCGGCTCGTCGAGGACGGCAGACCCGAGCCGCGCCGCCGCGTCGAGGATCACGCCGCCGCCTGGGTGTTCGCCGCAAACAACGCCCCCGACGCCCCGCCTGAACCCGGCGCCGACCCGGACACCCTCTACCGCGAGGCTTATCGCCGTGAGACCAAGGAGGGCGTCGAGCGACTGCCTGTGATCGCCGCGATGTATCGCGCGGCGGCCGCGGCCGGACACGCGCCCTCGATGAACCGGCTCGGGCAGATCGCCGAAGGCCGGGTCCAGGCGAGGATGCAGGGCATCGAGCCGGGACCCGTCGACGGTGCGGCGCTTCAGGAAGCGACGCAGTGGTATGTGAAAGCCTCCGAAGCCGGCGACCCGATCGGCCCGCTTCACCTCGGACAGCTCTACGAGGAGCAGTACAAGAACCAGGACCAGGCGTTGTACTGGTACGCCCTCGCCGCGCGCCGAGGCAACGGCGCGGCACAAGAACGGCTGACCGGGCTGGAGCAGCGTATCCGCCTCGGGTTCGACGCGTCCCGGCAGCCCGGGGGCGAGAGTGATGAGGAGCCGGAACCGGCGCGCCCTGCGCCCGCGGCCGGCGTCACCGTCGCCGGCCTCGCTGCCGAGGTATGGCGACAACGATGGCTGGCCGACTGGGACGGCAGCGAGCCGCTGGCGATCGCCCAGTGCCTCGACGTCCTCATTGACGCCTGCGGCGGACCCTACGGTGAGTGGGCGGCCCTCGACGAGGCGGAACAAAAGCGCATCTTCACCGACTTCGTCGCATCGCTGCCACGCAGGGCGGACCTCGCGAGGGCGGCGCGCCGGTACTACGAGGCTGTGGGCCCAGGCAACCTCCGCGATCACGCTGCCGGAATCCGGCGCCAGGTGAAGTGATCTGAACCGAACCTGAAGACAGGGGAGTGCGACATGGCGATCCCGGAAGTCAGCACGGCACTCCGGCAGTCCCTCGAACGGCACCGTTTCTCGCTCCGGCCGCAGCCCGGCGCGCGCCCCGGTGAGGAGACCGTCCACGTCGTCCTCGACAACGGTGAGGAGACGTTCCACGCCGGCCATGTGGACCACCACCTGGGACTTTGGTGTGCCTTCGCCGTCGTGCGCGCTCATGGGCTCTTCCGTTCCGACGAGGTCGGCCGGCACGAGTCGTTTGAGCACGCCGTGCTCGCCGTCCTCGTGAGTTTCACCCACGTCGAGTAGGAGGCGCCGGAATGCGTGTCGAACCACGATTCTGCGACCAGATCAGATGCCTCGTCCTCAAGGACCGCAGGGCGAAGGCGCTCGACGAAGCCCTCTCGCCGCGCGACAGAATCGCCTTCAACGGTTTCCTCGTCTCGGTGATCGCAGTGCTCCTCGCGCCGCGACTGGGTGGTCGGTGCGAGATCGAGGATCTCGCGGCGTTCAGCGACGAGGTCGCTGCCGGGCACCGCAGCGAGCGGCGGCCAGTCAACGAGTTCGTCGTGGAGGAGGTCCTCCGCTACATATACGGAATGCCGCAACTTTTCCGAACGATCCCTGTGCCTCCCACAGCCGTGTCGTGGGCGGGCGCGGCGATCGTGCGATACCTGAACAATACGGACACCAGTATCGCCGCCGACATCGACCGCATTCTCGACACGGCTGTGGACCTCCACCAGCGCCGCACCCGGCGTTGACGCGGCATGATCGCCGCCCCCGAGCTACCAGCCTCGGCCGAAGACCTGTGCGGCAGGCGGAACGAGTGGCTCACCGCACAGCACTGGATCACCTCACGCGACGCTGACCGCAAGGGACCGCTCGCTTACCCCTCGCGGCGGGGTCACCAGGTGGCGCCGGGGCTCTCCGCGCCGCCGCCGCTGGCCAGTGACGCCCCGGCCCCGTCCGCGCCCATCGTCCCACCCCTCCCGCCCATGACCGAGATCACAATACTGAGGAAGATCACGGCTGCGGCCCGGTCGGCGTTGTCCACAGACCGGGACCCCGGGGCTCCCGGAACCGGGCCGATGCCCTTAGCATCCGGTTCATGACGGTGCCGCCTGTTGAACAGGACGATCTCGCTGATCCCGCGGCGGAGTTTCCACAGGCCACGCGGAAACAGTGGCGTGCGCTCGCGGCCGAGGTGCTGCGCAGATCCGGCTGGGACGGTTCGCCGGACGAGGCCGAGGCCGCCCTGACCACCACGACCTACGACGGTGTGACGGTCGCCTCGCTGTACGACGCCGGCGACCTGCCCGGCGCGTCGCCCGCGGTCCGTGCGGTGCGCGGTCCGGGCCCGTGGGACCTGCGCCAGCGGCACGCCGACCCCGATCCGGCCGTGACCAGGGAGGCGATCCACGCCGACCTGGAGAACGGCGTCACGTCCCTGTGGCTCGATCTGAACGCGATCGACCCGGCCGCGCTGCCGGTCGTGCTGGACGGCGTGCTGCTCGATCTCGCCCTGGTCGTCCTCGACGCCGGCCCGCGTACGGCCGAGGCGGCGGAGGCGTTCCTGCGCCTGGCCGGCACGACGGCCGGGGGTGCGGCGCTGCCCGGGGGCAACCTGGGCGCCGACCCGATCGGGCTGGCCGCCCGCACCGGCGCGACCGTGGACACCGGCGCCGCCGTGGCGCTCGCCCGCCACTGCGCCGCGGATCACGCCGGGCTAAGGGCGATCACCGTCGACGCGCTGCCGTACCACGACGCGGGCGGCGCCGACGCCGAGGAACTCGGCTGCTCGGTGGCGACCGGTGTCGCCTACCTGCGGGCGCTGACCGGCGCGGGCCTGACGCTCGAGCAGGCGTTCGGGCAGATCGAGTTCCGGTACGCCGCGACCGCCGACCAGTTCCTCACCATCGCCAAGCTGCGGGCCGCCCGGCGGCTGTGGACGCGGGTCGCCGAGGTCACGGGCGTCGCGGACGGGGCCGGCAGGCAGCTCCAGCACGCGGTCACCTCCTCGGCGATGATGACGGTCCGGGACCCCTGGGTGAACATGCTGCGCACGACCGTGGCCTGCTTCGCGGCCGGGGTGGGCGGGGCGGACGCGGTGACCGTCCAGCCGTTCGACGCCTGCCTCGGGCTGCCCGACGCGTTCGCCCGGCGCATCGCCCGCAACACGCAGTCGCTGCTGGTGGAGGAGGCCGACGTCGCCCGTGTCGCCGACCCGGCCGGCGGCTCGTGGTACGTGGAGCGGCTCACCGACGACCTCGCCGGCCGGGCGTGGGAGTGGTTCCGGGAGATCGAGCGGGCCGGTGGCATGGCGGCCGCGCTGGAACGGCTGGTCCCCGAGCGGCTGGCGGTGACCAGGGCCAGGCGCGCGGACAACCTCGCGCACCGGCGCGACCCCATCACCGGGGTGAGCGAGTTCCCCGACCCGCAGGAGAGGCCGCTGTCCCGGCGGCCCGGCCCCGGGCTCGCGGTGACATCGGGCGGTGTGCCCGGCGTGGGACTGCCGGTGATGCGCTACGCCGAGGAGTTCGAGGCGCTGCGCGACCTCGCCGACGCCCAGCCGAGCAGGCCCACGGTGTTCCTCGCCACGATCGGGCCGGTCGCCGCGCACACCGCGCGGGCGGCGTTCGCCGCCAACCTGTTCGCGGCGGGCGGCGTCGCGACCGTCACCAGCGGCCCGGGCACCGACCCGGCCGCGATCGCCGAGGCCTTCCGCGACTGCGGCACCCCCGTCGCCTGCCTGTGCTCCTCCGACCGGTTGTACGGCGAGCACGCGGCGGCGGTCGCCGCGGCGCTGCGGGAGGCCGGGGCGCGCACGGTCTGGCTGGCCGGAAGGGGGGAGTATGAGGGGGTGGACGCCGCCCTGTACGCCGGATGCGACGCGCTCGGTGTGCTCCGCGCGACGTTCGATGAGCTGGGAGTGAGCCGATGATTCCCGATTTCTCCGAAATCGACCTGGGGTCGGGAGCCGCGGCGGCGGGCATCCCCGGCGGTCCGGTCGGGGAGACTCCTGTGTGGGAGACGCCGGAGGGCATCGCGGTCAAGCCGTTCTACACGGCGGCCGACCTGGAGGACGTCCCGTCCCCGCCGACGTACCCCGGCATCGCGCCCTTCCTGCGCGGGCCGTACCCGACGATGTACGTCACCCAGCCGTGGACCATCCGGCAGTACGCCGGGTTCTCCACGGCGGAGGAGTCCAACGCGTTCTACCGGCGGAACCTGGCGGCGGGGCAGAAGGGCCTGTCGGTCGCCTTCGACCTCGCGACCCACCGGGGCTACGACTCCGACCATCCCCGGGTCGCCGGCGACGTGGGCATGGCGGGCGTGGCGATCGACTCGATCTACGACATGCGGCAGCTGTTCGACGGGATCCCTCTCGACCGGATGAGCGTGTCGATGACCATGAACGGCGCGGTGCTGCCGATCCTGGCGCTCTACATCGTCGCGGCAGAGGAGCAGGGGGTCACGCCGGACAAGCTGGCGGGGACCATCCAGAACGACATCCTCAAGGAGTTCATGGTCCGCAACACCTACATCTATCCGCCGGGTCCCTCGATGCGGATCATCTCCGACATCTTCGCCTACACCTCGGCGAGGATGCCGAAGTTCAACTCCATCTCGATCTCCGGCTATCACATCCAGGAGGCCGGGGCGACCTGCGACCTGGAGCTGGCGTACACGCTGGCCGACGGGCTGGAGTACCTGCGGGCCGGGGTCGGGGCCGGGCTCGCCATCGACGCGTTCGCGCCGCGCCTGTCGTTCTTCTGGTGCATCGGCATGAACTTCTTCATGGAGGTCGCCAAGCTCCGCGCCGCCCGGCTGTTGTGGGCCCGCCTCGTGAAGGGCTTCGGTCCGGAGAACCCCAAGTCGCTGTCGCTGCGCACGCACAGTCAGACCTCGGGATGGTCGCTGACCGCGCAGGACGTGTTCAACAACGTCGTACGGACCTGCGTGGAGGCGATGGCGGCCACCCAGGGGCACACGCAGTCGCTGCACACCAACGCCCTGGACGAGGCGCTCGCGCTGCCGACCGACTTCTCGGCGCGGATCGCCCGCAACACGCAGCTGCTGCTCCAGCAGGAGTCGGGCACCTGCCGGGTGATCGACCCGTGGGGCGGCTCCTACTACGTCGAGCGGCTGACCCGGGAGCTGGCACGGGCGGCCTGGGGGCACATCCAGGAGGTCGAGCGGGCCGGCGGTATGGCTCAGGCCATCGACCAGGGGCTGCCCAAGATGCGCATCGAGGAGGCGGCGGCCCGCACCCAGGCGCGCATCGACTCCGGCAGGCAGCCGGTGATCGGCGTCAACAAGTACCGCCCCGAGGCCGACGAGCCGATCGAGGTGCTCAAGGTCGACAACACGGCCGTGCGCAACCGGCAGATCGACAAGCTCCGCAGGCTGCGCGAGGAGCGCTCGGCCGACGCCGTGGCCGGGGCGCTGGAGGCGCTGACCAAGGGCGCCGCGGCAGACGACAACCTGCTGGAGCTCGCGGTGAACGCGGCCAGGGCCAAGGCGACGGTCGGGGAGATCTCCCACGCGCTGGAGAAGGTCTTCGGACGGCACGCCGCGCAGATCCGTACGATATCGGGTGTGTACCGCGCGGAGGTGGGCGACGCCGCGGACCGGGTCCGGGAGGCGTGCGCGCAGTTCGAGAAGGCCGAGGGCCGCCGGCCCAGGATCCTCGTCGCGAAGATGGGCCAGGACGGCCACGACCGGGGTCAGAAGGTGATCGCGAGCGGGTTCGCCGACCTCGGTTTCGACGTCGACGTCGGCCCGCTGTTCCAGACGCCCGAGGAGGTCGCCCGGCAGGCCGTCGAGGCCGACGTGCACGTCGTCGGGGTCTCCTCGCTCGCGGCCGGGCACCTGACGCTGGTGCCCGCGCTGCGGCGGGCGCTCGCCGGCCTCGGCGCGGAGGACATCATGATCGTGGTCGGCGGCGTGATCCCGCCGGGAGACGTCGAGGAGTTGCGGGCCGCGGGCGCCTCGGCGATCTTCCTGCCCGGCACGGTGATCGCCGACGCCGCCCTGGAACTGCTGCGCGAGCTGTCCGGCCGGCTGGGTCATCAGTGATCACGTCGGCGCTCGAGGACTACGTCAAGGGCGTGCTGTCGGGCGACCGGCGGTGGACCGCACGGGCGATCACCCTGGTGGAGTCGACCAGGGCGGATCACCGGGAGATGGCGCAGCGGCTGCTGGTCGAGCTCACCCCGCATGCCGGCAAGGCGCGCAGGGTGGGCGTGTCCGGGGTGCCGGGAGTCGGCAAGTCCACCTTCATCGAGGCGCTCGGCACCCATCTCACCGGCGAGGGGCACCGGGTGGCCGTGCTGGCGGTCGACCCCTCGTCGCGGCGCTCCGGCGGCAGCATCCTCGGGGACAAGACCCGGATGGCCCGGCTGTCGGCCGACCCGAACGCCTTCATCCGGCCGTCTCCCACGGCCGGGACGCTCGGCGGCGTGGCGAAGGCCACCCGCGAGGCCGTCGTCGTGGTGGAGGCGGCGGGATACGACATCGTCCTCGTCGAGACGGTCGGGGTCGGCCAGTCGGAGACCGCGGTCGCCGACATGGTCGACACGTTCCTCCTGCTCACCCTCGCCCGTACGGGAGACCAGCTCCAGGGGATCAAGAAGGGCGTGCTGGAGCTGGCCGACGTCATCGCGGTCAACAAGGCCGACGGCGAGTACGAGACGGCCGCGCGCAAGGCGGCGCGTGAGCTGTCCGGGGCGCTGCGGCTGCTGCGCGCGGCCACGCCGGTGCTGACCTGCAGCGGCCTGACCGGCGCCGGCCTGGAGGAGCTGTGGCGTCACATCGTGCGCCATCAGGAGGACGCCGACCTCGCCGCCAGGCGCAGCCGCCAGCAGGTCGAGTGGACGTGGGCGCTGGTGCGGGACCGGCTGCTGGCCATGCTCCGCGACACGACGTCGGGTATCGCGCCCGAGATCGAACGGCAGGTCCTCGACGGCACCCTCACTCCGTCGCTGGCCGCCGACCGCATCCTGGCGGCCTTCCTGCCCACAGGCGGTAAGCATGACACGCGGGAGATCACCTTTCCTCCCGGGTGAGAAAGATCGCTACCCCTGTGACCGGGAATGCACTGTTGCACGTTTTCCCGGGCCGAAACCGTGCCACGATGTGGCCGCTTCGATTACGGGGAGGTGCGATGAACCACGATCCGATGATGCCGCCGCAGGTGGAGCGTGCTCTGCGGGAGTACCGCGCGTTACTGTCGGCCCACGGGATGACCTGGGGGGAGCCGCCGCTGGGATACGTCCGGATGATGCCCTTCCTCCGGTTTCCCGAGGAGGCCGACCGGATGAGCGCCGGGCCCGACCTCGACGCGGAGTTCCGTGACACGCTGGACGGCGAGCTCCCCCGGGGCCTGGCCGCGCTGCGGCTGGCCGCGGGCGGTCACAGCCTGGAACACCGCCTGGAACACCGCCTGGAACACCGTCTGGAACACCGTCTGGAACACGGCCAGGCCCGGCCGCTGCTGTCGCCGGGACCGGTGCCCGTCATCCTGCTGGTCGACTCCGCGCTGCCGCATCCGGTGGAGGTGACGGCCGACGGCGTGCCGTACGGGATCGCGGCGGGCGGGGCCAAGCTCCTCGACGTGACGACCGCGACCGTCCTCACGGTGGACGGCGAGGTGGTCGACCTGTCCGGGCTGACCCGGCCCGCGCCGGCCGCGTGGCTGCGGTTGCGCGCGGGCTTTCCGTGCCGGTGGAGCGTCAGGTCGCGGGACGGCCAGGGGTGGTATCCGGAGGGCGTGCCCGAGCGGCGCGACAACGACGACATGCCGTTCTTCCACGGCGACGACATCGTGCTCGCCGTGCCCGCCGAGCCGGTCACGATCCGGGTCACGCGCGGCATGGAGTACGACGTCGTGGAGACGACGGTCGTCCCCCGGACGGGGGAGGAGACGCTGGTCGGGATCGCGCCGCAGCGGTTGTACGACGCCGCCGCCCGGGGCTGGTACGGCGCCGACCTGCACGTTCACATGAACTGGGCGGGCGACCTGGTCGCCGTCCCCGCGGAGGCGGCCGCCGCGCAGCTCGGCGAGGACCTGCACGTGCTCAACCTCGTCGCGGGAAACGTCGCGGGAGACCGGGTCTACGACCGGGAGGCGCTCCAGCACTGGGCCGGGCGCGACCTGCCGTGGTCGGACGCCGGGCACGTGGCCCGGATGGGCGTGGAGTATCGCAACGACCTGTTCGGGCACGTGCACGTCTTCGGGGTGGCCGCGCCGCCCGCCGTCTATCACACGGGTTTCGGTGCCGACGCCGACTGGCCGCCCAACGCGGCGGTCTGCGGCGACCTGCGGGAGCCGCGTGCGGTGCTCGGATACGCCCATCCCTTCCACGGCCCGGTCGCGACTCCCGAGGACGTCGTCGGCGGCGGGACCAGGAACTGCACCGGCCGCGCCCTGGTGGTGGACGCCGCGCTCGGGCTGGTCGACGGGGTGGAGGTCCTGCACTTCAGCGACCTGTCGCCCGCCCCGGGGACCGCCGAGGTCTACCGGAGGCTGGTCGGCGCCGGCAACCGGCTCGCCGCGCTCGCCGGAACCGACACCATGCTGTCGTTCACCCGCCAGGACACGGTCTCCAGCCCGCCGGGCTGGGAGCGCGTCTACGCCCGCGTGGACGGGCCGCTCAGCGCGGAGTCGTTCGCCGAGGCCGTACGGCGGGGCCGCACGTTCGCCACCACCGGCCCCTGGCTGGAGCTCACGGTGAACGGCCTGGAGCCGGGGGCCACGCTCGGCCTGGACGGCGGTGAGACGGTCGAGATCCGGGCGCGGGCCGTCGGGCCCGAGGTGGAGCACCTCGAGATCAGGACCGCGGCGGGTGTGCTGGCCGAGGGACCGGGCCACGAGATCACCGCGTCCCTCCGGGTGGCGGACGCCACCTACGTGGTCGCCGTGGCCCGCGGCGGCGCCCATCCTCGCTCCCCGCGCGGGCGGGCGTACGCCCACACCAGCCCGGTCTACCTGGACGTGCGGGGACGGCGCGTGGCCAGGCAGGAGGATCTCCGCTGGTGCCTGCGATGGCTCGACCTGCTCGACGAGGTGGTCAGGGCCAGGGCCCGGTTGCGGACCCGGGCCCAGCTGCGCGACCACCTCGACCTGATCGAGAAGGCCAGGGCGGTGTACGAGTCGCGCCTGTGACCGGAGATCTGTGACTACAGGTCGAGCGACGACCCGCCGAAGCGGTCCCGCAGGAACCGGCCCTGGTCCCTGAGCGCCTGCTCGTCCCCCTGATAGACGGCCTCCGCGATCGCCGACAACCCCGCCTCAAGCAGACCGAGCTGGGCCATCAGCTCCTCGTGCGCGCTGCGCTCGCGCGGCCCCCGGCGGGTCAGCGCGTACGACCTCGGCAGGTTGGCGTACGCCTCCAGGCTGGTCGGCAGGTAGTCGCGGACGGCCTGGGAGACGACGTGCAGGTGGTCGGGGGCGGAGGTGAGCGCCTCCGCCCTGGCCAGCACGTCGCGCAGGATCGCGGCGAGGTCGCCGACCTTGGCCGCGACGTCCTCGGGGAAGCGGGGTGGCGACACCTCGGCCACGAGAGTGTCGAGGTCGTCCCGCAGCGCCCGCGCCTCGACCTCGGCGTGCGAGATCGTCAGCCGCACCCGGGTGGGCGGGGTGAGCAGCGCGCCCACGCCGTACAGCCCGGCGACGACCACCGGCCAGAACGACCCGGCGAGGCCGAGGAAGTGCAGCCCGAGGCCGCCGAGCGCGAGAGCGGAGCCGACGATGTTCCGCGTCGAGCCGAGGTAGGCGAGGATCCGCTCACTGGTAGCCACGGATCTCCTTGAACGCCGAGGCGAGCGACGCCTGCCGGGCGTCGAACACCGCGCCGCCGGTGAGCGTGGCGACCTGGCGCATCTCGGCCACGTCGCTGTCGCCGAACAGCACCACGAATGTGGGGACCCGGGTGCCCAGGGTCCGGTAGAAGCCGGCGAAGTCCTCGTAGGAGGAGCCGTCGGTGTTCTCGCCGTCCGTCATGAGCACGATCGAGGTGAAGTCCTCCTCGCCGCCCTGGCCGCTGCGGACCGTCTCGTAGGCGCCGCGCAGGCCGTCGTAGATCGCGGTGCCGCCGTACGCCGTCAGGCCGTCGCCGTAGGCCCGGATCTGGCGGAGGACCGCGGCGGGGTCGCGTTCCGGCACCGCGAACGTGCTCGCCTGCCCGGCCGTGGTGCTGAACGGCAGCAGCGTGACCGTCTCCCTGTTGCGGAACCGGGAGAACTGGCCGGAGGCCGAGGCGTCGGCGCCGGTCAGCGCGGTGAGTGCCTGTTTGAGCGCGTCGATGCGGTCGCCCTCCATAGAGCCGGAGGTGTCCAGGACGAACACCGTGCGCGACGGGCGCCGCACCTGGTTGAGGTACGCGTCGATCAGCGCGTCGGCGGCGCTGCGCCGGTTGGGGAAGGGCAGCTCCAGCAGCGGGGCGGTGCCGAACCTGGCGTCGGGCCGCACCTCGGGCACGATGGGCCGCCGCGCCGTGGTCGTCATGATCTCGCGCTGCACTCCGGGTGCGCGCAGCCAGGCCGCCAGCTTGCCGTACAGGGCCTTCTTGGGGGAGGAGGCGAGCAGCGTGAGCGGGTAGTCGGCGGTGACGACGCCGTCGCCGGGATAGACCAGCGTGAGCGGCTCCCCCGAGGCGGTGCGCAGGCCGAGCAGCACGGACTCGTAGTTGATCAGCCCGTCCACGTCGGTCCGTCGCCGGAAGGCGTCGGCGAGCCAGCCGGAGGAGCCCGCGGTGAGGGTCTGCGCGGAGAAGAACCCGATCAGCTGGGGAGTGACGGCCGTGATCTGGGCCTGGTCGAGCGCCTCGCCCGCGTCCGACAGTGCCGCCGCCACGCCGACCAGGGCGGAAAAGCCCGAGTTCGACGACGCGGGGTTCGTCATGCCGAAGGTGAAGCGATGTTTCCGTGCGGCCTCGGCGATGTCCGTCCATGTCGCCCGGCCGGTGTCCCAGCCGAGCTCGCGTGCCTTGGCGCGGCTGAGGCCGAGCACCACGGGCGAGACCATGATCTTGGTCTGGGTGGACAGGCGCGCGCTCGCCCCGTCGATCAGGGACAGGTAGCGGTTGGAGGAGAACCAGACCGCGTCGTAGCGGCCGTCCGCGCCCCCGTTCGCCACCTGCTCGGCGCCGTCCAGGGTGCCGGTGTAGGAGAGCGACACCTTCACGCCCGCCGCGCCGGCCGCCTTGGCGAGCAGCGGCTCCAGATCCTTGATCTCGCTTCCCGCGAGGACGCGCAGCACGTCCGGCCCGTCTTCCGGAGGGGCGTCTCCGCCCGGGTTCGAACAGGCGGCCGTGAGGGCGAGTAGCAGGGCCGCGGCGGCGGTGATCGCTCTTCTCACGACCCCGCCTCGTCGGCGCGGCGGGAGCGCTCCAGATAGGCGCGGGCGTGGTCGAGCTCCACGGTCAGGGTGTCGACGGTGACGGCCATGCTCTCCACGGCCTTGGCCCTGAAGCCGTCGATCATGTCCATCGTCGAGTAAATGTTGTCGAACGCCCTGCTCAGCGCCTCCATGCTCACCGTCGTGGCGGCGGCCTGGGTCTGGATGTCGCCCGCCTGGGTGCGCAACATCTCGCTGGTCGCGAGGATCAGGTCGGAGGTGGTGGTGTTCAGCGCCGTGATCTGGTCGAGCACCAGCTTCTGGTCGGCGAGGGCCTGGGCCACCGTGACGGCCGTGCGCAGCGCCGCGATCGTCGTGGTGGTGGCCCGCTCCACCCCCTTGATCAGCTCCAGGTTGTTCTTGCGCACCAGGTCCAGCGCGAGGTAGCCCTGGGCCGACACGGCGAGCTGGGTCAGCAGGTCCTGGTGCTTCTGGCGGACGCCGAACAGCGCGTCCGAGCGCAGGGCGTTCGCCTTCCCGGGGTCCGTGAGCTCGATCTGGTCGATCCGTCCCTGCAGCTCCGCGTCGAGCGCCGCCGCCAGCACGGCGTACTCCTGGAGCTTCGTCATCGACTCCCAGAGGTTCGCCTTCTCGCCCTCGATGGCGGCGTTGTCCTTGCGCAGCTCGTCCTGCCCGGACTTGAGCGCCCGGATGATGTCGTCGATGTGCTTTTGCGCGCTTCGGTACTTGGCGAAGTAGTCGCGCAGCCGGTCGCCGAACGGGATGATCCCGAGCAGCCGCCGGGTGCCGGCGGTCGCCTGTTCGGGATCGAGATCGACGATCATGCGGCGCAACGCGACGAGCTGACCGGCGACCCGCGCCTGGCCGTCGGCGCCCTCGCCCTTGGCCGAGGCCAGCGCCGCGACCGGGCGCTTGAGCATCCGGTTGGCCACCTGGGAGGAGGCGCGGATCTCCGAGTCGCCCATCGAGGTGATGTCGTGCACCTTCCTGGTGAACGCCGGCGACCGGTGGTCGAGGGTGGTGAGCTCCTCGGCGAAGCCGGACGCTTTGCGGGCGAGTTCGGCGCCGCGCTCGCCGGGGAGCGGCAGCATGCCGGCCGCCTTCTCGACCGGCACCGCCGCCACCGGGGCGGGCGGAGTCAGCACCAGATCTTCGGACACGGGTGTCCTCTCTTCCTGGGACTCTTCCTGGACCCTGTCTTCCTGGGCCCTGTCTTTCTGGACCCTGTCTTCCTGGACCCTGTCTTCCTGAACAAAGGGGGGTCAGGACGACGGCTTCGCGCCGGCCAGGTGGCTCCGCTCGATGGTCGCGACGAGGTCTTCCAGCCGGTCGTAGGCGGGAGGCTCGACGACGTCGACCAGGCTCGCGGGCACCGGCGCCCTGGTCGTGGCCACCAGGTCCGCGAAGACCTTGGGGTCCGCGGTGCGGAAGCCGTATCTCGCGGCGAGACGGGCGAACTCGGGATCCTCCTGCAGCAGTCGCCCGACCTCCGCCGCCCGGTCCGTGAGCGGGACGAGGGTGTGCTTGCTGAGCACGGTCGGCGCGGGGTAGATCAGGCGCATGTCGGGCCGGATCGCCCCGCCGCCCGCGAACAGCCGCGCGGCGTACTGCGCCTCGTAGATCACCACCATCGGCGTCTTGCCGATCCCCAGCGCGAGGTAGTCCTCGAACGGCGCCTCGGTTGAGGACTCCGAGTAGCCCTGGTCGAGGAACAGCGGGGCGACCGTCCGCGCCACCTCGGCGACCTGCGCCCGCGAGGTCACGACATCGTCGCCGTTGGCGACGTAGCTGGTCGCCGCGAGGTACATGGCGGCCGAGTTCGACGTACGGACGTCCGTGGTCGTGAGCAGGATCCGCTTGCGGGCGCGGTAGGAGGCATTGCCCGGCAGCGCGTCCCAGCGGGTGCCCTTCGCGACGAGGTCGAGGAACCCGCGCAGGTCGAGGACCTGGTAACCCGCGCCCGAGTCGTGGACCACGCCCGCCTTCGCGAGCACGTCCAGGATCGGCTGGAACGTCGCGACCGCCATCGGCGAGTAGAACGGCGAGTACGTACGCGTGATCTTGTGCGCCTGCCTGATCTTCTCCGCGGCCGGAACGCTGGAGGGAAAGGCGAAGTCGTACGGGTGCAGGTCCACCGTGGTCGCGATTTCGCGGGATCCCGCGGTGTCGACCTCGACCCGTAGTCCGTGCCTGGCGAACGCCGCCCTGACCGCGGGATCGTCGAAGAAGGGCTTCTTCTCCGAACCGATCACACCTCGGACCGTGGTGAGCGTCCGCTGCTCACCGCCGCCTCCGCCGTTGCCCAGCACCAGGGCGAGGATGACGGCGACGCCCAGCACCAGGGCCAGCCCGACTCCGATCCAACGCTTCATTCATGCTTTCCTTCGCCCCGTGGTTCTGATCCCCGTATTCCGGATTATGGGAGATATAGGGAATATGCGAGCGAAAGGAGAAGGGTGCGGCCGAGAATTCAGAGAATGTTCATTGTGAAGTAATAAGCGGGATCTGATGCCAAGAATGCCGATATATCACCTTTTGGTGATGGACCGCATCAGCGGTACCGCCGGGTGGCGCCCAGGTAGGGCAGGCACAGCAGGGCCAGTCCCGCGCAGACGGCGAGCGCCACGGACGGGCCGACCGGGAGCAGGACGCCGCCCAGCGCCGTGCCGAGGCCGATCCCGGCGTACAGGGCCGAGGCGTTCAGGCCGACGACCACGGCGGTCTCCCGGGGCGCCGCGTTGATCAGCCGGACCTGCTGCGCCGGGGTCTGGAACCAGGTCCCCGCGCCCCAGGCGATCATCAGCGTGGCGGTCAGCGGCAGCCAGTGCGTGCCCGCTCCGGCCGCCCAGGCGGCGACGGCCAGTGTCACGGTCAGCACGGCGAACCCGGCGGCCTGCACGGGGACGGGCCCGTGCCGGTCCACCATGGCGCCTGCCACGAGGTTGCCCGCTACCGCGCCGGCGCCGTACAGGAACAGCAGCCAGGTCTCCGCCGACGCTCCGGCCCCGAGCGCACGCATCACGGGAACGGCGAAGGCGTAGAGCCCGTAGCCGGCGGCAAGCCCGAGCACGGTCAGCGGCAGCACCGCGACCACCCCCGGCCGCCGCAGGGCCGCCAGCCGTTCCCCCAGTGGGATGCGCGGGCCGCCCGGCAGGGCCGGCATCGCGGCGCGCACTCCTGCCGCGCAGACCGCGCACAGCACCGCGACCAGACCGAGCGCCGCCCGCCAGTCGAGGATCTTCCCGGCCAGGTTGCCCAGGGGCACACCGAGGGCGGTGGCGACGGTCAGGCCGCCGACCACAACGGCCAGCGCCCGGGCGCGCTGCGCGGGTGCGACCAGCGACGCGGCCACCGCGCCCGCGTTCGGGGTGAACGCGGCGGCGCCGGACGCGGCCAGCACGCGCGTGATCATCAGCACGGTGAAGTCCGGCGCCAGGGCCGAGGCGAGGTTGGCCAGGGCGAGCACGGTCAGGGCGCCGACCAGCAGGGTGCGGCGGGGCATCCGGGCCAGCGCGGTGGCCAGGACGGGCGACAGCACGGCGTAGGCGATCGCGAACGCCGTCGCGGACTGCCCCGCGGTGCCCTCCGGCACGCGCAGCGAGTGGGCCATCGCGGGCAGGAACCCGGCCACCACGTACGCGTCGGTCCCGACCGCGAACGTTCCGAGGCCCAGAACGAGGGTCGACCCCAGGCCCCGCGGCGCGGCCTCGCGCCGGATAACCGGGATATCAGACGTCCCTGTTTTGTCCATGACAATGCTCCATGCCGAAGTGGGGGATCAGTCGGTCATGCGGCTGTAGTTGCGGCGGGTGCGGGCCGCGCCCGCGGGGGCCTGCTCCATCAGGTCGGCGATCGTACGGCCGGCCAGTTCGCGCCGCCACGCGAGCTCCGCCCGGCGCATGAGGCTGGAGATGCCGCAGGGCCGGTCGAATTCGGGCCCGGCGTCACGCCCGCTCACTCCGCGCTTGCGGATCTCGGCGCAGCGGAACGCGTCGAGCGGCCCCTCGACGGCGGTGACGACGTCCATCACCGTGATCCGCTCGGGTGGGCGGGCGAGCGACCAGCCGCCCCGGACGCCCGGGCTGGAGGTGAGGATCCCGGCGCGGGCGAGCGGTTGCAGCCGCTTCTTCAGGTACTCCTGCGGCAGGTCGAACCACACGGCCAGCCGGCGGATCGACACAGGGGCCTGGTCGTCGAGCCAGCCCAGGGTCACGCAGCAGTGCAGGCCCCACTCGACACCCTCGCCCATCCGCATAACCGGGACTATACACATCCCGGTTAGTACGCGGGCGGGCGGGATCAGGCGAACAGCGTGCGGCCCCAGTAGTCGCCGCCGTCCACCACGCCGGGCGGGCAGGCGAACAGGCCGCTGGAGATGTGCTTGATGTACTCGTTCAGCGCGTCCTTCTCCGACAGCATCCGCTGGATGGGGACGAACTGCTTGCGGGGGTCGCGCTGGTAGGCCATGAAGAACAGGCCGGCGTCGAGCCGCCCGAGGCCGTCGGAACCGTCGACGTAGTTGTAGCCGCGCCGCAGCAGCCGCGCGCCGCCGTGGGCGTCGGGGTGCGCGAGCCGTACGTGCGCGTTGCCGGCGATCACCGGCTGCCCGTCCGGGCCCTTCTTGGCGAAGTCCGGCGCGTCGAACTCCGCGCCGCCCGTGAGCGGCGCGCCCTTGCCCTTGTCGCGGCCGAAGATGGACTCCTGCTCCGACAGCGGGGCGCGGTCCCAGGTCTCGATGTGCATCCGGATCTTGCGGGTGACCAGATAGGTGCCGCCGTCCATCCAGGCCGGGCCGTCGCCGGGCGCGACCCACAGGTGGTCGCGCAGCATGGAGGTGTCCTCGAGCTTGAGGTTGTTGGTGCCGTCCTTGAATCCCATGAGGTTGCGCGGCGTGGCCTGCGCCCGGGAGGTGGAGGAGGTGCGCCCGAAACCGAGCTGGGAGTAGCGGATGGAGACCTTGCCGAAGCCGATCCGGGCGAGGTTGCGGATGGCGTGCACCGCCACCTGCGGGTCGTGCGCGCACGCCTGCACGCAGATGTCCCCGCCGGAGATCCCGGGCTGCAGGTCCTCGCCGGGGAAGGCGGGCAGGTCGGCCAGCGCGGGCGGCCTGCGGTCGGCGAGGCCGAACCGCTCGTCGAACAGCGACGGGCCGAATCCGATGGTCAGCGTCAGGCCGGAGGCGGGCAGGCCGAGCGCCTCGCCGGTGTCGTCCGGCGGCGCCTCGGGAGCCCCGCCCACGGCGCCGAACGTGCCGGCGTCCTTGCCCTGGGTCATCCGGGCCGCGGCGGCGGTCCACTCCTGGAGCAGCTCCACCAGCTCGGCCTTCTTCTTCGTGACGACGTCGAACGCCACGAAGTGCAGCCGGTCCTGGGCGGGGGTGGTGACGCCCGCCTGGCGGGGGCCGTAGAACGGAACGGGGTCGGAGGCGGACGCCGCGTGGGCGGCCGGCTCCTCCAGCAAGGACCGGGTGGCGACCGCCCCAGCCCCGACCGCGGCCACGCCGGCCGCGCCGAGACCGAACAACCGTCTGCGGCTGATCCCCGCGCCGCTCACTGCGCCGCTCACTGTGCTCCTCCGGGTCACCGGGCCACCACCGAGGCGACCTTGCTGATCGGCTCGGCCAGCGCGTTGATCGCGTCGGACAGAGCCTTCAGATCGTCCTTGGACAGCTCGGTGTGCAGCTTCCACCCGTCGCCGCTGCGGTGCGCGGCGAGCGCGGCCTCGGCGTCGGCGAACTTCGCGTCGAGCGTCTTGGCCAGCTCGGCGTCGCGCTCCTCCAGCACCGGCCGCAGCGCCTGGACGGCGGCCTTCGAGCCCTGCAGGTTGGCGTCGAAGTCCCACAGGTCGGTGTGCGAGTAGCGGTCCTCCTCGCCGGTGATCTTGCCGGTGGCGACCTCGTCGAGCAGGCCCTTGGCGCCGTTCGCGAGCTGCACGGGGGACAGCTCCAGCGCCGCGGACTTCGTCACGATCGTGGTCACGTCGGTCATGAGCTTGTCGGCGATCTCACCGTCGCCGCTGACGTCCTTCTTGACCCACAGGTCCTTCTCGATGCGGTGGAAGCCGGTCCACTCCTCGCCGTCCGCCACGTCGTTCTCCCGGGCGTCGATGGCGGGGTCGAGGTCGCCGAAGACCTCGGCCACCGGCTCGATGCGCTCCCAGTACGAACGGGCGACCGGGTAGAGCTCCTTGGCCTTGCCGACGTCGCCGGCCTTGACCGCCTCGGTGAACTCCTTGGTCTTGCCGAGCAGGGTGTCCGACTGGCTCTTGATGTAGCGCTTGTAGCTGGCCACCGCCTCGGCGAGCTTCGCGTCGCTGGTCAGCGGCTTGCTCTCGCCGCTGACCTTGAGGGGGCCCCGGATGCCCTTGCCGGTCATGCCGGGCTTGCAGGCGGTCTCGTACATGCCCGCCGGCAACTCCATCACGACGTCGCGGGTGAGCCCGGGGACGATGTTCTCGACCTCGCCCATGATCCGGTCACCCGCCGCGTACACGTAGAACTCCGTCACCTTCGCGCCGTTGTTGGTGATCGAGAAGGTCGAGGTGCCGGCGGCGAGCTCGGACTTCGCCACCTTGCACTCGGTGTCGGTGGCGGCCACGGCGATCTTCCCGTCGCCGGCGGCGCCGGCCCCGGCCGGCGAGCCGGAGCCGGAGTCCGTGGACGAGCAGGCGGTGAGGCCGGCGAGTGCCAGCGCCGCGGCGGCCAGAACGGTGGAGGTGCGCATCGGTACGTCGACTCCGGTCAGGAAGCGGTCTGGGGGGACTTGGAGGCGGGGCTCGCCGGCGTCCTGGCCGCGGGCCGCAGGAACAGGATCAGGACGGGAACCAGGTAGACGACCCACGCGACGGTCTCCAGCACGCTGGGCTGCGGGGTGATGTTGAACATCCCGCTGAGCAGCGTCGAGTACCAGGCACTGGGGTCGAGCACGCCGCTGATGTCGAAGGCGTGCGTGTTCAGGCCGGAGACCAGCCCCGACTCCTGCAGGTCGTGCACGCCGTATTTGAAGATGCCGGCGGCGACCAGGATCAGCAGCAGGCCCGTCCAGGTGAAGAACTTGGTGAGGTTGATCCGCAGGGCGCTGCGGTACAGCCCCCAGCCCAGCGCGACAGCGGTGAGCAGCCCGAGCGTGATGCCGATCAGCGGGCTCGCGCTGCTGGTCGCGCCCTGGACGGCGGCGAACCACAGCAGCGCCGTCTCCAGCCCCTCGCGGGCGACCGACAGGAACGCCACCACGACCACCGCGGTGGTCCCGAGTTCCAGGGCGGCGCCCATCTTCTGCCGCAGCTCGCCCGACATCTTGCGGGCCGCCGTACGCATCCAGAAGACCATGAAGGTGACGAAGACGGTGGCGGCCAGGGACGTGACGGCGTCGAACATCTCCTGCTGCTGCGCGGCGAGGTGGGCCGCGGTGAAGGTCAGCAGCGCACCGAACCCGACGGCGAGGACGACGGCGGCACCGACGCCCGCCCATACCAGGGGCAGCCGCTCCCGGCGGTCGCTCTTCACGAGAAAGGCCACCAGGATGGAGACGACGAGGGTCGCCTCCAGGCCCTCTCGAAGGCCGATGAGATAACTTGCGAACACATCGCCCTCCGGGCGGACGGTAAGCCTTACCTAAGTTAGGACAGGTTCACCTTACCGACAACAGCCCCGACACGTGGAGCGGGGTAGGCCCTTTGTCACCTTCTGGGACGGCTGAGACTACGGCTCGGGCACGCCGGTGAGAGGACCACCGGGTGGCGCTCACGGGACCGGCGGATTAATTCGATGGCTTCCGTCCCCGCTTCCGGTTATCGTGGCGAACGTCCTGCCGCCGCACCCAGGAGGGTCACTTGGAGCTCTGAGGTCTCGACACCGCGCCCACGGCCGCCATCGGTGGTCCGGCGCAGCGACCTCAGGCAGACCCTCGCCCAGATCCTCGCCTCGCGGCCCGTGCCCGCGGTGTCCCACACGAACGTTCGTCATTTCGCCCTTGGGATACCCGGAGCCGCCTCATGTCTTATTCCATTGTCTGCACGGATTTGTCGTTTTCCTGGTCCGACGGGACGCCGGTCTTCGACGAGCTCGATTTCGCGTTCGGCGCAGGCCGGACGGGGCTCATCGGCGTCAACGGCAGCGGCAAGTCGACCCTGCTCAGGCTGATCGCCGGAGAGCTGACCCCGGCGGGCGGCTCGGTGTCGGTCACCGGGCGGCTGGGCTACCTGCCGCAGAACCTCCCGCTCGGCGCGAGCCGTACGGTGTCCGACCTCCTGGGGATCACGCCCGCGCGGGAGGCCCTGCACGCCATCGAGCGGGGCGACCTGAGCGAGGCGAACTACGACGCGGTGATCTGGGACGTCGAGGAGCGCGCACGGGCCGAGCTCGACCGCCTCGGGCTCACGGGTGTGGACCTCGATCGGACGGTCGCGACGCTCTCGGGCGGCGAGACCGTGATGGTCGGGCTCGCCGCGCGGTTCCTCGCGGAGCCCGACGTGCTGCTGCTCGACGAACCGACCAACAACCTCGACATCGACGCGCGACGGCGCCTGTACGACGCCGTCTCCTCGTGGACGAGGACGCTGGTCGTCGTCAGCCACGACCGGACGCTGCTCGACCTGGTCGACCAGATCGCCGACCTGCCCGCCCGCCGTACCTTCGGCGGCACGCTCAGCGAGTACGAGGAGGTGCTCGCGGTCGAGCGGGAGGCCGCCGAGCGGACGGTCCGCGCGGCCGAGGGCGACCTGCGCCGGCAACGGCGTGAGCTGGCCGAGGCGCAGACCAAGCTGGCCCGGCGCGTGCGCTACGGCAACAAGATGTACGAGCAGAAGCGCGAACCGAAGATCATCATGCAGGAGCGCAAACGCCAGGCACAGGTCTCGGCGGGCAAGCATCGGCTCATGCACGAGGAGAAGGTGACCGCGGCCCGTGAGCGGCTGGCGGAGGCGGAGGAGGCGGTGCGCGACGACGCCGAGATCCGGGTGGAGCTGCCCGCGACCGAGGTGCCGGCCGGGCGCACCGTGCTCGAACTGGACGGCCTGCGCACGGCCGCCGGGCCGATCGGAGACCTGGTCGTGCGCGGCCCGGAACGCATCGCCCTGCTGGGGGCGAACGGCTCGGGCAAGACGACGCTGCTGCGCACGATCCTGGGGGACATCCCGGCGTACGAGGGCTCGGTCCGGCTGAACGCTCCGGTGCGGTACCTGCCGCAGCGGCTCGACGTGCTCGACGACGAGCGCAGCCTGGTCGACAACGTGCGGGCGGTCGCGCCGGAGGCCTCGGTCAACGCCGTCAGGGCCGGGCTCGCCCGGTTCCTGTTCCGGGGCGCACGGGCCGAACGGCCGGCCGGCACGCTCTCGGGCGGCGAGCGGTTCCGCGCCGTGCTGGCCTCGCTGCTGCTGGCCGAGCCCGCGCCGCGGCTCCTGCTGCTGGACGAGCCGACCAACAATCTCGACCTGGCCAGCGTGCGCCAGCTCGCGCAGGCGCTGTCGGCCTATCGGGGAGCGCTCGTGGTGGTCTCCCACGACCTGCCGTTCCTGGAGTCGGTCGGGATCACCCGGTGGCTCCGGGTGGGACCGGAGGGCCTGGAGCCGGCGCGCTGAGCACGCGGGAGGCCGCGGCCCCAATCGGGCCGCGGCCTCCGCGGAAGGGCTTTCAGCTGGAGAACAGCATGCCGACCCAGCTGTTGCGACGGTGGCCGTAGTGGCCGCCGTGGTGACCGCCACCCCAGGCGGGGCCCCCGTGCGCGGGCGGCGGGGGAGCGTAGTGCTGCTGGGCCCACTGCGACTCCATGCGGGTCAGCGTCTCCAGCTCGCCGTAGTCGAGGAAGATGCCGCGGCAGTTGTCGCACTGCTCGATGTGAACGCCGTTGCGGTCGAACGTCCGCATGTTGCCACGGCACTTGGGGCACTGCATCCGACAACTCTCCCTAAGTCAGGTCTCGGCCTCGGTGGCCGCGACGATCCTCCCGCAGGCGGACACCAGGGCCTCGGCGGCGTCGTCGGGCCGTTCGCCCGATTTCGCCGCCGTGGCCACCGCCGTCGCGGCCAGTTGGACGGTCAACGCCCGGGCCGGCGCGTCGAGTTCCCGCCACGGATCGTCCGCGGAGACGGCGGTCCCGCCGGCCGCGAGGTAGGCCGTCAGGAAGCGCTCCCAGTCCGACGGGTCGAGCAGCCCGGCGGCGTACCACGCGGCCGGGCGGGCCAGGTCCCATGCGGGGTCGCCCGCGCCCAGGTCGTCGGGGTCGATGAGCAGCCACGCGCCGTCGTGCCTGACGATCTGGCCGAGATGCCAGTCGCCGTGCGTCAGCGCGCCGCCCTCCCGCACCGGCGGCAGCGTCGCGTACGCCGCCCGGATGGGTGCGGCGACATGGTCCGGGACGCCGACGGCCGCCAGGTCGGCCATGGCCCGCGGCAGCCGCGACGGTCCTCCCGCGGGAGGCAGGTCCGCGGGGGCCCGGCGGGCGTGTAGCAGGGCGAGCAGCCGGCCGCCCTCCTCCCAGGGGGTGGCCCCCGCGTCGACGTCGTCCATGGTGAGGGGCTCACCGGCGGGCCAGATCGTGACCAGCCTGCCGTCCAGCCGTTCGAGGCCGAGAGGGGCCAGCATGACGCCGGGCAGGTTCGCGGCGGCGTCGAGGCGGGCCCGCAGGGCGCGTTCGTCGGTGCCGGGGGGATGGGCCTTGACGACGACGTCCCCCGCCCTGACCACGAGCACGCGGGTCTGCTTGAGCACCGTCACGGGCCCGTCGCGGCGCGCCAGCCGCGCCAGTTCCTCGATCACGGGGGACACCCTAGGGTGTCGCCCGCCGATCTCGCCGTAGCGAGGATCGGCAAGGCGGATGTATCGCAAGGCGGAGGAGGAGGCCATAGCGGAGCTATGGGTGACGACGACAACGCGGCGAGGCGCCGCCTGGGCGACCGCAGTAGGCGGAAGATCGAAGGGGGGCACCCTTAGGGTGTCGCCATGAAGGTTGGTTTCGGTGTGCCGGTGTCGGGCTCGTGGGCGACGCCGGAGAACATGAGGCGGATCGCGCGCCGCGCGGACGAGCTGGGCTATCACGGGGTGTGGACGTTCCAGCGCCTGCTCTACCCCGTGGGCAACCCGATGGGGCCGGTCTACCGGAGCGTGCACGACCCCGTGGTCGCGCTCGCGTATCTGGCGGGCGTCACGGAGCGGGTGCGGCTCGGGGTGGCCGTGCTCAACCTGCCCTTCGTCTCCCCGGTCCTGATGGCCAAGCAGCTCGCCTCCCTGCAGGAGGTGTCCGGCGGCAGGCTCGACGTGGGGCTGGGACTCGGCTGGCTGCCCGAGGAGTTCGCCGCCTCCGGCGTGCCCATGGAACGCCGGGGCAGACGCGGGGAGGAGTACGTCGGCCTGCTGCGGCGGCTGTGGACCGAGGACGTCGTCGAGCACAAGGGCGAGTTCTACGAGGTGCCGCGCTCGCACCAGGACCCCGGGCCGGCCACGCCGCCGCCCGTCATGCTGGGGGGCACGGCCCAGGTGGCGCTGGAGCGGGCCGGGCGGATCGCCGACGGCTGGATCAGCTCCAGCCGCGCCGACCTGAGCACGATCGACCGGCAGATCGCCATCGTGAAGGAGGCGGCCCGGCGGGCGGGCCGCGACCCGGACGCGCTGCGGTTCGTCGTCCGCGGCGTCACCCGGGTCCGTGCGGCGGACGAGGGCCCGCTGACCGGGTCGTACGACAAGATCCGGCGGGACGTCGAGGCGCTGGCGGCCAGGGGCGTGACCGAGGTCTTCCACGACCTCAACTTCGACCCGGAGATCGGCAACCCCGAGGCCGACCCCCGCGACTCCATGCGCCGTGCGGAGGAGGCCCTGGAGGCCCTCGCTCCCCGGTGAGCCTCATGGCCTAGAGTCCCTCGGGAATTTCGATCATCTGGTTGAGCAGGGGCACGAGCCGCTCCTCCTCGTAGTCGAGATGGGCCTCCAGCTCCCCGGCGAGACGGTCGAGTTCGGCGGCGATCTCCGGGTCGCCGCCGTCTGAGGCGTCCAGTCCGGGAGCGTCGCCGTCCAGCAGGGCGCGGATCCGCGCCAGGATCAGCCCCACGACCCGGTGTTCGCGGCGGAGCCGGGCCAGCACGTCGGCGAGCTCGGGATGCAGGCCGTCCAGGTGTGGGAAGAGCACCTCGTCTTCGCCGGTGTGATGGGCGTGCAGAGCCTCGCAGAAGGTCAGGCAGTGCTCCCGTAGATCGGGTTTCGCGCCGGGCGTCCGAAGTTCCGCGAGCCTGCGGCGGAATCCGTCGTGCAGCTTCACCAGCTCGTCTCCCAGCGCGATCGCCCGAGGGTCGGTGGCGTTCTCCTTCCGGGTCATGCCGGCTCCTCCACGGACAGGCGCGGGATCCGGATGACGGCGGCGTGCCCGAAGCCGGAGACCGCCGAGGCCGCCGCCGCGAGCGCGGCCGCGCCGAAGCTCCAGCCCGCCCCCGCGCCGGACATCACGGCCGCGGTCACGGCTCCGGCCAGGCTGCTGCCGACGATCCTGACCAGCGCGTTCACGCCTCCGGCCGCCGACGTCTTGGCGGGCTCGACGTGCTGCACCGCCATCGTGCCGAGGGCCGCGTAACTGAGGCCGATCCCGACGCCCAGCCCGACGCCGGCGCCGTAAAGGGCCGCCGGGCTGTCGTGGCTGACGGCCAGCCACAACGCGGCCACGGCGACCAGGCAGGACCCGGCGCCGACCAGGGACGACGCCGCGAACCGGCGCATCAGGGGACCGGCGAGCAGCGAGACCGCGAGCATCAGCAGCGCCGTCGGAAGCAGATACAGGCCGACCTGGAGCACCGAGGCGCCGAGTGAGGCCTGGGCCACCGACGAGAGCGTCGTGATGGTGCCGAACAACGCGAACCCCAGGAGCAGCGAGGCCACTGTCGCGCCCACCGTCCTGCGGTCCAGCAGCATGGGAATCTCGATCAGGGGCGACGCGGTGCGGCGGGCCGTCAGCACCCAGACGGCGCACAGGCCCACGGCCGCCGCCGCCAGTCCCAGAGTCGGCGGCGAGGTCCATCCCCACGCGGAACCCTTGCTGACGGCCAGCAGCAGGCAGACCAGCCAAGAGGCCACCAGCGCCGCGCCCGCGACGTCGGGGCGGCCGCCCGTCCGGCGCAGGACCGGCTCGCGGACGACGAGGACGACCAGGAGGAGACCCGCCGCGCCGAGCCCGGCGAGGATCCAGAACAACATCCGAGGGCCGCCGCCGACGAGACCGGCCAGGATCATCCCGCCGCCGCTGCCGACTCCGATCATGGCGCTCAGCGCGCCCATGGCCGTCGGCAGGCTCTCCCGCGTGACCTGCTGCCTCGCGATGCCCATGGCCAGGGGTAACAGGGCCGCCGCCGTGCCCTGGAGGACCCGGCCGGCGATGACCGGGGCGAGCGTGTTCGACGCCGCCGACAGCACCGATCCGGCGACCAGCAGGCCGAGCGCGGCCGCGATCACCGGCCGCCTGCCGTACAGGTCGCCGAGACGCGCCAGCAGGGGAGTGGACACCGCTCCGGAGAGCAGCGAGGCGGTGAGGATCCAGGAGGCGGAGGTGAGCGGGACGGCGAGCTGCCGCTGCAGCACGGGAAGCAGCGGCACGACCGCGGTCATCTGCAGCGTGCCCACGGCCACGGCGAACGCGAGCACGCCGACGGCCGCCCAGGGGCGAGACTTTGTATACATGTAAACAAAGTAACATGGCGGAATGCCGACGCGCACGGGGCGGCCCCCCAAGATCTCCAGAGCGGACATCGTGGCCGCGGCCCACCGGATCATGCGGGAGGAGGGCACGCAGGGCCTGACCATGCGGAAGCTGGCCGGCGAGGTGGGCACCACCGCGATGGCCCTCTACCGCCACGTGCGCGACAAGGACGAGTTGATGCAGCTGCTGCTGGACGACTACGCCGCGAAGGTGACGAAGCCCGAGTTTTCCGGCGACCTCGATCCCGGTGAGCGTGTGGTGGCCGCGGCCGTCGCCATGCGGGACGCCTTGATCGGCGTGCCGTGGATCGTCGAGGTGCTGAGAGCCGACGACATGATGTCCGTCCACGCGCTGTGGTATCCGGAGACGATCATCGACGCGGCGGTGCGCTCGGGGATGCCGAGGGAGGCCGCCGTGGACATGTACCGGATCATCTGGCACTACACGGCGGGTGAGATCGCGGCGCGGGCGGCCGCGGCGCGCCGGCGGGAGAACGAAAGGCCGACCTATCGCGCCGCGGTGTTCGCGAACCTCGATCCGGCGGAACTGCCGAATCTGGCGGCGCTCGGCGAGCGCTGGGAGGAGCTGACCGCCCGCGACACCTACGAGACGGGCGTGCGCGCGATCGTGCGCGGCCAGATTCGGCAGTTCCGCCGGATCGAGGTTCGCGAACACCGCGGCGCGATAGGTCGGCCTTTCGTT
>NZ_JBFBIP010000036.1:0-38607 GCF_040685655.1 Microbispora sp. NPDC088329
GCCGTTCTCCGTCAGGGACACCCCGTTGTTGTCGGCCACCGTCATCGACAGCTGACCGGGCGTGGTCGTGGGCTCGATCTTCACCGACACGTCGACGCCGTCGCCAGAGCCGTCGCCGGGTCCGTCGGCCGCCGTCGCGGGACCGGCCACACCCGAAAGCACCAGGCCGAGCACCGACACGGCCAGTATCTGAGCGGTTCTCTTGGTCTTCACGTGATGACTCCATCTTTGGGGAGGCATGGGGGCGGGGCCGGCCGGCCAATCGTCCAGTCGGCCGGCCCCGGTTGGTTCTGTTCGGTACGGCGGTCAGGCGCAGCTGATCGCGTTGTAGGCGGCGTCGTAGGTCGAGGTGACCTGCTTGCCGCCGATCGTCGCGGTCCCCTTAACAGTCACCTTGCCCGCGCCGATCTGTCCGGCCCGCGCGTTGAAGGACTGGTAGGCCTGCTTGCCCGGGGCCACGTCGGCCACGGTCTTGGTGCCGAACGGGGTGTTCAGCTCGATCGTGGCCGGCGCGTCGCCGTCGTTGACGGCCGTCACCGCCACGTACGCCGACGTGCCCACGCAGCGGGACGAGGCGGTCACGGTCAGCGGAACGCCGGGAGAGGAAACCGGGGTGAAGCCGAACCGCTGGTTGTCGGCGTTGCTGCAGGTCCACTGGATCAACGCGGCGCCGTCGGCCTTGGAATTGCCGTTGATGTCGAGGCACAGGCCGCTCACCGCCGAATTGACCTGGTAGGCGTCTCCGGATGGGATGAGATAGAACCGCTGGTTGACCTGGTCCTTGTGTCCGTCGGGATGGCAGGAGTACTGGACGAGCTGGGTGCCCGTCGCGGTCGAACCGGCCGGCACGTCAAGGCACTTGCCGCTCTTGACGTTCTTGAGCTGATAGGCGCCCGCGGTGAAGGGAATGGCCTCCCACTGCTGCTCGCTGCCCTCCGTCGCACTCATCTGAACGATCTTGGCGTCATCGGCGGTCGAGGCGTCCTGCGGCGTGACGTACTTGCCGCTGTGCTTCGGGGCGATGGTGTAGACACCCTTGGCCCCTCCGCCGACCGTGACCGTCGCGACCATGCCTGCCCACTTCTTGCCGTCGAAGCCGGAGTGGAGCCTGCAGATGACCGTCCAGGTCCCCTCCCGATCGAAGGTGTAGGAGACCGGCGGACCTCCCGGCGAGACAGCGCCCTTGGTGACCTCGAAGATGTCGCCGCCGTTCGGGTCCGGATTGCCGCCGGGCGGCACGAGCCAGACATCGTGCGGCATTCCCGCATCCGGCACGTTGAAGTGCCAGGTGACGGTGCCACCGCGGGTGATCTCGCAGTTACCGGGACTCCACCCCGTGCCCGAGGCGAAGATGTCGCACGTCGTGGGGAGCGTCCTGCCGCCGTCGAGCACCGTGAAGACGGCACTCTGCGGGTTGGATGTGTTCCCGGAGTAATCGGTGGCCCGGTAGTCGACCGTGTACTTCCCCGGGCTCTTGAACGGAACCGGCGCGTCGTAGGCGGTCCACGCTCCGCCGTTGACGCGGTACTCGGTCTTTTCCACGCCGGCACAACCGACATCGTTGGCGGTGAGTTTGAGCGTGGCCGAGTCGATGTAGGTGTTCTGCTGGCTGGGGTGGGCCCGGCCCTCGATCTGGTGCGACACCGTCGGTGCCTGGGTGTCCTCCGCGCACGTGGTGGAGGGCTTGAACTCGATCTTGACCAGCTCCATTTTCATCGTGGAGTTGATCTGGTTGCGGCAGCAGCCGAAGGTCCAGCGCCCCATGTAGAGGGCGCCGTCGGGCCCGAACCTGGTCGGGATCACGAAGCTGCTGTTCGGCGTGCCGAAGTGGTTGACCGGCAGCCAGTCGTTGACCCGGAGCATCTGGTTGTTGTCCTCCCGCAGGCGGACCTCCTTCCAGAACCCGTTGTCGGCGCCACGGTTGGTGATCAGCCACGAGCCGTCGTAGTAGGGCGGGAAGGCGCCGGGACCGTAGCTGTCCTTGTATCGGTAGACCGGGCCGGTGACCGGCTGCATGCCCCCGGGGCCCAGGTCGCCGAAGGCCATCGGATCCTGACCGCCCGGGTTGCCGGGGTACTTGCGCCAGATCGTCGCCGACTTGGCGGGGCCTGGAATTTCATCGAGGCCCTGGAACGTGGGTTGCGAATTCTTGCCGCCAGGCGGAGCCCAGGCGAGGTCGGCCGGGATCTTGTCGAGCGAGCAGTCGTACTGCTGACCGGTCGAGGAGTTGGTCTCGTAGTTCCAGCGCCACGTGGTGTTGGTCTTCGAGTTGTCGCCGACGCAGAACGGCCAGCCCTGGAAGCCGGGCTCGTCGACCAGATCCCACTCGCAGGTGCCGGCCGGGGCGCGGTTGGCCTGGTCCACCGTGTTGTCGTGGCAGTACTCGCCGACGACGACCGTACCCGGGTTGGCGGGGTCGGTGTGCACCGTGAAGGGCTGCCGGAAGCCCATGGCATAGATCTCCGGACGGGTCTTCGGGGTCCCCGGCGGGAACATGTTGCCCTTCGGAACCGTGTAGGTCTTGTCCAGGCCGGGGTCGGGGGCGCTCCCTGAGACCGGAGGCGGAATGTCCTCGATCGGTTTGATGCGCAGGATCTTGCCGCGCAGGTCGGCGGTGTTGGCCGCCGTCTTGCGCGCATCCCAGCGCTCGGAGGCGCGATGGTCCATCGGCGGGTAGCCGTTGTGGCCGGGCGCGTTCGGGGAGGTGTCGTCGCCGACGCCGAGGTAGAGGTTGCCTTCGGAGTCGAACACCAGGCTCGCGCCGCCGACATGGCCGGGGCCGTTGTCGGTGGGGCCACCCGGGAAGCCTGAGGGGTTGCCCGAGATCTTCGCCTTGGGCACGCGCAGGATCTGCCGCTCATCGTATGGATGTGCCGGGTCGGCGGCTCCGCCCGCCGGGGCGGGCACGAACGCGGTGCCGGCCTCGTTCAGCGTGAAGCGGCTGATCAGGTTGTAACCGACCGTCTGCTGGTTGCCCGTGGTCGGCCAGTCGGGGTTGCGCGGGGAGTAGTAGACGTAGATGTCGCGCTTGTTCGGGTTCGACAGGTCGAAGCCCGGCTCCAGGCTCATCCCCAGCACGCCGTCCTCGGAGTTGCCGTGGTCGGCGCGGGTCGGGATCGTCGCGACCGTGGTCGAGTTGTTCGGCGGGCCGTTCGGATCGTGCATCTTCACGTAGCCCTGGGACTGGTAGCCCGTTGTGGGGCCGATCTCGGTCCAGTAGAGCTTGCCGTCCGCCGCCACGTCGAGAGCCATCGGGCCGTTCGCGTTGTCGACCAGGGTCGTGCGGGTGAAGTTCGACCACACGGTGCCCGAGCAGTCGGTCTTGTTTCCCTCGCCGGCGACCCAGCGCACCCCTCCGACGATCTGCTTGACCAGCGGGTTGTCGCCGCCGTTCTCGCTGTACCGCACGCCGAAGTGACCCTGCGAGGTCACCCAGGTCCGTCCGTCGTTGTAGGACCGCGGGGTGGCGGTGCCGTCCTTGACCCTGTCGCCGTCGTAGAGCTTGCACCACGTCGTGGGGTGGTCCTGGCCCATTTTCTGGCTGCCGGTGTTGTAGGTGCGCTCGTCGAAGGTCTCGAGCACGTGGTGGGTGCCCCGGACGCTGCGGACGAAGTTGTAGTGCTCGTCGGCGAGCTGGTAGGTGTCGGGCAGGTCTTTGGTGGAGAGGTGGTTGTGGTCGGCGACCTGGACGGTCGCGGCGTTGCCGGTCGCCGACCCATTCGAGTGGGCGGTCATCGTCGTGCCGATGACGCTGTCCGGCCCGCCGTCCCACCAGTCCCACACGGACGCGCCGGCGCCGGCGTCGGTCATGTTGTGCACGGCCGCGATCCCGCCGCGGTTCTGAGTGAAGCGGATCAACGCATCGCGCTGGGCCTGGTCCAGGAGCGGTCCGGTCCGGCCGCCGCCGGCCCATGACCACGATGCGTTGAGGAACAGGATCGCGCTGTATCGGGCCAGGTTGTCGTCGGTGAAGATCCGGGGGTTCTTGTTCGGGTTGTCGCAGTTGTTCGTGCCGCCACCGTTGTTGTCGCAGTCCTCCCAGTCGACCTCGTAGCCTGCGGCCTTGAGAGCGGCCTGCACCACTGGGCGCCCGTTGTCGATCGCCTCCGCGTGCCGGTACCCGGTCGTGCCGGTATAGATGAGGACCCTCTTGCCGTCCTCCTCCTTGGCAGGAGCCGCGAGGAAGCCTTGATTGGCCGGCCCGGCGCTCGTCACCGGGGCAGCAGCCGGCAGGTGGGTGCTCTTCGCTTGGGCAGTGGTCGCCGGGGCGAGCATCTGAGCCCCAAGAGCGACCGCAGTCAGCGCGGTTAAAGAACGCCTCACACTCCGCGCGGGCGGCGCGGCGTTCCGCATACCACTCACTTCCTCTCCCAATGCGGCGGCGACCAGCCCCGCGGCCGGAGCGATGTGGTTCGACCGCCTGAGGTTAGACGTAGCGTCTGCGCCTTTTGTCCATGTGTCAAGGACTTTCTCCACGTACACGAAAAAGTCAGCCCCGAAGGTGCAGTCGTTTTGTTTGCCCGAGGCATTAGTTCTCTTGAACGAGACGGTTTCGTCGGTTAGCGTCCCCGCTATGAGCGGGCAGACGGTTCACCGGCGGCTTCTCAGCGTCGCTGCGGCCACAGTTTCGATCGCCGTCGGAGCACTGGCTCTGACGGGCTGTAGCGACGATTCCGGGGAGGCGAAGACGCGGGGACGCGACCTGACCGCGCTCCAATGCCCGATGGTGGAGACCGGGCAGAACGGGGGCGTCAACCAGTACAAGCCCGCGGAGAACGCCTTCGACACGGCGGAGCTGCTCGGCTTGGAGCTCGCCGAGGCGCGTGAGAAGGCGGCCCGTCACCGCTGCGAAATCGTCGTTTCTCGCGAGGACGGCAAGAGCCGGCCCGTGCCGATAGAGATCGACCCGACGAGGATCTACGTCTACATCGCGCATGGCGTCGTCAGCCATATAGAAGGGGTCGGTGGTGGGCTCTAAGGCCGGCGACCCGATGCGACCTCTCACCAGGGCTTCCGCGATCGCCGCCGGTCGGCGGTCACGGTGGGTCGTCATCGCGGTGTGGCTTGCGCTCGCGATGCTCGCGGTGCCGCTACACGCCAAACTCAGCGAGCAGGCCGACGACGAGAGCGAGACCTTCCTCGTCCGGGGATCGGAGTCGGCGGCGGTAAAGCGGATCATCGACGAGCGGTTCCGGCGCGGCAGCGAGACAGCGGCGGTGATCGCCTATTTCCGCGAGAGTGGGATCACCGCGGACGACGGACGGCGCGCGGACGCCGACGCCCTCGCGCTGTGCCGGTCCGGCGCGATCCCGAACCTGACCATGGTCGCCACCCCGTACCAACGCGCGTGCGGCGAGACCGATCCGCTCGACATGAGCCCGGGGGCTTCGCTACTCACCTCACCCGACGACACCGTCATCTTGAGCACGGTCCTGATGACCGATGACTCGACGCCCGACATCGAGCAGGCGGTCGCGGCGATCCGCGAGGTAGTCCCGTCGGCCGCCGGCGACGCGAGCGGATTGAGGGCCTTCGTGACCGGCCGTGCCGGCTTCGAGGCCGATCGGCAAGCCGCGTTCGAAGGGATCAACGGGACCCTTTTGGCAGTGACGATCGCCGTACTGCTGCTCCTGCTGCTCGCGACCTACCGCTCACCGCTGGTTGCTCTGGTACCGCTGGCAGTCGTCGCCCTCTCCTATCTCGTCACCGCCGGCCTGGCCTACGGCCTTGTCGCCGTCGGCCTCACCGCGGTCAGCGGCCAGACGACCTCGATCATGGTCGTGCTGATGTTCGGTGCGGGCACCGACTACTGTCTGCTGATCGTGGCGCGGTTTCGCGACGAGTTGCGCCGGACGCGGGACGTCGAGGAGGCGATGGTCGCCGCCGCCCAGCGCACCGCCCCGGCGATCGTCTCCGCCGGAGCGATCGTCGTCGGCGCGATGATGGTCCTCGCCCTCGCCGACTTCAACGCCACGCGCGAGATGGGCCCGATCCTCGCCCTCGGTGTCGCGATCATGGTCTGTGCCGGCCTGACGCTCCTGCCCGCGGTGCTCACCGCCCTCGGCCGACGGGCGTTCTGGCCCGCGATTCCCCGCCCCGAGCCCGAGTCCGCACCTTTGGTCACGTTTTGGGGGCGCGTCGCGGGCCTCGTTCACGCCCGCCCGAGAGTGATCGCCGTGGCGATCACCGCCGTCCTCGCCGCGGGCACGCTGGCCGGCATCGGCGGGCGTCCGGCGCTCGACTTCTCCGAGTCCTTCCGCGAGGCGCCGGACTCGGTCCTCGGCCAGCAGGTGATCCGCGACCACTTCGTCCCCGGCCGGGCGGCGCCGCTTCGCATCGTCGTCGCCGACGAGGTGGGCGGGAAGGTCCAGAGCGCTCTCACCGAAGGCACGCACACACCCGTCGCCGGCATGCACGCGGTGGCGAGGTCGGTCGGGGCGGACGGCGACTCCCTGGGCGCGGAGGCGCAGGGCCGGCGAAGATCCGCGGAGGACTTGCTCATCTTCGACGCGGACTTGCGGATGGATCCGTTCTCGGAGCAGTCCACCGACACCGTCCCAGTGCTGCGCGAAATCGCTGAACGCGCGGCCGACGGCCACACCATCCTGATCGGCGGGACCGTGGCGGAGAACTACGATGCCCGCCAGGCGCTCGGCCGTGACACCAGGCTGATCGTCCCGATCAGCCTTGCCCTGATCCTCGTCGTCCTCGCTGTGCTCCTGCGCGCGGTGGTGATGCCGCTCTACGTGATCGCGACCGTGATCCTCTCCTTCGGCTTCGCCCTCGGCGTCGGTTCCCTCATCTTCACCCACCTCCTGGGCCAACCGGCCTCAGACCCGAATCTGCCGATATACGCGTTCATCTTCCTCGTCGCCCTGGGCGTCGACTACAACGTGTTTCTCCTCAGCCGGATCAGTGAGCGGCGTCGACAGCACGAGACCCGCCGCGCGGTGACGGAGGCCCTCGAGCGAACCGGCGGCGTGATCACCTCCGCCGGCCTCGTGCTCGCCGCCACCTTCGCGACGTTGATGGTGCTTCCGATGGAGGCGCTGTTTCAGATCGGCTTCGTGGTCACCCTGGGCCTGCTCGCCGACACCTTCCTCGTCCGAGCCCTGCTCGTCCCCGCTCTCGCGATGATGCTCGGCGAGCGGAACTGGTGGCCGTTCAAGCACACCGCTACCCCGGGCTGACGTCGCCGGCGCCGCGACCCAGGACCCACCAGCGGACGGCGGCGGCGGCCGTCCGCGGCGGCACCTGATGCCCGCCGGGGAACTCCTCGTACGTCACCTCGTAGCCGCTGTCCCGCAGCTGCGGGACGAGCCGCCTGCTGCAGTGGTCGATGGGCAGCACCCGGTCGGAGGTGCCGTGCGAGACGAAGATCCGGGGACGGCCGTGCCGGATCATCGGCGCCATGAACCCCGGAGAGAACGCGAGCACGGCGTGAAACAGGTCGCCGTTGGCCAGCCCCAGCGACAGCGCGTAGGAGGCGCCGTCGGAGAAACCGGCCACGGCCACCCCGCCGACGTCGACGGCCGCGCGGGAGAACGCCTCCTCCAGTGCGGCGTCGATCCTGGAGACGTCCGCGCCGTACCCGCCGACGATGACGTCCCAGGTGGCGGAGACGGCCTGCGGCGCGAGCAGCAGCACGCCGAGATCCTCGGCCTGCGGAAGCAGCCACTCCAGCGCCTGCTCCGCGGTGCCGCCCGCGCCATGCAGCACGACGGCGAGCACGGACGGCCCCGCGCCCTGAGCGTGCGGCACGGAGAACAGGGCGCGCCCGTCCAGGCGGTGCACCCCCGGTTCGGGAGAGGACGCCGCTCGCGCGACGGCCACGGGGCGGGCGGACAACCGGCCGTGCCGCACGCCCTCCTCGGGCCCCGGATGGGGCCGGCTCCGCTCCGGCGTGGCCATCGGCCTCACCCCCCGCCCACGGGTCTACCCCTCCTGCCCGCGGGTCACCGCGATGCGGCCCGGCTTCAGCCGCGGGCGGCGGCGATCACCTCCGAGACCAGGGCGGGCGAGGTGACCCTGCGGACATATTCGGGCTGGCGCAGCTCACCGCCCATGAAGGGGTACGGGTTGCGGTGGACGGCCGGGCTGGGCTCGTCCACGAGGGCGGCGAAGTGGATCTCCCTCGCCCCGGTCGCCGCGACCACCCGGCCCACGTTCCGCGGGGTGATGCCGCCACCGGGCATGACGACCAGCCGGTCGCCGGCCCGCTCGGCCAGTTCGGCGATCAGCGGCGCGCCCTCCAGCGCCGAGCTGTCCTGACCTGAGGTGAGCACCCGGTCGATCCCAAGCCCCGCCAGCGTCTCCAGCGCGGCGAACGGATCGGCCGTCATGTCGAAGGCCCGATGGAAGGTGACCGAGAGCCCTCCGGCGGCCTCGATCAGCCGCTTGGACACCTCGACGTCCACCTCCCCCGCCGGGGTGAGCGCGCCGATCACGACGCCCTGCGCCCCGGCGTCGCGTACGGCCGCCACGTCGCGGGCCATCGCCGCGACCTCGTGCTCGTCGTAGACGAAGTCGCCGCCGCGCGGCCGGATGATCACGTGGACCCGGATCGAGGAGACCGCGGCGAGCGTGGCCTCGACCGTGCCCAGGGTGGGAGTCAGGCCGCCCTCGAACAGCGCGGCGCACAGCTCGACGCGGTGCGCGCCCGCCCGCTCGGCGGCCAGCGCCCCGGCCGTGCTGTCGATGCAGATCTCATACGTCAGGTTCATCGTCTCCCCTAGAAAACCGCCACTCAGAAAACGGCCACTCAGAAAACAGCGCTGATCTCGCCGACCGGAGCTCCCCCGCCCAGCACGGGAACGGTCGTGAACTCGGCCGCCGCCGAGACGTCCGCGCCCGCGGCCCGCAGTGCGGCGAGCGCGACGGCCGTCGTCGCCCGGGGGCCGCCGTCGATCGCCTTGACGGCCGCCGCGTGCCCGGAGGCGAGCGCCACGACCAGCACACCCTCGGCGCCGCCCTTCACCACGGCGCCGGGCAGCGCCCGCATCAGGCGGGTGTTCACGTGCCCGGTCCCGCCGACGTACTCCGGATGCGTGCGCATCGCGTCGGCGACCGCGCGCGGCGGCGTCCCCGGCGCGGACACGACCATGGCGCGTACGGCGCGGGCCAGGCCCGTCAGCGAGATCCCGAACAGCGGCGCGCCGCAGCCGTCGACGGCGACGTGCGCGGCCTTCTCCCCCGACAGTTCCTCCACCACCGACCTGACCCGCTCCTGCACGAAGTGGCCGGGGTCGAGGTAGGTGGCCGTGGGCGCGCCCGCGGCCACGGCGGCGGCGAGCATCGCGGCGTGCTTGCCCGAGCAGTTCATCCGTTCCCGCGACGGCCCGAGGCCCGCCAGCACCAGGCCCTGCCGGGCGGTCTCGTCCTCGGGCCAGTCGGGCGGGCAGCGCAGGTCGCCGAAGGCGAGCCCGGCCCCGCCGAGGATCTCGGCCACGAGCCGCACGTGGAAGTCCTCCCCCGTGTGGCTGCCGGCGGCGATCGCGAGCGCGGGACCCTGCAGGTGGGCCCCGGCGAGCAGGCAGGCGAGCGCCTGGAACGGCTTGGCCGACGAGCGCGGCAGCACCGGCGCGTTCACCGGGCCGCGCGCGACGGCGACCTCCCCGCCCGCCGACAGCGCGACCGCGCTGCCGAAGTGGACGCTCTCCACGAAACCGGATCGCACGACCTCCGCGAGCGGGGCGTATTCAGCGAGGGACACGGGTGTTCTTCCTCCTGCGCGTCCCGCCCCTGCCCCGGCGGTCGAGGGAACGGGCGAGCGCGGACAGCGACGCGTTGACCACGAGGTAGACCAGCGCGACGACGATGTACGTCTGGATGAGCAGGCCGTTGTAGTTGGCCAGGACCTTGCCGCTGTAGAGCAGCTCGGCGTAGCTGACGACGAAGCCGAGTGAGGTGTCCTTCAGCAGGCCGACCGACTGGCTGACGATCGAGGGCAGCACCCGGCGGGCCGCCTGCGGCAGCACGACCAGCCGCATCGACTGCCCGTGGGTGAGCCCGAGGGCCAGGGCGGCCTCCCCCTGTCCCCGCTCGACGGACCTGATCCCGGCCCGGAAGATCTCGGCGAACGCCGCCGCGTTGGACACGGCCAGCGGCACCACGAGCTTCCAGAACAGCGGGAGGTCCAGGCCGTACCTCGGCAGCGCGAACAGCACGAGGTAGACCAGCAGCAGCGCCGGGATCGTCCGCACGGCCTCGACGTACGCGGCGGCCGGCAGGCGGACCCAGCGGCGCCGCGACAGCCGTCCGAGCGCGAGGGCGATCCCGGCCGCCATCGCGAGCGCGGCCGACACGACGGCGGCCAGGGCGGTGGACCACAGCCCGCCGAGCAGGTAGCGCCACATCGGCCAGGTCGCGTACGGCTGCCAGCGCTCGGCGGCGAGCTGCCCGTTGGCGGCGAACTGGCGCACGGCCAGGGCCAGCAGGGCGAGCAGCACCACCACGCCCGCGACGGTGGCCAGGCGGATGCGGCGGCGGGCGCGCGGGCCCGGCTCGTCGAACAGCAGGTTGCTCACCGCGCCACCGCCAGCCGCCGTTCGAGCCGCCCGGTCACGAACCCGGCGCAGGCCGCGATCGCCGCGTACGCCAGGCCCGCCCCCACGAAGATCGGGATGGGCTGCGCCTCCAGCAGGTTCACCCGGTTGGCGGCGGCGGTCAGCTCGACCACGCCCACGGCCGCCGCGAGCGAGGTGTTCATCGTGAGCGCGATGAAGATGTTGCCGATCGGCTGCACGACGGTGCGCAGCGCCTGGGGCAGCACGACGTGGCGCAGCGACTGGCCGAACGTCAGCCCCAGGGCACGGGCCGCCTCGCCCTGACCGGCGGAGATCGCGTTGACGCCCGAACGGAGGGCCTCGGCGATGTAGGCGCCCTCGTACAGCGCGATCACCACGATGGCCGTGGTGGTCAGGCCGGCCGTGAGCCCGATCTCGGGCAGGCCGAAGACCGCGAGCACGAGCAGCACGAGCAGCGGGAGGTTCTGCAGGGTCTCGACGTAGACGGTCGCGACCGTGCGCAGCACCGGGACCGGCCCGACCCGCATCGCCACGATCACGAGCCCCACGGCCGCGGCGCCGACGAACGACGCCGCGGTCATCTGGAGGGTCACGACCAGCCCCTGCCAGAACTCGGGCAGGTGATCAAAGAGTGCCGACATCAGGAACCCGGCACAGAACCGATCTCGGGCGGCGTGGGGGCCTCGCCCTGCACGACCGTGCCGAGGGAGTTCTTCCAGATGCCCTGCCAGACGCCGTTGGCCTGGATCTTCTTCAGCCAGTCGTTGACGAACGACTTGAACTGGTCGTCGCCGTGCCTGAGGCCGATGCCGTACGGGTCCTGGGTGAACGGCTTGGTCACGACCTGCAGCTCGGGGTCCTTCTTGGCGTCGGCGACGAGCAGCGTCTCGTCCTGGACGTAGGCGACGCCGCGGTCCTGCTTGAGCGCCTGGACGCACTCGGGGTCGCCGCCGAAGGTGATGATCTTCGCCTGCGGCGCGAGCTTCTTGATCTCGGGGATTGCGGGGGTGTTGGCCCCGGCGATGACGGTCTTGCCGTTCAGGTCCTGCGGCGAGGAGATCCCCGTCGTGCCCTTCTTGACCGCGATGGACAGGCCCGAGGAGTAGTAGGGACCGGCGAAGGCGACCTGCTCGGCCCGCTCCGGAGTGATCGTGTAGGTCTGGAAGACCACGTCCACGGTGCCGTTGCTCAGCAGCGCCTCGCGGGTCTCGGACGCCGAGTTGACGATCTTCACCTTCGGCTGCCCGATGATGTATTTGGCCAGCGCTTTGCCGAGGTCGGCGTCGAAGCCCTCCACCTCGCCGGTGGCGGGGTTCTGCTGGGACAGCAGCGGCGCGTCGAGCGAGCCCCCGACGATCAGCTCGCCGCGCTGCTTGATCTTCTCCATCGTCGAGCCGGGCAGGATGTCGGCGGCGGCGGCCACCGGCGCGTTCGCGAGCACGCCGCTCCCGCCGCCCTCGCTCGCGGCCGCGCCCGGCACGGCGGAGCTCGCCGAATCCGTCCCGGCACAGGCCGTCAGGCCGGCCATCGCCACGGCGGCGACAGCGGCCACCCGCTTAATGGACACCATCGGGGTCCACCATCCTTTGCGATCAGTGCGTGAGTACCTTGGCCAGGAAGTCCCTGGCCCGATCGGTGCGGGGCGAGTCGAAGAAGGCGTTCGGCTCTCCCGTCTCGACGATCCGGCCGCCGTCCATGAACACCACGCGGTCGGCCGCGCGGCGCGCGAACCCCATCTCGTGAGTGACGACGACCATGGTCATGCCGTCGGCGGCCAGGCCCGTCATCACGTCGAGGACCTCGCCGACCATCTCCGGGTCGAGCGCCGAGGTGGGCTCGTCGAAGAGCATGACCTTGGGCCGCATGGCGAGCGCGCGGGCGATGGCGGCGCGCTGCTGCTGCCCGCCCGACAGCCGTGCGGGCTGCTTGCCGGCCTGCTCGGCGATGCCGACCCGGGCCAGCAGCTCGTGGGCGGTCCGCTCGGCCTCGGCGCGGCTCACGCCGCGCACCTTCATCGGCGCGAGCATCACGTTCTCCAGCACGCTTTTGTGCTGGAAGAGGTTGAAGTTCTGGAAGACCATCCCGACGTCGGCCCGCAGCCGGGCCAGCGCGCGGCCCTCCTCGGGCACGGGGACGCCGTCGACGAGGACCTCGCCCGAGTCCGCCGCCTCCAGCCGGTTGAGGCACCGGCACAACGTCGACTTGCCGGACCCGGAGGGCCCGATGACCACCACGACCTCGCCGCGCGCCACGTCGAGGTCGACGTCGTGCAGCACGTGATGCTCACCGAACCACTTGTTGAGGCCTCGTACCCGAATCATCGCCAACTTCCTTCGAAATCGAAGATATGGCGGACCGTAATGGATGATTCTGAGCGAAGTCAACGCGTTGGCGCAGAAAGTAAAGTCGTGGTATTCCTTCCTCCATGCCAGGCAAAGAGAGGTTGCCGGTGCGGGGGGCGCAGGGCGATCTCCTGCGCCTCGTCGCCGCCGGCCACGCCGAGTCGCGGGCCGAGCTCGCCCGCCTGTCCGGCCTGGCGGCCTCCAGCGTCTCGCTCCGCGTCGAAGAACTGATCGGCAGCGGGCTGCTGGTGGAGGAGGGCGCGGGCACCTCGCGCGGCGGCCGGCGACCCCGGCGGCTGCGGCTCAGCCCCGGTGCGGGACTGCTCGCGGTCGCCGACCTCGGCGCGCACCACGCGCGGCTCGGCCTCCTCGACCTCAGCGGCACCCCGCTGGTGGTCGAGGAGCGTCCCTGCGACATCCTGGCGGGGCCCGACGCGACCATCGACTGGATGGCGGCCGCGTTCGAGGACCTGCTGGCCGCGCACGGCCCGCCCGGGGTCCCGCTGCGCGGGGTCGGCACGGGCATACCCGGTCCTGTGGACCCGGCGACCGGCCGGGTCGTCGCGCCCTCGCGCATGCCCGGCTGGAACAACTTCCCCGTCGCCGAGCGCCTCGGCGCGCACTTCGACCTGCCCGTCCTGGTGGAGAACGACGCCAACCTCATGGCGGCGGGAGAGGCCAGGTCATGGCCGAAGTGCGAGACGCTGATGGTGCTCAAGGCCGGCAGCGGCATCGGCTGCGGCGTCATCGTGAACGGCGCGCTGCACCGGGGGCGCGGCGCCGCCGGAGACATCAGCCACGTGCGGGTCAGGAGCGACTCGTCGGTCACCTGCTCCTGCGGGCACGACGACTGCCTGGAGGCCTACGCCAGCGGCGCGGCGCTCATGGGCGTGCTCAACGAGCAGGGCATCGAGGTTCGGCGGCCCGCCGACGTCGTCGCGCTGGTCGAGGACGGAGTCCCCGAGGCCACCGCCCTGGTGCGCAACGCCGGCCGGCTCATCGGCGAGGTGCTCACCGTGCTGGTCAACTTCATCAACCCCGACGCGATCGTCGTAGGCGGCAGCCTGTCGCCGGCCGAGCCGCTGATCGCCTCGATCCGCGCGGCGGTGTACGAACGGTGCCTGCCGCTGGCCACCCGCGACCTGGAGATCTCCACCACCCGGTCGGGGCCGGACGCCGCCCTGCTCGGCGCCGGGTCCCTGCTGCTCGACGCCGTGCTCGCCTGAACACCCGCCCGAATGGACGCGACCCCGATTGGACAGCCGTAAGTGACGCGCTACTGCCTCTTCGACCTCGACGGCACGCTGACCGATCCCGAGACCGGCATCGTCGGTTCGATGCGGTACGCCCTGTCCGCGATCGGGTTTCCCGAGGTGAAGCACGAGCAGCTCCGCGCCATGATCGGCCCTCCCCTCCAGGACGGTTTCCTCCGGCTCGGCGTGCCGCGGGAGCGTGTCGATGACGCCGTGCGCGCGTACCGGGAGCGCTACACCGCGGCCGGGATGTACGAGAACGAGGTCATCGCGGGAATCCCCGCCGTGCTGGAGGCTCTCGTCGCCGGCGGCTGGACCTTGGCGGTGGCCACGTCGAAACCGGCCGTCTACGCCGAGAAGATCCTGATGCATTTCGGGCTCGACGGCTTCTTCGCGTACGTGGCCGGAGCGACGCTCGACGGATCCCGGCGGCACAAGGCGGACGTCATCCGCCACGCCCTCGACGTCCTCGGCGCCCCGCCCGAGGCGACCGTCATGATCGGCGACCGCGGGGAGGACGTCGCCGGCGCGGCCGAGTGCCGGGTGCGGTGCGTCGCGGTGACGTGGGGCTTCGGCCAGGCGGCCGAGTTCGCCGCTCCCGGCGTCATCGCCGTCGCCGGCACGCCCGAGCGCCTTCTCGACGTGCTGTCGCAGGCGGCCGCGGCGGAGTGAACGTCACCTTCGGGGCCTGGCCACGCGAGCGACCACCTAAGGAAGCCGGTCGAGGATCCAGGTGCCGAGCTCTTGGGTGATCGCGGTGTGCCCCTCGTTCTGGGACGCGAGCGTGAATTCGTCCAGTTCGCTGGCGTCGGCAGGAAGGCTGTCGATGCGGGCGTACAGATCGTCGTTGGTGGCGATGTCGCGAATGGCGACGGCGCTGACCGCCGGGACGAAGCAGTGCGAGCGGATCGGGTTGTCCACGCCCATGCCGAGGCCGGTGAACGTGTTGAGCGCGTCGGCGAGGATGCCGAAGCCCTCCAGCATGCCGCCGGGGGCGCCGTCGATATCGGGCAGGTCCGTGGTGCGGATCTCCGGGCGCTGCGCGGTCACGACCCGAAGAGCGGCGACGAGCGAGTCGTCGCCCGTCGCCTGGGTGCGCAGGTCGGTGCCGGTGATGGCCAGGCCCTTGCCGCGCAGGGCGGTCTGGCCGGGCGTGATGCCGTTGCCCTGGCCTGAGCCGACGCCGTTGGCGACGCCGATCAGCCGGGGCCTGCGCGGCCAGTTGCCGACGAGCTCCAGCGCGGCGAGAAACTCCTTGCGCTCCTCGTCGGTGTCGGGCTCGTCCTGCCATCCTTCGATGTGCTGCCACAGCAGTTGACGCGCGGCCGGGCTGTTCATCTGGTCGGAGAACCGGCTGTCGAGCCGGCGGATGTAGTGCGCGAACGCTTGCAGCGCGATGGGCACCCACGCACCGCGGTGCGGGCTGTCGTAGGAGAAGTACAGCTCCGTCTGGTGGTCCGTCCTCTCCTGGCTTTCCATCCTGGCCAGGGCGTATCGGGTGACCAGGCCGCCCATGCTGAAGCCGCCGACGGTGAGCGGATGGCCGCCCTGCCGCCGCGCGATCGCCTCCCGGATCGCGGCGATGGCGGCTTCGGCGTTGTCCAGGATCGATGCGCTTCGCTCGGTGAAACCGAGCAGGACGACGTCCTTGCCGCGCTTGCGCAGTTCGCTGAGGAGCGGGAATCCGCTGAACTCCAGGGCGTTCCAGGAGAACTCGGGCGTGCTGGGTCCCGTGTTGAAGCCGTCGGCCATGATCACGGGTGCGGTCAGGGCGCGGTTGCCCTGCCCGTAGTACACCCAGGCGGTGCCACCGGGCAGAGCCCAGACATCGTTGGGCACCGGCGGGATCTGGGTGGGAGGCTCCTTGGGGCCAGGAGCAAGGATGATGGGCGGCGCGGCCCGGAGCGCTTCCGCGATCTGCTGTTCGTTCTGCCCGCTCATGCCGATCCCTCTCTGACGACGATGACAGAGAGTGTTTCCACAACTACTTTGAGTAACCGGAAGCTATGGGATCGTCTGTGCCGTTATATGCCAGAAGGAGGTCAGCAAGTAGCAACTCGGGCCCCGTCAGCGTCGCCGGGCGGCGGGCCCGCGCCCATCCCGGCGCCGAACACCGGCAGGGCGACGAGCAACGGGGCGGTCGAGCCGCCGGACGAGAGCCGGGCCAGCAGCAGGCAGGCCGCGCCCAGCAGGAGCACGCCCGAGGCGGCCACCGGCCTGACGCCGAGCCTGGTCACCACTCGCTGACCGATCAGCGCCCCGGCCACCGATGCCGCGGTCATGGCGGCGGTCACCAGCCCGAACGACGTCGCGGACCATGCCAGCAGGAACACCTTACGGCGCCCAAGCAGGTCGGCGGCCTTGCCGGACAGCAGCAGCAGGCCGCTGAAGGCCAGCGCGTAGGCGGTCACCGCCCACTGGACCACGGAACCGGCGGGCTCCAGGTCGCGTTCGATGGCCGGCAGGGCCGACATCAGGCTGGTGCCGTCCAGGATGGTCATGAAGAACGCCCGTCCCCAGCAGGGCCAGCACCCGCCGGCGGATGCTCGTCATGACGGCCTTTCCCCCGTTGCCCGTTCCCGCGGTCCGCGCCGCAGCTCGGCGCCGAGTGCGTCGAGCCAGTCGCCGGTGCCCTGCCGCCGCCAGCCGGGATCCTCCCGGCCGTCGAGGAATGTCGCCTGCTCGGTCAGCGTGAGCAGCGTGCCGCCGTCGGCCGGGGCGAGCTCGACCGTGGTCAGCGATACCGTGGCCAGCTCGTCGCCGCCGTACAGGGACGAGGTGTAGACGATGCGGCTGTCGGCGACGATGTCGCGGTACCAGGACTCGAAGATCAGCGAGGTGCCGTCACCGTCGGCGTACGCGCGGTTGATCTCCCGCCCGCCGACACGGAAGTCCAGTTCGTGCTCGCCTCCGGCGGCGAACCAGCGGGCCTTAGCCGCCGGGTCGGCCCAGGCGGCGAAGACCCCGGCGGGCGTGGCCGGGTAGGTGCGCTCGAGGGTGAAGGTGGCGTGCGTGACAGTCATGAGGGGCTCTCTTCCTGTGGGTTCCGCCCGGTCGGCCGGTCGGATGACTGCTGGGATGGTCGCTGCGCCAGGAGATCGTCGAGGAGGTCGAGGCGCTGCTCCCAGGAGGTGCGCTGGCCCACGATCCACTCCTCGGCCATGCGCAGCGCCCGCGGCTCGATCTGGCAGGTCCGGACCCTGCCGGTCTTCTCGGACCTGACCAGGCCGGCCGCCTCCAGCACCTGCAGGTGCTGCATCACCGCCGGCAGGGACATGGCCAGAGGCTGGGCCAGCCGGCTCACCGCGGCCGGGCCGCGCACCAGCCGGGCCACGATGGCCCGGCGGGTCTCGTCGGCCAAGGCGCGGAAGATCCGGTCCAACAACTCCGAATGCTTAGGCACCTTTTTAAGTATTCGGTCCTGCCGGGCCAATAGTCAAGAGGTTGCTTAAGTATTGCTCGCGGCCGTGGTCGGCCCGACGCCGCGCCGAGCGGGCGCCGTAGACGCCCCGCAGACCACCGGGGACGCCTACAACAGCCGCGCGACCATCTCGGCGAACTCCTCCGGGGAGACGATCCGCACGCCGAGGGATTCGGCCTTCACCCGCTTGGATCCCGCGTTCTCCCCCGCGACGACCAGCGAGGTCTTCGCCGACACGCTGGACGACGCCCGGCCCCCGGCCTGTTCGACGAGCTCGTTCATCTGATTGCGGGACAACGCCGCCAGCCGCCCGCTCATCGCACCCGTGACCACGACCGTCATCCCGGCCAGCGGCAGGGCATCCGGCTCGTCGCCGTCCGGGGCCGGGGCGGCCGCGCCGTCCTCGTCACCGGCCGCCGCCGCCACACCGGGCTCGACCATGTTCACCCCGGCGCGGACGAGCCTGTCGATGAGGTCGCTCAGCTCGGCCAGCTCGGCGACGATCACGGGCGCCTTCTCCGGGCCGATGCCGTCGACCCTCTGGAACGCCTCGGCGTCGGCCGCACGGATGGCCTCCATGGTGCCGAAGTGCCGGGCGATGCGGCGGCTCATCGAGCGCCCCGTCCCCCTGACCCCGAGCGCGCAGAACACCCGGCTCAGCGGTCTGGCCTTGGCCCTGTCGATCGCGGCCAGGAGGTTGTCGGTGGACACCTCCCCCATCCGCTCCAGGCCCAGCAGCTGCTCACGGGTGAGGAAGAACAGGTCGCCGAAGTCGGCGATCAAGGCGGCGTCCAGCATCTGCTGGACGCGGTTGTCGGCCAGCCCTTCCACGTCCAGCTGGTCGCGGCCGACCGCGTACCGGATCGAGGCGATCGCGCGGCAGTTGCGGCCTCGCACACACCTCCACCGCTCCTGCGACGTGTCGATCTCGCCATCGCAGGCCGGGCACGCCTCCGGGAACACGATGGGCTGCTCGTCGCCGGTGCGCAGGTGCACCACCGGGGACTCCACCCGCGGGATCACGTCGCCGGCCTTGTAGACGACGACACTGTCCCCCACCATCAGTCCGCGGCGCTCGATGTCGGAGGGATTGTGCAGCGTCGCGTACGTCACGACGGAGCCGTCCAGCTCCACCGGCTGCAGAACCGCGCGCGGGGCGATCACCCCGGTCCGGCCCGTGTTCCACTCCACCGCGAGCAGCTTCGTGATCTTCTGCACGGCGGGCAGCTTGTACGCGATCGCCCACCGCGGCGCCCGCGAGCTGAACCCGGCCTGTGCCTGATCCGCCGCGTCGTCCGCCTTGATCACGATGCCGTCGATCCCGAACGGCAGCTCCGGCCGCGCCGCCGCGATCTCCTCGACCCGCTGCCGCACCTGCTCCACGGTCGTCGCGACGATCCCGGCGACCGCGGTCCCGGCCGTGGTGCGCACCCCCTGCCCGGCGACCCAGTCCATCACCTGGCTGTGCGGCGACTCCCGGAGTCGCGTCGCGAGGTCGGAGGTGTCATCGGGCAGCGGCAGTGCGCCGTACCCGAAGAACGTCAGCTCGCACACGTACGGCCGATCCTGCGCCCGCAGCGTGCCCGCGGCGGCGCTGCGCGGGTTCGCGAACGTGGTCCCGTCGTGCGCCTGCCGTTTCGCGCACGCCTCCTCGAACTGCCTGGCGGTCATCATCACCTCGCCACGCAGCTCCACGGTGACCGGGTCGGCCAGCCGCCCGGGGAGACCGACGATCGTGCCGATCGCGTGTGAGACGTCCTCGCCCGCGCTCCCGTCTCCGCGGGTGACCAGCTGGACGAGGCGGCCGCCGCGGTAGCGGGCGGCGATCGCGAGCCCGTCCAACTTCGGCTCCACGGACCAGGCGGTCACCGGACGGCCGAGCCGGCGTTCCAGCGAGGCGGTCCAGCCGGCCAGCTCCTCGGGCCCGAACACGTTGTCCAGGCTGAGCATGGGCACGGTGTGCGGGACGTCACCCACGACCCCGGCGACCTTGCCCGTCGGCGAGGCCTCCAGCACCTGGCCGGGGTGGGCCTTCTCGTAGGCGGCGATGCCACGGACGAGCCTGTCGTAGGCGTCGTCGTCCAGGGGGGAGGTGCCGTCGCCGTAGTAGGCCGCGGCCGCGTCGTCCGCCAGCTGGACCGCCTCGGCGTAGGCGGTCTCATCGGGAATCGCGTCGATGGGGGGCGCTTCAGTCATGCGGCCATCGTGCCGGGCGGGTCCGACAGATTCGCACCGCGACCTCCGGCTTGGGCGACCCGGTCACCGTCGGGGTCTTCGCCGCCGCGGTGCTCATTCAGAATCAGCGCGGCGGCGACTATGAGACGCACCCAATAGTCCATCTACATAACGCCCTGCAATCAGCGTCGGACTGATATTGCCTTGACCGGATATGGATAGATGTGGCTATATCACTGTCGTGATCAATCCTTTCCCTCTCGACCACCCCAGTCGTTTACCAATATCCGAATCGGGGGAATATGCGCGCCCCTCGATACGCAAAAAGCGCGGCGCCTTCCACGGATCGCCACTCGCCCGGCTGACACGGCGGCTGGCCGGCCTCACGACCGCTCTGGCGCTGGCAGCCGGCCTCGTGACCCTGCCGGCACCGGCCGCCTCGGCCGCCGACATCACGACCGACCTGGGCATCACGAGCGGTGGTGACGTGGTGGCGGGAGGAGGCAAGGCCTTCATCGCCGGAGACGACCAAATCCTCGTCGTCAACGCCAACGGCACGCCCAACGCCGCCGTCACCGACCTGTCCGGTGCGCTGAACCTTGCCATCACCCCGGACGGCACACGGCTGTACGCGGCGCTACGCGGTTCGAACGAGGTGGCCGAGATCGACACCGCCGAGCTCACCGTCACCCGGCGCATCGACCTGGCCGAATACCCGTGCCCGACCAATCTGGCATTGTCCGGCAACCACCTCTGGGTGGGATACGGGTGCGACCAATGGGATGGCGGTGTCGTCCGCCTCGACACGTCATCCGGACACCGATCGCGACCGGTCCAAGTGGCATCGACCTATAGCAGCCCAAAGGTCGCCGCCGCCGGAAATACTCTGGTGGTCGGCGACTCGGGGCTGTCCCCGGCCAGCCTGTCGGTGTACGACGTGAACACGTTCCGGACCACCCTGCGCGGCATCATCGACGGCCACGATTACCACACAGGCTTCCTGGGAGACCTCGCCATCACACCGGACGGCTCAACGATCATCGCGGCATTCCCCGACTCGGACGAATACTTCGCCTGGGACACGACCAGCCTCCAGAAGGTCCGCGCCTACGGCGCGGAGCCGGTCTCCGGCCGCTACTCGCCGGTCGTCGCGGTCAGCGCGGACGGAACTCACGTCGCGGGCGGACGCGGGACCAGGTCCGGACTGGGCGTGACCCTGTACGACGGTGCGACGGCGGCACCGGTCTACAGCGGCACCCGCACGGATCACGGCGGTCTGATGGACCTGCGGAGTCTCACTTTCTCGGGTGACGACCTCTTCGCCGTGTGGAAAGACCTGGCTAACCACCATCTGCACCTGTGGCGGCTGGAAACCGGCTCGCTTCCGGAATCCACGTTGACCCTGACGGCTCCATCCACCGGGACCGGGGCCGACATACTCACCCTGACCGGCCGGCTCACGCTGCCCGGCGGGCCGGCTCCGGGTGAGCAGCCGCTTTCTGTGACCCGCCACGTGGACGACAGCGTCGGCACCACCTTCGAAGTGACGACCGCGGAGGACGGCACGTTCACCTTCAAGGACTGGCCGGGAAGCGCAGGGATGATCAGATATGACGTGGTCTGGAACGGCAGTCCGACCGTGCACTGGAGCTCCGCCTCGGCGACCGTCACCTTGGTCAAGGCGGAATCGTCGATCACCCTGTCCGCACCGGCGACGGGCGTCGCCGGCACACCACTCAGCTTCAGCGGCGCGCTCACCCTCGGTGGTAATCGCCCGCGTCGGGTAGCCATGGTGAAGGTCCTGCGCACGGTCACCAACAGCAAGGGCACCGTGAGCACCGAGCTGCCGTCCGTGAACGCGGTCTCGAGAGACGGATTGTTCAGGTTCACCGATACACCCACCGAGGCGGGCGAGTACTCGTACACCTTGCAGTGGGCCGGCGACCGGGCGAGCCTGCCGACGTCGGCCACCCACGATGTGACGGTCGAAGAAGCGCCGCAGGGATGACCTGCCCGGCGACCGGACGAGGTCGATCAAGGCAGGCTGCCCCACGGACGCCGTCTCGTCCGTCCCTCCCCCGGCTCTGACGACGTGCGGCGGCCTCGGCCGGTCGGAAGACAGGCCGAGGCCGCCGCCTCGCTTTCACCAGCTGATTGCGGCCGCCACCGGCAGGTGGTCGCTGCCGGTGGCCGGCAGCACCCACGAGCTCTCCGGCTTCACGCCGCGAACCAGGATGTGGTCGATCCGCACCACCGGGAATCTGGCCGGCCAGCTGAAGCCTAAGCCGTCCCCGGCCGCGTCCTGGGCCGAGCGCAGCTGTGAGGCGAGGCCGCCGAAGGCACGGTCGTCCATGGTGCCGTTCAGGTCGCCGAGCAGCACCACCCGCTCGTTCCGCTCGGCAGTGACGGCCTTACCGAGCGCCTGCGCCCCTCTGTCCCGCTGAGCCGTCGAGAAGCCCGCCCTGAGATTCACCCGGGCGGACGCGAGGTGGGCCACATACACCGCCAGCGGACCCCGGTGCGTGGCCACCGTGGTGCGCAGCGCCCGGTTGTCGATCATCTTGACCTCGGCCGACAGGGTGTCCGCCGCCGGCCCGTAGTCCATCTCGATGTCGACCGGCCTGGTGTCCGACAGCGGCAGCCTGCTCCACAGCCCGACCGTGCCCTGCACCGTGTGGTACGGGTAGGCCTTCGCCAGCTCCTTCTCGTACGTGCCCCGGGCCTGTTCGGTCAGCTCCACCAGGGCCAGCACGTCCGCCCCGGAGGCGACCAGGCCGCGGGCGGTGCCTGCCGGGTCGGGATTGCCGGCGCCGACGTTGTGGCCGGCCACGGTGAGGTCGCCGCCCGGGCGAGACTTGTCGCCGAGCAGCCCGCCGAAGAGGTTCAGCCACACCATGACCGGCAGCAGCAGCGCGGCCATCGTGGAGACGGAGCGGCGCCACAGCGCCCCGGCCAGCAGCACCGGGATGAACAGGCCGAACCATGGCAGGAAGGTCTCCACCAGGCTGCCGAGGTGCCCGATCCTGTTCGGGACCTTCGCGTGCAGCAGCAGGAGCAGGCCGAGCAGCAGCGCCGGCGCCGCAGGCACCGGGGCCCGCTTCCAGGGGCCCGGCCGGGCGGCGGCGCGTATCGCCCGGCGGATGCGCGCGCGCCGGGTCCCCGCGCCACTGTCCCGTCGGCCGGTGTCCCGTCGGCCGGCCTCGTCCTGCACGGTCTCCTCGCCCTGCACGGCCTCCGCCGTGTCCGCCGGCGTCATCGTCCGTCCTCGCTCACTGCCGCATCCTCGGGTCCTGGGTAGGTGGGGCTCCGTGACTCGTCCCCCGGTCGACCCCCTCCACTGTCGACCGGCCGTGTCCCCGCCTCGTCAGCGCCGTGTCATCGTTGTGTCACGCTCACGCCGACGCTTGTCGCGGCGGCCCGGCGATCCCTGAAGCCGGGGAAACACCGGCCTCGTGAATGCCCCGGGCGTGCATCCCCGTCGCTAGGGTTCGGTGCCATGGCCACCCCCCTGGACCCCGGCGACCCGCGCGTATTGGGCGAGTTCACACTGAGCGGACGGCTCGGCGAGGGCGGGCAGGGGGTGGTGTTCCTCGGCCGGTCGCCCCGCGGTGAACCGGTCGCGGTGAAGGTGCTCAAGTCGGGGCTCGACTCGTCGGTGAAGGAGCGGCTTGCCCGCGAACTCGACGCGATGCGCGCGGTCGCGCCCTTCTGCACCGCCCGGGTGCTGACCGCGGTGGTCGACGGACGGATGCCGTACGTGGTGAGCGAGTTCATCGACGGGCCGTCTCTGCAGCAGCGGGTCGATTCCGCCGGTCCGCTGCGGGGTGGCGAGCTGGAACGCCTCGCGGTCGGCACGGCCACGGCGCTGGCCGCCGTTCACGCGGCCGGGATCGTGCACAGGGACTTCAAGCCGGCGAATGTGCTGCTGGGTCCGGACGGCCCACGGGTGGTGGACTTCGGCATAGCCAGGCACGGCGCGAGTGACACGATCACGGCGGGCCCGGTCGGCACCCCGGCCTACCTGGCTCCCGAGCAGATCGCCGGGGACCCGGCCACCCCCGCCTCCGACGTGTTCGCCTGGGGAGCCACGATCATCTTCGCCGCCACGGGCCGCCCGGCCTTCGGCGCCGCCGGCGTCCCCGCGGTCATGCACCGTATCCTGACCGCCGAGCCCGACGCCTCGGCACTGCCCCGCTCGCTGCGCGGGGTGGTCGAACGCTGCCTCGCCAAGGCTCCCGCGCGCCGGCCGTCCTCCCGCGACCTGCTGCTGGAACTCGTCGGGTCCGCCCCCGACCCGCTTCAGGCGGGCGCGGCCGCGGCGGCCACCAGGCCGGAAGGCGTACGGCAGGGCGGGACGACCGCGATCCTCCCGGCCTCGCCAGCTCCCGGACCGGCCGGGACGATCCCGGCGGCCTCGGAGACCACCGGGGCGGGCGGCCGCCGGCGGTCTTCCCGTACCGGGACCGTCGCCGGGGCGGTGGCCGCCGTGGCCGCGGTGTCGGTCACCGCCGCTCTGCTCGGACCGCGCCTGCTGCCCGGCGGCACGGCCGCCACGACGACGGCCGTCTCGCCCATCGCCGGCTCACCGGCACGGCCCGCGGACGCCACGCCGGGGGAAACCGTCACGGACTATGACGGCGCGTCCCAGGACGACGCCCACGCGGGGCAGGACGACGTTGTGACGACGGACGACACCGTGACGACGGACGACGCCGCGGGGGACGCCACAGCGACTTCGAAGGCCACTCCCACGCCGTCGACCACGCCGGGCGGGACGGTTCCGGCGGCGTTCGCCGGCACCTGGGGAGGCCATCTCGAGCCCGACCAGTTCGTGGGAACCAGCGAGACCGACGTGCAGATCGTGCTGGAGCCGGGCGGTCGCACCGGGAGCTGGAAGGACACCAACAGCTCATGCCGGGGAAGCCTGAGGCTGACGCGCAGCTCCGGCACGGCACTCGTCTTCCGGCTGGACACGTGCGCCGCGGGCAAAATCACCCTCGTCCAGACCGGTGATGGGCTCGCCTACCGATGGAACGGCGACGAAGGCGACATCACCTTCCAGGGCCTCCTGGTCAAGGACTGACCACCCCGCAGACCTCGACACGCTCTTGCCGCCGGGCCTGGCGCGGAGGATGAACGCGGCGATCGCAGCGGTGGACGCCGGCCGGACCGCTCACCTGGAGGGCGGCCTCATCCGCCTGTTCCCCCCGCTCTGAGATGCGTGGCCGCGCGGCTGCCCCGGCGGGCCGGGGCAGCCGCGCCGATCGTTCTAGGCCACGTGCCGCGCCGGGGCGGCCGTCGAGAGCCGTACGGCGTTGGCCGTCGCGTCGTCGATCTCACGCTGCGCCGCGAGGTCGGCCTCCACGCCGGACCGGTAGGCGTCGATCTCCTCCCGCACCCGGTCGTCGTCCCAGCCGAGGACGGGCGCGATGAGCGCGGCGACCTCGGGGGCCGCCGCGAGCCCGTGGTCCCGCTCCTCGATGAAGACCCGGGTGCGGCGCACCAGGATGTCCTCCAAGTGCAGCGCTCCCTCGTGCGTGACCGCGTACACGGCCTCGGCCTTGAGGTAGCCCTGCGCGCCCGGAATCGGCTCGCCCAGGCCGGGATCGGCCTCGATCAGGGCGAGCACCTCCTCGACGCAGGAGCCGTAGCGGCCGAGCAGGTGCTCGACGCGCGCGACGGGCAGCCCCGCGCGCCCGGCGAGGCGCCGCCTGTTGTTGCGCAGCGCCTCGAACCCGGCGGCCCCGAGGACGGGAACGCGGTCGGTGACCGACGCGGGGACCTTCTGGCCGAGATCGGCCACCGCGACGTCGACGGCGTCCTTGGCCATCACGCGGTAGGTGGTGTACTTGCCACCCGCGACGATCACCAGGCCGGGCTCGGGCCGGATGACCGCGTGCTCCCTGGACAGCTTGACGGTCTCCGACCCCGACCCGCCCAGCAGCGGGCGCAGGCCGGCGTAGACGCCCTCGACGTCGTCGTGGGTGAGCGGCGTCCGCAGCACGGCGTTGACGTGCTCCAGGATGTAGTCGATGTCGGCCCGCGTGGGGGCCGGCTCGACCTTGTCCAGGTCCCAGGGGGTGTCGGTGGTGCCGACGATCCAGTGCGGACCCCAGGGGATGACGAACAGCACGCTCTTCTCGGTGCGCAGGATCAGCCCGGTGTCGAGCCGGATCTTCTCCCTGGGTACGACGAGGTGCACGCCCTTGGACGCCTGGACGGTCACCGACCCCCGCGAGCCCGGCGACGCCCCCGCGAGCCGCTGGATTTCGTCGGTCCACACGCCGGTGGCGTTGATCACCTGGCGGGCCCTGACGCGCAACTCGGCGCCGCCCTCCAGGTCGCGCACCACCGCGCCGGTGACCCGCCCGCCGTCACGCAGGAACCCGGTGACCTTGGTGCGGGTGGTGACGCACGCGCCGTACTGCATTGCCGTGCGGGCCAGCATCATCGTGAAGCGGGCGTCGTCGACCTGGGCGTCGTAGTACTGGATCGCCCCGACGAGCGCGTCGCTGCGCAGCCCGGGGGCCTCGCGCAGCGCCCGGCTGTGGCTGAGCTGGCGGTGCCGGGGCAGTGCGCGGGCGCCGCCGAGCGTGTCGTACAGCAGCACGCCCGCGCCGACGTAGCCGCGCTCCCACACGCGGTGGCGCAGCGGGAACAGGAACGGCACCGGGCGGACCAGGTGCGGGGCCAGCCGGGTCACCAGCAGGCCGCGCTCCCGCAGCGCCTCCCGCACCAGGCGGAAGTCGAGCTGCTCCAGGTAGCGCAGCCCGCCGTGGATCAGCTTGCTCGACCGGCTCGAGGTGCCGGCCGCGAGGTCACGGGCCTCCACCAGCGCGACGGACAGGCCGCGCGAGACCGCGTCGAGCGCGACCCCGGCGCCGACCACCCCGCCGCCGACGACCAGGACGTCGAACTCGTCCTCGCTCAGCCTCCGCAGCGCCGCCTCCCGAGCGCGGGGACCCATGGGTACAGACATATCGGTGTTAACTCCCTCGTTGGTTCAGGCAGGTCAGTCGACGTCGACCCAGTCGAGCGTCCGCTGGACGGCCTTGCGCCATCCGGCGTAGCCGCGCTCCCGCTGCTCGTCGCTCCAGCCGGGCTCCCAGCGGCGGTCCTCGTGCCAGTTGCGCTTGAGGTCGTCGGTGGACTTCCAGAAGCCCACGGCCAGCCCGGCGGCGTACGCGGCGCCGAGCGCGGTGGTCTCGGCCACCACCGGACGCGACACCGGGACGCCGAGGATGTCGGCCTGCATCTGCATGCACAGCTCGTTGGCCGTCACGCCGCCGTCCACCCGCAGCACGTCGAGGACGACGCCGGAGTCCTGCTCCATCGCGCCGACCACGTCCTTGGTCTGGTAGCAGATCGACTCGAGCGTGGCGCGGGCCAGATGGGCGTTGGTGTTGTAGCGGGACAGGCCGACGATGGCCCCGCGGGCGTCGGACCGCCAGTACGGCGCGAACAGGCCGGAGAACGCCGGCACGAAGTAGACGCCGCCGTTGTCCTCGACCTGCCGGGCGAGCGCCTCGCTCTGCGACGCCCCGGAGATGATGCCGAGCTGGTCGCGCAGCCACTGGACGGCGGAGCCTGTGACCGCGATCGAGCCCTCCAGGGCGTACACGGGCTCGTCCGAGCCGAACTGGTAGCAGACCGTGGTGAGCAGGCCGTGCTCGGAGCGCACGAGCTCGGTGCCGGTGTTGAGCAGCAGGAAGTTGCCGGTGCCGTAGGTGTTCTTGGCCGTGCCGGGCTCGAAGCAGACCTGGCCGACCGTCGCGGCCTGCTGGTCGCCGAGGTCGCCCGCCAGCGGCACCTCGCCGCCGAGCGGGCCGCTCGCGCGGGTCACGCCGTACAGGTCGGGGTTGGAGGAGGGCCGGATCTCGGGGAGCATCTGGCGGGGGACGCCGAAGAACGACAGCAGCTCGTCGTCCCAGTCGAGCGTCTCCAGATTCATCAGCATCGTGCGGCTTGCGTTGGTGGGGTCGGTCACGTGGACGCCGCCGTCGACGCCCCCCGTCAGGTTCCACAGCAGCCAGGTGTCGGTGTTGCCGAAGATCGCGTCACCGCGCTCGGCGGCCTCGCGGACGCCGGGGACGTTCTCCAAAATCCACTGGATCTTGCCGCCGGAGAAGTAGGTGGCGGGCGGCAGGCCGGCCTTGCGCCGGATCACCTCGCCCTTGCCCTCCCGCTCCAGCGCCGAGGCGATGCGGTCGGTGCGGGTGTCCTGCCAGACGATGGCGTTGTAGTACGGCCGGCCGGTGCGCCGGTCCCACACGACGGCCGTCTCGCGCTGGTTGGTGATGCCGAGCGCCGCGAGGTCGGAGGCCTGCAGGCCCGCGGTGCGCATCGCGGTCTCGGCGACCGCCCGGGTGCGCTCCCAGATCTCGGTCGGGTTGTGCTCGACCCAGCCCGCCTGCGGCAGGATCTGCTGGTGTTCCAGCTGGTGGCGGGCGACCTCGTTGCCGCCGTGATCGAAGATCACGAAGCGGGTGCTGGTCGTCCCCTGGTCGACCGCGCCGACGTAGTCTGCCATTCTCGTTGCGCCTCTCGTCTCGTATGAGCTCGGGTGAGCTGGACGTTGCCGGTCTCGGCCCGGCGATGATCAGCCGGCCTGCGCGGCGGGCTCCGGCGTGCGACCGGGCTCGGGCGCGTCCGTACGCGGCAGGAAGCGGGCGACCAGGAGCTGGTAGAGCCCGGCGCCGACGACGCCGCCGGCCAGCGGCCCGATGATCGGCACCCAGAAGTAGAGCCCACCGTACTGGTCGCGGAACGCCGAGCCGTACCCCGTGAAGAACGAGGCGAGGCGCGGGCCGAAGTCGCGGGCGGGGTTGATGGCGTAGCCGGCGTCGGTCCCCCACGCCATGCCGATCGCGACCACGAGCAGGCCGACGATGACCGGCGCGAGGTTGGCGAGCGGCGCCGAGTTGCGCTCGTCGGAGATCGCGAAGATGAGGAACAGCAGGATGGCCGTGCCGATGATCTGGTCGCGCAGCGCCCCCCACTGGGTGACCGGCAGCGTGCCGTTGCCGGGGAGGGTGGAGAAGACCCCCTGCGTCTTGATCGTGTGCCCCGGGTCCACCTTGGCCAGGACCTCGGCGTAGTTCCAGCGGACCAGCAGCGCCGCCACGAAGGCGCCCGCGGTCTGCGCCAGCGCGTACGGCAGGACCTTCCGCCAGGAGAAGCCCTTGAAGACGGCGAGGGCGACCGTGACGGCCGGATTGAGGTGGGCGCCGCTGAGTCGGGCCGCCGTGTAGACGCCGAGGGTCACCCCCAATCCCCACGCCCACGCGATGCTGTCGTGGTCGCCGATGCCGCCGGCCGTCACCTGGGCCACCACGCCGACGCCGAACAGGATGAGGATCGCCGTGCCCGCGAACTCGGCCGCGAGCTCACCCGCGAATGGATTGAGTAGCCTTCGGTCGCTTCGCCCTTCCGCCATGCGTCTCCTCCTTGACCACGCCCGTCACATCCCGAAGTGCTCGCTGTGAGCGCCGCCGGTTGTCCGGACGTTAAACGGCACCCAAGAAAGCGTCAATAAAAGATCGTCGGCATTGTCGAACACTGGTCACATTCCGAAGGTCGTACTACGCTCCCCGGGTATGACGCGAACAATCACATTTCGCGCGAACCCGTCCGATGACAAAAGATCTTCCATCCATGTCCGATCAGGTGTCGGCAGTGTCGAACACCTTCCGGCATCGTTAGAATCCGGGGCGTGCCAGGTCCGGTCCAGTCCATCGAACGCGCCGCCGCGATCCTGCGGCTGCTCGCCCAGGGATCGGGGCGGCTCGGCCTCACCGAGATCGCGAACTCTTTGGGACTGGCCCGCGGGACGGCGCACGGCATCCTGCGCACCCTCCAGCTCGTCGGCTTCGTCGAGCAGGACGAGGCGACCGGCAAGTACCAGCTCGGCGCGGCGCTGCTACATCTGGGCACCAGCTACCTCGACGTGAACGAGCTCCGCTCGCGGGCGATCAACTGGGCCGACGCCCTGGCCGCGCGCAGCGGCGAGGCGGTGCGGATCGGCACCCACCTCCAGGGCAAGGTCCTGGTCGTCCACCACGTCTTCCGGCCCGACGACAGCCTGCAGACGCTCGACGTCGGCATGCTCCTGCCCATGCACGCCACGGCGATCGGCAAGGTGCTGCTCGCCTACGACGCCAACGCGGCCGCCACCGTGCAGGACGCCGTACAGGACGGGGAGCTGGAGCAGTTCACCCGCCGCACCGTGCGGACGCACAAGGAGTTGTCGCGCGCGCTCGCGACCGTTCGCGAGCACGGCTGGGCGTCGGACGCCGACGAGGCCGGCATGGGCGAGGCGGGGGTGGCGGCCCCGATCCGGGGGTATGGAGGACTCGTGGTGGGCGCCATGGGCATCTCCGGCGCCACCGAGCGGATCTGCGACTCCGGCGGACGTCCCCGCCCCGAACTGGTGGGCTATGTGCGCGACGCGGCGCGGGCCGTCTCCCGCGACCTCGGCGCCTCCCGCTGGTGACCCTCCTCATCTCCCCTCGCCGCATCCGCCCCTCACCGCATCCGCCCCGAAGGCAGGCCGCCGTGACCCAGCGTTATGTGATGTCCATCGACCAAGGCACCACCTCGACCCGGTGCATCCTGTTCGACCAGCGCGGCCGTCTGGTCTCGGTGACGCAGCGGGAGCACAAGCAGCACTTCCCGCGTCCCGGCTGGGTGGAGCACGACGCCGTCGAGATCTGGCGCAACCTTGAGCGGATCGGCCCCGAGGCGCTCGCCCAGGCGGGCATCGGGCCCGGCGAGGTCGCCGCCGTCGGCATCGCCAACCAACGGGAGACGACGGTGCTGTGGGACCGGCGCACCGGCGTCCCGGTCGCCCCCGCCGTCGTCTGGCAGGACACCAGGACCGACACCCTGGTCGACGAGCTGTCGCGCCGCCCCGACGCGCACGTGGTGCGCGAGCGCTGCGGCCTGCCCCTGGCCACGTACTTCTCCGCCCCCACCGTCCGCTGGCTGCTCGACGACACCGACGGGCTGCGCGAACGGGCCGAGCGCGGCGAGGTCCTTTTCGGCACGATGGAAAGCTGGCTCATCTGGAACCTCACCGGCGGTCCGGACGGCGGCGTCCACGTCACCGACGTGACCAACGCCAGCCGCACGCTGCTGATGAACCTCCGCGACCTCGACTGGGACCCGGTCCTGCTCGGCTTCTTCGGCATCCCCCGCGCGATGCTGCCGGAGATCCGCCCGTCCAGCGAGACGTACGGCACGGCCCGGCGGGTGCTGCCCGGCGTGCGGATCTCCGCGGCGCTCGGCGACCAGCAGGCCGCGCTGTTCGGGCAGACCTGCTTCCACCGCGGCGAGGCCAAGTGCACCTACGGCACCGGCGCCTTCCTGCTGCTCAACACCGGAACCGAGCCGGTCGCCTCCACCCACGGCCTGCTCACCACGGTCGGCTACCAGATCGGCGACCAGCCCGCGGTGTACGCCCTGGAGGGCTCCATCGCGATCACCGGCGCGCTCGTGCAGTGGTTCAGGGACCGGCTCGGGATCATCAGCACCGCCCCGGAGATCGAGACCCTGGCCCGCACGGTCGACGACAACGGCGGCTGCTACATCGTCCCCGCGTTCTCCGGGCTGTTCGCGCCCCACTGGCGCAGCGAGGCCCGCGGGGTCATCGTCGGGCTCACCTCGTACATCACCAAGGGCCATCTCGCCCGCGCCGTGCTGGAGGCCACGGGCTGGCAGACCCGCGAGGTGGTGGACGCGATGAACGCCGACGCGGGCATCGCGCTCACCACGCTCAAGGTCGACGGCGGCATGACGTCCGACAACCTGCTGATGCAGTTCATCGCCGACGTGCTGGACGTGCCGGTGGTGCGGCCCATGGTCGCCGAGACCGTCTCCCTCGGCGCGGCGTACGCCGCCGGGCTCGCCGTCGGCTACTGGCCCGACCTGGAGGGCCTGCGGCGCAACTGGCACCGCGCCGCCCAGTGGACGCCGGCGATGGACCCGGAACGGCGCGAGGACGAGTACGACAACTGGCGGAGGGCGGTCGAGCGCGCCCTCGGCTGGATCAAACCCACCGCCGGCTGAGACGAGGCCGGCTCGCGGGCCGACCGGATCCCGATGCCGCCGCCTTCGCGCCTATCACGTCGGCCGCTACGAAGTCCTGGCCCCACCACCATTGTCTTCAGTTCTATGACCGGATAATGTCATCCGGTCAAATAATGGTCAAACAATGGAGATGGGACATGAGCAGGGTGGGACGGCCCCCGCAGGACCCGGCGCGCCAGGTGGAGCGGGCGCACCGCATCCTCGACGCCGCCGCGGAGCTGATCGGCCGGTGGGGCTACGACAAGACGACGATCGACGACGTCGCCAAGCAGGCCGGTGTCGCCAAGGGCACCATCTACCTGCACTGGAGAACGCGCGACGCGCTCTTCGCAGCGCTGCTGCGCCGGGAGCGGGTGCGGATGCTCGAGGAGGTGCGGCGGAGCGGTCCCGCCACCCCGCGTGAGCTGTTCGCCGGGATCGCCGCGGGCTTGCTGCGCCGGCCGTTGCTGAAGGCGGCACTCGTCGGCGACTCGGAGGTGCTCGGCAAGCTCGTCCGGCAGAAGCGGCACGGCCCCGGCGCGGTGAACCCGGGCGAGGCGTTGGACGCCTACTACACCGCGCTGATCCAGGTGGGCGCGGCCAGGGACCTGTCGGGCGACCACGTCCTGGTGATCGGCTCGATCATTTACGGGTTCCTCACCGTGCCGTGGATGCTCCCCGGCGGGCCTCCCCCGGAGGAGCGACTCGCCCCGCTGCTCGCCGACATGGTCGAGCGCGCCATCGGCACCGGACGGGCGCTGCCCGATGACGCCGTAGACGCCGTGGAACGGGCCACCCTCGACTATCTCGACTCGATGACGGACGTCGCCCGGCGCAAGCTGGCGAACTCCCTGAGTTCTCCGAGGAGCGTGTGACATGAAGGCGGTCATCCCCCTGGCCGACACCGGCGCCGACCTCGCCACCGTGGGCGGGAAGGGCGCCTCGCTGGCCGCCCTCGCACGGGCAGGGCTGCCCGTCCCGGGCGGCTTCCACATCACCACCGAGGCCTACCGGGCCTTCGTGGCGGACTTCCGAGAGGAGACGCTGGCCGCCGCCGCGGCGGGCGACGCCGAGCGGATCGCCGCCCTGTTCGCCGGGCACGAGCTTCCCGAGCCGATCGCCGCGGAGATCCTCGCCGCGTACGCCGCCTTGGGCGACGACGTCCCGGTGGCCGTGCGCTCGTCCGCCACCGCCGAGGACCTTCCCGGCATGTCGTTCGCCGGGCAGCAGGACACCTTCCTCAACGTCAGAGCCGATGGGCTGCTCGACGCGGTGAAGCGCTGCTGGGCCTCCCTCTGGAACGCCCGCGCCATCGCCTATAGGGAACAGAACGGCGTGCGGCACGACGACGTCGCCCTGGCTGTCGTGGTCCAGGCACTCGTGGACGCCGACGCGGCGGGCGTCATGTTCACCGCCGACCCCGTCACCGGCGCGGACGACAGGACGGTGATCAACGCGTCGTGGGGCCTGGGCGAGGCCGTGGTCGGCGGCCATGTCATCCCCGACACGGTCGTCGTCTCCGGCGCCGCGGTCGTCGAGGAGCACACCGGCGACAAGACCGTCATGACCGTCCGCGCCCCCGGCGGCACCCGCGAGGAGCCGGTCCCCGAGGACATGCGCCGGGCTCCCGTCCTGTCTGGGGAGCAGGCCCTGGCGCTGGCCGAGCTGGGAGCGCGCGTCCAGGCGCTGTACGGCACGCCGATGGACGTGGAATGGACCATGCGCGCGGGCACGTTCGCCCTCGTCCAGGCCCGCCCGATCACCGCTTCCGGGTCACGGGTGGAGGAGTGGAACGACAGCCTCAAGGGCGACTACCTGTGGACGTCCGGCAACCTCGGGGAGGCCATCCCCGACGTCATGACGCCCATCACCTGGTCGTTCGTCCGCCTGTTCATCGACGAGGCCATGTCCGCCGCCACGCTGCCCGGCTTCGATCTGGTCGGCAACATCGGCGGCCGTTTCTACATGAATCTCAGCATCGCCGTCTCCATCGCCCGGGCGTTCGGCATGCGGAGCAGGCTCGGCGCGATCGAGCAGGTATTCGGCAAGCTGCCGCCGGGCCTGGAGGTGCCGCCGCTCGAGATGTCGCGCCTGCGGATCATCACGACGGTGCTGCCCATGGCCGCACGCATCCGGCGCAGGGTCAGGGCGAACCTCGGAGGCATGCGGGCCTTCCTGTCCACCTCCCTGGAGCGATGCGAGGAGCTGCGCGCCGCGATCCGGTCCACCTCGTCGGCGCCGGAACTGGCCGGCCTGTGGTCGCGGGCCGTCGAGCCGCATTTCCGCACGGCCTGCCGCATGCTCGAGGCCGCGGGCCGGCAGGACGGCAGCACGCTCGTCCTCACCCGCGGCAAACTGCGCAAGCTGGTGGGCGAGACCGACGCGGACGCCATCCTGACGGGCGCGGGCGGCCAGGGCGAGCTGGCCAGCCTCGGCCTGATCACGGGGCTGGGCCGGCTGGGCGCGGGCGAGATCACCCGGGAGAGCTTCGCCCGGCTCTACGGCCACCGCGGCCCGCACGAGTTCGAGGTGTCCGTCCCGCGCCCCGGGGAGGACCCCGCCTGGATCGACGCGCAGCTCGCCGGGCTGCGGGACATACTGGCCGGCACGGACGGCCTGCTGGCCCGGCAGCGCAAGGCCAGGGAGGAGGCGTGGGCGCGCTTCGCCCGGCGCCACCCCCGCCGGGAGGCCGGGATGCGGGCGAAGGTCGAGCGCTGGGCCGGAGTGGTGCGCGACCGCGAGGCCACCCGGTCGGAGGTCGTCCGCGCGTTCTGGGTGCTGAGGGCCTTCGTCCTGCGGGCCGGCGAGCTGACCGGCCACGGTGACAACCTGTTCCACCTCTACCTCGACGAATTGCTCGCCGTGCTCGGCGGCGACGCCGCCCCGCTGGAGCGGGTGCCGGTCCGGCGGGCGACGTACGAGATGTACGCGGCGCTCCCGCCATACCCGACGCTCATCGTGGGCCGGTTCGACCCGGTCCGCTGGGCGGCAGACCCCCGCAGGCGCGCCGACGTCTACGATGCCCGCGGCGGCGTCCCCCCGGCCGTGGACACCGTGACCGGCTTCCCCGGCGCGCCGGGCGTGGTCGAGGGTGTCGCCAGGGTGATCGCCCGCCCCGAGGACGGCGATCGGCTCCGGCCCGGTGAGATCCTGGTCACCACGCTCACCAACGTGGGCTGGACGCCGCTGTTCCCGCGCGCGGCGGCCGTGGTCACCGACGTCGGGGCGCCTCTCTCGCACGCCTCCATCGTGGCCCGCGAGCTGGGCATCCCCGCCGTCGTGGGCACCGGCAACGCCACCATGCGGGTACGCGACGGCGACAGGATCAGAGTGGACGGCGCGAACGGCACGGTGGAACTGCTCGGCGCTTGAAGCCGCGAGGGCTGAATTCACCGAGTTCAGCAGTTGCGGTGCACGTACCGAACGTCCAGCTGTTCGTAGGCCCTCATGCCTCACCGTAACGAGCCGCTGACCGAACTCGGGGCCGCTACCGGCGAGGCGGAGCGGTGGGCATGGCCCACCACCCGCCGGTCGCGGCGGCGGCGACGCCCCGCCATCCGCGCGGAGCCGGGACGGCTCAGGAGGTCGGGCCGATGTCGGGCTCGGCCTCGGGCATCGCCGACTCCGACCCGGTCGGCGGCGGCGTCTCGGCGGCCGGCGTGTCGATGTCGGACGCGTCGCCGATGAGCTCCTCCAGCCCTCCGTCGTCCGGTTCCGGCGTCAGCGGCTCGGGTGAGGTGCCCCTGGCATCTGTCGCTCCGGATCTTTCCGCCACCACGTCCGCGTCTCCTCCCACGTGCCGTTCCCGCTGTCCGCCGGTCCCCCCGGCCCGCGGATCGCGCATGACCGCTCACCTGCCCCCGTCGTACGGCCTTCATTCATCCTCGCAAAGGCCCGTCATGCGTACGCGGCGGCCCGGGGCGGGTAGGGACAGGTGATCCGGAACGGCGAGGAGTGGACGGGATGGACAGGCGTCGGCGTGACCTGGTCGACCGGGACCTCGAGGAGGCGGCGGCGGACCTTCTGGCGCACGATGCCCGGCTGCGCGGCCTGGACGTGCGGGTCCGCTTCGACGGCGGGGTCGCGCACGTCGAGGGCGACGTGCCGGCCGCCGCCGGCCTCGATCTGCTGCGCGAACGCCTCGGCCGTCTGTCCGGGGTGCTGGCGGTGTGGGACAGGGTGCGGGTGGCCGGCGCCCCGCCCCGGGTCGTCGACCTCGGCTGCGGCGGCACCAAGCAGCACCGCGACAACGTCGGCGTCGACCTGCGCCCCACCCCGGTGGTCGACGTGCTGGCCGACCTGGCGTACGGCGTGCCGCTGGCGGACGAGTCGGTGGACCAGATCTTCGTGGTGCACGTGCTGGAGCACCTGGCCGACTACCTGCCCCTGCTGCGCGAGTGCCATCGGGTCCTGCGCCCCGGCGGTGTGCTGCACGTGCTCGCGCCCTGGTGGCGGCACGTCAACGCGGTGGCCGACCCCACGCACGTCCGGCTGATCGACGTGCAGACGTTCAAGCACCTGTGCCGGCCCGACGACGCGGGCCGGTGCTGGTACCCGCTGCTGGTCACCCGCGACGATTCCACGGTCTTCGCCGATCTGGTCCCGGCGAAGGACGGCCGGGAGCCCGCCTGCGAACGGCGGCTGGCCCGCTTCTTCGACTGAGCGTGCGATCACCCATGGTCGAGTGGGCCGTCGCCGGGTTCGTCCGGCCCCCGAAGTAATACGTTGCCCAAATCTCCCCGGGGCCCAGCTCTGACTCAGGCCCGGTGGAGCATCGTGGGTAGGTGGTGAAGGACCACGGGGGTGGACAGATGGAGCAGGGCATCCCCCCTTCTCATGATCGTGAGCTGTTGCGGGCGTTGGCGGGCATGCTGGAGGACAGCCATCTGACGGCGTTCGAGGGCATCCCGGCGCTGCTCGCCCGGTACGAACGCGAGGCGGGCTTCGAGGAGATCGGCGTCTACCTCGCCGACCTGCAGCAGAGCGTGCTGCGCCGGTTGTGCGGCATCGGCGACGAGGACTTCCAGCCGGAGGAGCTCAAGATCGACACCACGCTCGCCGGGCGCGCGCTGCAGGAGGTGCGCATGCTGCGGAGCGGTCCGGAGGATGGCGGCCCGAGCCAGTGGTGGGTGCCCCTGCTGGACGGCACCGAGCGCCTCGGCGTGCTCCACATGGTCCCCGAGTCGGAGAACGACGAAATCCAGGACCGCATGCGGCACATCGCGTCCCTCATCGCGCTGATCGTCGTCAGCAAGCGCTCCTTCAGCGACTGCCACGCGCGCCTCGTCCGGAGCCGGCCGATGAACGTGGCGGCGGAGATGCAGTGGAATCTGACGCCGCCGCTGACCTTCGCCACACCGGCGGTGACGATCGGCGCCGTGCTCGAACCGGCGTACGAGATCGGCGGTGACGCCTTCGACTACTCCACCTCCGGAGCCCTCGCGCACGTGGGGGTCTTCGACGCGATGGGCCACGACGTCTCGGCCGGGCTGACCGCGAACCTCGCCGTGGCCTGCTGCCGCAACCACCGGCGGCAGGGCATGGGTCTGGTGCGCAACAGCGAGGCGATCGAGCGGGCTCTGATCGACGAGTTCGGCCGGGGCGACCGCTTCGTCACGGCGGTCATCGGCGATCTCGACCTCGACTCCGGCGTCTTCTCCTGGGTGAACCGCGGCCACCACGCACCGGTGCTGATCCGCCACGGCCGGTGGACCTCCACACTGAAGTGCCCGCCCGCCCACCCGATGGGGCTCGATCTCGGCCTGCCCGTCATGCTGTGCCGGGAGCAGCTGGAGCCCGGCGACCGGCTCCTGCTCTACACCGACGGCATCACCGAGATGCGCAGCCCCGACAGCGGCGAGTTCGGCCTGGGCCGGTTCGTCGAGTTCATGATCCGGGAGAACGCCGCCGGGCTGCCGGTGCCCGAGACCCTGCGCCGCCTGATCAGGACCGTGCTGGAATATCACGACAACCGGCTGCACGACGACGCCACCGTCCTGCTCGTCGAGTGGCACGGCAACGCGCACGAGAAGCTCAGTCCCTGAGCGCGTCCGGAGGTCGTGCCGAGCGTCGCGGGATCAGCCTGTGACGGGGGCCGCCGGAAGGCCCCCGGCGCGGCGGGGTGCCGCACCGGAGGCTTTCGGTGTGGCCTACCTGGTCCAGCTCCACTTCTGGTTGGTGCCGCCGTGGCAGGAGTACAGCTGGATCTTGGTGCCGTTGCCGGTGCCCGCTCCGACCGCGTCCAGGCACAGCCCCGACTGGACGCCCTGGATGCTTCCGTCGGAGTTGACGCGCCACTTCTGGTTGTCGCCGCCCCAGCAGCCGTAGATCTGGATCACGGCGCCGTTGCCGGTGCCGGCCGCGTCCAGGCACTTGTTGCCGTACACCCGGATCTCACCGGCAGAGGTGGACGTCCAGGTCTGGTTGGTCTGGCCGTTGCAGTCCCACAGCTGCACCTGGGTGCCGTCCGCGGTGCTCGCGCCGGGCACGTCCAGGCACCGCCCGGAGGCCGTTCCCTTGATCGGCCCATTGCCGCCACCGGGGGTCGGGGTCACGGTCGGACTGGGTGACGGGCTACCCGGGGACGGGCTGGGGGACGACGGTGTGCTGCCGTCGAGGCCGAGGAAGGAGATGGCGTAGGCGATCTGGCCGTTCATCGGCAGCTGGTGGCCGACGCCGGAGATGCTGATGCCCTCGACGGTGGCCTGGGTTCCCGTGTTGCCGTACCGAGTCCGGGTCCACGACGACTGCGGGTGATCGGTGAACGCCGGGGTCTGGCTCAGCCCGTTCAGGTTGGTCCACTGCTTGATCTCCTCGCCGAAGTT
>NZ_JBFBIP010000037.1:0-38434 GCF_040685655.1 Microbispora sp. NPDC088329
TGGCGGCTGTGCCCTGGCCCTACCCCCCCCGCACGCCCTCGGCCGAAGCCACACGCGGACCGTCTCCGCGACGATCCTCATGCCGGTGCCGTGGAAGCGCATCGGCGCGTTCAACACCCTTTGACGCCGTCATTGCAGACTGAAATCTTGCACGACCACCGCATGCCTGAATGCGGTAATCGCGATATTCAGATCCAGTGTGCGCTCTGGGCGATCCGTAACGCGTCTATCCGGTTGCGCGCACCCAGCTTCGCCACCACGGACGACAGGTAGTTGCGCACGGTCCCCTCGGACAGATGCAACCGCGCCGAGATCTCGGTCACCGTGTCACCTTGCGCGACGTACTCGAGAACGGAGAGCTCCCGCAGGGTCAACGGGCAACCCCCGTTGGCCAGCGCGGCGACCGTCAGCTCCGGGTCGAAGACCCGCTCTCCCTGGTGTACCCGGTGAATGGCGTCGAAGAGCTGGCGCGGCGGAGCGCTCCGCTGCACCATGCCGTCGATCCCGCTGCTGAAGGCCTGACGGACGACGGTCCTGCTGAACGCCGTGGCGAGCAGCAGACTCCGGCACCCCGGAAGGCTCGCGATCTTCTCGGCGATCGCGATCGCGTCATTGTCCGCGCCCTCAAAGCTGATGATCGTGACGTCCGGCCGATGCGTCTCGGCGAACTCCAGTGCGTCAAGGCTGCTGCCCGCTGCTCCGACGACTCGAATGGCCTCGCTTCGCTCAAGCAACGCGGTAAGCGCGAAACGGGACAGTTGCAGTTCGTCGGACACCATGACATCGACTTGCACGTGAATCCTCCCCGTAATTCATCTCAGTAGGACCGCGCAATCGGGTCGCAATGCGCGGCTCGCTTACCATGACGAATTGATTTACGATCGACCTCCTCCAGATGTGACTCCCACGCCGTCGAGCAGCTGTCAAGACCCGCGGATCGAGATTGTCAATCGGCTATCGGGGCCTCCTTCACGACGGGGTGCATTCCGATCGGCCCGGCAGGCACGGTTCGCGCCGGCCCGGCCGGATGCCGGCGTGAGCGCCGTGGGCCCCCGGGCGGACGGCCGGCAGGCGGACGCGGTCCGCCGCAGGCAGGCCACCAACCGCGGACGCACATCGCCGGGGCTTCCACTGCTCGGCCAGACGTGGTGCTCACCGGCATGCACGGGACCGCAGCCGGGCCGAGGAACCACGCCAGGCCAGGCGCGACATGCACGTTCACCGGGTCGCACAAGTGCGGTTCGCCGATTCGCGGTTCCTCGCAGACGCGGGATCACCGAGGAGAGCCGCCGGCGTTCGCCCGCCGCCTCGCCGGCGAGCGTGTCGTGCACAGACATGCCCCCGACCTCGATCGCGCCGGCCGCCGCGAGGATCTTCCGCGGCCGGTGCGAGCCGATGGGCACGACCGGGCGGTCATCGTGACCGCCCCGCTCGCCGGCGAAACAGGCGCCCGCCATACCGTTATGGTGGTCAACCTGAAAGTTGCACACTAACGTGAGCGGCACGGGCGTGCCTTCCCGACCAACGCGTCAACGTCAGCCTTATCTCGAAACCATCATCGGATGATCCGGGAAGGTACGCGCCTTCCGGCAAGCATTCACGTTTCGGCTGTAGTGTTACTTGTATCATACGCGTACGAAAAGCCAATCTCAATACCCAGCGCACAGCACGCCGAACAGATACTCCACCCTTAGGAGAGGCTGCTGAGCACCCCGCCGATATGCAGGACGGCCGATACGTTCGGTTATTTGTCCGTCACTATCGGTCGGCGAGCGGCCCGGCATCGGCCCGGCTTCATCGACTTGCCGTGAGCGGATCGCCGGCCGGAAACGACGACCGTCGCGAGGGCTGGGGACCTTCGGCCCTGCCCCGCGCGGGGCGATCGGCGGGACGGTTGTGTCATGACGACTCTGAGCACCGATCCCCCTCCGATCCCCCGGGGCCAGGAAGGCGAACAGGCAGACGAAAAGGACCGGGACCCGGTGACCGGTCCGATCGCACGACGCACCGTGCGACAGGCCCTGCAGGAGGCGTTCACCGAAGCGGTGGACGACGTGCGGCTGGCGGAGGTCGACGGGATGGTGCACATCTACGTGTCCATCCGCCCCACCACCTGCGCACTTCCGGAACACATCCGCGCCACTGCCCGCGAGGCGTACCGCCGTGTCGTTCGCGGTGAGGCGGTGGTGGCGCACGTGGCCGCGCCCTGTTCCGCTCGCGGGCGCCGGTGACGGCCTCCCCGGAGGTGGGCACCGGCGTGTGGTCGATGCGAAACTGCGTACCATGACGGAGAAGGAGCCCGGTTCTCTGATCCCCAGCATGCGGTTGGACGATTTGCTGGCCGAGTTGCAGTCGCGCCTGCAGACGGTGCTGGCCACCCGGGATCGGGTGCACGCGCTGCTGGAGGCGGTCGTCTCGATCGGCAGTGACCTGGACCTGGAGACGGTGCTGCGGCGCATCGTGGAGACCGCCACCACCTTGGTCGACGCGACGTACGGGGCAATGGGCATGATCGGGGAGGAGAACACGCTCGTCCAGTTCGTGCCGGTGGGGCTGAGCGAGGAGGAGATCGCCAGGATCGAGCACTGGCCGCACGGGCTCGGCCTGCTCGGCCTGCTGATCAAGGAACCCCAAACCCTGCGGCTGGCCGACATCTCCCGGCACCCCGAGTCGTACGGTTTCCCGCCCGGCCACCCGTCGATGGGCAGCTTCCTCGGCGTGCCGGTCCGCGTACGCGACGAGGTGTTCGGCAACCTCTACCTGACCGAGAAACGCGGGGGCGGGGAGTTCGACGAGGACGACGAGGCGGTCGTCGTCGCCCTGGCCACCGCCGCGGGCGTCGCCATCGAGAACGCGCGCCTGTACGAGGAGAGCCGCCGCCGGGAGACCTGGCTCCAGGCGTCCTCCGACATCACCACCCGGCTGCTGTCCGGCGCCGAATCGAAGGAAGTGCTCACGCTGATCGCCCGGCGCGCCCGTGAGATGGCCGACGCCGACGCGGTGGCGATCCTGCTCCCCAACCACGACCACGACGTTCTGCGCGTGGCGCTGCAGGACGGTGCGCTCACCGAGCACGGGCGTCCGGGAGTACGTCTCGTCGACGACGAGGTCGCGGTCGAAGGATCCCTCGCGGGCCGGGCGTTCCTGGGTGGGGAACCACTGATGCTGGACGATCTCGATCAGAGCCAGGCGCATCTGGTCTGGGCAGACGATCAGCCGGTGGGACCGGCGGCCGCCGTGCCGCTGGGCGCCGCGGAGGCGGTACGCGGCGTGCTGGCGCTGGTCAGGCGCTCGGGACGGATGCCGTTCAGCCAGTCGGAGCTGCGCATGCTGCACGCGTTCTCCGGGCAGGCGGCCGTCGCGCTGGAGCTGGCCGACGTCCGCCGCGACGCCGAACGGCTCGGCCTGCTGGAAGACCGTGACCGCATCGCCAAAGACCTGCACGACGTGGTCATCCAACGGCTGTTCGCGGTGGCCATGACACTGATGAGCGCGGTGCGCCTGGTCGAGCGGCCGGAGGCCTCCTCGCGGCTGCAGAGCGCGATCGACGAGCTGGACACCACGATCCGGCAGATCCGCTCGACCATCTTCGCGCTGCAGACGCCGCGCGAGGAGGCCGCGCCCAGCCTACGCGCCCAGGTCGTGGACCTGGTCGAGGGCGCCCGCGGGCACCTCGGCTTCATGCCGGGCCTGAGCCTGGAGGGCCGGCTCGACAACGAGGTGCCCGCCGAAGTCGCCGAGCACCTGCTCGCCGTCCTCCGCGAGGCCCTGTCCAACCTCGTCCGCCACGCCAAAGCCAGCCGCGCCGACGTCAGCGTCCAGGCCGGCGACGGGCGGCTGACCCTCGTGGTGGAGGACAACGGCGTCGGCATCCCGGTTGAGGGCCGCCGCAGTGGCCTGCGCAATCTCGCCGACCGCGCCGAACGGCTCGGCGGCGCCTTCGCCCTCACCTCCCCCGACGTCGGCGGCGCCCGCCTCGAATGGACCGTCCCGCTGGGCTGATCACCTCATGCTCCCTCGAATGCAGGACACGCCCCGAACCCGCTTCCTTCACCTCGGTCACGGCAACCTCGAGAACCCGCGCGGTCTCGGTCAGCGATCCACTGTAATGAACCGTGAGGTGCCGGAGACGGGCTGCGGCCGGTGATGTGCGATCACAACCAATGCGTCCCAATGATGTGGAAGGCCTTGAGCGACCCACGTAAAGGGAGTGCCGGGGCACGAAAATGCTCCTGCAATAACTCATACTGACCGCCTTTTTTGTTGCGAAAAGCGGTTGTTTGCGCATTCCTGGGTGACGGGACCTTTTGTTACCTCTAGCGTGGAAATCAGGGTCTGGATCCAAGGTTCGATGGATCGATTCGCGCTCCGTGTATCCGGGTGTTCCCCGGCGACAGTCACGGAGTCGACGGAGTGATACTCATGCTCAAAGAAGCACTGGCTGCTGGCGCGATCACAGCGTCGGCCCTCATCGTCCCGGTGACTATGCAGACGCAGCCGGTCTATGCCGCCGGCAGCACCGCGCAGGTCACGCAGAGCCCCGCACAGCCCTGCCCCGGAGGTAGGTGTCGTGGCCGGGAGCGCCACCGTCAGTACGGCCACTATGGCCGGGAACGAGGCCGCGAACGCGGGCGCATGGAAGAGCGCGGCCGCGAACGAGGCCGATTCGAGGAGCGCGGCCGCGAACGAGGCCGTGAGGAACGCGGGCGCGAACGCGGACGATTCGAAGAACGCGGCCGCGAACGCGGACGATTCGAAGAGCGCGGCCGCGAACGCGGACGATTCGAAGAACGCGGCCGCGAACGAGGCCGTGAGGAACGCGGGCGCATGGAAGAACGCGGCCGCGGGCGATTCGAAGAACGCGGCCGCGAACGGGGCCGATTCGAAGAACGCGGCCGCATGGACTGACGCGTGGAAGAGCGTCGGCAGGTCCGCGAACCCCGGTAGCGGCATCAGCAGCAGGGAGAGTGAGACAGCAACAGCAGCAAGGACCGGATAACCGCACATCGAACCTGCCGGACCCGCCTGCCCCACGAGGTGGTCGCCTCGCGGGGCTCTCCCTTTGCCGCCAGGAGCGGCACTGCCACTCGTCCGCGCTTCGCCCCTTGTGCGAAGGGCGGATCGTCACGGTCGAATGCGCGTATCGGGTCCGGCGATCGTCCTTATTCCGACGCGATGCGGCTGGGCGGAATGCGATAGACGGACACGTGCGAACGTGATTCGGCGGTGAATTCGGTCTCGGCCCAGTCCGCGTGCCTGCTCTCCAGCTCGAACCCGGCCAGCTGGGCCATGAGGTCGAGCTCGGCCGGCCAGATGTACCGATGAGGACTGCGATACAGCCGTGCGTGTTCGCTCTCGTCGAATCGGAAATGGTGCGACACGATCTGCTGCCGCAGAACGTCGTAGGTGTCCAGGCCGATATATCCGGGCTCGTGATGCCACACCACGGCCTGCTGACCCGGCGGGAGCTTGCGCAACTCGGGCACCCAGAGTTCGATCACGAAGCGGCCGCCGGGTGCCAGGTGGCGGGCGGCGTTGCGGAAGCAGGCGACCTGCTCGGCCTGGGTGAGCAGATTGGAGATCGTGTTGTAGACGAGGTAGACGAGCGTGTACTCCCCCGGAGCTACGGCGGTCGCCATGTCGCCGACGATGACGGGGATCGTTTCCTCGTCCGCCTTCGTACGCAACTGGTCGATCATCGGACGCGACAACTCGATCCCGGTGACCGGCACCCCACGCTCGGCGAGCGGGATTGCCACGCGCCCGGTGCCGATGGCGAACTCGAGCGCCCGCCCGTCGCCCGCGAGTCCGGCGAGGCGTTCGACCGCCGGCCCGAGGACCTCCGGAGCGAACATTCCTGTGCCCGGGGTGTCGTAACGCCGGGCGGCGTCGGCATTCCAGATGTCCTCCTGCTGCATCCCCCAAGGATCGTCATCGGCGTACGGCGGAATCCAGTGATTTTTCCCCAGAAAGCTCGACAGTCAGATCTGCCGATCGCGGCCCGCGACGTATCCGGCCGCGATCTGCGGCAGCATGAGGAACACCACGAAGACCAGCGGCGCTCGCCAGCCGCCGGTGTGCTGGTAGAGCGCTCCGACCAGGATCGGGCCGGGGATCGACAGCAGGTAGCCGGCGCTCTGCGCGAAGGCGGACAACCGGATCACCGTCGCACCGTCCCGGCCGCGCATCGCGATCATCGTGAGGGCCAGCGGGAAGGAGCAGTTGGCCACACCGAGCAGCACCGCCCACAGCCAGGGCGCGGCGGCGGGAGCCGCCCACAGTCCGGCATACCCGGCGAGCCCGAACACTCCGAGCAGGACGGCGATGCCTCTCTGGTCCCGCAGCCGCCCGGCGACGGCGGCCAGCACGAAGGACAGCGGCACGCCGAGCACCGAGGTGAGGGCGAACAGCAGACCGGCGGTCTCCGCCGACAGCCCGGAGTCGCGGAACATCTGGGGCAGCCAGCCCATGATCACGTACGCGGAGGTGGCCTGGAGGCCGAAGTACACGGCGAGGGCCCAGGCCGTCGGGTTGCGGGCGACCCGGACGCGCGCCCCGGCCTCCGCGGCGGCCTCCCCGCCCGCCGATCGCCCGGCCTGCCGCTCGATCGGCCCCCGGCCGTCGCGGACGAGGGCGAGCCAGGGCGGCAGTGCGACGGCGGCGAGGACGGCCCAGGCTGCGAGACCGGCACGCCAGTCACCGCCGAACGCGCCGGCGAGCGGAACGGTGACGGCCGCGGCGGTCGAGGCGCCGAGGTTGAGGGCCATGGAATACAGGCCCGTCATCATGCCGACCCTGTCCGGGAAGCGCTGCTTGACCACGACGGGCAGCAGCACGTTGGCGACCGCGATCCCGGCCAGTGCGAGACCGCTCAGGGTGAGAAAGACGGGCGTGTTCGCGACGAAGGGGCGCAGGGCGAGCCCGGCCGCGACCGCCGCCATCCCGGCCAGGACGACGCCGTCCGGTCCGTGACGGCGGGCCAGGCGAGGGGCCGCCGAGCCGACCAGCGCGAAGCACACGGCCGGTACGGACGTGAGCAGTCCGGCGACGGTCGCGTTCATCCCGAGGGCGGCACGGGCCTCTTCGAGCACGGGCCCGAGGCTGGTGACCGCGGGCCGGAGATTGAGCGCGGCCAGCACCAGGGCGGCGACCGCCAGGCGGCCTGTCCAGATGGTGCGGCTTCGCGGCTGCACCGCAGGGCCCCCGCGCGCGGTGTCGTCCTCCGGCGCCGCGACGGTGTCCAGATGCTCCGGTGTCGTGTCGTCCCTGACCGCTCCGTCATCCACGCGACGTCATCCCGGTCATCGCTGCTTCATCCTCAAAACCACCGGCTCATCCTAGGATCAGCGACTCTCTCCGAAATCCACCGGGTTGTCGTCGATGTTGCGGCTCCTCCTGGCGGCGTCGATGCCTCGCGCCGCTACATCGTCCTAAATGGGGGCTTGACACCCCATTTGTGACAGAAAAAACTCGTGGAGCACTTCCGCTCCACAGCACGACACCCCCCGGACAGCGGCCGGTGAACGCTTACCGCGCCGCGAAGGAGACAGTATGAGGCGACTGTTCGCCGTTCTCGCGCTGGTCACAGGCTTCCTGCTGACGCCCGCGCGCGCCGACGCCGCCACCGCGAACGTGGCCCCGTCGGCCACGGCCTCCGCCTCCTACACCTCTCCCTGGGAGAACGTGGCCGCCGTCAACGACGGCATCGACCCGGACCGCTCCGACGACACGCGGAACCGCCGCTGGGGCACCTGGCCCGACGCCGGAGAGCAGTGGGCCCTGCTGACCTGGCCGTCCGCCCAGGCGGTCTCCTCTGTGCAGGTCTACTTCTTCGACGACGGAGGCGGCGTCCGGCTCCCGGCATCGTGGAAGCTCCAGAGCTGGGACGGCGCCGCGTACGTGGACATCCCCGCCTCCTATCCCACCGCCGCCGACACCTACAACACCGTCACGTTCCCCGCCGTCACCACCACCCGGCTGCGCGTCGTCCTGCGCAGCGGCCGGGCCTCGGTCGGCCTGCTCGAAATCAAGGCGTTCGCCGACGCCACCGGCCTTCAGAGCGGGTGGAGCCCGCCCGCCGCCATGGCCGCGCCGCTCGACGAGGTCTGGCGGCATGTCGAGTCCACCAACCCCGGCCTGTACGGCTTCCGCGACTACGCCTGGGACCAGATCATCGCCAACGGCGGCAGCGTCAACTACTGCGTCCGCTGGGATTCCAGCGCCCCGGTCTCGGTGGAGCTGCGCGACAAGATCCACGCCGCGCTGGCCCGGTCGTTCAAGAAGTGGATGGACGTGATGGCCGGTCACAACGGCTGGCCGTACGCCGAGGTGCCCGTGAAGGTGGTCGGCTGGGCCGTACGCGACCGTGCCACCCTGCAGTGGAGCGACGACTCGGTGGACGTGTACGTCGGCGACCTGCGCGAGGACGCGCCGCAGTGCGCCGAGCCGTGCGGACGCCTGTTCAACCCGTCGGGCACCTATCCCGACTGCCCCGGCGGCGCCTCCCACCACTACGACATGTCGCTGTGGCTCACCGAGGGCATGACCGGCGGCATGGGCGGCGCCTGGGGACAGCGCGTCGGCAGCGAGTATCTGGTGGACAACCTCGACAGCGACGACATCCACATCCTCCTCCATGAGATCGGGCACGGTTTCGGCCTGGACGACTTCTACGACTGGACCCCGTCCGGGCAGTGCTGCTTCCTCATGAAGGCGGGCTCCGCCACGTCGATCACCGAGTTCGACGCGTGGATGCTGCGCGACGTCTGGCGGCACCTGAAGAGCCGCTACGGCTACTGACGGCCCTGCGCAGGGGCCCGTCGCCGCGACGCCGTCCGGGAGCCGCACGCCGGTGCGCGGCGGCGTCGCGGCCCGCGCCGGACACAAGAGACATGCGTCAATCACACGCGCGCGACAAGTGACGCGCTGCCCGGCGGAGCCGGTCCGAGGGTCACCCTCTCTCGGAGGGACCGCCAGGCGGAGCTTCCGCTGAGCTCCCCCTCTGCCTGATCGGCAGGCGGGGACGACGTGCGTGTGACTGAAGGAGAGCCTCGCGGTGCCGCCAGGCGAGGTCCAGCACGGCCGCGCCCGCCGCCTGCATCGGCTCATGACGGACGTAGCGCCGCACTGTCCCCGCGTCGAACGGGACGCGGCCCACGACCTGTCCCTCGCTGTTGGAGGCGGCGACCTCGCCGAAGACGGCGTCGAACGTCTCCGCCTCCAGCACGGTCACCGTGAGGAAGTCGGTCGCGAAGGTCAGCGGATCGACCCCCACGCCCAGCATGAAGGAGCGCACGCGGCCGTCCGCACGGGCGTCCGTCAGCAGCCGGTAGAGCGGCCAGCTCTCGTAGTCGAAGCCGTCGCCATATTCCTCCCCCCGCCCGAGGAACTCCTCGGCGTACTCGCGGACCACGCACTTCCACAGGTCGAGGTCGGCCTTCTCCGCGCCCGCGGACTCGTACGCGGGCTGGAAGACCCCGACCGGCATGACCTGGAACAACCCGCCGCCGTGCGCCACCCGGGCCGCGTCGCGCCAGTGCAGGACGAACGACGTCTCCTCCGTACGACGGTCGTGGCGCAGCGTCAGCGTCGAGATCGCGCAGAGCGCGGGCCGGCGGCGCAGATCGGTGGGATCGCCCACGAGCGCGCGGAACGGCGGCGGCTGCCCACCCTCAGACGCGGCGGACTCGTGGGCGGCGAACTCGTGGGCGGCCGCCTCCCCCACGCTCACGCCGTCGAAGTAGCGCGCACGGGTGAAGGTCAGCTCCGGCCAGGCGACCTCCAGCAGCCGGTAGCAGGTGCGGTCCTCAAAAAGCCGGGGACGGGCGAAAGTCCCCAGCGCGTCCGGGTAGGCGCCGGCGCCCTCCGGCAGCAGGGCCGCCGCCTCCGGTTCCCGGCCCGTGACGTCGGCGGCGGGAGCGTCCTCCACCCAGCGGAGCCGCACCTCGCGCAGGTCGAGCGGCGTGGCCGGAATCCAGCCGTCCCGGATGAGCAGGCGGGTCGATCCGGCCCTCGCCACTCCGGGATAGAGCCGCTCCGCCGCCACGGCCAGCTCGTGCCGGTGCCCGTTCAGGCGTCGCCGCACCTCGATCCATTCCGGTCCCGACGGACGCACGCGCGGATCCGAATGCGATGTCACGGGCTCAGCACCCTACTCGCAGGCGCGGCACCACGTCCTCCGCCGGGACCGAGCGCCCTCGCATCCGTGACCGGTCACCTCCGTCGAACACGCGGCGTCATAGATGATGACGGACAGTATCGAGAGAGGAGCTCGCGATGCACTCGCAGCGACCGGGGGTGAGCGCGTGACGTCCCTGCTTCACATGGACGCCAGCGCCAGCGGCTGCGGCGACTCGGTCACCAGGCAGCTGACGGCGTTCTACGCGGACACGTGGCGGTGTCTTCATGGAAGCGCGGGGTACCGGTACCGCGACCTCGCCGCCGAACCGGTCCCGCTGGTCTCCCCCGCCTTCGTCTCCCTCGGCATCCGGGTGGAGAGGCACGGGGCGGTACCGCTGCCGAAGGTGGCGGAGATGACCGCCGGCCCCGCCGAGGAGCGCGAGTGGGCGCTGACCCTGCCGCTGATCGAAGAAATGCGCGCCACGGAGACGGTGCTGGTCGGCGTCCCGATGTACAACTTCTCCGTGCCCGCGTCCCTCAAGGCGTGGATCGACCGGGTGACCTTCCCGGGGGCGTTCGTCGACCCTGGCTCGGGGAACCGGCTGCTCCGGGAGACGAATGTGGTGGTGGTCACCGCCCGCGGCGGCTGCTACGCGCCGGGCACACCACGGGAGGACTTCGACTTCCAGACGCCCTACTTGAGGGCGTACTTCACCGAGTTGGGCGTGGCGCCGGAGAACCTGCACTTCGTCCATGCCGAGATGACCCGGGCCTCGGACGTGCCCACCCTTGCTCACTTCAAGCCCCTGGCGGCGGACTCGCTGGCCGCGGCGCGGACCGCCGTGTCCGAGCTGGCCCGCCGGGCCTGTAGCGGCCTCGGATGAGCGGTGGTGTCCGCCCCGCGGCGGACACCACCCACGGGCCCGTGGCATGTCACCTTTCCGCGGCGCGAATCGTCTTAAGAATGAGAAGCAGAGACACGAACGGACGGGAGACGGTTCCGCACCGTCGAGTCCGAAGCGGAAAGCCGCGCCGGGCCCACACCGGCGCGGATGGAGCCGCATGTCGAGGCGCGGATCGGCATTCTGTAAATATGTTGTCAGAATGCCTTGCCGTTGTGTGAGATATCGAAAATCGCTCCGGCGGCGTCCGCGAATTCGTATCGCCGCGACGCCGGAAGATCCAGGGCGATTGCGTAGTCGATGGTCGCTGCCGCTGAGCTGGGAATCCCTGGGGTGAGTGGCCTGGGTGGGGCAAGCAAAGCGGGTGAGAACCACGCTACGAACACCGCCATCGGCTACCACCGCACCAACGGCGAGACCAACATCGCCCGCGCCGCCCGACCCGCCAACCGCCGCCCCCACGACCTCATCACCACCGTGAGCAGCACCTATCCGACAACGCAATGACCCTGCGGCCGTCGACGCGGAGCCCGGTCCGCACCGCGCCGGGACCGAGCCGGTCCCGGACGGCCGCGAGCAGGAGCATCTGCAGCTCACCGCGGAGAACGCCCCCTGGGCCGGACATGGCTACTCTGCGTCACTTCAATGGGCACCGCAGCGGTGTGGTAGGGGCCGGACCCCGGGCACGAGCCCGCTTACGGGGTGCGGGCGCGGCTCCGTCCCGCCAATGCCGAGAGGCGGGACGGAGCGTGCCATACCGGGGCCCAGGCCGGCTTCTGGATTCCGACAGGGAAGTTCCTGGTCAGGCGTGGTGGACGGAGACGACCTTGTATGCCTGCGGCACCGCCTTGGCGATTTCCGCCGCCCTCTTCGCGAAGACCTGGGCCTCAGGGTCGCCCGCGGTCGCCTTGATGTCCTCCGGGCTGCGCCACTGGGCGAGGTTCACGACCCGGGTGCCGTCCGCGCTGGCGAGAATGTTCACCGAGATGAAGCCGGGCCGGTGCTGCATGACCTTCTCGGCGCCCTCGTCGAGAATGGCGATTAGTTCCTGCTGCTGCGCGGGGTCGACGTCGAAGACGTTGATGAATGTCGCGACCTGATCGCCGACCCGAATCACTGTCTCACTCATAGCTTCATCGTATCCGACAAAGAACCAAACTAGTCAAGGCCGATTGTTGATTAATCGGGATTGAACACGAGCATCTCTCCGAATATCGCGTACGCAGAGCAGGAAATACCGCCTATCGCAAGCGGGCGCGCGGGCTGGATGTTTTCCCGGCCGTCCGGACGCTCCCGCTCGCCACCCTGCGGAAGCGAGTCCGGCGTGATCCCGCTGGGGGGCCGGCGTGATGCCGCGCCGACGTTTGCGCCGGACCCACCCGAAACCCGCCGTGGCCTGTCGCAGACCCCGCCTGTGCCTCGATGCCGGGCGGGAGGTTGCTGAAGGCGCTGTTCGAGCCGAGGACCATGAACAGGTTTGGGGAAGCCGTGGGTGGCCACGCCAAGGTAGCTGGTGGGTCCGTCCTCCCAGTGCTCCCGGATCGTCACGCCGCCCCGGCCGCGGATGTCCGTCCGCTTGTAGCCGCCGTCCACGGCGTCGAAGCCTGCGCGAAGACCAGGACGTCGAGTTCGTGCTCCACTCCGTCCTCGGTGATCACTCACATGGGAGTGATCTCCTTGATCGGGTTCGGCCGTCCTCGTCACACCCGATGAGGGCGACGACCCCGCTGTAGTACCTGGGGATTCCCTCACGCCTGATCTCGGGCACGGGGATGCTCAGCGCACGCAGCTGCTCGAACGGGTTCATGAACTCGCGCTGCACTTTGATCTTCCCGTCTCCATCGGGGTAGCCGGGGAAACGGATGCCGCCTTCGCCGTCGCACTCCACCCAGAAGAAGTTCGGGTCGTGCGTCTCGAAGATCTGGATGTTGGTCCAGCCCCAGTCGGGGAAGCACTGCAGCGACCAGACGGCGTGCTCGCCCAGGCGGTCACGCCCGCGGATCGCGATCGGTTGCCCAGTGTCGTTGTCCACAGGCCGCCGACGCCGTCCTCGGTGAACAGCAGGTGCCGCCACAGCCGTTCCTCGCCTCTGGTGTTCATTTACTTCTCGACCGTCGCTCGGTTGATCTTCCGGAGTTCGATCTCCGCGTCGCTTCCCGGAAACGAGTCGTCTCTGACACGATGAACCCTCCAACAGATATCTGCATCCGCAGCAGCGGCCGCCCGGACTCGGTGGCCCGCAGAGACGGGTCACGCGCGAGCTTGCGCAGCACGTCCGCCGTTTCCTGGCTGGCCTCCCTCGCCGCACGTCCCGCCGCTCTCGTCTCGCCTCTGGTCTGGCTCTCTCCACATCGGCACCGGGACTCCTCGACGCGCTGTACGACCCGGGACGCCGCGGCCCCGTCCCTGGCCGGAGTCGTCCTGCTCCGTGAGCCGGCGCCGTTCCCCTCCCTCTCGCGCAGCCGATCCGGGATCGGATCATGTCCGCGGTCGAGCCGCTCGCGCACGTCCCGGACCGTGCCCACCGAGAGCCCGGTCTTCCTGGACAGCTCGCGGAGGGAGATCTCCGAGTTGGCCGCCAGCAGGGCGGCCACGCTGCGACGCCCCTCGACGCTGCTGAGCGGCCTGGATCTCCCGTCCCGGCCGACACGGCTGGGCTGGTGCTGCCCCTGCCCGCCGATCCGCCGCCGCAGACCGGCCACGGTCTTGGCGCTCAACCCCGTGCTCTCTGCCACCGCCCTGTCCGACCAGTGCGGATGAGAGGCGACGATGCGCCGGGGCGCCTCCTTTCGTTCGTCGAGCGTCAGAGGCAATCCGTGGCCCATGTTGGGCCGGACCGACAGCACGAACGCGTCGGCCTCGCTTCCGTCGAAGAACCGGACCGCGATCTCGCTCCTGCCCCTCAGTACGGCGGCGCGCAACCGGTGCACGCCGTCGATGACACGCATCGTCGGCCGGTGCACGAGGAGCGGATCGAGGGCGCGATCCTTCTCCGCGAGCAGCCGGGCGTGCGCCGGGTCCTCACGCCGCTTGCGCGGCGAAAGCGAGGACGTGAGGTCGCGGACGGGGACGATCTCCCACGGCAGGTGGCGGAGATCCGCCACATCGGGAAGGCGAATTCCGAGTACACGATCAGCGTCGGCGGCGGTGTGAAGTGACACTGCGGGACCTTTCCTATGAAGGATCGAGGGCAGGGGCGCTTTCTTCACAGGAGCTCAACTGCGGCTCAGCTTATGCTCCAGGTGATTGCGACGCCAAAGCGCAGGGGGCCCATTCATGGCAAGTAACCCACAAATTCGATATCGGTCCGCCTACCTCGAGGCGGGACCATGACACGCCGTTCAAGCACCGCAATCAGCGTGAAGCGCCTGCTTCACAGAGCCGTCACCCGCCATAAGGGGACGACCGAACGGGAAAGCCGTACGAGCCTGGGCCCCGGGGCCCAGACGATACGGCCGACCCTGGCGCATGCCTTTCAGCACCTCACCGGACGCCAATTTCAGCCGCTATCGTCGATTTTCGGAACGGCGATAAGTATGAGCGGCCGCTGCGAGGATAGTATGCACCTCGGACGGCGACCGGCCGGTGCGCCTCACGGCCGGAGAGGCCACCATCGGTGCGCCTCGCCGTCATGTTGGTTAAACGAACCGGCGATAATAATCAGTACGGGCACCGACGACTCCTTGTCAAACCTGCGTTCTTCCTCTCACTCATACGACGAACCGCGACGGTGAAAGGTGACCGATGAACGACCAGGCCCAATTGGCCGAGCACTTCGACCGATCCCGAGGGCATCTGCGAGGTGTCGCGTTCCGCATGCTGGGCAGCGCGGACGAGGCTGACGACGCGGTGCAGGAGACCTGGCTGCGCGCCTGCCGCGCCGACGCCGGCTCCGTCGACAATCTGACCGCCTGGCTGACGACGATCACCGGACGGGTCTGTCTCGACATGTTGCGCTCGCGCAGCCGCCGGCGTGAGGACTTCGCCGACCTGACCGAACTCGACATGTTGGCTCCCCACGACGAGGCCGCCGACCCGGCGGACGAGGCGGTGCTCGCCGACTCCGTCGGTCTCGCCCTGCTCGTGGTCCTCGACACGCTCGGCCCCGCCGAGCGCGCCGCCTTCGTGCTGCACGACCTGTTCGCCGTGCCGTTCGACGAGATCGCCGTGATCGTGGAACGCTCTCCGGCGGCCGCGAAGAAGCTGGCGAGCCGCGCCCGTCGCCGGGTGCACGGCACGGCTGACATGTCCTCCTCCGACCTCGCCAGGCAGCGTGCGGTGGTGGACGCCTTCCTGGCCGCCTCCAGGGCGGGCGACCTCGACGCCCTGCTGGCGGTGCTGGCTCCCGGCGTCGTCCGCCGGGCGGATTACGCGGCCCTGCGCGGGCAGGCCAAGGTGCCGGCGGAGGTGCAGGGCGCGCGCGCCGTCGCCGAGGAGACGCGCACCAACATCCGCAGGGCCCGCTTCGCCTGGCCCGCTCTCGTCAACGGTGCCGTGGGGGCGGTGATCGCCCCGCGCGGACGTCTGCTGCTCGTCCTCGAGATCGGCATCGCCGGCGATCGCATCACGTCCATCGAGGTCATCGGCGATCCCGCGCGGCTGAAAGGGATCCGGCTCGGCCTCGCCAACGTCCCGTCGCCGGCGGTGGCCACGTCGTCCGGGCCACGCCAACTGTCCGTGCAGGGCGCGTGAGAACCGAAGGCCGCCGGGAGGCGTCGTGATCGTGAATCCGCGGCTGGCCGTGCTCTACGTCAGCGACCAGGGCAGGACCCCGGAGTTCCTCACCGGGACGCTCGGCTTCGAGCTCGCGGCCGACGTCCCGCAGGAGGAGGGGCGGCGATGGGTGGAGGTGCGCCCGCCGGGCGCGCAGGCCTGCGTGGCGCTCGCCACCGTCGAGCCCGAGATCCTGGAGGCGCTCCACGCCCGTGTGGGGCGGATGACCCACAGCTGGTTCGACTGCGACGATCTCGACGCCACCCGCCTGGACCTGCGAGCACGGGGAGTGGAGATCGTCGAGGCGCCGCAGGTCACCCCTTGGCGGGCGGGGAGCCGGTGGGCGCAGATCCGCGGCCACGACGGCAACCTGTACGGGCTGACGGAGCGGGGCGACTGAGCCTCGGGCGGCACCGGGCGCGAGTGGTCAACTGTGCGTTTTCCTCAGATGCACACCCCGCCCGCTTCCTCGGTGCCGTCGGCCCACTTGACGTGGGACACCTCGCAGCGCACCTGCGCCTTGGCCCTGGCGTCGATTCCGCGCACCCCCTCCTCGGTGAGCCCGGTCACCGAGGCGATGTCGGCGTACGCGAGCCCGAACCCGTGGTGCAGCATGAACACCGTCCGCTCGTCCTGGTCCAGCATGCCGAGGACGGTCGAGAGGGCCGCGGAGACCGACTCGGCCATCTTCAGATCGGGCTCGCCGCGCAAGGGCTCCGGCAGCCAGGGACCGAGGTGCTCCTCACCGTTGGCCTGGGCGGCCCGCAGGCGCGTGAGCGCCAGCACGGAGACCAGCCCGATGAGCGCGTCCGGGGAACCCGCCGAGCGGTCACCCTGACCGGCCAGCCAGCGGGCCCGGGTCTCCTCGACCACGCGCGCGGCCTCCCCGGCGTCACCGAGCATGCTGCGACCCACCTCGTGGAGCAGCGCGGCGTGTTCCTCGAACGCTTGGGACGCGCAGCGCCCTTCGGCCAGCCAATCCGGATTGCGCTCCATAGACCCTCCTCGTAGTCGCGGCCCGGCGTCCGGACCAAGCCCCACCGGTCCGCGTGACCGGCCCTCACCGCTCGCCGGAAACACCTACAGGAACGGCGCCGACGCGCCCTGTGCCCCACGATTCAACGGTTTGTTCCTGGCCCGCAATTTACACCCCGGGAATCGTTGCGCCCAGATTCATTTTGCTCTCTTTCGCCGCGATCCCGACGGGACACCGCCTCTCGTCTTTTCCATTGAGACGAACGCGGCCTCCGAAATGTGACACAGGAGCGGCCGGTGAATTCTCGATGCAATCCAGATGTCACGTTCCGGCCCCCGGAGAACGTCTTTCTTTTGGCGGCCCGATTCGGCGGAACCCCCTCCGCTTCCCACTGTCGCCGCCTCTCCCAGTCCGCACATCGAGGTGAGCATCTATGGTCTTCGTTCCGGACGCCTCCTACACCGATCCCAGCGCGTGGCGGATCGCCATGGACGCCAGCGAGGGAACGCTGTCGATGACGACGTCGAAGGGGCCGCGGCTCCTGCACGAACTCCCCTGTTTTCACGGCTCCTTCTATTTGAGCCCTGTCGGGCTCCTGGCGGGGTTCACGCTGCAGCTGCCGCTGCCGGTGCACCCGGCGCGGCTGCGGAAGGATGAGGCGCCTGTGCTCTTCTGGGAGTCCGTCGACCTGGAGGCCGACGACACCCCGAACCAGGTTCTGGGGAACGCCCGGCTGCGGCTGGGCAGGCGGGAGGTCTCCGCGGGCGTGTCCGGCCTGTGCACGGAGGTCCCGGTCGGTCATTCCGGCCGGCCCTATCTGAAGATCGTGCTGGAGACCGTGTTCCCCTCGGTGAGCCTGCGCTGGCCGGTCGAGGCATGGCAGCGGCTACGGCCGGTGACGCTCAAGCTGTTCACCGAGATCCGTCCCGCCGACCCGCAGGAAGCGCAGTACCCGGTGCCGGAGCGGTGGGATCGGTGATCCGGGTCCGGGTCGGGCCGGCCCGGATCACGACGGTGCGGGCCCGGAGGAACGCCTCCAGGCCCGCCCGCACGAGAGCGGTCAGCGCGTCAGCGCGCGATTCTGTCCCTCCGGAAGTGCGGCCTGCCCGTCCTCGTCGTGCGGATGACCGTTGACCGGCGGAACCTTCTCCCCTCCGTACGCCCTGGACATCCGCAGGCGCAGCCTGCCGAGCGGTCCGCGCAACCCCTTCGGGGGCACGGTCTCGTCGTACGACAGCACCGGCACCGGTTCCTTGCCGCGCAGGTGTGCCTCGATGTCCTTCGCCGGCCGCGAGTGGACTTCGACGTACCCACCGTTCGGCAGCCGCTTGATCACCCCCGACTCCACGCCGTGCGCGAGCACCGCGGCGTCGGAGCGCTGCAGGCCCAGGCAGACGCGGTAGGTGATCGCGTAGGCCAGGGCGGGCCCGACGAACACGAGGATCCGTCCGGCCCAGGTGGTCGTGTAGAGGCTGATGCGGAAGTTCGCCGAGATGATGTCATTGCCGCCGAACAGCCAGAGCACGCCGTAGAAGGCGATGACCGCCATGCCGATCGAGGTGCGATGCGGGTTGTTGCGCGGCCGGTCCGCGAGGTGGTGCTCGCGGTGGTCACCGGTGAGCCAGCGTTCCAGGAACGGGTAGAGCGCCATTCCGACGACGATGAAGCCCAAAGGCACCAGCGCGGGAATGACCACGCTGAGCGGGATCGTGCCCGCCTGTGAGGTGCCGAAGAGGTTGACCTCCCAGGCAGGCATGATGCGCAGCGCCCCTTCGAGGAAGGCCAGGTAGAAGTCGGGCTGCGAGCCGGCGGAGACGTCGGCGGGCGAGTACGGCCCGTACAGCCAGACGGGGTTGATCTGCGCGAACGTGCCGAGACCGGCGATCACGGCGAACGTGAACAGGAAGAACGCTCCCGACTTCGCCATGAAGGCCGGGTAGAAGGGCGCGCCGACCACGTTGCGGTTGGTCCGGCCCTTGCCCGGGAACTGGGTGTGCTTCTGCACCCACATGAGGATCAGGTGCGCGGTGACCAGTGCCAGGATCAGGCCGGGCAGGAGCAGGATGTGGATCGAGTAGAAGCGGGAGATGACGTCACCGCCCGGGTACTCGCCTCCGAACAGGAAGAAGTTGAGGTAGGTGCCGACCACGGGCAGCCCGATGACCACGCCCTGGGTGACCCGGAGGCCGGCGCCGGACAGCAGGTCGTCGGGCAGGGAGTAGCCGGTCAGGCCCTCGAACAGCGCGATGGAGAGGATCACCACGCCGATGAGCCAGTTGAGCTCGCGCGGCTTGCGGTAGGCGCCGGTGAAGAAGACCCGCAGCGCGTGCGCCATCATTCCGCCGATGAAGACCAGGGCGGCCCAGTGGTGTATCTGCCGGATGAGCAGGCCGCCGCGGACCTCGAAACTGATCTTCAGCGAGGACGCGTACGCCTCGGACATCGTTACGCCCTTGAGGGGGGCGTACGTGCCGTTGTAGACGATCTCCCCCATGCTCGGCTTGAACCAGAACGTCAGGAAGGTGCCCGTCAGCAGCAGGATGACGAACGAGTACAGCGCGATCTCGCCGAGGAGAAAGGACCAGTGGTCGGGGAAGATCTTGCGGATGTTGCGCCTGACGAAGCTGCCCGCGCCCAGGCGGTCGTCCAGAAATGTGGCCGGCCCGGCGATGCGCTCGGGCACGGTTCTCAGTTCACTCAAGAGTGGTCTCCGTTCTCCCTGGCCCGCGCCTCCGCGTCGCCGCGCTCCCAGTAGCTGGGACCGACCGGGGCGGGGAAGTCGCCCAGCGCGATGAGATAGCCCTGGTCGTCGACGCCGATCGGCAGCTGCGGCAGCGGCCGGGCGGCGGGACCGAAGACGACCCTGGCTCCGTCCGCGGCGTCGAAGGTGGACTGGTGGCACGGGCACAGGATGTGGTGGGTGGTCTGCTCGTACAGCGCCGCGGGACAGCCCACATGTGTGCAGATCTTGGAGTAGGCGACGATGCCGTCGTGCGTCCAGTTCCGATTCGTGCCGGACTTGATCTCCTCCGGACGGAACTTGACGAGGATCACCGTCGCCTTGGCCAGGACGTCCAGGTCGTGTTCGTATCCCTGCGGGACGACCGACAGGATGCCGCCGGGCGAGTTGAAGTCGGCGGCGCGGATGGGCTGGCCGGTGCCCTCGACGACGAGCCGAAGCGGTGTGCCGTCCCTGGTCTTCTCACCCCAGACCGTGTGTCCGAGCCGCCGGTGGAGCTGCGCGGCGGGCACGCCGCTGGTGTCGAGGTCGCGCAGCAGCACCAGCGGGGCCAGGCCCAGTGGCGCCGCCGCGAGCAGCAGCGTGCGACGCAACAGCCGGCGCTTGACGATGCCGCTCTCCCCGGCGCCTTGCACGAACGTGGCGGCGACCTCGGCCCGCACCTCCTCGGGTGAGGCCATCGGGTGGCGCTGCTGGACCAGCTCGTACTTCGGCATTATCTGGCGCACCCAGATCACGATTCCCGCGGCCAGCGCCAGCAGCGCCAGTGTCAGCGTGCCGCCGAGCGCGACGTGCGAGGCGCCCGTCGCGCTCAGGCCGCCGACCTGGAACCGGACGTAGGCCAGGAGGAAGGCCACGAGGGCGGCGAACGCGAGCGTGAAGCACAGCGCCGCGATCCGCTCCGCCCTGCGCGCCTTCCGTTCCTCCTGCGGAACGACGCCGGGGACCGCGGGAACGCCGTGCTCCTCATCGCCGGCGTCCGGCACCGCGGACGCGACGGTGTCGGAAAAGGGGGTGTCCGATAAGGGGGTGCCGATGACGCGCGCGGGTGTCCGCCGCTCCGGCTGCCCGGTCTCGTGCTCGTTGTTTGTCATGACGAAAGTCGCTTCTCTCGCGGCCTGTCAGCCTGCGGCACGGATATGCCTGTTCCTCCCGGGTCGCCGACCCGCGACGCCCCCGAGCTTGTCCTGGTTGGCGATGATCCAGATCCGCGTGACGAGGTCGGCGGCGCGATCGACGTCGACCACGATGACGGCGATCGGCTCGCCCCCGGCGGTGATGAGTGCCGCGGGCCCGCCGTTGACGTCCACGATGAATCCGCTCCCGATGTCGTCGGTCTCCGCCACCGCGGCGCCGCGGGACGCAGCACCCGGCGCAGGCCGCATACGAGCAGGCGGCCGACCTTCGCCGCGCCCTCGACCCGTCGATGGACAAGGTCACCTCCGGGGCGACGCGGTCCCACCGCAGCCACGCCTCCCTGGACGATGTCCTCGGCGTCGCTCACGCTGCCCAGCACCCGGTACGCCACCCCGAACAGCAGATCCCGGCTGCTCTCGAAACTGGCGACTGGTGTGGGCTGCCCATCGGTCACCGCGGGCATCTGGCCTCCTTGTCTCCGCCTCCCCTATAGAGACGCGCCGAAGGCTCGAGACGTGACACGGGGGCGCCGGGCGCGAGGCCGCCAGAGATACGGATACGCAGGGAATCTCCACACATCGCCTGTTTCGTTACGCTCGCCACTCTTGACCGACCAACATAGGCAGGTATAAACACATACGAAACAACATCGAAACGGCGGTGAACCAACACGATGTACGCCGAGGAGCGGCAGCAGGAGATCCTGCGGGCGGCACGGGACGCCGGCCGGGTCGACGTGGTGACGCTGGCGGAACGGTTCGGCGTCACGACGGAGACGATCCGCCGCGACCTGACCGCCCTGGAGCGCGCCGGTGTCCTGCGGCGCGTGCACGGTGGAGCCATCCCGGTCGAGCGCCTGGGGTTCGAGCCCGCCCTCGCCGCGAGGGACGAGGTGATGACGGCCGAGAAGGAGCGCATCGCCAAGGCCGCCCTGGCCGAACTTCCCGAGGACGGCGCCGTGGTCATCGACGCGGGCTCCACGACGAGCCGGCTGGTGCAGGCGCTGCCACCGGACCGCGAGCTCACCGTGGTCGTGAACTCTCCGCCGCTGGCCACGGCGCTGGCGACCCGCCCCAACCTGACCGTGCTCATGCTGGGCGGCCGGGTGCGCGGCCGGACGCTGGCGACGGTGGAGGACTGGGCCATCCAGCAGTTGTCGCAGCTCAACGTCGATGTGGCCTTCATGGCCACCAACGGCTGCTCGGTGGCCAAGGGCCTGACCACCCCCGACCCCGCCGAGGCGGCGATCAAGCGGGCGATGATCGCCTGCGCCGACCGCGCCGTGCTGCTGGCCGACCACACGAAGTTCTCCGGCACCTATCTGGCGCGCTTCGCCACGCTCGGCGAGATCGACGTCGTGATCACCGACACCGGGCTCGACCCCGACCATGCCGCCGCGCTGGCCGCGGCGGGACCGGAGGTGGTCCGGGCATGATCCTCACCCTGACTCTCAATCCCAGCCTCGACCGCACGATCGAGGTCGGCGCGCTCACCCGCGGCGCCGTCATCCGGGCGGCCGCCACCCACCTCGACCCCGGAGGCAAGGGCGTCAACGTGTCGCGGGCCCTGCTGGCCAACGACGTCCGGTCGTGCGCGGTCATCCCGTACGGCGGCGACGAGGGGCGCCGGCTCCTCGACCTGCTGTCGGCGGAGGGCCTCGACATGATCCCCGTGCCGGTCACGGGCCCGACCAGGTCCAACGTCGCGATCGCCGAGCCGGACGGCACGGTCACCAAGGTGAACGAGCCGGGCACCGCGCTGACCCCCGCCGAGCTGGACACACTGGCGGGCGCCGTGCTCGACGCCGCCCGGTCGGCCGACTGGGTGGTCGCCTCGGGCAGCCTCCCGCCCGGCGTACCGGTCGACGTCTACGCCGGGCTGTGCCGCCGCTTCGCCGAGGCCGGCATCAACCTCGCGGTCGACACGAGCGGCCCCGCCCTCGTGTCCGCGGTGAACGCCGGACCGGCGCTGATCAAGCCCAACCGCGACGAGCTCGCCGAGGCCACCGGCACGTCGATCGCCCACGTCGGCGACGTGCTCGACGCGGTCGAAAAGCTGCGCGCCATGGGCGCGCGGTCGGTCCTGACCAGCCTCGGCGCCGACGGCGCGCTGCTGGTGGAGGACGACGAACAGGTCTGGTACGGCGAATGCGCCGTCGAGGAGCCGCGCAGCAGCGTGGGCGCGGGCGACGCCCTGCTGGCGGGTTTCCTCGCCGCCGGGGCCCACGGCGAGGCGGCTCTCGCCGAGGGCCTGGCCTGGGCCGGTGCCGCCGTGGGGCTGCCCGGCAGCCGGATGCCCCGCCCGGCCGACATCGACCGCACACACGTCCGGATCGGTCCCCCCGACCCGGCCCGGCCGCTCACGCCACCCCCTCGCCCGGCGCCCGGGGGCGCGTGAGCGCGCCACACCGTCCCCGGTGACTCACCCGCTTCAGTACCTTCGCCCGCTTCGCCCGCTTCGCCCGCTTCGCCCGCTTCGCACTTCCTGATTCACTCGCTTCGCTCGCTCATGTCCGGGGGGATGGCAGCGACCCGAGAACCCCCCAGCCGGCCAGCCAGGCCGGTCGCCCCGGAAGGAGCACCTCAATGGCCACGCCCTATACCCCCACCGTCCACGGCACCGGTGTGCGGGCCACGATCCAGCGTTTCGGCGGCCACCTCGCCGGAATGATCATGCCGAACATCGGCGCCTTCATCGCCTGGGGCCTCATCACGGCCCTGTTCATCCCGACCGGATGGATACCGAACAAGACACTCGCCGAACTGGTCGGCCCGATCATCGGCACCCTCCTCCCCGTGCTCATCGGCTACACCGGCGGCCGGATGGTCCACGCCCAGCGCGGCGCGGTCGTCGGCGCCGTCGCCACGATGGGCGTGGTCGTCGGGGCGGACGTCCCGATGTTCCTCGGCGCCATGATCGTCGGCCCGCTGGCCGCGCTGATCCTCAAGCACGTCGACCGGTTCACCGCCGAACGGACCAGGGCCGGCTTCGAGATGCTGGTCGACAACTTCACCGCCGGCATCGTCGGCGCGGTCATGGCGATCGCCGGCGTCCTCGCCATCGGCCCGGTCGTGGAGAAGGTCACCGAGGTCGCGGGCGACGGCGTGTCGTGGCTCGTCTCCCACTCGCTCCTGCCGATCGCCTCGGTCATCATCGAGCCGGCCAAGGTGCTGTTCCTCAACAACGCGATCAACCACGGCGTGCTCGGGCCGCTGGGCGTCGCCGAGTCGGTCAAGCACGGCAAATCGATCCTGTTCATGCTGGAGTCCAACCCGGGCCCGGGCCTCGGCCTGCTGATCGCTTACCTGCTGTTCGGCCCGCGGTCCCTGCGTCCCAGCACCCCCGCCGCCATGATCATCCACTTCTTCGGCGGCATTCACGAAATCTATTTCCCGTACGTGCTGATGAAGCCGCGCCTGATCGTCGCGGTGATCGCTGGTGGCGCCGCGGGCGTGCTCACCTTCCTGGTCACCGGGGCGGGCCTGGTCGCGACGCCGTCGCCGGGCAGCATCTTCGCCTACATGGCGGTGACCCCGAAGGGCGGCTGGTTCGGGCCGATCGCCGGGATCGTCGTCGCGACGGCCGTCTCCTTCGCCGTGGCCGCCGCGCTGCTGGGCTTCGGCCGCGCCAACGGCGACCAGCCGGACGAGCCGGCGCAGGACGCCACCCCCACCGGCACGAACGACACCGACATCGACACCGACACCCACAAGCACGAGACAACCGGCGAGACGGCGGCCGAGAGCGTGCCCGCCACCAAGGAGGCGTGATCCATGTCCGGCATCGAGGGCAAGGACGTCCGCAAACTCATCGTGGCCTGCGACGCGGGCATGGGCAGCAGCGTCATGCTCGCGAGCACGCTGCGTAAGCAGCTCAAGGGCACCGCGGTCACCGTGGAGCACACCCCGGTCAACTCGATCCCCGGCGACGCCGACGTGATCGTCTGCCACACCGGGCTGGCCGACCGCGCCAGGGCGAGCGCCCCCGGCGTCGTGCTCGTGCCGTTCCAGGTCTTCATCGGCGACCCCGCCGTGGCGCGGGTCGTCGCCGCCATCAAGAACGGAGGCACGATCGATGGCTGACCGGGCCGGCACGGCCCCGCTCCCCCTCGATCCCCGCGCCGTACGGACCACCGCGACCGCCGCGGACGTCGAGGACGCCATCCGGCAGTGCGGAGCGGTCCTTCAGGAGATCGGCGCGGTGGACGGGACCTACGCCGAGGCCATGCTCGAACGCGAACGGTCGATCTCCACGTACGTCGGAGAGGGCGTCGCCATCCCGCACGGCACGCTGACGTCGAAGGAGGCGGTCCGCCACGACGCGATCTGCGTGCTGCGCTTCCCCGAGGGCGTCGACTGGCACGGTGAGCGCGTGACGGTGTGCGTCGGCATCGCGGCGCGCGGCGACGGCCACATGCGGCTGCTGTCGCGACTCGCCCAGATCCTGCTCGACCCGGACCGCGCCGCGGCCCTGCGTGCCGCCGCCGACGTCGACGAGGTCATCCACCTGCTGCAACCGGACGGAGAGGAAGACTCCGAGTGAAAGTCGCCCGTTTCCACGCTCCCGGGGACATCCGCCTGGAGGAGGTGCCCGAGCCCGTCGCCCGCCCCGGCGAGGTGAAGATCCGTGTGCGCAACTGCTCGACGTGCGGCACGGACGTGAAGATCTACCGGTTCGGGCACCACCACATCAGGCCGCCCAGGGTGATGGGCCACGAGATCGCCGGGGAGATCGTGGAGGTCGGCGAGGGCGTCACCGGTTGGAGTCCGGGCGACCGCGTGCAGGTGATCGCCGCGATTCCGTGCGGCGAGTGCGAGGAGTGCCGCCGGGGTCACCTCACGGTCTGCCCCGACCAGGAGTCGATGGGCTACCACTACGACGGCGGCTTCGCGCAGCACATGGTCGTGCCGGCCAAGGTGCTCGCCGTGGACGGGCTCAACCGGATTCCCGACGGGGTCGGGTTCGCCGAGGCGTCCCTCGCCGAGCCGCTCGCCTGCGTGCTCAACGGGCAGGAGCTGGCCCGCGTCGGCGAGGGCGACGACGTGGTCGTCGTCGGCTCGGGCCCGATCGGCTGCCTGCACGTGCGGCTGGCCCGCTCGCGCGGCGCGGCCCGGGTCTTCCTCGCCGACCTCAACGCCGAGCGCCTCGCCCTGGCCGCCGACCTCGTACGGCCCGACGCGGCGATCTGCTCGGGCGAGACCGACCTCGTGGACGAGGTGCTCAAGCTGACCGGCGGCCGGGGCGCCGATGTGGTGATCACGGCGGCGGCCTCCGGGGCGGCCCAGCAGCAGGCGTTGCAGATGGCCGCACGGCAGGGCCGGATCAGCTTCTTCGGCGGGCTGCCGAAGGACGACCCGATCATCGCCTGCGACTCCAATCTGGTGCACTACCGGGAGCTCACCATCGTCGGCGCCAACGGGTCGAGCCCGGCCCACAACGCCCGCGCCCTGCGGCTCATCGCCGAAGGAGCGGTGCCGGTCACCGACCTGATCACCCATCGCCTCGGCCTCGACGAGGTCATGGACGCCATCGACGTCGTCGCCCGCGGCGCCGCCATCAAGGTCACCATCGAGCCCTGACCTCGGCCCGTGCGATCGGCTCTGCCATCGGCCCCGAAGCCGAGCCCTTGATCCAGCCCTGTGATCCAGCCCTGAGAGGAACGCGATGCCGGAAAGGACAGTGGTGGTCGCCTCGCGCTCCGGCCTGCACGCCCGCCCCGCGAAGATCTTCGTGGAGGCGGCCGCGCGACAGCCGGCGCCCGTGCGCATCCGCGTGGGCGGCGGGAAGGCCGTCCTCGCGAACAGCATGCTGGGCGTGCTCACCCTCGGAGCCGGGCACGGTACCGAGGTGACCCTGGAGGCCGAAGGACCGGGAGCGGAGGAGGCCCTCGCCGCCCTCGCCGACCTGCTGTCCCGCGACCTCGACGCCGAGGACGCCGAGTAGGCCGAGTAGGCCGAGTAGGCCGGAGCCGCCGGGGCCGCGTGGCCGGTGCCGAGGGTGCCGGCCGCCGGCCGGGCACGTCACCGGGCGCGTCCTCCGCACTCCCGCACTCCCGCACTCCCGCGCCGAACTGAACGCCCGAACTGGACACGAAGGCATCCCTGGCTCGCGCCCCCGAGCGTTCGGCGAACCACCGTCGGATGAACACCGGCCCGCCCGTCCCGGACGGTGGGCGGGTGTCCGGTCAAGGGGCGACGGCGCGGGCGACACACTCGCGCAGGAGGGCCCGGCGGCGGTCGTGGTCGGTGGCGGGCTCGTCCGCGGTGGCGGCGTAGAAGCCGCTGGCCGGGGACCAGGCACAGGCCATGGCGATGACCAGGGCGATCAGATCGAGGGGGTCGCCCTGGCGGAGCCGCCCGGCGGCCTGGGCGGCGGCGATGGCGGCGAATTTCGGTTCGTCGTCGGTCGCGTCGGCGAGGCGTCCTGCCGGACGTCGTTCCAGCCGCAGCCAGGCCATGAGGCGGACCAGTTCGGGATGGCGCAGGTTCTCGTCGTACATCCCCACCGCCCAGCCGGGCAGGTCCTCGGCGTCGAAGGCGACGGCGCTCATGAGCCGGTCGGCGTGGTCGGCGATCACCGCGTCGAACAAGCCGTCCTTACTGCCGAAGTAGCCGTACACCTGGGCTTTGTTGGTGCGCGCGGTGGCGGTGATGCGGTCGATCCTGGCGCCGGCGATGCCCCGCTGCGCGAACTCCTCGGCGGCAGCGTCCAGAATCCGGCGCCTGGTCGCGGCACCCTTCGGTGTGGTCGGCAGCTCGGGCATGACCTCAGCCTAACAGACAGACTAGTCGGTTTGCTTCGTGGTCGAGCCTGACCTACGCTGAAAACAGACCGAATAGTCTGTTTGGAGGACTCGTGCGTACCACCACCGGCTGGATGAGCACTGAGGGCACCACCGCGCTGCGGCGCGTCCGCATCGAGCGCCGCGACCTGCGCGACGACGACCTCGCGGTCCGCGTCGACTACTGCGGCGTGTGCCACAGCGACCTGCACCGGATCGGCGGCCTTCTCGGCGAGAACGCTCTGGTCCCCGGCCACGAGTTCACCGGCACGGTCACCGCCGTCGGCGTCGCGGTGACCGCGTTCTCGGTGGGCGACAGGGTCGCGGTCGGGACCGTCGTCGACTCCTGCGGGATCTGCGAGATGTGCCGGATCGGACAGGAGAACTTCTGCTACGAGGGCCCCGTCACCACCTACGGCGGGACCGACCGCGTCGACGGCACCAGGACCCAGGGCGGCTACAGCCGCGAGTACGTGGTGCGCGACCAGTTCGCCTACCACCTGCCGGACGGGCTCGACCAGGCCGCCGCCGCCCCGCTGATGTGCGCCGGGATCACCGTCTGGGAGCCCCTGCGCGCGGCCGGGATCGGGCCCGGGAGCCGGGTCGCCGTGGCCGGCCTCGGCGGGCTGGGGCACCTGGGGGTGAAGCTGGCCGCCGGGCTGGGCGCCGAGGTCACCGTCCTCAGCCGCACACCCGCCAAAGCCGACGACGCCCACAAGCTCGGAGCGGTCGACACCCTGACGACCGGCGACGATCAGCAGACCCGGCGGGCGCGCGGCAGGTTCGACCTGATCCTGGACACCATCCCCGCCGCGCACGACCTGTCCCCGCTGCTGCGCATGGCGGCCCTGGACGGCACCCTCGCCCTGCTCGGCTACCCCCTGGAGCAGGCGGTGCGGATCCTCGACCTGGTTCAGGGCCGCAAGAAGCTGACCTCCTCGGGCACCGGCGGCCGCCGCCACACCGCCGAACTGCTGGACTTTTGCGCCGGCCACGCCATCACGGCCGACGTCGAGGTGCTGCCCTCGGCGCGCGTTCAGGAGGCACTCGACCGCCTCGGCCGCGGCGACGTCCGCTACCGCTTCGTGCTCGACCTGTCCGACCTCGACCAGCCCGCCGGCTCATGAACCGCGGCGGGGGCGTCACGGGTACGGGCACTGGACGCCGGCTGGTCCATCACGAAGATCGGGCCGACGGTCTCCCGTCGTCGCCCGCGACGGCGGCCGCCGCGCTCTCCTGATGGAGACTGGGGAGCGCGGGTAGGAGGAGCAGATGGCGGCTCGGGATCGGCGGACGGCGCAAACCGGCGCCGAAATCGACAAGGGACACGAGGAGACGACGTTCTTCCATCGGCAGCCCGCTCCGGCGCTGCGTCCGCTGGTCGCGTGGTACAGCGCCTACCACGAGGCCGGAGTCCCCCCGGCCTCGCATCGCGGCCTGCCGTCGCCCTATCTGACGATGATCTTCACGCTGGACGAACCGCTCGTCATCGCGGCACACCCCGACCCGCGCACGCCACCCGGGTCGTACGACACGCTCGTCGGCGGGCTGCACACCAGCCCGGCGCTGATCACGCACGACGGGCGGCAGTCGGGCGTGCAGCTCGCGCTGACGCCGCGCGGCGCGCGAGCCCTGCTCGGGCTGCCCGCCGGAGAGCTGTCCGGGCTCGACCTGGACGGCTCCGACGTGCTCGGCCGGCTGGCCGGCGAACTGCGCGAGCGCCTGCTGGAGGCGCCCGGCTGGGACGAGCGCTTCGCCGTCCTCGACGCGGTCCTGTCCCGGCACGCCCGCCCGGCGCGGGCGTACCCGTCCGAGGTGGCGCGGGCGTGGGGGCGGATGCTGGCCGCGGGCGGACAGGTCACCGTGTCCGGTCTCGCCCGCGACGTGGGCTGGAGCTCCAGGCACCTCAACGGCCGGTTCCGGGAGGAGATCGGCCTGTCCCCCAAGGAGGCGGCGCGGGTCGTGCGGTTCGACCGGGTCCGGCGCCTGCTCCAGAGGGCGGCGGCGTCCGGCCGACGGCTCACGCTGGCCGACGCGGCGGCCGAGTGCGGGTTCTGCGACCAGGCGCACCTCGCCCGCGAGTTCGGCGCCCTCGCCGGGTGCTCGCCCAGCCGCTGGCTGGCCGAGGAGGGCCGCCACGGCAGCGAGCTGTTCCGAAACGTCCAAGCCGGGGCGGCGGACGGCTCGCCAGACTCGGTGGCATGAACGACACCACACCAGCACCTCAGGTATGGCCCACGCTGCGGGCCAGGGACGCGCGCGCCCTGATCGCCTTCCTCGTCGAGGCGTTCGGCTTCGAGGAGACCGCGGTGTACGGCGAGGGCGACCGCGTCGACCACGCCCAGCTCTCCTGGCCGAACGGCGGCGGGATCATGCTGGGCAGCGCGAGGGACACCCCGGACGACAAGTGGAGCCTCACCCCCGGCTCGTTCGGCGCGTACGCGGTCACCGACGACCCGGACGCGTTGTTCGCCCGGGCGACCGCCGCGGGGGCGCGGGTCGTCAAGGAGCCGTACGACACCGACTACGGCTCCCGCGAGTTCGTCGTCCGGGACCGGGAGGACAACCTCTGGTCGTTCGGCACCTACCGCGGCGAGCCGCGGAAGAGCGACTCCACAGGGTGAGGTAGGGCGTTCCCCACCATGGTTCCGGCGGTGCGCGGGGCCGAGGTACGCCTGGTGGACGTCGGGGCGGTGGACCACGTGCACGGCGCCCTGCGATCCCTTCCCCGCGTGCTCCGGACGTTCCAGGATCTCCTCTCCTGAGGGCGCCGGGACGAATACCCCGACAAAAAGCGGAAAGGGGGGTCTAGAAGAGAACAAACAGCTCAAATGAGATCAAATAGCGAGAGGAGCCGTCCCATGACGGACGTGTCGAGCAAGGGACCGGAGGCCGGAGACGAGCGTCCGGTGCTGACCAACCGTCAAGGGCACCCGGTCTACGACAACCAGAACCAGCGGACGGTCGGCGCGCGCGGCCCGGCCACTCTCGAGAACTACCAGTTCCTGGAGAAGATGAGTCACTTCGACCGGGAGCGCATCCCGGAACGGGTGGTGCACGCGCGCGGCACGACGTCGTACGGCTTCTTCGAGGCGTACGGCATGTGGGGCGACGAGCCGATCGCCCGGTTCACGAGGGCGAAGCTGTTCCAGGAAGCCGGCAAGCGCACCGACGTGGCGGTGCGGTTCTCGACGGTGATCGGGGGGCGCGACTCGTCCGAGTGCGCCCGCGACCCACGCGGGTTCGCCGTGAAGTTCTACACCGAGGACGGCAACTGGGACCTCGTCGGAAACGACCTCGCGGTGTTCTTCATCCGCGACGCCATCAAGTTCCCCGACGTGATCCACGCGCTCAAGCCGGACCCGGTCACCTTCCGGCAGGAGCCGAACCGGATCTTCGACTTCATGTCGCAGAGCCCCGAGACGATGCACATGATCGTCAACTTGTTCAGCCCGCGCGGCATCCCGGCGGACTACCGGCACATGCAGGGCTTCGGGGTGAACACCTACAAGTGGGTCAACGAGCAGGGTGAGACCGTGCTCGTGAAGTATCACTGGATGCCCAAGCAGGGGGTCAGGAGCATGACGGCCGACGACGCCGCCCGCATCCAGGCCCACGAGCTGGGCCACGCCACGAAGGACCTGCACGACGCCATCGAGCGCGGCGACTACCCGGAGTGGGAGCTGCTCGTCCAGATGATGAGCGACGACGAGCACCCCGAACTGGACTTCGACCCGCTCGACGACACCAAGGTCTGGCCGGAGAACGACTTCCCGGCCAAGCCGGTCGGCCGGATGGTCCTGGACCGGACGGTGGACAACGTCTTCGCCGAGAACGAGCAGATCGGCTTCGGCACCGGCGTCCTCGTCGACGGGCTGGACTTCTCCGACGACAAGATGCTGGTGGGACGCACGTTCTCCTACAGCGACACCCAGCGCTACCGCGTCGGGCCGAACTACCTGCAACTGCCGGTCAACCAGGCCAGGAACGCCGACGTGCGGACCAACCAGCGCGACGGCCTCATGACCTACCAGCAGGACCAGGGCGGCGAGAACCCGCACGTCAACTACGAGCCCTCGATCGGCGGCGGGCTGCGCGAGGGGCGGTTCCCGACGCACGACGAGCAGGGCCCGGAGATCGTCGGCAGGCTCACCCGCAAGCGCATCCCGCGGACCAACGACTACAAGCAGGCGGGCCAGCGCTACCTGCTCATGGAGCAGTGGGAACGCGACGACCTCGTGGAGAACTTCGTCACCATGCTGTCGCAGTGCGACCGGCCGATCCAGGAGCGCATGGTCTGGCACTTCCTGCTGGTCGAGGACGACCTCGGGCTGCGGGTCGGCGAGGGGCTCGGCATCACGCCGGACGACGTCAAGCACCTGGAGCCGCTGGCGAGCCAGGACCTGACCGACGAGGACAGGGAGCGCCTGGCCAACCTCGGCAAGAACGGCCCGCGCGACGTCTCGGGCCTGAAGATGACGCACTGCGTCCCCAACGAGCGGGCGACCGTGCCCGCGATGTGAGGATCGCCGTGCGGATCAGGGCCCGGCCCGGATTTCCGAGCCGGGCCCTGGCACGTCCGCACCCGCGCGGGCCGCTACCCTACGGGGAGGCTGCGATGTTGAGGAGTGTGCGACTATGCGCGTTGTTGATGCTTTCCGGCAGGCGTACGGCGGCGAGCCCGCCGGGGTCTGGCACGCGCCCGGCAGGGTCAACCTGATCGGCGAGCACACCGACTACAACGACGGCTTCGTGCTGCCGTTCGCGGTGCCGTGGGGCGTCACCGCGGCCGTCAGCCCCCGCGACGACCTCACGGTCCGCATCGCCTCCCTTCAGGCCCCCGGCGAGGAGCAGGTGCTGGAGGACCTCGACCGGGCCGAGGGCTGGGCCCGCTATCCCGTCGGGGTCGTCGCGGTGATGCGCGCCGCCGGGCTTCCCGTGCGCGGAGCCGACATCGTGATCGACGGCGACGTGCCCAAGGGCGCGGGACTGTCGTCCAGCGCCGCGCTGGAGGTCTCCGTCGGGCTCGCCCTGAACGACCTGTGCGGCCTCGGCCTCGAGCCGATGGAGCTGGCCAGGCTGTGTCAGAAGGCCGAGAACGAGTTCGTCGGCATGCCGTGCGGAATCATGGACCAGGCGGCCTCCGCGCTGAGCAAGGAGGGGCACGCGCTGTTCCTCGACTGCCGCTCGCTGGCCGGCCGGGCCGTCCCGTTCGACCTGCCGGCGTACGGCCTGCGGATCCTCATCATCAACACCGGCGTCCACCACGAGCTGGCCGACGGGCAGTACGCCAAGCGGCGCCGGGACTGCGAGAACGCGGCCGAGCACCTCGGCGTCCCCTCGCTGCGGGACGTCACCGACCTCGCCGCGGCCCTGTCGAGGCTCAGCGGCGACGAGCGGGCCCGCACCCAGCACGTCGTCACCGAGAACCACCGGGTGGAGGCCGTCATCGGGCTGCTGCGGGCGGGAGCCGTACAGGAGATCGGCGCCCTGCTGAACGCCTCACACCTGTCCCTGCGCGACCAGTACCAGGTCTCCTGCCCCGAACTGGACGTGGCGGTCGAGGCCGCGGTGCGGGGCGGCGCGCGCGGGGCGCGGATGACCGGCGGCGGCTTCGGCGGCTCGGCCATCGCGCTCGTCGCCGACGACCGGGTCGATCGGGTGCGAACCACGGTCGAGCAGGCCTACGCCGAGCGCGGCTGGACCGCGCCGACGTTCCTGCCGGCCACTCCGGCCGCCGGCGCCCACCGCGTCCACTAGATGTCCGCTGAGCCCTACGTCAGGGGCGGGAAGTCCGGCGGCCGGCGTTCGAGGAAGCTCGCCACTCCCTCGGCGAAGTCCGGCCGCCGGAACGACTCCATCATCAGCCGCACGGCCTCGTCCCTGGCCTCGTCGAGCCCCTCCTGCCAGCCGCCCCACAGCTGCCGCTTGATCACGGCCATCGAGGCGGGCGAGCACTGCGTGGCCAGCTCCTTCGCGTACGCGACGGCTTCGGCGAGCAGCCGCTCCCCCGGCACCGCCCGTACGGCGAGGCCCATGGCGCACGCCTGCGCGCCGGTGAAGACCCGGCCGGACAGCAGCAGGTCCATCGCCCGCGCCTGCCCCGCCAGCCTGGGCAGGATCCAGCCCAGGCCCCACTCGGCGATGAGCCCGCGCCGGGAGAACGCGGTCGTCCATTTGGCGTCGTCGGCGGTGACGACCACGTCGCACACGAGCGCGTGGACCATTCCCAGACCGGCGCACGCGCCGTTGACCGCCGCGACGACCGGCGTCCGCAGCGTGCTCGGGAAGGTGGTGGGCCGGGAGTCCTGCTCGTCGGCGTACGTGCCCGCCTGCAGGGCCGTCAGGTCGGCGAAGTCGGCACCGGCGCAGAAACCCTTCCCCGCGCCGGTCACCACGATCGCCCGTACGGACGGGTCGCGGTCGGCCTCCTCCAGCAGGTCGAAGTAGCGCCGCCCCATCTCGGCGGTCCAGGCGTTCAGCCGTTCCGGCCGGTTGAACGTCAGGATTCGCACACCGCCGTCGTCCTCGGACAGCACCACCATCGCCACGCCCCTCCTTCACCCGAACTATGTTCTACACGGTTCTACACCACCGGCGGCCGGTGGACGTAGGCCGGCGTGAGCCGTACGTCCTCGTAGTAGCGGTGGAAGACCGGCGTCGCGGCGCCGGACAGTGGCGGCACGATCCAGGACCAGTCCGCCGGGCAGACGCGCCCGCTGCGCTCCTCCCGCTCCAGGTGGGTCAGGAAGCGCCGGGCCTCGGTGTGATGGTCGGTGATCGTGACGCCGTCCTCCGCGAAGGAGTGCAGCACGGCGACGTTGAGCTCCACCAGCGCCTGGTCACGCCAGAGCGTCCGGTCGTGGGAGGTGTCGAGGCCGAGCCGCTCGGCGACCACCGCCAGCTGGTCGTAGCGGTCCCGGTCGGCGAGGTTGCGCGCGCCGATCTCGGTGCCCATGTACCAGCCGTTGAACGGCGCGCACGGGTAGCTGACGCCGCCGATCTCCAGCGACATGTTCGAGATCGCCGGCACGGCGTGCCACTTGAGCCCCAGATCGGCGAACCACGGGAGGGCCGGGTGCCGGAGCGGCACCTCCAGGACCGCCTCGCGCGGCACCTCCCGCAGGACCAGGGCACCCTTGGCCTCCACGATCAGCGGCAGCACGTCGAACCGCGTGCCGTCCCCGCGCCAGCCCATCCGCAGGGCCCGCTCGGTGATCGACGCGTTCGCCGGGTCGCCGAGGACCGATCCGTCCTCGCGTACGTATCCGGCGTAGCGGATCAGCTGGTCGTTGAGGATCCGCGGCGCCCGCTCCCCCGGCCGGTCGGGGGCGAGCACCGTGATGGTGGGCCGGATCCTGCCCCTCCCCGTGGCCGCCCTGAGGTGCTCGACGCACTCCTCGGCCACGCCGTCCGCGGTGTCCACGTGCCGCCGGTCACGGACCTGCAGCGACCGCCAGTAGAGGCGTCCGATGCACCTGTTGCTGTTGCGCCACGCCACCCGCGCGCCGAAGGTCAGCTCGCCGGTGGTGTGCGTGTACGTCCCTGTCTGGTCGATCTCCGCGACGACCTCCCGGAGCCGCTGCTCCACCGGGCCGGCCACCGGGTTCTCCGCGTGGTGGAGCCGGATGAAGTCCTCCGCCTCCCGCCTGTCGATCTCCTCCCCGCGCTCCCGTACGGGCGCGGGGGTCTTCCTCGATTTCCGCCAAGTCAGCACGACCGCCACACACTTCGCGCTCACGGGCGTCCCGCACCGGTTCCGGGCCGGCGGCGACACCCTTCCCGCAGTGGCCCTCACCCCACTGCGCCGTCGTGGTCCGCGGCAGCCGCGACCGGTACGGCCACGGCGCTCCACATTTTCCGGGAACGCCGAAGGATTTGTCCGCCAAATCCGTACATCAGTGGGGTGAACGGTGCAGGAAAAGGCCCCAGTTCATCGCCGCCCGCCGACGAGAGGGGACACAGACAGTGATACACGGTTGTAACGAGACCCTAGACAAATCAGCAGATATCCCTTAATTCTGATATCTGCGACAAAGGGGGATCGCGTGACTGATGGTGCCGGGACGGACGAACTCGGGAAGGTACTCCAGTCCGCGCTGGAGGAGATCGCCCGCCCGGACAACTGGGTGGTCCGGACCGAGCCGTTCTGGTGCTACGTGGAACCTCCCGGATACGGCCGGCGGCCGCAGGGCTGGAAGCTGCACGTCTCCGCCACCTGCGAATCGGCGCCGCCGGTGCTGGAAAGAGCGGCGAAAGTGCTGCTCGAGCGGCGGGCCTGCTTCAAGTTCGCCAAGGGGCTCGCCCAGGTCGCCGAACTGACCTCCATGCGCCATCCGCGAGCGTCGAGCGGCAAATTCATCACCGTCTATCCGGACGACGACGAGCATTTCCGCGTACTGGCCGAGGAGTTGCACCAGGCCACCGAAGGACTGGCCGGACCGGCGATCTTTTCGGACCTGGCATATCGCCCGGGGAGCCTGGTTCATTACCGCTATGGCGGGTTCACGGACGGACTGACCGTGCTCGACATGGACGGCTCCTACGTCCCGATGCTCGTGGCCCCGGACGGCTCGTGGGTGGAGGACAGGCGCGAGGCCTACTACACCGCCCCGGCCTGGGTTCCGCCGCCGCTGCCGGCGACCCCGGCGGCGAAGCCGGACGAGCAGCGCGGCGGACCCGTTCTGATCGCCGGCCGTTTCGAGGTGGACGAGGCCGTTCGTCATTCGAGCCGCGGCGGGGTGTACCGCGCCGCCGACCGGCGGCGTGACGGGGCCAGGGTGATCCTCAAGGAGGCGAGGCCGCACATCGCGCCCGCGCGCACCCTGCTGCGCCGCGAGGCCGAGATGCTGGACCTGCTGGAGCCCCTGGGCATCACCCCGCGCACGGTCGCCCTGCTCGACTATCAGGACCACCTCTTCCTGGCGGAGGAGGAGATTCCGGGGTCTTCCCTGAAGAAATGGGTGGCGGACCGGTCACGCGACGAAAGCTCCCGCCGCCCGCCGTCGCCCGAGGTGCTCGATCTCGCCGGACGGCTCGTCGACATGGTGGCGCTCGTTCACGGCGCAGGGCTGGTGCTGCGGGACCTCAGCCCGGGCAACGTGGTCGTGACCCCCGACGGGATGCCCCGCCTCGTCGACCTGGAGTTCGCGGCGCGGCCGGGCGAGCCCGTCGTCCCCGTCATGACGCCCGGCTACACCGCGCCGGAGCAGTCCGGCGACCGCGCGCCGCACCCGGCGTGCGCGCAGACCGCCGACCTCTACAGCCTGGGCGCCTGCCTGCTGTATCTCTGCAGCGGTGTCGACCCGGTGTTCCCGTCCGAGGACGAGCCGGTTCGCACGGCGGGCGAGCGCATGGAGTTGCTGGTGCGCACCGCCGCTCACGGCAACGACGCCCTGCGGCGGCTCGCACCGCTGATCCTCGGGCTGACGGCCACGGACCCCGACGAGCGGTGGGACCTCACCCGCGCCCGCGCCTTCCTGCGGAGCGACCCCCCGGGGCCGGCCGCGTTCGATGTGATCGCGGTCCTCACCCCCGGCGAGCAGGACCTGCTCCTGCGCGACCTGCTGCATCACATCGTGCGGCAGATGGACCCGGAGGGCCGGCACCTGTGGCCTCCCGTGATACACGAGAACCGCATGGGAGATCCCTGCAGCGTCCACACGGGCGCCGGAGGCATCCTGCCCGTGTTGAACCGGGCGATCCTGGTCCTCGACGACGAACGGTGCCGGGACGCCCTGGCCGTCGCCGCCGCCCGGCTGAACGAGGAGTTGCGGAGGGAGCCACGGGTTCTCCCCGGGCTGTTCTTCGGGCGCTCAGGCGCCGCCTGGGCCCTGTACGAGACCGCCCGTACCCTCGGCGACGAAGGTCTCGCCGAGTCCGCCCTCGCTTACGCCAAGAGGATTCCCCTGCGGTGGCCCGTGCCCGATTACACGCACGGCACCGCCGGCGCCGGTGTCGCGCAACTCGCTCTCTGGCGTGCCACGGGCGATCCGGAGTTCCGCGTACGGGCGCGGTTCTGCGCCGACCGGCTCGCGGACGAGTGCGAGCACCGCGGAGACGAGGTGGTCTGGCCGATTCCCGAGGGCCTCGAGTCGAAGCTCGGGGGCCTCGTCCACTACGGCTTCGCACACGGAACCGCCGGGATCGCCACCTTCCTGCTTTCCGCGGGACATGCCCTGGACGAGCCCCGCTACATCGAGCTGGCCGTGACCTGCGGCAGGACGCTGCAGTCGAAGGCGGAGCGGCTCGGCGACATCGCCAGATGGCCGGTGGGGCCCGAGGGGGCGAACCCCACCCGGGGCGCGGAGCCGGACACGGCCTGGTGGTGCAACGGCGCCGGCGGCATCGGAGCCTTCCTCATCCGGCTGTGGCGGGCGACCGGCGAGCCCGGTTTCCGCGAGATGGCCGAGATGGCCGCGAGCGCGGTGCGCAACGAGCGCTGGGCCCTCAGCCACATCCACTGTCACGGCAACGCGGGCAACGGCGAACTGCTGCTCGACATGGCCGCGGTGCTCGGTGACGACCGCTATCTGACCTGGGCCGCCGAGCTGGCGGCGTGCATCCACAGCGGCCATGTGCGCAGGGACGGCGGGAAACTCATTCCGCCGCAGGCCACCCCCGAGCTGTCGTGCAGCTACAACATGGGCCTCGCCGGAATCGCGGGGTTCCTGCTGCGCCTGCGGTACGGCGGCCGGCGCTGGTTCATGCCCGACGACTTCTCCCTGGAAACACCCGCACGATGACCCCGCACGGCCCCGTGGAAGGAGGTGAGAAATCGATGACGACCGACGTCGCCGCTCTTCAGGAACTGGCTCCACAGGAGAGCTCCAGCGCTCAAGGACAGGTTCTGTGCTGCTGGACCTGGACCGCGCCGGGGTGCGCCGCGCAGACCCTGGTGTCGACCTGATCGATGCCCCGCGTGCCCGGGGTGGCTCTGGCCTCGGGGGGGGGGGGGGGCGCCCCCCCCCCCCGGGGTCGTGGACCCGCCGCACGATCCCCCGAAACCCCGGGTTTTTGCGCCGGATACGCCCACCCGCGGCGTTAAGATGTACAACCCCGCGAGG
>NZ_JBFBIP010000038.1:0-36554 GCF_040685655.1 Microbispora sp. NPDC088329
GGCCGCATCCTCCACCGCATCGGTCGAACCGATCTCGACTGAACCGCCGACGCCTGCACCGGCACGGGCTGAACCGTCACGCGCGCCCTCGGGACCCGGCCTCCGCGGGGTGCCGCTAAGGAGATGCCCGACGGGGCACTCGTCACGGGCCAGCGAACCCTCCGACGACCACAAAGGGGAATCGGCGGTCAACCGGTCCCACCAGTCGCCGTCGGCCCTATTCGAACGACGAGAGTGCTCAGGATCAGAGCCGAACAGATCCATCACACCCCCTCAACAGATTCGAATACCTGTATGAATTCTTTCACCGCCTCATCACCCACAGCAACCATGAGCGGCGAATAGTTGGAGCGGCAGGTCGCCACCGGGAAAAAGGGGCAATACCGCACAACACAATGACGTGGCCAGGGATGTCCACTTAGAACTACTACCGAAATGATCTGGAAGTGCTCGTGATCGTTTCTCATCGCCCGCCGGAGTAGCGAGCGCGGCTCCGGTCTGGGTGTACACCGGCGGGTCATCGACCAGACGATCGCGTTGCCGCACCGGTTCGGCCGCTCGCGCATCCGCTGGGAGAGCCGCGACGACATCCACCAGGCCTTCATGACGCTCGCCGCCGCCATCATCGGCCGGCGGCGCCTCGTCCGCTGATCCTTCTGTCAGTACCTCACTCCGGGATGGGGCCCGAGAACGCCAGGTAGGGATGTTCCGCATCCAGCCACCGGCGGTCCAGCCTCACCCCTGTGGCCAGCTCGACAGCCGTCAGAAAACCTGCCTTCCAGTTCCAGTCGTCGTCCCTTCCGGTCCAGTCCTCATCCTCGATGTCCAGGAAGAACTCGCTCATCGTCGTCACTTCGGGCCACCACGCCAAGTTCGGGTGATCTTCAGGACGTCCCGGGAACAATCCGTCGATCGATAGAAGGACTTCGCCGTCGACAGCGAGGGACAGGCGGTTCACGGAGTTGACGTTCCACCAGGCGCTGTAGACCCGGGCGCGGGACGCCAGCCGCCGGAGCGCTCCGCTTGAATACCCGAGATGGTCGAGCCCGTACAGGACGACCGCCGCGCCGGATCGGTCCACGACCGCGCACGGGCCCGGGCGGGACAAGGGAAGGTTGACGATGTGAGGATTCGCCGATCGGGGCAGCTCATAACTGATTCCCCCGCCCAGCCGTGCGCCCACGTCATCCAGACTGAGAGAGCCCGCGTCATCGGGAACCACGACCGCCCAGGACAGCGCCACATCCACCTCTGGCTCACTGACAAGCCGTCGATAGTGTGCGTACACCTCATCGGTCGAAGGCCATTGGACATTCACGTGATGGCCTCTCAGATCATCGGTGGGTGAGTGGACGATGATCTTTGCATAATCGAGGGGCCCTCGGAGGTCTGTGGCGGGCAATCTGGATCATGCCCGCCGGCGCCGGTGAGGAGCGCATGACCGGGCCCGCACGAGCGCGGCGGTTGACCGACCCTGAGGGCCGGACACCGGCTCACGCTCGTCCGGGCGGTGACTGCGGTCAGGTGGCGGCGCGCTTGAGGACGTCCTCGAACACGCTCGGGTCGTCGGAGGAGACGACGGGCCAGCCGATGCCGTACGCGCCGGCCCAGCCGACCTCGATTCCGGGGTTGGCGAGATCGGTGCCGTCCGGCAGGAACAGGTGCGGGCTGCAGTTCACCTGGTCGGTCGCCGCGACGGCGGCCTGCTCGGACAGCGTTCTGCGTGCCCGGCCGTCGTCGAGGGCGGCCGCCAAGGCGTCCACGTCCACCACGCCGGTGGACGCGGCGGCGTCCAGGATCACCTTGCGATGGCTGATGCACCGCGACTCCGCCCAGAAGGCCCTGCGCAGCGCCAGGTCGAGCTGCTCGGACGCGGCGAAACCCTGCTCCTTGGCCGCCTGGACGGCTTCCAGCGCGGGCAGCGTCGTGGACGGGTACAGCCAGTCCTTCGCCTGCCACAGCTGCCACCCCGCGCCGGGCTCGAGCGAGGCCATCCGGGCCACCTCGCTGTCGGTCCCCGGCCGGGGGCTCGGCGCGTCGTTGAGCAGTTCCAGAGGGAAGGCGCGGTGGTCGAAGCGGACCCGGTCGGTCAGGCCGAGCCGTTCCCGGGTCGTGTGCAGCCGGTGCACCGTGATGTGCGCGAAAGAGCACCAGATGTCGGAAAAGATGATGATGGTGCCGGGCTCGGGGGTCGATATCGTCGTCATCGGCGTTCTCCTTATGTCGTGTCCTGTGTCGCTCAGGCCGCCCCGGCGCTGAGCGGAGCCCCCTCGTGCTCGGCGAGCACGGCCTCCACCAGCACGTCCTCATCCGGCAGCCACGGCGTCATGGAGGGCACCTCACGCAGGGTCTCCACGAGCGTCTCGGTGCGCTCCACGACGGTGGCGCCGTGCGAGCTGAGAATGTGGCGGGGCGCCAGCCGGACCAGGTCGTCCAGCACCGCGTCGAACTTGGCCGGGTCGGCCAGCGCGGTCCAGGGGGCGTTGGCCCTGGTGAACAGGGCCATCCCGGCGAGGTAGTCCCTCTCGGGGACGTCCTGGGCGTCCTGCGCCGGCCCCGGCAGGATCGCCCCGAAGCTGTCCGCGCTGAACAGCGAGCGGGTGGCGTGGTCGTACAGGGCCAGCGTCGAGGGGGAGTCGTAGGCGGGCGGGCGCAGCAGGGAGACGATCCTGCCGCCGAGGTCGAGCGTGCGGCCGGGGTTTACCCGCAGGACGCGGTTCGGGGGCACGTCCCACTCCTCGCCGAGCCGCGCGACGGCGAGGCCGTTCGTGACGAGCCTGGCCCGCGGCGCCGCCATGAGGATCTCCTTGAGGTTGCCCGCGTGGTCCCTGTCGTCGTGCGTGAGCACGATCCAGCGCAGGTCGTCCGGGTCGACCAGGGACCACAGGGCCTGTTCGAAGTAGCCGCGGTCGATGGCCATGCCGGTGTCGACGAGGATCGGCTGAGGACCACGGATCACGTAGGCGTTCACCGGCAGCAGGCCGGCGCCGCTGATGGGGAGGGACGACGGCAGCGTGGTGACGCCGGGCGCCGCCTCGTACGGGCTGCGCAGATAGGAGGTCATCGAGAGGGATCCTTTCCGCGGTGGGTTCGCTCAGGTGAGCTGGACGAGCACCGAGCCGGCGATGAGCAGCGCGAGCCCGGACAGGCGCGGCGCGGTGAGCGGACGCCGGGGCAGCCGCAGGAAGCCGTGGTTGTCGATCACGGCCGAGGCGACCTGCTGCCCGGTCACGGTCAGCGCCACGGTGGTGGCGGCGCCGATCGTGGGGATGAGCGTGAAGGTCGCGGTGACGTACGCCGCGGCGCAGGCGCCGCCGAGCCAGCCCCACCAGGGCATCGTGCGCAGCCCGCCGAGTTGCGGCCGGGGGGTGCGGCGGGTCGCCAGCAGGACGATCAGCACGACGGCGATGGTGATCGTGGCCACGATGAAGCTGATCATCGCGGTGGTCACCGGCTCGTGGATGTCCTTGCGCAGCGCGGCGTTGACCGCTCCCTGCACCGGCAGGACCGCGCCGGCCACGATGCCCAGCAGGATCCAGCCGCCCTGGCCGAGACCGTTCGCCGCGCCCACGGCGGCCGGGGCGGTGACGGTGGCCGTCCCGCCACGGGAGGGAGCGCCTGTCGCCGGTACCGCCGGGGCCGGCGACCGCGCCGGGCGCTGCCCACGGATGATCACCGTGATGCCGGCCAGCACCGCGAGCGCCCCGAGCGCGATGCCGAGGCTCGGCGGCTTGCGCGCGACGCCGAGCAGGCCGAACAGGTCCAGCCCCAGCGACGCGAACATCTGGCCGGTCACGAACAGCCCGGCCGCCGCCAGAGCGCCGAGGCGGGGGAAGAGCAGGATCCCGCTGGTGATGTAGAGCGGGCTGGCCAGGCCTCCGAGCAGGTGCCAGACCGGGACGTCCGGCACGAGGCGGACCGCGCCGATCGCGCCGGCGGCGACCGCGAGGAGCGCCAGCAGGGCGGTCGCCACGCTCAATTGCAGGGTCGAGGCGCCGTACGGCGTGCCGACGGCCTTGTTGAGCTGGAGGTTCACCGAGGCCTGTACGGCCAGCAGGCAGCCGGCCAGCAGCGCCGAGGCGAGGAACAGGGCATGCATGGCAGTCCTCTACGACGTAAGTGGACGTGATGTCCGGATGAGCGTAAGCGACAAACGGACACCGTGTCCACATGGCTGTGTGAGGGGCTACCATGTCCTCATGGGCAACGGGTTGACGGATCCCGGCGGGAACCGGGCGAACGGCCGCGTTCCGCCGGAGGGGGCCAGGCCGGCCGGCACCGGCCGGGAACTGCCCGTGCTGGACCTCGAACCGGGCCGGCCGGCGCCGGTGCGGGAACGGGCGGACGCCGCGCGCAACCGCATGCGGGTGCTGAAAGCGGCGGAAGAGCTCTTCGCGACGAGAGACGCCAGGCACGTCACGATGGACGAGATCGCCAAGGCGGCGGGGGTGGGCCGGGCCACGCTCTACCGGCGCTATCCGGACCCCGCGTCGATCGCGACGGCCCTGCTGGACGAGCACGAGCGGCAGGTGCAGGAGCACATCCTGAGCGGCCCGCCGCCGCTCGGCCCGGGGGCCTCACCCGCCGACCGGCTCGCCGCCTTCCACGTCGCCATGACCGATCTGCTGGAACGTCACCTGCACCTCGTCCTGGGGGCCGAGACCGGGAGCGCGCGGTTCGCCACCGGCGCCTACCGCTTCTGGCGGGCGCACGTGCGGATGCTGCTGACCGAGGCGGGGGTGCCGGACCCCGACGCGATGACGGACGCCGTGCTGGCGCCGCTCGCGCCCGAGGTCTACCAGTTCCAGCGGCACACCCTGGGCCTGTCGCAGGCCCGCGTGACCGAGGCGCTGGTGTGGAGCGCTCGCCGGCTGGCGGGAGGCGGGGCGCCGGGCAGTTGACGAGTGCCGCTCGTCGCGAGTGCGGAGCCGGATGGATGCGTCGTTCTCCCCGAGAGCATCACAAATTCTGCGCATTCCGGGCTTGGCAGCTGGCGGGAGGCGAGACGGGCGGCGAGGTGTCTCACCGGACGCAGTAGGCGCCGATCCCGTGCTCCAGCAGGTCGAAGGCGCGCTCGGCGTGCTCCCTGATGTCCGCCCTGATCAGCGCCGCGTCCTCGCCGGCCATCTGCCGCATCGCGAAATGGCGGGTCAGCGCGCGGACGACGGCGCAGATCTGCGCCGACACGAGCCAGGGGGTGAGGTCGTCGGGATCGGCGTCGGTCGCATCGGCGAGCGTGCGGGCCAGCCGCTCCTCCCGGTGCACGTCGAGCATGCGCACCCGTGACTGCAGTGCCGGGCTCTCCTTGACCCGCTGCGCGAACAGGTCGGCACCCTCGCTCATCCCGTAACGCCAGTCGCCGGCGTCGAGTGCCTCGAAGAAATCGCGCCGCACCGCCTCGACCGCCGTCTCGCCCGCGCGGCGCTCGCGCACGGCCCGGGCCAGCAAATCCTCGGTCTCCTCGCTGCGGTCGAGGAACATGTCCTCTTTTGTTCGGAAGTAGTTGAAGACGGTGTTGACCGACACGTCGGCGGACCTGGCCACCTCGGCCACCGTGACGTTGTCGAAGCCCCGTTGCAGGAACAGCCCCATCGCGATGTCCGCGATGCGCTGCCGGGTCTCCCGCTTCTTCCGCTCCCGCAGGCCCTCTTCCATGCCTCGATTGTAAGGGTGAACGCAATCTTTAAGTGACTCCAAATTTGGTGCTACTCTACCCGGCATGATTCACGCCAGAGGACTCACCAAGACCTTCGGCCCGACCGAGGCCGTCCGGGGGATCGATGTCGACGTCTCCGCGGGGGAGATCGTCGGCTTCCTCGGACCGAACGGCGCGGGCAAGACCACCACGCTGCGCATGCTGACCACGCTGCTGCGGCCGACGTCCGGCACCGCCACGGTCGCGGGCGCGGACCTGTTCGCCGACCCCGCCGGCGTACGCCGCCGCATCGGGTACGTCGCCCAGGGCGGCGCGTTCGCGCCGTTCTCCCCGGTGGGGGAGGAGCTCGTGCTCCAGGCCCGCCTGTACGGCCTGAACAGGGAGGAGGCCCGCGAGCGGGTGACCGCCCTGCTCGCCGAGCTGGACCTGCCCGGAGTCGAGGAGCGTACGACGGTCACGTTGTCGGGCGGCCAGAAGCGCCGGCTGGACATCGCGATGGGCCTGCTCCACGGGCCCGAGTTGCTCTTCCTCGACGAGCCCACGACCGGGCTCGACCCGCAGAGCCGGGCCAATCTGTGGGACCACGTGCGGCGGCTGCGCGAGCGGGACGGCCTGACCGTCTTCCTCACGACCCACTACCTGGAGGAGGCCGACGCGCTCTGCGACCGCCTCCTGATCATCGACCACGGCCGGATCGTCGCCGAGGGCACCCCGGGCGAGCTGAAGTCCGAGCACGGCGCGCGCACGCTCGACGACGTCTTCCTCGCCGTCACCGGCCGCGAGCTGCGCGAGGGGGCCGCCGCGTGACCGCTCTCGCCGCCCTGACCGGGCACTACCTGCGCGCGTCCTTCGGCAACAAGTTCAGCCTGGTCTTCAGCGCTCTGCAGCCGTTCCTCTACCTCGTACTGTTCGGCCCGCTGTTCGAGCGCAGCGGCGTGGGCTCGTGGGGCGTCCTCGTGCCCGGCCTGCTGGTGCAGCTCGGGCTGACGAGCCCGGGAATGGCGGGCTTCGGCATCGTCTTCGACCAGCGGTTCGGCGTGCTCGAACGGATGCGGGTCACGCCGGTGAGCCGGGTGACGCTCCTGCTCGGCCGGGTGCTCAGGGACAGCGCGGTGATGTTGATCCAGGCTGTGGCGATCATCGTGGCGGCCTGGGCGCTGGGGCTGCGGGCGCCGCTCGCCGGGGTGCTGGGAGCGCTGCTGCTGATCACCGTGCTGTCGGTCGGCATGGCGTCGCTGTCGTACGTGGCGGCGCTCACGATACGGCAGGAACTGTTCGCGCCCGTGATGTCCAGCGTGGTGATCCCGCTGATGCTGCTGTCGGGCGCGCTGCTGCCGATGTCGCTCGCCCCGGCCTGGCTGGACGCGGTGTCGCGGCTCACGCCGTTCCGCTACGCGGTCGAGGGGATGCGGGCGCTGTTCGCCGGTTCCTACGCGTCGGCCGCCGTTCTGTGGGGGGTGGTCGTGTCCCTGGCCTTCGCCGTCGTGGGCGTTACCCTGGGCACCCGTCGTTTCCAAAGGGAAAACGCCTGATCAGGGCCAGGGAAAGGCATTCGAACTTCATACCGGTTTGCGGGCGCCGACGGGCACGGAGACGGTCACAATGGGTGGCGTGGCGGACGTCAACTTCACCCTCGTCCAGCTGCGTTACTTCGTAACCGCGGCCGAGCTCGGCAGCATGACCGCGGCCAGCAGAGAACTCATGGTGGCGCAGTCGGCGATCTCGGCCGCCATCGCGCAGGTGGAGCGGGAGCTGGGAGTCCAGCTCCTGATCCGCCACCATGCCCGCGGCCTGTCGCTGACCCGCGCCGGTGAGCGTTTCCTCGTCGAGGCCCGGGAGTTCCTGTCCCACGCCGCCGCGCTCGCCCAGTCGGCGCGCGGCCTGGCGGGGTCGCTCACCGGTGAGCTCGCCGTCGGCTGCCTGACGACGCTCGCGCCGTTCTACCTGTCCCGGTTGCTGCGTGAGTTCGCCGAGCGGTATCCCGGGGTGCGGGTCAGCGTCGCGGAGGGCGAGATCTCCGGCATGGAGTCGGCCCTGCTCGACGGGCGGTGCGAGGTCGCCCTCGTCTACGCCATCGACCTCGCCCTCGACCTCGACATCCGCCCGCTCACCCGGGCCAGGCCGTACGCGCTGCTGCCGCCGGAGCACCCGCTGGCCCGGGCGGAGGCGGTGTCGCTGGCGGACCTGGCCGCCGAGCCGATGATCCTGCTGGACCTGCCGCGCAGCCGCGACTACTTCCGGACGATCTATCCCACCGAACCGCGCGTGCGGTTCCGTACGTCGAGCTATGAGACGGCGCGCTCACTGGTGGCGGGCGGGCACGGCTACTCGATACTCAACCAGCGGGCCGAAAGCGACCAGACCTACGACGGCGGCCGGGTGGCGTGCGTCCCGATCAGCGACGACGTGCCCACGCTCGACGTCGTGCTCGCCTCGGTGCGCGGTGTGCGGCCCACGGCCCGTGCGGTGGCCTTCGCCGAGACCTGTCAGGCGTTCTTCTCCAGAGGGTGATTCACCCGAGGTCGGCGAGCAGTTCCTCCAGGAACGCGCCGGTGTGCGTGGCCGGCCGGGCGTCCACGCACAACGCGTTCATCACCTGCGTGTACGCCTCGGTGTCCTCGGCCTTGTCCAGATAGAGGGCGCTGGTGAGCTGCTCCAGGTAGACGACGTCGGGCAGCTCGGGCGCGTCGAAGCGCAGAATGGTGAAAGGCCCCCCGCACGCCGCGTGCCCGGCGTGGTCGAACGGCACGATCTGCAGCGTGATGTTCGGCTGTCTGGTCACCTCGATGAGGTGCTCCAGCTGGGCCCGCATCACCGTGCGGCCGCCGATCGGGCGGCGCAGCGCCCCCTCGTCCATCACGGCCCACAAGGTCGCCGCCTCGGGTCCGGTCAGCCGTTCCTGCCTGCGCATCCGCAGGTCCACGCGCCGGTCGACGTCGTCGGCGTACCGTCCCATGGTGCCGCGCAGGACGAGGGCCCGCGCGTACTCGGGCGTCTGCAGCAGCCCGGGGACGTGCTGCAGCTCGTAGCAGCGGATGACGGACGCCGCCTCCTCCAGCCCGACGTAGAACTCGAACCAGCCCGGCAACACGTCGCTGTACTTGTGCCACCAGCCGGGGACGTTCGCCTGCCGCGCCAGGTCGAGCAGCACGGCCCGGTCGTCGGGATCGGTGATGCCGTAGAGGGTGAGCAGGTCGGAGACGTCCCGCTCCTTGAAGCCGACCCGGCCGAGCTCAAGCCTGCTGATCTTGGCGTGTGAGGCGCGGATGGTGCGGGCCGCTTTCTCGGGGGTGATGCCGCTCTCCCGGCGCAGCCGCCTGAGCTGGGCTCCCAGCAGGAGCCGCAGCGCCGTCGGGCCGCCGCGGGCGATTCCGACCGGTACGGGGGCGGGGCCGTCCGCCTGTGCCTTCACGTGGTCTCCATGGGCATGTCCGGAAGAATCCCTAGTGAACCAATCGGGTTGATCATCCTACCGGACCCCGCTGAGGCCTTCTTTGCAGGGAACTCGACGGAAAGTCGGGGGCGCACGACATTTGCACGTGCAAGCGTGCTTGCATCCGCAAGGCACAGGGCAAGATACACGACGGCAGGGAAATTCACATCATGTAATGGGTGAGACCTGAGGGATCGGCGATGACTGCAGACCTGGCAGGCCCGGGAGCCGCGACGGCGCCTCCGTGGTTGACCTCGATGTTCGAGCGGGACGAGGTCGCCGGATTGTCCCTGCCCCCGTCGGCGATGTGCACCTTTCACGGGCGCACCACGTCAGCCGCGGCGGCCCGTGACTTCACCGCCAGGACGCTGCGCGGCTGGGACCTGCCCGGTCTCGTGCCGGACGCGCAGATCGTGGTGTCGGAGCTGGTGACGAACGCGTTGCGGCATGCTCCCGGCGAGGCCGCGGACGGGCCGCCGATCCGCCTGAGGCTGGTGAGACACCGGTTTCATATCGGCTGCGGCGTGAGCGACGCCAGCGCCCGGGTGCCCGCGATCTCGCCCTGGAGCGACCTGTCGGAGTCGGGCCGGGGGCTGCACCTGGTCGAGGCGCTGACCGCAGCCTGGGGATGGATCCTCACACGTGGCGGGGGCAAGGTGGTCTGGGCGCTGTTCGACGCCTCGCCCGCCGCCTGACCAGTCCGCCTGTTGACCAGTCCGCCTGGTGAGGCCGGCCCGAGCCGCGACGCCCGGGCCGGCCCGCCAAGCCCTGCTCGGTCAGCCCTGCTCGGCCTCGCCGGTGACCTGCTCGGCGGCCTCCTCGGGCGACTGCTCCAGGTCCTGATCGGCCTGCGCCTGCGCGGAGGCCTTGTCCAGCCTGACCCAGCTCGTGATGCTCTCGATCGCGAACAGCACGAGCAGGTAGGCCGTGAGGACGACCGCCACGGGAGTCAGCCATCCGGCGGCGGCGGCCACGCCCAGGATCAGCAGGCGCACCTCCCAGCCCAGCCCCGCCTGGTACAGCCAGGCGGGGGGCCAGATGCCCTGCCGGGTGCGGTAGACGGTGTCGTACGTGTGGTAGCCGATCACGTAGAGGAGCACGAACAGCAGCCACTTGGGCGTGCCCGCGGCCAGTCCGAGCAGGATGATCGTCGCGAACTCGGCCGCCCGCAGCAGCGGGGGTGTGAGCCAGTCGAAGCGGCCCAGGTGGTCGCGGCCCGCGGTGGGCAGGACCAGCACGAGCAGCACGGCGACGGGCACGAGCAGGATCGGGCCGTCGGTGAGCACTCCGGCGACGGCCAGCGCCACGATCGCGAGCAGCGCCACCACGGTCGCGGGCACGGGCGGCAGCAGCCGGCCCAGGGAGCCCTTCAGCGCGGTGGCGAGCGGGCCGTCGTCGCGGTAGGCGAGCAGGCGCGCGGTCTGGATGCGGCGGCGCTCCTCGTCCGGGTCCGGGAGCGGCGTGGTGGCCTGCGGCTGAGTGATCATGCGAGCGACCTCAGGAGACGTCCGGTGAGGGTGTAGGTGGCCGCGACGCCGCCCCAGACGATCAGCGTGAGGAACGTGACCCGGGGGTTGAAGAACGCGGCGGTGATCGCGATCGCGGCGAAACGCTCGCCGATGGGGAACACGATCATCTTGCGGGCCCAGTGGACCGGACGGAACTTGCCGGCCTTGGTCCAGAGCTTCAGCAGGCCGCGCACGCCGGTGCTCCGGCTCGCCCTGCGCTGCTCCAGCGCCTCCCGCAGCGGGCGGTCGTCGGCGACCGTCAGATCCAGCGTGGGCAGCGGCACGGGCGCCTTGCGCCGGTTGGCCGCGCCGAACGAGAAGTCGAGCAGGTGCTTGACCGACTGGAGGGCCAGCGCGACCAGCGCCAGCGTCCACACGCCCTCGCCGTCGCCGAACTGCCCGGACACCGTCGCGCCGACCGCGAGGCCGACGAAGACGGCGTACTCCTTGAACCGGTCGAACGTCGCGTCCAGCCAGGCGCCGAGCACACCGAACTTGCGCGCGTATCGGGCGACCTGGCCGTCCACGCAGTCGAAGACGAACGCGAAGTAGATGAGCACCCCACCGGCCACCGCGCCCCAGCGGGTGCCGGTGGCGAACGCGCCGGCCGACAGCAGGCCGAGGGCGATCGAGATCAGCGTCACCTGGTTGGGGGTGAGCCCCCGGCGGGCCGCCCAGCGGGCGATGAAACGCGAGTAGGTGCTGACGAAGAACGTGGTGAAGAAGCCGTCGGCGCCCTTCACGGCGTTGTTCAGCCGGGCCCGGTCCTCGTCGTAGCCGGACATCTCCGCCAGCGCCTCGTCGGCCTCGGCCTGACTGCGGACGCGGCGGAAGAACAGGTCGCGGCGGCCCCGCCGGCCCACCGACACGCCGCGGCGGACCAGACCGAGCACGAGAAGCTCGGTCACGTCGTCCTCGGGGCCGAACAGATGGGCCATGTCCGCCAGCTCGCGGGCGACCTCGGCGAGGGTCTGGAGGTGCCGCTGGTGAAGGTGAAGCGGTCCGAGCAGCACCGCGTTCGGCCGGGTCACCGCGTGGTAGGCGGTGCCGACCGAGATGATCCGGCTGCGGCCGATGCGGGTGCGCAGGGGCAGCCCCTCGACGACCTCCTGGCCGATCTCGGGCTCCGCCTCCTCGATGGGCACGAGTTCGGCCTCGGCCGCGTTCTCGTCCTGCTCGTCGCCCTCCTCGCGCTGCCTCCGGGCGACCAGCGCGATCGCGCCGCGCTTGGCCTTGGTGATCTGGTAGATCAGCTCGTCGTGGATCAGCGAGTCGGCCGGCAGGATCAGCAGGTTGTCCTCGGCGCCCTCGACCGCGTCGGCGAGCGCGCGCAGGTCGCCCGCGACGTCCGGGCTCTCCACGACCCGGCCGTACGGCCTGCGGTAGCCGGCGGCGTCCCCCGGCCGGGCGATCGTCGTCGGCTCGGGGTCCAGCGCGGCGGCCTGCGCGAGCAGCCTGTCATACGCGGAGGGGGCCCCGGGCAGCGATTGCAGCGTGATGGCCGCGGGCAGGGCGGGCTGACCGCCGAGCGGCGGGGGACTGATCGGGCCGGGCGGGGCGCCCAGCAGGACCACGCGGGTCATGGCAACCTTTCACGCAACGGGGGGAGATCAGGCCCTCAGGCTTGACCGGCGCGGGGAGATCCGCCGGATGCCAAAGCTTAGTGACCTTTCGTATGAGCCGATGCACCCCAGGTTTACCGCACGTGCCCTTGATGTACAGCTTGAGACGGGTTCGTCGCCGGGCATCGTCGCCGGATCATTACCGAATTTTCACCATTCTTGCCCTTCGATAGCTGGGTGAATGCCCGCTCAGGCGGGGCGGCCGGCCGCACACGCCCCTACGATGGCGGGGTGAGCCTCTACCGGGACGAGGGCGTCGTGCTGCGCACCCAGAAGCTGGGCGAGGCCGACCGCATCATCACCATCCTCACCCGGCGCACCGGCAAGGTCCGCGGCGTGGCCAAGGGCGTGCGCAGGACCATGTCGCGGTTCGGCGCGCGCCTCGAGCCGTTCTCCCACGTCGACCTGCAGCTCCACGGCGGCAGGTCCCTCGACGTGATCACCCAGGTCGAGACCCTGCACCCGTACGGTGAGGCGATCGTGGCCGACTACGCGCGGTACACCGCGGGCTCCGCGATGCTGGAGACGGCCGACCGGCTGACGGCGGGGGAGAAGGAGCCGGCGCTGCGCCAGTTCCTGCTGCTGGTCGGCGGCCTGCGCACGCTCGCCGAGGGCGGCCACGAGGCCCGGCTGGTGCTCGACGCGTTCTTCCTGCGCTCCCTGGCCGTGGCGGGCTACGCTCCCGCGCTGTCGGAGTGCGCCCGGTGCGGCGCGGAGGCCGTGCGCGCCTTCGCGATCGTCGCGGGCGGCGTGGTGTGCGGCGCCTGCCGCCCGGCCGGCGCGGCGGTGCCCGCCGCGGAGACGATCGCGCTGATGATCGCCCTGCTGCGCGGCGACTGGGCGGCCGCCGACGCCTCGGAGTCCCGGCACCGTGCCGAATGCAGCGGCCTGGTCGCCGCGTACCTCCAGTGGCACCTGGAGCACGGCATCCGCTCACTGCGTCATGTGGAACGCGAGTGGCCCGGATCCGGGGGGGCGTTCCCCGCCGAATCCGCACCGGATCCGCACATCTCGCGCGCCTGAGGACCGGCCAGGACCCAATACCCTCGGAACATGGTCCGTCCTCCCTCTCCGCACCCGTCAGGGGCGACCCCGCCCGCCATCCCGCGCGACCTGCTGCCGCGACATGTGGCGATCGTCATGGACGGCAACGGACGCTGGGCCAAGACGCGCGGGCTGCCCAGGACCGAGGGGCACAAGATGGGCGAGGCGTCGCTGTTCGACGTCATCGAGGGCGCGATCGAGCTCGGTATCCCCTATCTGTCGGCGTACGCCTTCTCGACCGAGAACTGGAAGCGGTCGCCGGACGAGGTGCGCTTCCTCATGGGGTTCAACCGCGACGTCATCCGGCGGCGGCGCGACCAGCTCAACGCGCTGGGCGTACGGGTCCGCTGGGCCGGGCGTCCCGGGCGGCTGTGGAAGAGCGTGATCAAGGAGCTCGAGGACGCCGAGCGGATGACGGTCGGCAACAGCACGCTGACCCTGCAGTTCTGTGTGAACTACGGCGGCCGGGCCGAGATCGTGGACGCGGCGGTGAGGCTGGCCCGCGACATCGCCGCCGGGCGGGTCAAGCCCGACAAGGTCTCGGAGAAGATCTTCGCCCGCTACCTCGACGAGCCGGAGATCCCGGACGTGGACCTGTTCCTGCGCTCGTCCGGCGAGCAGCGCACCTCCAACTTCCTGCTCTGGCAGTCCGCGTACGCCGAGATGGTCTTCCTCAACCGGCTGTGGCCCGACTTCGACCGGCGGGATCTGTGGCAGGCGTGCGAGATCTACGCCAAGCGCGACCGCAGATACGGCGGGGCCGTCCCGAACGAGGCGGCCCGTGACTCCGGCCTGGTGCAGAACTCCGGCACGGCGCGGTAGCCGGCCCGGCCGCGCCGGGGGCCCGCCCTGTCAGGAGGCGTCGCGGCGGCGGGCCCGGTACGCGGCGACGTGCATGCGGTTCCCGCAGGTGCGGCTGTCGCAGTAGACCCGCGAGCGGTTCCTCGACTCGTCCACGAAGACGTGGGAGCAGTCGGGCGCCGCGCACGTGCGCAGGCGATCCCGCTCGTTGTCCACGAGCACGTGGGCGAGCGCGACGCCGCAGTCGGCGGCCAGGTGCTCGGCGACCGACGAGCCCGGCGCGAAGTAGTGGACGTGGAGGGGATGGCCGTCGTGCTCGGCGAGGTGCGGCGTGATGCGGGTGCGCTCCAGCAGCGTGTTGAGCAGGCCGACCGCCGTCGGCTGGTCCGGTGCGGTGAACACGGCGTGGAACTCCTCACGCAGGGCCCGGACCTCGGCGAGGTCCCGCCCGGTCAGCGCCTCCACTCCGCTGACCTCCCGCCTGCGGACGAACTCCTCCAGATCGCCGACCTCGGCCAGCCCGTCGTGGTCCCCGGCGCCGGTGTTGATGAGGTCCACCACCGTCGCCAGCGAGTACACCGTGTCATGGCTGAACGGCACGCCATCTCCTTTTGTCGCGGCGGGCTTGTCGCGGCGCAGGCAGCGTACCTCTCGGGCGGCCCGCGCGGGGCGGGGTCAGCCCTTTCCCGCCGCCTCCGCGCACGAGGAACAGGTGCCGAAGACCTCCACGGTGTGGGTGACGTCGATGAAGCCGTGCTCGGCCCCGACGACCTCGGCCCAGCGCTCCACGTCCGGTCCGGCCACCTCCACCGTGCGCCCGCACACCCGGCACACGAGGTGGTGGTGATGCGTGTCGGTCTGGCAGGCCCGGTAGACCGACTCGCCCTCGTCGGTGCGCAGCACGTCGACCCGGCCGGCGTCGGAGAGCGACTGGAGCGCCCGGTACACGGTCGTCAGGCCGATCTTCGAGCCGACCGCGCGCATCTCGGCGAACACGTCCTGCGCGCTGCGAAACCCCCGGCTCTGGCGGAGGACCTCGTGAACGGCGTCGCGGCTCTTCGTCATCAGGACTCCTGTGTACGGCTACGACCTATCAGACTAGGCCGGTTCGCGTCAGATCAGCCCGAAACGGGTGGCGGCGAGGAGGACCAGGAACGTGCCGACCGCCACACGCAGCAACCGGCCCACCGGGCGCAGCGACGGCCACGACATGTAGGCCAGCCAGGCGATGAACGCGAGCACCGGCAGCACGGCCAGCCCGCCCCGCCAGTCCGGCACGACCAGTCCGGCGATCAGCAGGGCCACCAGGACCAGCGGGACCAGCCAGCGGGGCTGCTGGAACAGGAAGACCAGCGGTGCGGCGCTCTTACGCTCGACCGCCGCGCGCAGCCCGGTGGCGCCGGGCGTGAAGAACTGCTCGCCAGGCGGCAGCGGCCGCCGCACCCGTGGGGACGCCGCGCTCCCGCGGGCGGGAGGCTTCCTCGCCAGAGGATGGGCCGGCACCTGTCGGCGCGGCGGTTCGGTTTCGCTTCCCACGCGTTTGAGCCTAGTGCTGAATTCCGCGATCCTCGCCCCGTCGTCTTGCCCGCCGCCCTCTTCCGTCCGCGTCGCCCCTCCCCGGTGGGCCGTACGGGAGGGGTGGCATGCTGGGCGGCATGCTCGCCGTGATCCGTTACTCGGTGCCGGGCGCCCGCGCCGACGAGTTCGCCGCCCAGGCGCGCGCCATCCTCGACCTGCTGGCCGCGCAGCCGGGATACCTGCGGGGGCAGATCGGCAGGTCCGTGGACGAGCCGGCCCTGTGGGCGGTGGTCAGCGAGTGGGAGGGCGCGGGCTACTACCGGCGCGCCCTGTCCGCGGCGCGGATGGTGATGTATCCGCTGATGACCCTTATGATCAACGAGCCCGGCGCCTTCGAGGGCGTATACACGCTGCCGGGCGAGGGGGCGAGTGCGGGCACCGCGGGCAAGGCTTGAGCGCGGGGGCGCCGGATTCCCCTAAGCTTGAGCACAGATCCGGGCAGGTGGCCGGACGTCCCGCCGCCGGCAGGCGGCCCGCCGGCCCGCCCGCCTCAGTCGGCAGCGCACCCGCTGTCCCCGATCTCAACGCCGACACCCAGCCGGATGGAGTTCCACTGATGGCACGTCGCACCGACGTCATGGAAACGATCGTCAGCCTCGCCAAACGCCGCGGGCTGGTCTTCCCGTCGAGCGAGATCTACGGAGGCCTGCGGGCGTCCTGGGACTACGGCCCCCTCGGTGTCGAGCTCAAGAACAACGTGAAGCGCGAGTGGTGGAAGGCCATGGTGCAGGGCCGCGACGACGTCGTCGGCCTCGACTCCTGCGTCATCCTCGCCCGCGAGGTCTGGCAGGCCAGCGGCCATGTGGACACCTTCACCGACCCGCTCACCGAGTGCCAGTCGTGCCACAAGCGCTACCGCGCCGACCATCTCGTCGAGGCGTACGAGGCCAAGCACGGCGGCGAGCCGGCGGGCGGCCTGGCCGACATCACCTGCCCGAACTGCGGCAACAAGGGCGCCTTCACCCAGCCCAAGCAGTTCAGCGGCCTGTTGAAGACGTTCCTCGGCCCGGTGGAGGACGAGTCGGGCCTGGCGTACCTGCGGCCGGAGACCGCCCAGGGCATCTTCATCAACTACCTGAACGTCCAGCAGTCGGCCCGCAAGAAGCTCCCGTTCGGCATCGGGCAGGTCGGCAAGTCGTTCCGCAACGAGATCACCCCGGGCAACTTCATCTTCCGCACCCGGGAGTTCGAGCAGATGGAGATGGAGTTCTTCGTCAAGCCGGGCACGGACGAGGAGTGGCACCAGTACTGGATCGACGAGCGCCTGCGCTGGTACGTCGACCTCGGCATCAACAAGGACAACCTCCGGCTCTACGAGCACCCGAAGGAGAAGCTGTCCCACTACTCGAAGCGGACCGTGGACATCGAGTACCGCTTCAACTTCACCGGCGGTGAGTGGGGCGAGCTGGAGGGCATCGCCAACCGCACCGACTTCGACCTCACCGCGCACGGCAAGGCGTCCGGGACCGACCTGTCGTTCTTCGAGCAGGAGACGGGCGAGCGCTACGTGCCGTACGTCATCGAGCCGGCGGCCGGTGTGGACCGCGCGACGCTGACCTTCCTCCTCGACGCCTACACCGTCGACCAGGCGCCCAACGCCAAGGGCGTGATGGAGGAGCGGACCGTGATGCGGCTCGACCACCGCCTGGCCCCGGTCAAGGTCGCGGTGCTGCCGCTGTCGCGCAACGCCGACCTGTCGCCGAAGGCCCGTGACCTCGCGGCCCGGCTGCGCCGCCGGTGGAACGTGGACTTCGACGACGCGGGCGCCATCGGCCGCCGCTACCGCCGCCAGGACGAGATCGGCACGCCGTTCGCGATCACGGTGGACTTCGACACCCTGGAGGACCAGGCCGTGACGATCCGCGAGCGGGACTCCATGGCCCAGCAGCGGGTCGCGCTCGACCAGGTCGAGTCGTACCTGCGCCAGCACCTCAACGACTGATCCCCACGAGCGAAGGCCCCGCCCCGGAAACGTCCGGGCGGGGCCTTCGCCGTACGAGCAGACAGCGCCATAGGCGTCAGCCGCAGCGCGTCCCGTCGGCCGGGACCTTCCCCTCCAGCAGGAACGCGTTGACCTTGTCGTCGATGCACTGGCTCTGGCCGTACGCGCCGTGGCCCTCGCCGTTCAGCGTCAGCAGCACGCCGGTGCGCAACTGCTCGGCCAGCCGCGGCGCCCACTGGTACGGCGTGGCCGGGTCGTTCGTCACGCCGACCACCAGAATGGGATCGGACCCGGTGGCGTCGACGTGCCTGGCGGCGTCGTCCCCGCGCACCGGCCACACGCTGCACGAGCCCGCGCTGATCGCGGTCGGCGCGAAGATCGGGCTCCGCTTCTTCAGCCGCCGGGCCAGTTCCTCCGCCTGGGCGACCGACGGCCGGTCGGTGCTGTCGACACACAGCACCGACGGCAGTGAGAACTGCAGGGTCGAGTAGGTGCCGTCCGGCTGCCGCCCGGCGTACTGGTCGGCCAGCGCGAGCAGGCCGTCGAATTTGCCCTTCCTGGCCTCGTCCAGCGCCTCGGTGAGCAGCGGCCAGGTGAGCTTGCTGTAGAGCGCCTGGGTGATCGCCGCCCTGGCCACGTCCTCGGTGACCGTGCGCGAGCCGACCTTCCCCGGGGTGCGCGCCAGGGTGTCGAGGAGCCGCAGCACGGTGGCGTTGGCGGCGGCGGTGTCGGCCCCGAGCGGGCAGCTCGTCCGCGTCTTGGTGCAGTCGGCCAGGTAGTCCTCGTACGCCTTCTGGAAGCCGAGGGCCTGTGTCTTGGCCATGTCGAGCATGGTGACGGAGGGGTCGACCGCGGAGTCGAGCACCATCCGCCCCACCTTCTTCGGGTACTGCGTGGCGTACACCGCCCCGAGGTGGGTGCCGTAGGAGAAACCGAAGAAGTTGAGGCGAGGGTCGCCGAGGGCCGATCGCAGCGCCTCCATGTCGCGCGCCGCGTTGACCGTGCCGACGTACGGCAGGATCCAGCCGGCCTTGCGCTCGCACCCCTGCGCGAATTCGGTGATGAGCTTGGTCTCGGCCCCGGCGCTCTCGCTGGGCTCCCTGCTCATGTACTGGTCCATCTGCGGGCCGCTGAGGCAGCGGATGCCGCTGCTGCGTTCCACGCCGCGCGGGTCGAAGCTGACGAGGTCGTAGCGGGTGTTCAGGGTGGAGAACGCGTGGGCCGCGTTGATGAGCGTCGTGACGCCGGAGCCGCCGGGACCGCCGAAGTTGAAGACCAGTGAGCCGATCCGCCGGTTCTTGTCGGTGGCCGGCAGCCGGACCAGGGCGATGCCGATCTTCCTGCTCTCCGGCTTGGCGTAGTCGAGGGGCACCTGGAGAGTGGCGCACTCGAAGCCGGAGGAGGAGGCGGTCTCCCCGCACGCCTTCCAGGACAGGGAGGGCATGCCCGACGCGTAGTCGTCCGGGGTGACCTTCGCGCCCCCGCAGCCGGCGGTCGCCGCCATCGCGCCGAACCCGGCGACCGCGGCCGCCAGCGCCGGCCAGAACCTTCGCGGCGCCGTCACTCGCGCCGATGCCCGCGCCGATACCACTGGCGTCGATACCCCCGGCGACACCGCTCGCGACACTGATGACCCTCCGCATTCGACGGTATTCGGAGGGTGTCTCGTTTATATCGCACGCCGTCGTGTGTGTGCCGCCGACTCACCGGAACCGCGTCTTACCGGGCAATGGTCTGAACCATTTCCTCTCGTGCGGCACGAGGTTCTCGCGCCGTCCTCGGTGGCGAATTGGTTTACACCAGTTCGGGAGCCCGAACAAATGTCGCATCTTTGATTGGATTAGACCTCTGCAATACCTCTCACCTGCCTGAACGTCTTATGTGGCGAAGGGTGATGTTTGGTGCTGCTTTTCCTCGGTACAGTCCGGTTGCGGACCGCGTCTGCGGTTTCATCGAAGCCGGCGAAGGAGCGTCGCATGCCGAAGTACGTTTACGACTTCACCGAGGGCAACAAGGACCTCAAAGACCTACTCGGTGGCAAGGGCGCCAATCTGGCGGAAATGACCAACCTCGGCCTCCCCGTGCCTCCCGGCTTCACGATCACCACCGAGGCGTGCCGCCGCTACCTCGGTGACGGCCGCATGCCCGACGGGCTGGAGGGGGAGATCGGCGAGCGTCTCGCCGCCCTGGAGATGCGGATGGGCAAGCGCCTCGGGCAGGCGGACGACCCGCTGCTGGTCAGCGTCAGGTCGGGGGCCAAGTTCTCGATGCCCGGAATGATGGAGACGGTCCTCAACATCGGCCTGAACGACGACTCGGTCCTCGGGCTGGCCAAGCAGTCGGGCAACGACCGCTTCGCGTGGGACTCCTACCGCCGGCTGATCCAGATGTTCGGCAGGACCGTCCTGGGCATCGACGGCGAGCTGTTCGAGGACGCGATGGACGACCTCAAGGGCGAGCGGGACGACACCGAGCTCGACGCCGCCGACCTCCAGCGGCTGGTCGAGACCTTCAAGGGCGTCGTCCGCGCCCGGACGGGCCGGGACTTCCCTTCCGACCCCCGGGAGCAGATGGACCTCGCCGTCAGGGCGGTCTTCGACTCCTGGAACGCCCCGCGCGCGATCCTCTACCGCCGTCAGGAGCGCATCCCCGCCGGCCTCGGCACCGCCGTCAACGTCGTCGCGATGGTGTTCGGCAACATGGGCCCCGACTCCGGCACGGGTGTCGCCTTCACCCGTGATCCCGGCTCGGGACGCCAGGGCGTCTACGGCGACTACCTGCGCAACGCCCAGGGCGAGGACGTCGTCGCCGGCATTCGCAACACCGTCCCCCTGCAGGAGCTGGAGACCATCAATCCGCAGGCCTACCGCGAGCTCATCGGCATCATGGGGACGCTGGAGCGGCACTACCGCGACCTGTGCGACATCGAGTTCACGATCGAGCGCGGCACGCTGTGGATGTTGCAGACCCGGGTCGGCAAGCGAACGGCCGAGGCCGCCTTCTGCATCGCCACGCAGCTGGTGGACGAGGGCCTGATCGACATGGACGAGGCGGTCACCCGGGTCACCGGCGACCAGCTCGCCCACCTCATGTTCCCCCGGTTCTCCGCCACGAACGGCAACCGCAAGCTGACCACCGGCATGAACGCCTCGCCGGGCGCCGCGGCGGGCAGGGCCGTCTTCAGCTCCGAGCGGGCGGTCGAGCTGGCCGGGCGGGGCGAGGCGGTCATCCTCGTGCGGAGGGAGACCAACCCCGACGACCTGGCCGGAATGATCGCGGCCCACGGCGTGCTCACCTCCAGGGGAGGCAAGACCTCGCACGCCGCCGTGGTGGCCCGCGGCATGGGCAAGACCTGCGTGTGCGGGGCCGAGGAGCTGGACGTCGACACGCACGCCGGCCGCTTCACCGCGCCCGGCGGGGTCGTCGTGAACGAGGGCGACGTGATCTCGATCGACGGCGGCTCCGGCGCCGTGTACCTCGGTGAGGTTCCCGTCACCGCCTCGCCGGTCGCCGAGTATTTCGAGGGCGGGCCCGCCGAGGACGAACTCGTCCGGGCCGTCGACCGGATCATGACCCATGCCGACTCCGTCCGCCGGCTCGCCGTGCGGGCCAACGCCGACACTCCCGAGGACGCCGCCCGCGCCCGCCGCTACGGCGCCGAGGGCATCGGGCTGTGCCGTACGGAGCACATGTTCCTGGGGGAGCGGCGGCGGCTCGTGGAGGACCTGATCCTGGCCACGACGCCGGAGGAGCGGCAGGCGGCGCTCGACGCGCTCGAACCGCTGCAGACCGGCGACTTCACCGGCATCTTCACGGCCATGCGCGGGCTGCCGGTGACGATCCGGCTGATCGACCCGCCGCTGCACGAGTTCCTGCCCGACCTCACCGAGCTCGCCGTCAAGGTCGCCCTGGCGGGAGATCGGGCGGGCGACCGCGACCGCCGGCTTCTCGACGCGGTCAAGCGGCTGCACGAGGAGAACCCGATGCTGGGCCTGCGCGGCGTACGGCTCGGCCTGGCGATCCCCGGCCTGTTCGCCATGCAGGTGCGGGCCATCGCCACGGCGGCCCGGCGGGCCGGCGGCGCCCGGGCCGAGATCATGATTCCGCTGGTCGGCGCGGTGCAGGAGCTGGAGATCGTCCGGGAGGAGGCGGAGCGGATCCTCGCCGAGGCGGGCGTGGAGGCGGCGATCGGCACGATGATCGAGGTGCCCAGGGCGGCGCTGACGGCCGGGCAGATCGCCGAGGCCGCCGAGTTCTTCTCGTTCGGCACCAACGACCTCACGCAGATGACCTGGGGCTTCTCCCGTGACGACGTGGAGAGCGCGTTCTTCGGCACCTACCTCGACCTCGGCGTCTTCGGGGTCTCGCCGTTCGAGTCCGTCGACCGCGAGGGCGTCGGCCGGCTGATGCGGATCGCGGTCGAGGAGGGCAGGCGGACCCGGCCCGATCTCAAGCTCGGCATCTGCGGTGAGCACGGCGGGGACCCCGACTCGGTGCACTTCTGCCAGGAGATCGGCCTCGACTACGTCTCCTGCTCGCCCTTCCGGATCCCGGTGGCCCGGTTGGAGGCCGGCCGCGCCGCGCTGACCTGCGCGGAATCCGACGCGCGATGAGCCGGCGGACCCGCCGCCGCTCGGCCGCGGGGATCACGCCGGCACGGCAATCTCCCATCGCTCTACCGCATCTGTCGTGAAACCGGACCTTCGTGGGTACGCTCCAGTCCCCGCTGTCACGGGGCGTTTGCGCAAGGAGGGAGGACGCATGGCCCGCTACGACGAGCACGACCAGGCGCGGTGGGTGCCGGAGCCGCCGGGCAACCCGGAGCGGAGCGCGTTCGAGCGCGACCGGGCACGCGTGCTCCACAGCGCCTCGCTGCGCAGGCTCGCCGCCAAGACGCAGGTGGTGGCCCCCGCCGACTGCACCGGCCTGCACAGCCCCCGTACGCGGCTGACCCACTCCCTGGAGTGCGCGCAGATCGGCAGGGAGATGGGCAAGGTCCTCGGCTGCGACCCCGACCTGGTGGAGACCGCCTGCCTCGCCCACGACCTCGGCCACCCTCCGTTCGGCCACAATGGGGAGGTCGCGCTGAACGACCTGGCCGCGCCGTGCGGCGGATTCCAGGGCAACGCGCAGAACCTGCGCCTGCTGACCCGGCTGGAGGCCAAGGTCATCACCGAGGACGGCCGCAGCGCCGGGCTCAACCTCACCAGGGCGACGCTCGACTCGGTCTGCAAGTATCCCTGGGCCGGTTCCTCCTGCCGCGTCCCCGGCGTCCCGCTCGCCCGTGAGGGCCAGCCGTACTGCGTCTACCCCGACGATCTCGCGGTGTTCCGGTGGGTGCGGGAGGGCGCGCCCGACTACGCGGTCGGCTTCGAGGCGCAGGTCATGGACTGGGCCGACGATGTGGCCTACTCGGTGCACGACCTGGAGGACGGGCTGACCTGCGGCCACGTCACGATGGCGGCCCTGCGCGACCCGGAGGAGCGGCTGGAGGTGTGCCGCGTGACGAGGGAGTGGTACGCGCCCGACGCCGGCCTGGAGGAGTTGTCGGAGACCTTCGCCCGGCTGCTCTCCGAGCCGCTGTGGCCGGCCGCCTTCGACGCGGGGCTCGCCGACCTCGCCGCGCTGAAACGACTGACCAGCGCGCTCATCGGACGGCTGTGCCGTGCCGCGCAGGACGCCACGCGCGAGGCGTACGGCTGCCGCCCCGGGCCCGGCGGCCGGGGCGCTCCGGGGCGGTACGACGCGGACCTGGTGGTGCCGAGGACCACCCGTCTGGAGTGCGCGCTGCTCAAGGGTGTGACGGCCTGCTACGTGATGTCCCGTGAGGCCCACCACGCCGTCCAGTCCCGGCAGCGCGAGATCATCGCGGAGCTGGGCGAGCTCATCCTGCGGGGCGCCCCGGCGACGCTGGAGCCCGCTCTGCGGCCGCAGTTCGAGCAGGCCGCCGACGACGCGGGGCGGCTGCGCGCGGTGGTGGACCAGATCGCCTCGCTCACCGACGCCTCCGCCATGGGCTGGCACCGCCGCCTGTCGGCGGCCCCGCACCGTCTCAAGGCCGGCTGACGCCGTTCGCGCCGGCCGGCCTTGCAGAGCGCCCGGCTAGAGAGGGATGACCACGGGGGTGTCGTCGTCCGCGCCGCTCTTCTTCTTCTTTTTCTTCTTCACGGGAGGCTTGGTCTGCTCGGGAGTGGGGGTGGTGGTCTGCTTGGACGCGCACAGCTGGGTGCAGGGCGGGGTCTCGCCCATCTGCTTGCGCAGGGTGATCATTTCTTTGCGCGGGGAGACGGTGGGGTTGCCGTCGTCCCAGGCGTCCAGGTAGGGCCACGGCCGCACCACGCCCCGGCGCACCCACCAGTACTGGGACGAGACCGGCCAGGAGATGGCGAAGTAGAGGTTGCTCGCGGTGTCGCGGGCGTTGCCGGAGTTGCCGACGCGGCCGAGCGCCTGCCCCGCCTTGACCTTGGTGCCCGGCTTGACACCCTCCTCCACCGAGTCGAGGTGGCCCCCGAGGTACAGCACGCCGTCCTCGCCCTTGACGGTGACGAAACGGCCCTCGCGGTCGGGGCCGCGGTCGGTGGAGGGGGACCAGAGGTTGTTGACGTTGACCTCCTGGACCACTCCGTCGACCGGCGACACGAACGCGCAGCCCTTTCTCGCCCAGATCACGGTCTTGGGGAGCACGAGCAGCTTGCGGGCGTACGAGGCCTTGCACCCCTTCACGGGGAAGGCGTACGTGTAGGAGGACATCTTCGGCGGCGGGACCCGCACCGGCGTGTCCCCGGGCGGAGGCGGGACACGGCCGGGCCGGGAGCCGGCGCTCGCGGCCGTGATGCCGTTCCCCGGCGGCGGCGGCGTCGGCGGCAGCGTGCTCACTCCCGCGACTCCGGCGGGCGCGCCGCAGGACGCCGCGAGGAACGCGGCGCCGGCGAGGGCGGCCAGTCTCCCCGATCGCATGATCTCCACCTGGTCGACGTTACCGAACCTTTCCTTTGTAACGGACCAAGTCCCGCATCACGACCGATTCGGGAAAGTCGTGACATGTCGGCGCCCTGGCGGCGGGGCGTCCGGGCTGTCGGAGGCAGGCTCTAGACTCGCCAGCGTGGCAGGGCGAAGCGGTCGGATCAGTGACGAGGACATCGCGCTCGTGCGGGAGCGCTCGCCGATCGCCGACGTCGTCGGCGAGCACATCCAGCTCCGCAACGCGGGCGGGGGCAACCTGAAGGGGTTGTGCCCGTTCCACGACGAGAAGTCGCCCTCCTTCAACGTCACCCCGGCCAGGGGTTACTACTACTGCTTCGGCTGCGCCGAGGGCGGCGACGTCATCACGTTCGTCCGCAAGATCGAGAATCTGACGTTCAGCGAGGCCGTCGAGCGGCTCGCCCAGCGCGCCGGGATCCAGCTCCGCTACGAACAGGGCGGCTACGTGCCCGGGCGCGAGCAGGGCGAGCGGCTGCGTCTGATCGAGGCGCACCGCGCCGCCGCCGAGTTCTACGCCGAGAGGCTGGCGGCCCCGGAGGCGGCTCCGGGGCGGCGGTTCCTGTCCGAGCGCGGCTTCGAGCGGGCCGACGCCGAGCACTTCGGGGTCGGCTACGCGCCCAACGAGTGGGAGGCGCTGTCGCGGCACCTCATGGCCCGCGGGTTCACCTCCCAGGAGCTGATCAAGGGCGGGCTGGCCCGCGAGGGCAGGCGGGGTCCCGTCGACCGGTTCCGCGGCCGGCTGATCTGGCCGATCCGCGACATCACCGGAGACGTCATCGGCTTCGGCGCGCGCAAGCTGCTCGACTCCGACGACGGCCCCAAATACCTGAACACCCCAGAGAGCCCGATCTACCACAAGAGCTCGGTGCTGTACGGCGTCGACCTCGCCAAGCGGGAGATCGCCAAGCGGACCCAGGCCGTCATCGTCGAGGGCTACACCGACGTCATGGCCTGCCATCTGGCCGGAGTGCCGACCGCGGTGGCCACCTGCGGCACCTCCTTCGGGGAGGACCACATCAAGGTGCTGCGCCGGCTGCTGCTCGACCAGGCCGAGTTCCGGGGCGAGGTGATCTTCACCTTCGACGGCGACTCGGCGGGGCAGAAGGCCGCTCTGCGCGCGTTCCAGGACGAGCAGAAGTTCGTCACGCAGACCTTCGTCGCCGTGCAGCCCGACGGCCTCGACCCGTGCGACCTGCGGGTCAAGCAGGGCGACGCCGCCGTGCGCGACCTGATCGCCAGCCGTGAGCCGCTGTTCGCCTTCGCGATCCGCAGCACCTTGTCCCGCTACGACCTCAACACCAACGAGGGCCGTCTGGCCGCGCTGGACGCCGCCGCGCCCGTCGTGGCCTCGATCAAGGACCCGGGGCTGCGCAAGACCTACGTGGTGGACCTCGACCGCTGGCTCGGCTTCATGGACGAGGGCTTCGTCATCCAGCGCGTACAGCAGGTCGCGGGGCGCGCGCAGGAGGGCGCCCACGCTCCCGGACACCGCCAGACGGGCCGGACGGCGGCGGCGCCGGCGCGGTCCGCCCCGGTGCGACAGGAGCCTCTGGACCCGGCCGTCCGCCTGGAGGCGGAGGCGCTCAAGCTCGCCGTGCAGCGGCCCGCGCTGCTCGGGCCGGAGTTCGACGCGCTCGGCGCGGCGGCGTTCACCCTGCCCGAGCACGTCGCCCTGTACGAGCTCGTCCTGGCGGCAGGGGGGACCGTCGCCGGAGGGCCGGGCGGGCGCGAGTGGGTCGACCGGCTGCTGGAGCAGGCGGACGCGGGGACGCCGGACGGCCCCGGCGCCGATCTGAAGCCGCTCGTCACCCGGTTCGCGGTCGAGGCCGTGCGGGCCGACGTCAACGTCGAGGAGCGGTACGGCGCCGCCGTCCTGGCCAAGATCCAGGAGGTCGCGGTGGGCCGGGCGGTCGCCCAGGTCAAGTCGCGGCTGCAGCGGCTCAACCCGGTCGACGAGCAGCAGGAGTACAACCGGCTGTTCGGCGAACTCGTGGCGCTGGAACAGCAGCGACGGGTGTTGCGAGAACGCGCCAGCGGGGCCTGAATAAACGTCCCTTTCCAGATCTCACAGTCGCCAAACATATGTTTTGATCTCGATTCGGTATTGACTTCCGCCTTACCTTGAGTGACAAAAATAGGCCTGCCATTTAGAGGTGCCTTTCCTGCACACTGTGTTGCGTGGGTGCATCGGTGCTGCCAAGCAGGCCGCCATCGGTAGATCAGGTGGCGGACCTTGTCGCGAAGGGAAGGGAACGCGGGAGCGTCACGGTTGAGGACGTGGCCGCCGCGCTCGACCGATCCGAGTTGCCCGCTGACGCGCTGGAGCGCGTCGTGCGGATGCTCGCCGAGAACGGGGTTGAGGTCCTCGAGCCGCAAGGCGACGAGGAGCCCGGCAAGCCGGACGAGGAGGATATCGGCAAACGCGCTCCGACCAGCGACCTGGTCAGGATCTACCTCAGGGAGATCGGCAGGGTCCCGCTGCTCACCGCCGAAGAGGAGGTGGAGCTGGCCAAGGCCATCGAGGCGGGCCTGTTCGCGGAGGACAAGCTCTGCGAGAGTCCCGCCGCCAGGTTCGCCCGGCCGGAGCTGGAAGACCTGGTGTGGGAAGGCGTCCGCGCCAAGCAGCGGCTCATCGAGGCCAACCTCAGGCTCGTGGTCTCCATCGCCAAGCGCTATGTGGGCCGCGGAATGCTGTTCCTGGATCTTATTCAGGAGGGCAATCTCGGTCTCATCCGGGCGGTCGAGAAATTCGACTACACCAAGGGATACAAGTTCTCGACCTACGCCACCTGGTGGATTCGCCAGGCGATCACCCGGGCGATCGCCGACCAGGCGAGAACCATCCGGATTCCCGTGCACATGGTGGAGACGATCAACAAATTGGTCCGGGTGCAGCGGCAGCTTCACCAGGACCTCGGCCGGGAGCCGGCCCCCGAGGAGATCGCCGCCGAGATGGACCTGCCCGTCGACCGCGTGGTGGAGATCCAGCGCATCGCCCAGGAGCCGGTCTCGCTGCAGGCGCCCATCGGGGAGGAGGACTCCGACCTCGGCGACTTCATCGAGGACGCCGACGCCGTGGTGCCGATGGAGGCCGCGGCCTTCATCATGCTGCAGGACCAGCTCGACGACATCCTGGCCACGCTCTCGGAGCGCGAGCAGCGGATCATCCAGCTAAGGTTCGGCCTCTCCGACGGCCACCCCCGCACGCTGGAGGAGGTCGGCCGGGAGTTCGGTGTGACGCGTGAGCGCATCCGCCAGATCGAGTCCAAGACGCTGGCCAAGCTGCGCCACCCCACCCGGGCCCAGATGCTCCGGGACTACCTGGACTGACGCTCTCGGACCGCGGACGAGCGCCTCCCTCGGGGGGCGCTCGACGCGTTTGCGGTGCCGACCGTGAGACGGACCCATGGAACGATCCATATGCGGCTCATGTCGAAGGCTGCGAGCATCGCGGGCGACCTGGAAGCCGAGCGATCCGGAAGGTGAATGACGTGAGTGAGCCCGCGGTCCGGCCGAACGAGACGACAGTGCCGTTGATGCCGTGCGTGTCGGTGGAGGAGACCCTGGCGTTCTATGAGGCGCTGGGATTCGAGGCGACCTACAAGCAAAGCAAGCCCTATGTCTATGTGGCGCTGCGGTGGAGCGGATTCCAGCTGCACTTCGGACCGGCGCCCAAGGACCTGGATCCGGCCCGGGAGCAGTCCGGAGCCTGCCTGGTCATGGTCGACGCCGTGGCGCCGTACCACGCGACGTTCGTCGCGGCGATGCGCCGGGCCTACGGGAAGGTGCTGAGCTCCGGCTTACCGCGGATCACCCGCTACCGGCCCGGCGCGTCCCGGTTCACGCTGATGGACCCGTCCGGGAACTCGATCATCTTCATCCAGCGCGACGAGCCGGCCGAGCTGGAGTACGGCGGCTCGAAGAAGCTGACGGGCCTGTCCAGGGCGCTCGACAACGCCCGCATCCTGCGCGAGTTCAAAAACGACGATCTGCAGGCCTTCCGTGCGCTCAAGTCCGCGGTGCGCAGGCACGGCGCGGACGCGGCGCCGGTCGAGCGGGCCATCGCCCTGTGTCACCTCGTCGACCTGGCCACGGCGCTGGGTGAGCCTGCCGACCCCTGGCTGGCGGATCTGCGTGCTCTGGAGCTCACCGCGGACGACAGGCGGCGCGTCGAGTCGGAGCTCGGGCATCTCACCGGGCTCCAGGAGTGGCTCCCCTGACCGCGGAGGAATCCGTGGCCCTCGCGCCCGGCGCCGTACGAGGGGGTGACCGGGCCGCCGGATAGCCTCGGGGGTGTTAACGGTCGTCGTACGCTGGCGGTGTTCCTTGACTCCTCCCAAGCCCTCGCTGTCCCGCCTGTTCGGCTCCAGGCTGCCCCGTGAGGTCCGTACGGCTCTCGCGCTGGACAGCGGCGAGCGCCCGATCAGCCACGCGCTGACGCCGGAGGGCGGCCACATCGTCGCCACCACCCGGGCGCTGCACCTGCCGGACGGGCCGCGCCTGCCCTGGCACCTGATGGACAAGGCCGTGTGGGACGAGGAGGGCGTGACGGTCACGATGACGGACGGAGCCGTCCACCGGGCCCTCCTGACGGAACCGGGGAGACTGCCGGAGACCATCCGCGAAAGGGTGACCTCGACGATCGTCGCGAGCCGCCATGTGACCATCAACGGCCGCGGGGGAGTGCGCCTGGTCGCCCGCCGCATTCCCGGCTACGACACCCCGCGCTGGGAGTTCATCTTCGACCCCGGGCTCGACGCCGACGACCCGGGCCTGCGCGCCCACGCCGAGCAGGCGCTGGAGGAGGTGCGCCGCAGCCTCGGCGTCTGACGACGGCACGGCCTGTCCATGGCATGATCACCTCGCATGAGATGGCGAGTGACGATGGCGGCCGTGCTCGGGATCGCGGCCCTGCCGGTGCCCGCGCAGGCGGCGGCGGTCGACGTGGTGGCCGCCGTGCGGCGGCTTGAGGCTCAGGGCAGCCCGGTGAAGATCTTCCAGCACGCGTCGGTCGCCTGGCCGCGCGACTCGCGGTTGGACGAGTTGCCCCGTGGTTACTGCAAGGGCGGGAGCAGCGACCCCAACCTGACAGGTATGGCGCGGCTGGGCCCCGGCGGGGTCGTGGCCGCGGACGTGAAGCGGTCGATGCTGTGGGACAACTGCAGTCTGCAGTTCCTGAGAGAGGACGCCGCCGGCGGCGACCGGCGCGCGGGTGACCTCGCCCGCGTCGGCTTGGCGGCACTTCGGGTGCGCAGCGTCGGCGGTGTGCTCTACGGCGCGGGCCCCGCGTACGGCGGCACGTCGTGGGCGAAGATCGGGAAGGCGCCCGGTGGCGCGGCCCTGTACGGTGACCAGATCATCGACGCCTTCGACCTCGGGACGCTCAGGGCCCTGGTCGCCTCCGCGTCGAGCAGCAGGCCGGGATCGGCGGTCCACGACGCCGACGACCGCGCGGTCAAGAAGACGTGGAGCTATCGCGGCACGACCACCTTCGGCAAGCTGTTCGCGATGTCCAAGCCGTTCCGGACGATGCTCGGAGGGCGGCTCGATCCCCGGTACCGCGCGATAACCGTCTTCTGGGGGATCGCCACCGACCTGACCGGGAAGCCGATCGTGGTCCAGGCGGTGTGGCGGCCCGGCACGGGGTATCCGGCGGAGTCCGTCGCCGTCTCCACCCGTTTCAGCTGGGACGTGAAAGCCTCGATCACGGCTCCGCGCACCGGCAGGACCGCGCGGGACCCCTACGGGGACGACGTCGTCGACCTGTTCCGTTCGTGAGAGCGTCCCGCCGCGGCCGTGCGGGCGGGCCACGGCCGGCGGCGGGGGCCCCGCCGTCCGTTCCCGCGGCCCGCCGGCCGCCATCGAAGCATGGTCTGCCGGGGATCGGCTCAGGGGATCTGGTCGGCGCCGGCCGGCCAGCCGGTGGCCGTGCCGACCCGGTCGGTCCTGTCGGACTCCCAGGTCTCCGTCTTCTTCAGGAACGGCACCTTGTCGCCCGCGAGGTCCTTGGCCTTGCCCGCCACCTTCGAGGCCTGGGCGCCCACCAGCCCCGCCGCCTCCTGCACCGTGGGGCTGTCCGCGAACCGCTGCGCGAAACGCTTGATCTGCTCGTAGCGCTCACGCCCGGCCCGCGTGCCGAGGACGTAGCCGACGGCCAGCCCGGTGGCGAACATCGCCTTGTATCGCATCTTCCACCTCCGCGCTCGTGTTCCCCGCCCCCCTACCCCGAGGGCCTGTCTCTATCCAACAGCAGCCGATCCGGCCCTGCCCGGGCGGGTTCCCGGGCCGTCCGGGCGCTCTTTGCCGTACGCCGATCAAGACCCGGCGACTCGCGGACGATTTCGATGTGACAGACACCCCCCGGAGTGCGCTAATCTAGTTCCGCGCCGCAAGGAAAGCCGAAAGGCCGGAACGAGCGGAGCAGGGCAGTAACCGCAGTAACCGCAGTACAGAGCACGATCCCGTGTAGCTCAATCGGCAGAGCAGCCGGCTGTTAACCGGCAGGTTATAGGTTCGAGTCCTATCGCGGGAGCAAGTCACCTCGGGGCGGTGGTCACAGACCACCGCCCCGAGGTTTTCGTGTGGCCGATGCGTCGAACGTCCTGTTGCGTCGCCGGCCTCTGGCCGCCGGCCCTGGCGGTGCCGAGGGCGCCGCTGCCGGTTCCCCGACGACCGGACACGACTTGTCGAAGTTGATCCAGCCACGCCAGGTCCGTGGGGCAAGGACGGTACCGCAGGTCATCCTCAGCCATGGGGGCTCCCGATTGCGTGTGAGTGATCAGGATGAGCAGCCGCGCCGGCGGTGCAAGGGCGCGTTCCAGACAGCGGTCACTCGTTGGTGCGGCCGCGCTTGCGGTTGCTGGTGTGCCAGCTCGCGCGCATCGTCTTGGAGACCCGGTTGGTGTCGCTTCTGGCGCGGGCCGCGTAGAGGCCGAGCTCCTCGGCCTCCCGGGCCAACTCGTCGCAGTTCGGCGCCCACGAAATGGCCTCCTTAACGGTGAGCGCGCTCGACGTGAGGAGATGCATGGCCCGGTCGACGTCGCCCTCGATCAGGGCGTCGGACGCCTGCCGCTTGGCGTCCTGCACGTCCTGCAAGAGGCGTTCGGCGCGGACCACCGGGTCGGGGATCCGCCCCGCGGCCTCGTTTCCCGGAACCACGTTGACGGTTATGGGCAGGGCGGCGGTGTAGGTGGTCAGGCTCTGCGTGGCAAAGCAGGTCAGCGTGATCTCGGCGACCGTGGCGAGGCCGAGCGTGGCGATGCCCGGCACGGCCAGGCGCACCAGAAGCTTGCGCCGCTCCCCGCCGTAGAAGTCACCGAGCTCCACGAGCATCGCTCCATGCGGCAGCGGGGACACGGATTGCGCTGAGACGGCAACGGGAAGGCTGGGCACGCGATACCCCTCGGTAGTCCCGGCCTGACTCCGGGCTCCCAGCAAACACGGGTACTTTACGTATCGTGATGAGCCTCTGACTTGAAGTGTTCATATTCGCCGGGGCGGGGCTGGTGCGTAGACTCGAAGGCATGACTGCCGCACACGACTACGACGACGTACACCACCTCGTCGAGCGGCTGACTCCAGATCAGCTGGTCGAGGTCCGGGCGCACGCGCTCCGGCTGGTCAGCGGTCGCCAAACCTTCGTGCCGTGGAGCGAAGTCAGGCGCACGGCGGCCCGCTTGCCCCGCATCGACTACGCCGAGTTCCGCAGTGACGTCGATGCTGTGATCGATCAGGACACCCTGCTCGGGGATGGCCAGTGAGCGACCCTCACAACCTGTTGCCGGACACCTCCGCCATTATCGATCTGGAACGACTCGACGAGCTGCACGTCGCTGACGCCCTCGACTGTCGGCCAGGCGACCTGCGTCCGGCGATCAGCTCCATCTCGATGGCCGAACTCGCAGCCGGTCCTCACGCGGCCAAGACCGCCGACGCACGAGCCGTTCGGCAGGCGCTGTTGCAGTGGGCGGAATCCACCTTTGATCCGATCCCTTTCGACACCGATGCCGCCCGTGCCTACGGAATCATCTACGCGCTCGTCCTGGATCTCGGCCGTCAGCCGCGCAAACGGCTCGCCGATCTGTTCTGGCCATCGAGCGGCCGCTGCTGCGGCTGCCGGAAGATCCGTTTGAGACCGGCCGCTGGTTCACACCCCGGGTTGACCGGTTCGCACAGGTCACGGTCCGGACCAACAAGTACTCGGTGCCGGTTCGGCTGATCGGACGCCGGGTCCGGGTGCTGCTGCACGCCTCGGATTTGGTCATCTACGACGGCCATGCCGAGGTCGCCCGTCATGAGCGGCTGCCCGGCAGGTCCGACGCCCGCCTGGACCTGGACCACTACCTGGAGGTGCTGGTCCGCGGCGCGCTGCCCGGATCGACCGCGCTGGAGCAGGCCCGCGCGGCCGGGAAGTTCACGCCTGTCCACGACGCCTGGTGGGCCGCCGCACGCAAGGCCCACGGCGACGCCGCCGGTACCCGGGCGCTGGTCGAGGTCCTGCTGCTGCACCGTCACATGGATGGCGAGCACGTCGTCGCCGGCCTGGCCGCGGCGCTGCGAGCCGGGGCGCTGACCGCCGACGCCGTCGCGCTGGAGGCCCGCAAGGCCCCCGACGAGGCCGGCGGCCGACCGACCGCCGACCACACAGCATCCACGCTGTCAGCCCCGTCCGCGGTCACGTCCCTGGCCGCCCGCCGCATCGAGAAGCTGCCTCCCGAGACCCGGCCGCTGCCATCGGTCACCGCCTACGACCAGGTGCTTCGCCGAACCCGAACCGCGCAGGAAGGAAACGCCCGGCCATGACCTTCAAGCCCCGCCGCGCAATGACCGAGCAGGCCGCCGACGCCGCCGTCGACCAGGCCTGCCGGCTGCTGCGTCTGCCCACCATCCGCACCCAGTTCCCCGAACTGGCCGATGCCGCCGCCCGCGAGCAGACGTCCTACCGCGGCTCCTCGCCGAACTGCTCATGGCCGAGTGCGACGACCGCGCCCGCCGACGCTCCGAGCGGCGCATCAAGGCCGCCGGGTTCCCCCGGGACAAATCGCTGCGCTCCTTCGACTTCGACGCCAACCCCAGCATCGACCCCGCCGTCATCAACACCCTGGCCACCCGCGACTGGGCCCAAAAGGGGCTCCCGCTGTGCCTGATCGGCGATTCCGGGACCGGCAAGTCCCACCTGCTCATCGCCCTGGGCACCGAGGCCGCGATGGCCGGCTACCGTGTCCGCTACACCCTGGCGACCAAGCTCGTTAACGAGCTCGTCGAGGCCGCCGATGACAAGCAGCTGACCAAGACCATCGCCCGCTACGGCCGCGTCGACCTGCTGTGCGTCGACGAACTCGGCTAGATGGAACTTGACCGCCGCGGCGCCGAACTCCTCTTCCAGGTCCTCACCAAAAGAGAAGAGAAAGCCAGCGTCGCGATCGCCTCCAACGAGTCCTTCAGCGGTTGGACCAAGACCTTCACCGACCCCCGCCTGTGCGCCGCCATCGTCGACCGCCTCACCTTCGGCGGCAACATCATCGAGACTGGCACCCACTCCTATCGCCTCGCCGCGTCGCTGCTCAGCTACATCGGCCATCCCGCCTACGGGCCGGACGCCTTCCGCGCCGACCTCGACCGCTTCACCTTCCTCCTCGGCGACAGCGACGGCGAGCACCTCTTCAAGCCCCGGCCAGAATGAAGCCATGAGCTTCACAGCAGCCCGGACCGGGCAGGTTCTCTTCCTCAACGGGACGTCCAGCTCAGGCAAGTCGAGCATCGCCGGGCAGCTCCTGCTCGTCCTGGATCGCCCCTTCTTCCACCTGCCCGTCGATGCCATCAACGCGATGCGCGCCCGCCAGCGCACGCTGGAGCTGGATCCCGGCGAACTGGCCGCCGTCCTGGCCCGGACACGGGCTGGCTTCCACCGCGCGGTCGCGGGCATGGCCCAGGCCGGCAACGACCTCGTCGTCGACTACGTCCTCAGCGAGCAGTGGCGCCTGCTGGACTGCCTCACCGTCCTCAGCGGCCTGGACGTCGTCTTCATCGGCGTCCGCTGCTCAGAACAGGAATTGGCACGCCGGGAAAAGGAACGCGGCGACCGGCAGCCCGGACAGGCAGCCGCCCAGCTCCGGCAGGTCCACTCCTACGGCGCTTATGACATCGAATGTGACACCACCGCAACCAGCCCCCGTGACTGCGCCCTGACCATCAAGCAGTCCCTTGACCAGCTCCCTACACCCCGAGCCTTCGACCGCCTTCGATCCGAATTCCTGCGCTAGCCACTACAGAGCCCGGAAGACCTGGGCCCTGGCGGGGCCCAGGGTGCGGTCATTTCCCGCGAACAAAAATCACGGTCCCGCCCGCCAAGTGCGGTCGAAACTCACGAACGAAACCAGTTGATCCGCGGACGGCTGGAGCTGGGCCGGAGCGGGGGCGCGCGGGACCTGGTCCGCTGGTATCGCCGGGTCGGCGAGTCGTGGCTGAAGCGGCGCATCCGACCGTGGGCACAGAGAATGGGCGTCGAAGTGACCGGGCTGCGCGTGCTGCCGCTCGGCTACCGCTGGGGGTCCTGCTCATCGGACGGCAAGGTCAACATCCACTGGGCGACGATGCAGCTGCCGCCCACGCTCATCGACTACGTGCTCGTGCACGAGCTGGCCCACCTGCTCAGGCACGACCACAGCGCGGAGTTCTGGCGGCTGGTGGAGCGGGTGCTGCCCGGCTACGAGGACTGCCGGGAGCGCCTGCGCCGGCTCGGCCCCGACCTGTGGCTGCCCGAGGAAGGACGCTGACGAGGCGGAACGGCCATGGGGTGAACTCAAGCGACGGGGACCCCTCATCCTGTCCGGCCATCGCCCGTGTAGCGGCTACTCCGGCATCTCATCCCTGAGGGTTCCCCCTCAGCGGCGGGTTCTGGTGACGGCCTCGCCGAAGTGCCGGCAGTTGAACCAGGCGACGCTCTCGGCGTCCCATCCGTGCAGGACGAAGCTCGCAGGCCCTTTCTCGATCAGAACGCCCTGCGCGGTCAGGAGCCCGCGGAAGGTGAGGTGCACAGCGTCGTATTCGCGGGCGAGGGCACCCCAATCCACTAGATGCCGACCGTTGTCACATGTGGCGTATCTGCTCACCAACGACCAGTCATCGGCAGGACCGTCGATCGTGAAGATCCTCACGTTCCGCGGCTCGAAAAGTAGACAGTATTCGGTCAGTTCAGCGGGGTCGACGGGAACGTGGGAACTCTCGATGGCCGCCTGCCAGGAGCTATGCCCCCGGTCAACCAGTGACGATGTCCAAAAGACCCGTTGCGGCTTCACGACGACGCGGCCAGTCGAGGGCGGCGGCGGCGCTCCCGTATCCGCCCGAGGCGTCCGACGTACGTGAAGGTCGCCGAAATGAATTTGCGGCGAAGACGCGCCGGCGAGACGGCGTGCGAGCGGGTGCGACTCCAGGACCTCCGCGACGAGGCGGACCGCGTCGAGCGTGCACCGCTCGCCGTCGAACACCTCTTCCGGCGTGTCGTCGCCCTCAGACAATCTCAGCGCCGCCAGAACGCACATCTTGTACAGGTCCCAGAAGTCGCGGGACCTGCGCCACTCATCGGCCCACTGCACCCAGTAGGCCGCATTGCGGCCGACCGGTGACCGGAGGAGCTCTGCCAGCGTCTCTTCCACTCACACCGCCTTACCCAGGAGTACAACCGGCGACCAGCGGACGCTGGAGTTACGCCGCCAGATCGGCGAGATGGAGAGGCGCTCCGGCGACCTCGTCGGTGCCCACCTCACATTCGCCGAGTTGTACGACGAACTGTGCCACCGCTACGGCCGAGACCACCCCGCGACCGCACGAGTGGGAGAGAGCCTCGCTGTGCTGGAGATCTGAAAGCCGCCGGTGTGCGGATCCGGCGGACAAACCAGGGGAGATCGCGGAGACTGTCGCGGGAGCAAGTCACCTCGGGCACCGGGTCATTCACCGCCACCGCTACCCCCTCGCCGACCACGAAAGCGAT
>NZ_JBFBIP010000039.1:0-14654 GCF_040685655.1 Microbispora sp. NPDC088329
CGCAACGTCGCCGACAGCCGGAAGTTCCGGCTGAAGAACACGGCCAGGGCGAGCCCGATCGTGAACTGGAAGGCCAGCGACACCACCGTGAACACGATGGTGTGCCACAGCGCCGGGGCGAAGGTGGCGTCGGCGAACACCTTGGCGTAGTTGGCGAACCCGGCGAACGGCGCGTCCCCCTGCACGAACGACCGCACCGTGTAGTTGCGCAGGCTCAGCTCGACGTTGCGATACAGCGGGTAGGCGTAGAAGACCAGCAGATAGACGACGACGGGGGCGAGGAACGCCCACGCCGCCCACTGCTCTGTCGCCCACCGCCCTGGCGCCCGCTTCCCCGGTCGGGTACGCGCCGCCCGGCGCTCCCGCCCCTGAGCGGGGACGGGGGCGCGGGCGGTACGCACCGGCGATCGCGTCACTCGGCTCATGCTCATTACCGGGTCGCGCTCGCCGCCGCCGACTGCGCCGCCGTCATCGCCTCCTGCGGAGCCGTGGAGCCGCTCAGCGCCGCCTGCACGGCGCCCCACATCGGCTCGGAGATCTTCGGGTACTTCGTGCCGAGGTTGTCGCTGGTGCGGCCCTTGGCCGCCTTGACCGCCGCCACCCACACCTCGAGCTCGGCGTTCTGCTCGACCTGCTTGGCCTGCACCGCTTCCGTCGGCGCGATGTACGACAGCGTGGTCGTGGTCGCCAGGGAGTTGTCGGTGCTGGTCAGACAGCTCACGAGCTTCTGCGAGGTGGCGTAGCGTGCGGTGTCCGACTGCATCGGGATGCTGACGAACTCGCCGCCGGTCGGGGCGGGGGCGGTGCCGCCGTCCTTGGCGGGGATCGGGATGATGCCGTAGTCGAAGCCGGTCTTCTTGGCGTTGGCGAGCTGCCAGGTGCCGTTCTCCGCGAAGGCGAAGTCCCCGGTCGCGAACTCCTGCCAGCTGGTGGTCTGGGTGTTGTTGATGACCGAGTTGGGCGCGTAGCCCTTCTTGAGCCAGTCGGCCCACAGGGTCACCGCGGAGACGCCCTCGGGTGAGTCCAGTTTGGTGAGGTTCGCGCCGGAGCCCCAGAACCAGGGCAGGAACTGGAAGCTGCCCTCTTCGGTGCCGATGGCCGAGAACGTGATGCCCTTCTTGCCCGCGGCCTTCACCTTCTCCAACGCCGCGGTCAGCGACGCCCAGTCCTTCACCGCGGCCGCGTCCACGCCGGCCTTTTTCAGCACCTGCTTGTTGTAGTAGAGGGCCAGCGTGTTCGCCCCGATCGGGACCCCGTACGTCTTGCCGCCGAGCTGGCCCGCCGCGAGCAGGTTCGGCGCGATCGACGAGACGTCGAGCTTGTTCTCCTCGGTCGTCGTCAGCACGCCGGCCTCGGCCAGCGTAGAGACCACCGGGTTGTCCACGATCAGCACGTCCGGCGAGTTGCCCTGCTGGGCCGCCAGCAGCGCCTTGTTCGTCAGGTCGCTGGTGTCGTAGCCGGTCCGCTCGACCTTCGCCCCCGCCTGGGTGCCGCACGTGTCCAGCAGCTTCACCCAGTCGGAGCTCTTGTCGTACTGCGGGTACGGATCCCAGATCGTGTAGGTCCCGCCCCCGGCGGCCTGGCTCGCGCCCGCCGAGGAGGCGCCGGCGTCGTCGGACGGTGACGAGCAGGCGGCCAGCCCGGCGGCAGCCGTGAGGAGCGCCGCACCCATCCCGGCCGCACGCCGGCCGCTTGACCCTGGTCTCATTGACGTGACCTCCTGGCGTTACGCGCCTGTTTCCGATCGAAGTCGAACCGATTCGGCGAATCGGTTCGCTGACGATAGGCCCGGTCCGTCGCACGCGTCAATGGGATGCGCGGCACGATTTGCGGAGACGCCTGCGGAGACGCCTGCGGAGACGTCCGCAGAGACATCCGTGGAGGCGTCCACGCCGGCGCGCGCCGTGCGGCTTCCCGGGCTCGCGGCGCTGTCGTCCGATGCGAGCCGTGACGTGCGCCGGCGCGTGACGGCGAGATGACGATGACGTGCCGTAAGGGTTTCCGGCCCTTGACCGTTTCACGAAACCCCGCTTATCGTCCAATCGAATCGATTCGCCGAATCGATTCGATTCGCCACTCACTCCCCCCGCGAACAGGACAGCGCATGGCCGTACCCCTGTCCGGGCGAGCACGCAGGCTCGTGCCTCATGCCGTTCTCGCCTCCGCCCTCACGATGACCACGATCCCCCTTGCCGCCTCACCGGCACTCGCCTCGTCGGCCCAGAGCGCCGGCGCACCGGCACTCGTCCTTCACTACGACTTCGAAGGCGACCTGTCGAGCGGCGTCATCGAGGACCGCTCCCCCTCCGGTCTCGACGGAGTCCTCGCCAACCCCGGCGCGGTCAAGGCCGCCGCGGGCCCGGACGGCACACAGGCGCTGTCATTGCCCGGCGGGCCGACCGGCTCGTCGACCGCCCCCTACGTGACGATCCCGAACGGCCTGTTCCGCGACCGGCACGCGATGACGGTCTCCACCTGGCTGAAGTGGGCGGGCGGCGCCGACTTCCAGTGGGTCTACAACCTCGGGAAAGACGCCGGGACCGCCACCTTCGTCACCCCGTCGTACGCCGGCGACGCCACCACCAGGTCGTCCATCAAGCCGGTCAACGGCAGCGCCGAGGTGGGGGTGCCGGGCGCGCAGAAGCTGCCGACCGGCCAGTGGGTCAACCTCGTCACCACGATCGACGGCAAGACCCTCACCTACTACGTGAACGGCGTGGCCATCGGCAGCACCACCGCCCAGGTCGACCTGGCCGCGGTGATGCATTCCGATCGCAACAGCACCTCCGGCTTCCTGGGCAAGCCGTTCTGGGGCGGGCACCCCTTCCTCGCCGGCGACCTGGACGACTTCCGGGTCTACGACGCCTCCATGAGTGCCGAGCAGGTGGCGGAACTCGCGGGCGACCACAAGGCCGCCCTCACCAAGGTCGAGCAGACCTCCTTCCAGATCGTCACCTACACGGGCACCGCGCCGACGCTGCCCACGACCGTCAACGCGCAGTTCTCCGACGGCATCCGCCGCGGCGTGCCGGTCACCTGGGAGGCGGTCGACCCGGCCCGGTACGCCAAGCCGGGTCAGTTCACCGTCAAGGGCACCGCGTCCGGGGCCCCGATCGAGGCCACGGTCAAGGTCCTCGCCAACGACCTGACCGTCGACCTCGGCACCGAGACCGGCGCCTTCCACGGCGGCGCGTCGGGCACCCTGTACGGCGTGTACGGCGAGGGCGTGCCGACCTCCAACCTCCTCGAGGGCATGCGACTGCGCACGGTCGCGACCAAGGCCCAGGACGGCCCGCAGCACCCGGGCGCCGACGCCCTGGAGGTGGTCAAGCCGCTCGCCGACAGCACCGGCGGCGACGTGTACATCTACATGACCGACATCTACCGGGGCTTCCCCTACGAGTGGCCCGGCAGCACGCCCGAGGCCAGGCTGGACGACTTCAAAGCCAAGATCGCCAAGCAGGTCGACCAGGTCCTCCAACTCGACCCGAAATATCAGGACCACATCGTCTTCGTGCCGTTCAACGAGCCCGAGGGCAACATGTTCGGCACGGGCACGTGGAGCTACAACAAGATCAACTGGCTCAGCGACCCGCAGTACTACTTCAGGGCCTGGGATGAGATCAACGCCCTGATCAAGGGCAAGATGCCGAAGGCCAGGATCGCGGGCCCCAACACCAGTGTCCTGTACGACCAGGTGCAGGGCTTCCTGCGGCACGCCGTGCAGGCGGGGACCGTCCCCGAGGTCATGACCTGGCACGAGCTGGGCGACCCGGCCCGCATCCGCACCAACGTGGCGAAGTATCGCCAGTGGGAGCAGGCCATCTTCACGGGCACCCCGTACGAGGGCAGGCAGCTTCCGATCAACCTGGACGAGTACGCCTTCAACTACCACACGTCGGTGCCCGGCCAGATGGTCCAGTGGGCCTCGGCCATCGAGGAGTCGAAGGTCGACGCCGACATCGCGTACTGGAACATCGACGGCAACCTGTCCGACTCGGCCGTGCAGGCGAACCGAGGCAACGGCCAGTGGTGGCTGCTCCACGCCTACGGCCAGATGACCGGCAACACGGTCAAGGTCACCCCGCCGCGGCCGAACGTCAGCTACACGCTGCAGGGCGTCGCGACGCTCGACAAGGCCAAGGCCCAGGCCCGCGCGCTGTTCGGCGGCGCGTCCGGCCGGGTCGGGATCCACTTCGACAACGTGGACACCGGGTTGTTCGGCCCTACGGTGCACGCCCTGATCCAGGAGATCCCGTGGACCGGCCAGATCGGCGACTCCGCGCAGCCGCGCGTCGTCGCCGAGCTGAACCAGAAGGTGACCGACGGCGCGGTGACCTTCGCGTTCGGGTCCGCACTGCCCGCCCTGCGGGAGTCGTCGGCCTACCAGATCATCCTCACCCCCGGCGACCACGCCTCCTCCGGCACCCCGGCGACCACGCTCTGGCAGGCGACCTACGAGGCGGAGGACGCCGGCCACACCGGCTCCGGTTACAGCAGGAACGGCCCCGAGGGGACTCCCTCCGACGTCGGCAGGTTCTACACCTCCGGCGGCTATGACGTCGGCGGGCTGCGCACCGGCTCCGACGTCACGCTGAACTTCGCGGTGTCGGTACCGCGGGACGGCACGTACGACCTGTCGGTCTTCGCGAACTCCCTGAACACCGCCGGCGCGGTCCAGGAGCAGGGCCCGACCAACGTCTTCCTCCGGATCGACGGCAAGGACGAGCGGGAGCTCCACCTTCCGCTGGGGTACAAGTGGGTGGTCTGGGACCACACCGACACGAAGGTCCCCCTGTCCAAGGGCGACCACACGATCACCTTGGCCGCCAGGAGCCTTGACGGCACCCGCGCCACCAAGGGAGACGCGCTCGTCGACAAGATCGACCTCTCCCTCGCCAACCCGGCCGCGAGCGAGGCGATCTACGAGGCCGAGTACGCCACCCTCGGCGGCGCGCGCACCGACTACAGCGAGAAGAAGGTGTCCGGCTCCGGGGTGGCCGATCTGCGCAAGGGACAGTCGGCGACGTTCTGGGTCTACTCACCGCGCGACGGCGAGTCCACCTTGCGCGCCGACCTGCGCGGCGGCGGCAAGGGCACGCTGACCGTCAACGGCCGGGACATCGCCGAGCTGTCCGGCTCCTCGCAGGTCAGGGCGTTCCTGTCCGGCGGCGTCAACAAGATCACCTACACCGCGCGCACGGGCAGGGTGCGGCTGGACCGGCTGCGGGCCGCCACGACCGAGGGCACGCTCAAGCCCACCTGGTACGAGGCCGAGTCGGCCCACGTGTCCGGAGCCGCCAAGGTGGCCGCCTATCCGCTGGCGAGCGGCGGGAAGGCGGTCACCGACATCGGCGGGGCCCCCGGCAACGCGAACACCCTCACCTTCGACGTCACCGCCCCCGGGAACGGGACGTACGCGCTGACCGTCCGCTACTCCAACCCCGAGCAGTCCCCCGCCTCCCACTACAACCCCGACCCGCTGGCCCGCCACGCCGAGATCTCCGTCAACGGCGCCACCCCGCAGCGGGCCTGGTTCCCCCACTCGTTCCACGCCGACAACTTCTGGGAGCTGACCATCCCGGTCCAGCTCACTAAGGGAGCCAACACCGTCGCCTTCGCCTCACGAGAACTGCCGAACTTCGACGGCGCCACCTACATCTCCGACACCTTCCCGGACATCCTGCTCCGGTCGAAGTACGCCCCGATCATCGACAGGATCGCGGTGACGCCGATCGCCAAGTAAGCCGATCGCGAAGTAAGCCGATCGCCAAGTAAGCCGATCGCGAAGTAAGCCGATCGCGAAGTAAGCCGATCGCGAAGTAAGCCGATCGCGAAGTAAGCCGAACTTCGAGTAACACGCCGGGCACATGAGCCGGGCGGGGCCGCCGGCCCCGCCCGGCGTTCCTGTTTTCACCGGGGTTCAGGCCGGGCGGGAGCGGACCCCGTCGAGGGCCATGCCCAGCACCCGCTCACGCTGGTCGTCGTCGACGAACCCGCCCCCGGTGATTCCGGAGATCATCCGCAGGACGTCGTCGAAGGTCACGTCGCCGCGGACCTCCCCGGCCTCCCTCGCCCGGTCGAACAGCGGCTCCCCCGCCGCGTACATCGCGGTCCGGCTCGATCGCATCATCTCCGAGTCGCGGTTGAGCGCCTCGTAGATGGCCCGCTTGGTGGCCGCGTAGTCCACGAACCGGCGCAGCCAGGCGGCCAGCGCCTCCCACGGCGGCAGGCCCGCGACCTGCCCCGCGGCGCCGCACAGCTCGTCGATCTCGTCCAGGTACACGCTGTCGAACAGGTCCTGCCGCGTGGGGAAGTTGCGGTAGAGCGTGCCGATGCCGACACCGGCGCGCCGGGCGATGTCCTCCAGCGAGGCCGCCGTGCCGTGTTCGGCGAACGCCTCCCGCGCGGCGGCGAGCAGCGCGTCGAAGTTGCGCCGCGCGTCGGCGCGCTGGGGGCGTCGCACCCGCGTCCGGTGGCCTTCGGCCGCCTTCTCCTTCACCGGGTCTTCCTTCCGAGTTGTACCGGAGGCATACCTCCGCTAATGTGGAGGCACGCCTCGACTTTAGCAGGCGGGCATTCGCGTTCGCGTCCTCCCTGTCAAGGCCGCCCTGATCGTCGTCTTTGTTTCGCGCCGTCCCCGTCGCCGGGGCGGCGTCACCGGCGCGCCTCGTCGCGCCGGTTCCTCCTGTCGAAGGATGTCGATGTCACGCACCACCTCGCCGCAACGGCTGACCTTCCTCGCGCTGGCAGCCGCCACGGCCTCGTTCTCCCTGCTGCAGTCCCTGGTCAGCCCCGTGCTGTCCACCATCCAGCACGACCTGCACACCGGCCAGAGCACGGTGACCTGGGTGCTCACCGCCTGGCTGCTGTCCGCGTCCGTCGCCACGCCGCTGATGGGCCGCATCGCCGACATGATCGGCAAGGACCGCACACTGCTCATCGCGCTGGCCGCCATCGCGGTCGGCTGCGTCGTCGCCGCCGTCGCCCCCAACGTCGGGGTGCTCATCGCCGGACGGATCGTGCAGGGGCTCGGCGGCGCCGTGTTCCCCGTGTCGTTCGGGATCGTGCGCGACGAGTTCCCCGCCACCCGGGTGCCCTCGATGGTCGGCGTCCTGTCCGCCGTCATCGCCGCGGGTGGCGGCGTCGGAATCGTGCTGGCCGGCCCGATCGTCGACGCTCTCGGCTGGCGCTGGCTGTTCTGGATCCCGGCGATCGTCGTCGTCGCCACCGCGCTCCTGGCGTACCGCAACGTGCCCCGGTCCCCGGTGCGCACGCCCGGCCGGGTCAACTGGGCGGCCGCGGCGTTGCTGTCCGGATGGCTGGTGGCGCTGCTGGTCCCGCTCACCGAGGCGTCCGCCTGGGGCTGGGGCTCGGCCGCCGTCATCGCGCCGCTCGCCGCCGCCGCGGTGCTGTTCGCCGCGTGGATCGCGGTCGAGCTGCGCTCGCGCGACCCGCTGATCGACATGCGCATGATGCGGCTCCCGGCCGTGTGGACGACCAACCTGGTGGCGCTGCTGTTCGGCGCCGGCATGTTCGCCTCGTACGCGTTCCTGCCGCAGTTCATGCAGATGCCGGCGGCCGTGACGGGCTACGGATTCGGATCGAGCGTGACCGAGGCCGGGCTGCTGATGCTGCCCATGCTCGTCACGATGGCCGTCGCCGGCACGGTGAGCGGCCCGATCTCCCGCGTCGCCGGGGTCAAGGCACAGCTCGTGTGGGGATGCGCGCTCGGCGCGCTGTCGAGCGCCGGCGTCGCCCTCTGGCACGACCGGCCCTGGCAGCTCGCCGCCGCGACCGCCGTGTTCGGGCTCGGTCTCGGCCTGGCCTACGCCTCGATGACGAACCTGATCGTGCAGAGCGTGCCGGCCGGCCAGACCGCCGTCGCCGGCGGAATGAACACCAACATCCGCACCATCGGCGGCTCCATCGGCACCGCCGTCATCAGCTCGCTCGTCACCGGGCACCTGCGCCCCGACGGGCTGCCGTACGAGTCGGGCTTCACCACCGCCTTCCTGGTGCTGGCCGTGACCCTGGCGGCCACCGTCGCCGTGGCGCTGCTCGTCCCGGGGGCGCGCCGCCGTGCGGCGCCCGCCGCCGAGGCGGCCGAGCGGGTCCCGGTGGGCGCGGCACACTGAACATCCCCTGAAGGAGACAACACATCATGCAGAGGACATGGCTTATCACCGGCGCGTCCCGGGGCCTGGGACACGCGCTGGCCCGGGAGGTGCTCGAACGCGGCGACCGCCTCGTGGCCGCCGCCCGCCGGCCGGAACGGCTGGACGACCTCGTACGGGCCCACGGCGAGCGGGCACGCGCCGTCGCACTGGACGTCACCGACGCCGCGGCGGCGCAGCGGGCCGTACGGCTGGCCGTGGAGGAGTTCGGCTCGCTGGACGTGCTGGTGAACAACGCGGGGTACGCGAACTCCTCACCCATCGAGGAGACCTCCGACGAGGACTTCCGGGCGCAGTTCGAGACCAACCTGTTCGGCGTCGTCACCATGACCAAGGCCGCGCTGCCGGTGCTGCGCGCGCAGCGGTCCGGTCACATCCTGCAGATCGGCTCTGTGGGCGGCCGGGTCGGGGGCACACCGGGGCTCGGCGCCTACCAGGCCGCCAAGTTCGCCGTCGAGGGGTTCTCCGAGGTGCTGAACAGCGAGGTCCGGCCGCTGGGGATCACCGTGGTCGTCGTCGAGCCCGGCGGGTTCCGTACGGACTGGGGCGGCTCGTCGATGCGCATCCCGCCGGTGGGGCCGGACTACGAGCAGACCGTCGGCCGGGTGAACGCCTACCGGCGAGCGGTGGACGGCGCCCAGCCGGGCGACCCCCGGCGGGCGGCCAGGGTGATCGCCGAGCTGGTCGACGTGGACGATCCGCCGCTGCGGCTCCTGCTCGGCTCCGACGCGCTGCGCATGGCCGAGCAGGCGTCCCGGTCCCGTGCGGCCGAGGCGGAGCACTGGGCCGCCGTCAGCCGTTCGACGGACTTCGACGGCATCGTCGGGCTGACCGAGGAGCCGGTCGCCCGCCTCCTCGCGCACGGCGCGCGGTGACGGCCCCCGGCCCGGCTGCCCGATCCCGTTGACCCGGCCCGCTGCCCGGTCCCGCCGCCGGGCGGCGGGCCTGGTCAGGACCTCAGCTCGGGGAACTGGTCGTCCCGCCACTCCCCCGGCGGCGGGGTGCCCGCGTCCGCCGCGCCGGCCTCCCTGGCCCGCAGCTCGACCCGCCGGATCTTGCCCGAAATGGTCTTGGGCAGGTCGGCGAACTCGACGCGCCGCACCCGCTGGTAGGGCGCGAGCCTCTCACGGGCGTGCCGCAGGATGGCCGCGGCGGTCTCCCGGTTCGGCTCCCAGCCCGCGGCCGGCACCACGTACGCCTTGGGCACCGCCAGGCGGATCGGATCAGGGGCGGGCACGACCGCCGCCTCGGCCACGGCGGGGTGCTCGATGAGCACGCTTTCCAGCTCGAACGGCGAGATCTTGTAGTCGGACGCCTTGAACACGTCGTCGGTGCGTCCCACGAAGGTGATCGAGCCGTCGGCGTCCCGGACCGCGACGTCGCCGGTGTGGTAGAGCCCGCCGGCCATGGCCTCCTCGTCGCCGTCCAGGTATCCGGTCATCAGGTTGACCGGGCCGGCGGCGAGATCCAGACAGATCTCTCCTTCGTCCGCCGCCCGGCCGGTCACGGGATCGACGACCACGACGGGGACGCCGGGAAGAGGGCGGCCCATCGAACCCGCCTTGACGGGCGTGCCCGGCGTGTTGGCGATCAGCGCGGTCGTCTCGGTCTGGCCGTACCCGTCGCGGACCGTCAGCCCCCACGCCCGCTCCACCTGGGCGATGACCTCGGGATTAAGCGGCTCCCCCGCGGCGACCGCCTCACGCAGGCCGCCCGGCCCGTCCCCCAGGTCGGCCTGGATGAGCATCCGCCAGACCGTGGGCGGCGCGCAGAACGTGGTGACCCCGGCGCGGCGGATCCGCCCGAGCAGGGCGGCGGCGTCGAAGCGGGAGTAGTTGTGCACGAACACCGTCGCCTCGGCGTTCCAGGGCGCGAACAAGCAGCTCCAGGCGTGCTTGGCCCAGCCGGGCGAGCTGATGTTGAGATGGACGTCGCCCGGCCGCACCCCGATGAAGTACATCGTCGTCAGGTGCCCCACGGGATAGGACACCTGTGTGTGCCGCACGAGCTTCGGCCTGCTCGTCGTGCCCGAGGTGAAGTACAGCAGAAGCGGGTCGCCGGGGGAGGTCCCGGCCTCGAACGGCTCCGGCTCCGGCATCGCGGAGGCGTCGCCGTACCGCAGCCAGCCCGCCGCCTCACCCACGCAGACGCGGCCGTACTCCCCCGGCACGCCGTCGAACTTGTGCGTGTCGGCCGCGTTGACGATGACGTGCCGGACGCGTCCCCGCTCTACGCGGTCGGCGAGGTCCGCCGTGCCGAGGGCGGTCGTCGCCGGCATGATCACCGCACCGAGCTTCATCACCGCCAGCATCGACTCCCACAGCTCGACCTGGTTGCCGAGCATCAGCAGCACGTGGTCGCCCTTGCCGACCCCCCGGGCGGCCAGCCAGGCCGCCACCCGATCGGAGCGCCGGGCCATCTCGTCGAAGGAGAAGTGCCGCTCGGAGCCGTCCTCCTCCACGATCCACAGGGCCGTGCGGTCGTTCCCCCGCGCGATCGCGTCGAACCAGTCCGTGGCCCAGTTGAACCTGTCGCCGAAGACCGGCCAGGCGAACTCGCGGGCCGCCCGCTCGGGCTCCTCCCGTAAGCGGAGCAGCAGGTCGCGGGCTTCCCGGAAGAGCTGGGTGCGGGTCGTCTCGCTCACGCGCAACTCCTCGTCGTCGAAGCGGTCCCCGCCGTCAACGTACGGCCGTCCCTCGCGCCGTGTCACCCCCGAGATCCGCTGAGGTGCACCCTTGCGTCGGAGCGAGTCATTACCTATCGTGCCGATGTATCGGGTCGATACATCGGCACGGCACATCGCGGTCCAGGTCGTGGGAGTTCCGGCGGGCCGCCCACGGAGCTGCACCACCCAGCGGGACCGTAGGCGAAAGGGGCCACGATGAGGCGGATCGACTACGACACGGAGCAATACCAGGACTACGCGCGAGGTCGCGCGCTCACCGAGCGGCAACTGCAGGCATGGATGACCGCGTTCGGCGATCTCCTGCCCGAGCGGCGTCCACTCGCCGGGTTGGACGTCGGCTCGGGCACCGGCAGGTTCACCCCCGCGCTGGCGCGAGCGTTCGGGCCGGTGACCGGCGTCGAGCCGTCGGCCCGCATGCGCGAGATCGCGCAGGCGCGGTCCCGGCATCCCGGCGTGCGATACCTGGCAGGGTCCGCCGAGGACATTCCGGTGCCGTCCGGCAGCGCCGACTACGCTGTCATGCTGCAAGCCTGGCACCACGTCCAGGACAAGCCGCGGGCGGCCCGGGAGCTGGCCAGGGTGCTCAGGCCCGCCGGGCGGCTGCTGCTGCGCTCCGGGTTCAGCGATCACATGCCACGGATCTGGTGGCTGGAGTACTTCCCTCGCGGCTTCGAGGTGGACGCCTCCATGTTTCAGCCGCTGCACGAGGTCATCGAGACGTTCACGTCTGCCGGCTGGCGCGTCGCCGACTTCGGCACGGTCACGGAGCCGTCCTGCGGCACCCTCGGTGACATGCTCGAACGGCTGCGCCTGCGCACCCATTCGGTCTTCGCCCGCTTCACTCCCGACGAACTGGAGACCGGTTTCCGCCGCCTGGAGCAGGCTGTCGCCGCAGATCCCGGCGCGCCGGCGCCTGCGGATCCCGCGCCTCTGCTCACGCTCGAACGGTAGCGCTGCACCGCCGCGAGGACCGTTGTCACATCTCGGCCTCCGCGACGTCGGATGCCTCGTCGCCGTCGGCGGCGAGGAGGGTGCCCTCGGTGAGGGCGGGGGCGCGGCGGCTCGGACGGAAGCCGAGCAGCGTCTCGGCCAGCTCCTCGTTGCCGGAGAAACCGGCGTCGGCGTCGATGGTCTGGGCGCCGTCCCAGAGCATCAGCATCGCCGACACCGCGTGCGCGCTCTTGTCGTGGTGCATGTCGTAGTGCGCGGCCATCGGCACGGTGTCGAAGTGGATCCACAGGTCGTGGCCGGTCATGAACAAGTCGAGGCCGAACTTCACGGTCAGGCCCAGCAGCTCGGGCTTGTACCGGTCGTCGATGCCGGCGAAGGCCTCGTCCAGCGCGATCACGCGCGGGCACGTGGGCTTGGCGGACGAGTAGAGGGCGTTCGCCGCGGCGAACAGCGGGAGGTGGATGGCCGCCGACTTCTCCCCGCCGGACATCTCCTCGTGCTTGGCCCGGGTGAGCTTCACCTCCTTCTCCCCCGGCACGGCGAGCACCAGCTCGAAGCCGTACCAGGTGCGGTAGTCGAGCACGTCGGCCAGGGCCTGCTTGTACGTGGCACGCGGATGGGCGGCCCGGTAGTCGCGGATCATCTCTCGCAGCCGGCCGCGCAGCTCGCCCAGCCCGGCCACGCCGAGCCCCTGCGCGTCCCGGTCGAGGAGCCGCGCCACCGCGACCTGCCGGTCGTTCAGCCTGTCGGAGCGGCCCCACCGGATGCCGATCCTCGTGCCGGACGACATGGGCCGCGACCGGGTGTCGTCGTTCATGCCGCGCACCAGGTCGCGTGCGGTGCGCACCCGGTCGTGCACCTGCTGCGCGAGCGTGGTGAGCAACTCGTCCTCCAGCACCGTCCGCTCCCGCTCCTCGAGCAGCAGGCCCTGCTCCTGGACGCGGTCGGCGACGCGCCGGGCGAACGCCGCGACCGGGTTGCGGCCGCCCTCATCACTGACGTAGACCATGACGACGCCGGTGGGGTCGTGCTCCAGGCGGTAGTCCTCGGCGCAGCCGTCGAGCGCGTCCTGGAAGGTCCGCAGCGAGGCCGACAGCCGGCTCGCGGCGTTCTTGAGCGCGCTCTCCCCGGGCACGCGGATGCCGGCCATCTCCACGGCGAAGGCGTCCAGCAGCGCGGCCACCTCTCCCGGCAGCACCCGGCCGACCAGGGCGGCGGGATCCGGCGGCCGTCCACTGGAGTGGGCGGACAGCTCCGCGGCCACCGACGCGGCCGCCTCTGCCGGCTCGGGCCAGCCGACGTGGGCGGGCCACGGCGCCGTGGCGGTGACGCCGAGCAGCGGACGCAGTTCCAGATGCGCGTACGGCCCGAACGCCGCGACGTGCTCGAAGAGGTGCCCGAGCGCCCCGCTCAGGGAGAGCCGTCCGTGTTTGAGGTCATTCTCGGCGACGATCAGCGCCTTGTCCTCCCGCGCGGCCGCGGCGGCATGCTCCTCACATCGCTCGCGGACCTCGGCCAGACGGCGCTCGGCCTCGGCGACCTGGGCGAGCACCTCGCGGAGCGGCGCGTCCAGGGCCTCCTCACGCGCGCTGAGCTCCTCCGCGTCGGCCCGGTGTTCCCGCTCCTTGTCCTCCAGAGCGCGGGAGTACGCGTCGTACCGCTCGCGCTGCCGGGCGATCGCGGCCTGGCGGGACCCCAGGTCCCGCTCGTCGGACGCGGCCCGCTCGCGGCCGTCGTGCAGCCGCTGCGCCGTCGCCAGGAACTCGTCGACGGCCCGCGCGACCGCGTCCACTTCCTGTTCGGCGACGGGCATGCTCCGTTCCGCCGCGACCTGCCGCAGCCTCCGGTGCGCCGCGTCGACCTGGGCCACCGCCGCGTCGAGGTCCCGGCGCCGGTCCGCGAGAGCCGATCGCGCCTGGGCCAGCAGCGCGGACTCCCGCGACACGCGGGCGACGGCTTCGACGACCGCCGTGGCGGGCGGAAGCTCCTTCCTGGCCCGCGCGAAGTCCGCAAGGCGGCGGTTCGCACGCGCCAGGTCCCGTTCGGCGTCCTCGTGCGCCCGGCCCGTTTCGCCGATCACCTCGTCGTACTCGGCGAGCCTGGCCGCACGGCGGTTGGCCCGGTTCGTGGCGCCGATGTACTCGGGCGACGCCTTGGGCCGGGCGCCGAGCAGGAGGCCGACGCCGAACTGCGCCCGTCCGGTCACCACAGGCGCGGATGCGCCGGACGTGATCGCGTCGGCCGGAATCGCGTCGGAGACCGCGACCGACCTCAGCACGTCCGCGACGACCCCCGCCGGAACCAGGTCCTGCTCTTCCGGCACGAGGACGTCGGCCAGCGTACGGCCGGACGGGCGGCTCTCCTCCGGCAGCGGAACCAGGTAGCCGTCGGACTCCACGGCCGCGACGGCGTCGATGGTCTGCCGCGCGTCCGGATGCACCCAGGCGGTCAGCAGCCCCGCGCCGTACAGGGCCCCTTCGAGACCGGCCGCCTCCTGCTCGTCGAGGCCGTCGGCGAACCGGACGAGCCGCCACAGGGGCGCCCCCGGGCGTCCGTCGCGGTCCGCGGTCCTGCGGTCGTCGTGCGGCGGCGCCTCGTCGCGCTCCGCCGCGATTTCCTCCCGCTCGCGGCGCAGGCGGACGAGGTCGGCGGCGAGGTCGCGGACGCGGGCGGACAGGCGTTCGGCGGACCTGGCCGCCTCCGTCCGCCGTTCCTCGGTCCGCACGCTGTAGACCTCGGCCAGGGACGGCGCTCCGGCGTCGCCGGCGCGGGCGAGGGCCTCGGCCAGCGCCGCCACGTCGGCGGGCCCGGCCACCGCCTCGTCGTCCTGCGGGTACGCG
>NZ_JBFBIP010000039.1:14753-36531 GCF_040685655.1 Microbispora sp. NPDC088329
GTGCTCAGGGTGTTCGTGCTCAGGGTGTTCGTGCTCAGGGTGTTCGTGCTCAGGGTGTTCGTGCTCAGGGTGTTCGTGCTCAGGGTGTTCGTGCTCAGGGTGTTCGTGCTCCGGGTACCGGCGCAACGGGCTCGCGCCCTCCGAACGCTCGTCTTCCCGTCGCTCGGTTGCCGGGCTCTCGGTTGCCGGGCGCTCGTCTTCGGGGAGCCGTGGCCAGCGGGCCCAGCGGCCGGCCCAGGCGTCGAGCGCCTCCCGCGCGAGGCCGTGTGCCGCCTCCAGCGCGGCGTCGGCGGCCTCGCACCGCCGTTCCCGTTTCTCGACCTCCTCCTCAGCCTTGTCCCGGTCGGACTCCGCCCGCAGGCGGTCCTTCTTCGCCCCGGACACCCGGGCGATCTCGTCGCGGGCCTTCGCGATGTCGTCCCGGCGGGCGGCGGCACGTGCCTTCGCCGTCGTGAGCAGGTCCTCCCCGGTGTCGGCCGGGCCGTCTCCGTCGTGGGAGACGCCGGCCCGCTCCGCCGCGTCGGCGAGATCGGTGGCGTAGCGGACGATCGCCGCCCGTGCACCCTCCAGCCGCTCCGCGAGCTCGCCCGCTTCGCTTTCCAGGGCGGTCAGGTGCTCGGCGCCGTCCGCCAGCCGGGCGCGCTCGTGTTCGATCTCCTCGCCCGTCTTGACGATCTGACGGCGGCGCAGGTCCAGCTCGCTCCGCGCGCGGTAGGCGTCGTCCGCGCGCAGGGCGGCGAGGCGGCGTTCCAGTCCTTCGCGCTCGGTTTCGGCCGCGGTGGCCGCCGCCGAGGCTTCCTCACGCGCCGCCGCGGCCTTTCTCCGCGCGTCCTCGGCCCGCACAAGCGTGCGGGCGTGCTCCACCGCGCCGTCCATCTCGGTCTGGACGCGGGCGAGCCGGGCCTTCGCGTGCGTGCGCAGGTACGCCACGTAGTCGGTCAGGAACGCCCGCACGGCCGCGTCGGCGGCGGCGAAGTCGTCGAACTGCTTCTGGACCGCCGCCAGGTTCTCGAAGTCGCGAGCCGCCTGGTCGACGAGCTCCTCGTCGATCGGGCTCAGACCCGAGGTGAGCGTGCCCGAGACCTTGTCGGGGTCGAGGTCCTTGGCCAGCAGCGGGCGGCGCAGCGCGAGCAGCAGGTCGAGGAGCTGGGTGTAGCGCTCCCTGCCCAGTCCGAACAGCCGGGCGTCCACCGCGTCGCGGAACTGCGTGGCGGTCTCGCTGTGCGCGTCCGGCCCGAGGACGGCCTTCAGCTGCCGCTCGGTGAGCGGCCGGGAGTCGGGCGCCAGCAGCCCGAAGTCGACGCCGAGGCGCTTGTCGGTGACGAAGAACGAGGTCCGCACCCCGTCCCGGTGCCGGTGCGCCCGGATGCCGATGATCAGAGTGACGGTCTCGTCGGTCCCGGCCGGTTCCGCCCCGATCTCCCGCCGGGCGAACTCCATCCATACGTAGCCGTACTCGGCCTCCTGCCCCCGGTAGAGCAGGTTGGACTTCATCGTGCGGTTCTCACCGCTGAACGGGTCGAGCCGCCGGGCGTCCGCCACGCCGTCGAGGATGAACGGGAAGAGCACCTCCAGCGCCTTCGTCTTGCCCGAGCCGTTGTGCCCGCGCAGCACCAGGCGCCCGTCGGCGAAGGCGAACTCCTCGTCCACGTAGTCCCAGACGTTGATCACACCGGCTCTGCTGGGCTGGAACCGGTCGGGTGGCGGCGTCATCACTTCTCCTCCTGCGCCTGCGGGTCCTTGCGCGTGGACGGATCCGGCAGCGGCACCAGCGACAGCTGGCCGCCCGGGCTCCGGGTGGGCAGGGCGGCCCGGATGTTGCGGTACCGCAGCGCGGCGGGCAGGACGAGCACCCCGCCGGGCACCGGCCTGAGCAGCATCAGGTCCGCGAGGAAGCCGATGACCGCGTCGAGCAGCCCCCGGGGGTCCTGCTGCCAGGCGGTGGTGAACGAGGCCGCCCCGAACTCGTCGTACAGCTCGGTCGTCATCGCCTCGAGGTGGCCGCGCTGCACGAACGGCGCCTCGGCGGGCGGCGGCCGGTCGCCGGGTAACGGCTGCTCGGCCTCGGACGCGGACCAGGCGAGCTCGGAGACGATTCCGTCGCGGGGCAGCCCCGCGTCCATCCGTGCGACGAGACCGGCCTGGTCGTCGGCGAGCGCCGGCACGGGCAGCGACCGCGGCACGTGCTCGGGATCCTCGAGCAGGTCGGCGACCTTCGCCAGCAGGAGGCCGGCCGCCCGGCTCACCGCGTTGCCCCGGCCCGGGAACGGCCGGTCGGTGAAGACGCCGCCCGGGTCGGCGAGCATGACGCCCTCCGCGCGCCGTTCCAGGACCAGGCCGGTGAACCGGACGAGGTCCTCGGCGAGGCCCGGGGCGCGCAACGCGTCGGCCACCTCGGGCTCGACGTCCGCGTAGTACACCACGGGGAACTCGACGAGCAGCCGCCGCGCCCGGCGGGCCGGGTTCGAGTGCGGCGGCTCGTGCACCAGGCCGGCCGCGCTGGTGAGGTGCTGGACGGGCCGGGCGGGCTTGAACAGCACCGCGCAGATGTCGTGGTCGATGTCGTACAACGCGTCGCCGCGTTCGGTGTCGCGCGCCCACCACTCCAGGCTGCCGTCCGACAGCCGCAGCGCCCCGCGGTCCACCAGCCAGCCCAGCACGTCGACGACGGCGGCCTTGTGCGAGCCGAGCGCGGGATCGAAGCCGAGGCCGTCGATGGAGTTGGCCAGCGGTGTGAAGATGCGCACGAGGTCCGCCAGGCTGATCTCGATGCGGGAGCGCTGGAACGACCCGAGGACCAGGCACAGGTAGGCCAGCCGGCGCCGGTCGAACGGCTTGCCCTTGCGGGAGAAGATCGAATGCTGCGTGTCGTCCAGGACGTCGAGGTGGCGGACCAGCCGCACGTGGTGGGTGGTGGCGATCAGCGTGTAGCCGAGCAGCTCGCGGAAGTCGCGCGTCATCTCGTCGGCCCAGCGCAGCACCTGGTCGAGCACGCCGGGCCGCGGCCGCTCCTTGGTGATCAGATCGCACGTCAGGACCCGGCGGACCGCCTGCTGATAGGAGCCGAGGTCGGTGACGGAGACTCCGGCGGCGACACGGGCGGCGGCGCGGGCACGGGCGGTCGTCACCGGGCACCCCCCGCCGTCGAACCCGCCCCCGTGCCCGCCCCCGGACCGGTCACCGGTGTCCGCCCGGCGACCTCGACCCGGAATCCGGGCAGATGCAGCAGCCCCCGCGCGGTGCGCACGGCACTGCCGGTGCCGGACGGCACGAGCCGGATCATCACGGCGTCGTCCGCGCCGGAACCCCTCTTCAGCCGGCCGGCGACGACCGTGCGTCCCTCCAGTGCCCGCGTCAGCAGCTTCAGCAGGATCTGGGTCTCGGAATCGTCGAGCACCCGCCCGTGCGCGCCCAGCTCCGCCAGGTGGCCGGCGGCCACCCGCTCGGCGGCGCGTTCCGCGGCCTGCTCACGGCGCAGCGCCGCCCGCGCGCCGGGATTGCCGCGCACCGGCGTGGGCAGGCCCGTGGTGGGCGCCTTCCCGCTGCGGAAGAGCGTGACCGACACCTCCACGCCCGGCGCGTCCCACCAGGTCGCCCTGGGCGATATCTGTTCCGTGTCCTCGTGGGCGGCGCCCAGGTGCCGCGCGCTGCGCAGGTTGAACGCCGCGCCCATCAGCGCGTGGGCGGCGCCCTCGTCCGGCGCGTTCCATACCCACTCGGCCAGATGCCGCAGCTGGGTGGCCCGGTTGACGCCGCCACGCTGCGCCTCCGAGATCTGCCGCAGCAGGGCGATCACTCCCGACACCGCGATGCGCGTGGCGTTGCGCAGCTCACCGGCGCGGGACTCCTCCGCGCCCTCGGGAGCGAACCAGGCCCGCAGGGCGGACCAGCGGCGGCGCCAGTCCTCCAGCCGCTCGTACCGTTCCATGAAGGGCCGCTCGTCGGCCGCCGACGCGCGGTCGAGCAGCGAGGCCAGGCCGCTCGCCTCGACGTCCCGTACGGCCGCGGCCAGGCGGGGCAGGTACCGGTCGAGCTCCGCCATGAACTCCGACATGTGCGTCAGCAGGGCGTTCTTGTGACGCAGGAACGTCTCGGGAGAGGCGTCGGTGGACCGGATGATCTCGCCTAGCGTCACGTGGAAGCGCGCGGAGCGGCGTCCCATGTCCTCCATCACCGAGTCCAGACGGGACAGCCGTCGGTAGACCTGCTCGCCCTCCCCCGCGCGGTTGGCCGCCGCGAGCGCCTTGAGGTCCTCCAGGATGTCGGAGAAGACCAGCCGCGACAGGTTTGCGTCCTGGATGCGGGCCGCGAGCAGCCCCTCGACCGACGTGTACGCCCAGTAGCCCAGCTCGCTGAACTGGTAGACCGACTGCCTGTTGCGGTAGCGGACGAGGTTGCCGGCCCGCGAGGCGTCGTCGAACCGGTGCACCACCCCGTCCTCGTACAGGGCGTCCAGCCGGTCGCGCAGGTTGCCGTCGAACGTCGGGACCTCGTCGTGGAGCCGGGCGAGCTCGTTCAGCGCCGCCTGCACCTCCCCGGCGTCCACCTGGACCTGGTGCACCTCCCGCAGCCGGTCCATCGCCCGCAGGACCCAGAGGTAGGCCACATGGTCGTCGCGCCTGGTGAAGTTGAACAGCCTGAACCGATCGCTGATCGCCAGCGAGTCGAGGTCCAGCGCCCTGCGTTCCGCCATCCGGCCCCCCGATACGTGTCTCACCCGCCCGATCGCGGAGTCCCGCCTCACCATGAGAGGCGGGCGGGGCTCCGCGTGCCGAGAAGACCGTATTGGAGGGCACCGACAGTTGCGACCTGCCCCGGCGTCCACGGGCGATCTCGCTCCCGCTCCCCGGCGGCGGGCGCGGGGCCCGGGGCCGGGCCGGGACGGCCTCGTCGTCCGCCGGCGCGGCGTCCGAGACGTCAGCGGAGCCCGTGCGCCTTCACCCAGTCCGCGACGGCCGCGGCGATCAGCTCCGGGTGGTCTTCGGGCGTGTGGTGCCCCGCGACCTCGTCGTACCGCCGGATCTCGAGGCCGGCCATGGTGGCCGCACACCAGTCGATCACGTCCTGGTGCATCATCGTGCCGGGCCCGGGCGCGAAGGCGATCAGTAGCTTCGGCACCTCGGGGCTGGCGGCCAGCCACCTGTCGTACGCCTCGACGCGGGTCACCACGTCGGCCGGCTCGCCGCCGAGCGGCATCGAGCGGGCCCACCGCAGCAGCGGCAGGCGGCTCTCCCTGGTCGGGTACGGCTTGCGGTATACGGCGAGGTCGCTCTGCTCGATCGGAGTGGCGACGGTCCCCGGCAGCGCCTGCTCGATGAAGGCGTTGTCGTTCAGGATCATTTCCTCGCCGACGCCCTCCGTCTTGATCGCCGCGAACAGCTCCCTGCCGCCTTCGGGGAACTCCTCCCAGGTCATCGGCTTGACGATGGTCTCGGTGAAGGCGACCCCCCGCACCCGGTCGGGGTGACGGGACGCCCAGTCGAAGGCGAGGGCACCGCCCCAGTCGTGGCCGACGAGGACCACGTCGCGAAGGTCGAGGGCGTCGAACCAGGCGTCCAGATAGCGGGCGTGATCCGCGAAGGTGTAGGCGATGTCGGGCTTGCCGGACTCACCCATACCGATCAGGTCGGGGGCCAGGCGGCGGCCCTCGCCGATCGCGGGAATGACGTGCCGCCACAGGTGGGACGAGGTGGGGTTGCCGTGCAGGAAGACCATCGGGGCCCCGGCGCCGGTGTCGCGGTAGTGGATGGTGGAGCCGAGAACGTGCTGAACGGGCATGACGGGTCCTTTCGGAGGTCGAGCTTCGTGATTCGGCCGGCCGTGATCTCAACGACGACGCGGACGGCCGGGTTTGGGCGGGGCGACGCCGTGGCATCCGGCGTGGCATCCGGCGTGCCGGGCCGGGGCCGCCACCGGCGCTGCGGCCGGGAACGCCTCGATCGGGCTCATCGGAAGGCGGCGACGTTACGGACCGCCCAGTCCGCGAAGGACCGGGGAGCACGGCCGAGTACCCGCTCGACGTCCGGGCTGACCCGCCGCTCGGCGGCCAGCGGCTCCCCCAGGATGGCGAGCGTCCCCTCGGCCACCTGCTCGGGCATGAAGCCCAGCATCTGCGCCCGGGCCTCCTCCCGGGTCTGCTCGGCGAAGCGCACCGGCTCGCCCAGCGCCGCGCCGATCGCCGCCGCGCGTTCCCGCGGCGTGGTCGGCGCGGGACCGGTCAGCTCGTAGACGCGGCCGGTGTGCCCGTCCTCGCGCAGGACGGCCGCGGCGACCTCGGCGATGTCGGCCGGGTCGATGGTCGGCAGGCCGATGTCACCGAACGGGGCGGCGGCCGTACGGCCGCCCCTTATGGACTCCGCCCAGGCGTAGGCGTTGGAGTGGAAGCCGCCGGGCCGCAGGATCGTCCACTCCAGGCCGGACCGGCGCACCGCGTCCTCGAAGGCGGTGGGGTGGCGGTAGAACTTGGGCCTGGTCCCCGCCCCCTGTGAGGACAGCAGGACGACCCGCCGGACCCCGCCCGCCCGGGCGGCGTCGAGGATCGCCTGCGGGTCCTGGCCCGCCACCAGCAGGAACAGCGCGTCCGCACCGTCGAAGGCGTCCTTCAGTCCGGCGGGGTCGTCGAGGTCGGCCCGCACCCGCCGTACGCCCTCGGGCAGTTCGGCGGTCCGCCGGGAGACGGCGGTCACCCGCTCCCCCGCGGCGGCGAGCAGCGCGACCAACCGCCCTCCGACGTTCCCGGTGGCACCCGTCACAACGATCATGATTCGCTTCCTCAAAGTGAGTTAGTTAACTGACTCAGAAGGACCCTAGCGGCTTGCGAACCCGCTTGTCGACCCCCGGCCAGTCGGCCGACTCACACGAGGGGAGACATGGCGCCTCCTCAGCGGGTTGCGTATGAGGGCAGGGGGAACATCCGGCTGTTAGCGCGAACACGCCGTCGCGGCCAAGACGGAGGTGAAAATTTCACCTTCCCTCGCCGGAGCCGCCAGGCGCAGGCGGGCACGGGCCGCGACGCCCCTCCGGCACGCCGAAGCAGGGCAGACGCACGGAGGCCTGCCCGCCTACCGGGGGCTTCGCGCGCGTTCACCCCCGCCCCCTCCACGGCCGGGCGAGCCGGCGGCGGTCGGCGGTCCTTGACGACCCGGGAAGCGCCGCCGACACTGAGCGGCGATTCCCCGGCGAACGACAGCCCGTGTGGAGGCGCTCCCACACCGAGGTTGTTAGCGCTCACATTGCCCGCACAGCCGTCCGTCCCCGACGAGAGGCACCCTCCGATGGACACCTCCGTACGCTCTCCCGCGTGGCCGCGCCGCGTCCTCGCCCTGGCGATCCTGGCGCTGCTCGCGATCTGCCCGTCCCTCGTGACGGCCGGCCCGGCCGGCGCGGCGACCATCGACACGAGCGCGTCGTACGTCCTGGTCAACCGCAACAGCGGTAAGGCGCTGGACGTCTACAACAAGGCCCTCGGCGACAACGCGCCCCTGGACCAGTGGACGCGCAACGACGGCGCCTGGCAGCAGTGGCAGTTCGTCGACTCCGGCGGCGGCTACTACCGTCTCAGGTCCCGCCACAGCGGCAAGGTCGTCGACATCTCCGGCCGCTCCACCGCCGACGGCGCCGACGTCATCCAGTACGTCGACAAGAACGCCGCCAACCAGCAGTTCCGGGTCGCCGACACCGACAGCGGGTACGTCAAGCTGATCAACCGCAACAGCGGCAAGGCCCTCGAAGTCTGGGAATGGTCCACCGCGGACGGCGGCCGCGTCTCCCAGTACACCGACCTCGGCGGCGCCAACCAGCAGTGGCAGCTCGTCAAGATCGGTGGGGGGACGAGCACCCCGCCGCCCTCCTATCCGAACCCCGGCGTCGTGAACGGCGACGTCAGCGTCCACGATCCCGAGGTGACCAAGAAGCCGGACGGCACCTACCTGCTCGCCTACACCGGCGACGGCGTCCAGCTCAAGACCTCGGCCGACCGGACCACCTGGCGCAACGCGGGCGCGGCGTTCCCCGGCGGCGTGTCCTGGGCGTACGGGTACACCAACGGGAGCAACACCCTGTGGGCGCCGGACATCACCTACGTCAACGGCAAGTACTACATGTACTACGCGGCCTCGACCTTCGGCTCCAACCACTCGGGCATCTTCCTGGCCACCAGCACGACCGGGGCGTCGGGGTCGTGGACCAACCAGGGGCTGGTGATCGAGTCGAACACCTCCGACAACTGGAACGCCATCGACCCCAACCTCGTCATCGACGATCAGGGCGGCTGGTGGCTCGACTTCGGCTCGTTCTGGTCCGGCATCAAGATGGTCCAGCTGGACCCGGCCACGGGCAAGCGCGCCAACGGCACGATCCTCGGCATCTCGGGCCGGGGCGGCGGCGCGACCGAGGCGCCGTTCATCTACCGGCACGGCGGCTACTACTACCAGTTCGTCTCGTTCGACCTGTGCTGCAAGGGCGCGTCCAGCACGTACCGGATCATGGTGGGCCGCTCCGCCTCGGTCACCGGCCCGTACGTCGACAGGAACGGGACGGCGATGACCTCGGGAGGCGGCACGCAGGTGCTGGCCGGGCACGGGAGCATCCACGGCCCCGGCCACCAGGCCGTCCTGGCCGACAACGACGGCGACGTGCTCTTCTACCACTGGTACGCCGACGACGGCTCCTCGCGCCTCGGCATCAACAAGCTCGGCTGGGACGGCGCCGGCTGGCCATACGTCTACTGAACCACGTCGTCTACTGAACCACGTCGTCTACTGAACCACGTCGTCTACTGAACCACGTCCCCGTCCTTCCTTCCCCCGCCCGGGAGTGGCGTCCCCGCCGCTCCCGGGTGATTCCTTTGCCCGAACGCTTGACGATCGCGATGTTATCGGTAACTCTTCTCTGCATCACCTGAGCCCTCCGGATACCCGAGTGGCACGTGGAGAACGAATGTGACCGATAACATCACCTCCGTACACGCCGTGCGGGGACACCGCCGGGCGGAGCGCCGGCTCGCCACGCGCGTTCGCGTCGTCGCCGAGGCCTACGCCCTGCTCGCGCCGAGCCTCGCCGGCTTCCTGCTCTTCCTGGTGGCGCCCATCTTCGGCGTGGCGGCGCTGAGCCTGTTCGACTGGAACCTGATGGGCGCGCCCTCGTTCGTCGGGCTGGACAACTACCGCGAGCTCGCCGCCGACCCCGAGGTCTGGCGGGCCGTGCTCAACACGATCTACTACGTGGTGCTCAACATCCCGGCGCAGACCGTGCTGGCGCTGCTGCTGGCGCTGGCGCTGAACCGGCGGATGCGCGGCGGCAAGGTGCTCCGGGTGGTCTTCGTGCTGCCCTGGATGGCCATGCCGGTGGCGCTCGGCATCATCTGGTCCTGGGTGTTCGACCCGAGACACGGCGTGGTCAACCAGATGCTGGGCCTGGTGAGGATCGACGGCCCCAACTGGCTCACCGACCCCGCGTGGGCCATGCCGGTGATCGCCTCGGTGAACGTCTGGCAGTACACGGGCTACACGATGCTGATCCTGCTGGCCGGGCTGCAGGCGATTCCGCACACCCTGTACGAGGCCGCGGCGATCGACGGCACCACGCCGGTGCAGCGGTTCTTCATGATCACCCTGCCGCTGCTGCGGCCGTCGCTGTTCTTCGTGCTGGTGACGAACACGATCGGGTCGTTCCAGATCTTCGACACGGTCTTCGTGATGACCCAGGGCGGCCCGGGCGGCGCGACCGACGTGCTCAACTTCCACATCTATCAGCAGGGCTTCCAGCTCTTCCGGTCCGGCTACGCCTCGGCGCTGGCGATGGTGCTGTTCGCGCTGATCCTGCTGGTCACCGCGGCGCAGTTCCTCTACTTCCGCAAGCGCACCGTCTACGACTTCTCCTGAGGACCCCCGTATGAAGAGGACCCGATGAAGAAGATCCCGATCAAGAGGATCGCTCTGTATCTCGCGCTCTTCGCGGGCGCCGTGGTGTCGGTCGCGCCCTACCTGATGACGCTGAACTCGGCGTTCAAGGAACCCTCCCAGGTGCTGACCACCCCCGCCTGGGAGCCCGCCTTCCCCGTCACGCTCGAGAACTTCGCCCAGGTCTGGTCGCAGTACGACATGGCCGGCTTCCTGCTGCACTCGCTGGTCTACGCCGGGGTCGTCACGGCCGGTCAGGTCGTCTTCAGCACGATGGCCGCCTACGCCTTCGGCAGGATGTCGTTCCCCGGCCGCGACGCGCTGTTCTGGGGCTACCTCGCGACGATGATGGTGCCGCAGATCGTCACCCTGGTCCCGCTCTTCCTGATCATGCGGGAGTTCGGGCTGATCGACACCTATCTCGGGCTGATCCTGCCCACCGCGTTCGGCACGCCGTACGGGATCTTCCTGGTGCGGCAGTACTTCCGCACGATCCCCAAGGATCTGGAGTCGGCCGCACGCATCGACGGCGCGGGCACGCTGACCGTGCTCGTCCGGGTGCTCCTCCCGCTGAGCCGGCCGATCCTGGCCACCCTCGCGACCATCACGTTCATCACGACCTGGAACACGCTGCTGTGGCCGCTGATCGTCACCAACGGCGACGCCACCCGGGTGGTCACGCTCGGCATCTCGGCCCTGAAGGGCCAGTACTCCTCCCAGTACCACCTGATCCTGGCGGCCGCCGCCCTCGCGCTGCTGCCGCTCGTCGTGATCTTCCTGCTGTTCCAGCGGCACATCGTCCGTTCGATCGCCCTCACCGGGCTGAAATAACCACCCCCCGAGGAGAGAAGGACATACACATATGACCGGAAAAATCGCCTTATCGGCTGTCGTGGCGGCGGCCCTGCTGTCCCTCGCCGCCTGCGGCGGCGGAGACGACCCGGACGCGACCGGCGGCGCCGTCACCCTCCGGTACGCCATGTGGGACGAGGTGCAGAAGCCGCCGATCGAGCAGTCGATCCGGGAGTTCGAGAAGGCCCACCCGAACATCAAGGTGCAGATCGAGCTGAACAACTGGAACGACTACTGGAGCAAGCTCCAGACGCAGCTCGCCGGGCGTTCGGGTCCCGACGTGTTCTGGGACCACGTCTCCTACTTCCCCAAGTTCAGCAAGGAGGGCGTGCTCACCGACCTGGCGCCGCTCATCGCGCGGGACAAGGTGGACACCTCGGTCTACGACTCCAAGCTCGCCGAGGGCTGGAAGGTCGACGGCAAGGTCTACGGCCTGCCCAAGGACTGGGACACCATCGGGCTCTTCTACAGCACCAAGGCCCTCAAGGAGGCCGGGCTCACCCCCGCCGACCTCGACGGCCTCACCTGGAACCCCTCCGACGGCGGCACCTTCGTCAAGACGCTGCAGAAACTGACGGTCGACGAGAACGGCAAGCACGCCGGCGAGGCCGGCTTCGACCCCAAGAAGGTCAAGCAGTACGGCCTGGCCATGCAGGCGCCCACCGGCCAGCAGGACTGGTGGAACTTCGCCCTGCAGAACGGCTGCGCGCTCCAGGACAAGCCGTGGGGCCGGTGGACCATCGACCAGCCGGCCTGCGTGCAGGCCATCCAGTTCGTCCAGGACCTGCGGCTGAAGTATCACGTCGCGGTGCCGGCCACGGTCACCAACCCGCCCAACGGCCCGTCCCTCGACCAGGTCGTCGGCCGCGGCGAGGCGGCCACGGCGATGGACGGAAGCTGGATGCTGCGCGCCTTCGACACCGCGCTGCCGGGCGGCGGATTCGGCGTCGCCGACCTCCCCGCGGGTCCGGTCGGCAAGGGCAGCGTCTACAACGGCCTGACCGAGGCGGTCTACGCCGGCACCAAGCATCCGAAGGAAGCGTGGGAGCTGCTCAAGTGGCTGACGTCCGAACGCCACCAGAAGGCCGTCGCCCAGGCGGGCGCCGTCTGGCCGGGCATCCCCTCACTCAACGACGTCTTCGCCGACGCGTGGAAGGCCAAGGGCGTCGACGTCACCGGCTTCAAGAAGGCGGCCGAGGGCACCACGATGGGCTATCCGCTGACCGAGGCGGCCGACGTCTACAACGTGAAGGCGCTCGACATCTTCAACCAGGTCTGGCTGGGCCAGCTGTCGCCGCAGGACGCCGCCCAGAAGATCACCACCGAGGCCAACGCCGCCATCAAGTAAGGTCTGATTCGTGGAAGTTACCGGTCACATGCCTGCCCAGGACGGCCCCCGCACGCGGTCGGCGAGCATCTGGGACGTCGCCCGGGTGGCCGGTGTCTCCCAGCAGACCGTCAGCCGCGTCATCAACGGCAAGGCCCGGGTCAGCGAGGCGACCCGGGCCAGGGTCCTGGAGGTCATCGCCGAGCTCGGCTACCGGCCCAACCGGCTGGCGCAGGCGCTGGCCGGAGGGCCGGTCCGCTCGGTCACCGTCCTCACCTCCGACACCGCCCTGTACGGCGCCGCCGCCACGCTGCGCGGCATGGAGGAGGCGGCCAGGACGGCCGGGTTCTCCGTGGGCATCAGCGTGCTGGAGCGGGACTCCGCCCAGGCGGACATCGCTCTGCGGCTGAACCGGCCGGGGGAGGCGGTCATGGTGATCGCCTTCGACGACGCGGGCGTGCGCGCGCTGCGGGCGCTGCCCGCGGACGTCCCGGTCGCGGCCGCCGTCGAGCGACGGCCCGACGACGGGCCCGACGACCCCTGGCAGGCCTGGCTGGACGACCGGGCGGCGGCCGCGCACGCGACCCGCTACCTGCTGGGCCTGGGGCATCGGACCGTCCACTACGTGGCCATCCCCTCCTCCACCAGCGTGCTGCCGCAGCGCACCCAGGGCTGGCAGGAGGCGCTGCGCGCGGCGGGCCGTCCGGTGCCCGAGCCGCTGACCGGCGGCTGGAGCCCCCGATCCGGTTACCTCGCCGTGCGCTCCCTGCTCGCGGACCGCTCGGTCACCGCGGTCCTGTGCGGCAACGACGACCTGGCGCTGGGCGTCATGCGGGCCGCCCGCGAGGCCGGGCGGGACATCCCCGGCGACCTCAGCGTGGTCGGCTTCGACGACTCCCCGCCCTCCGCCTATCTCAACCCCTCTCTCACCACGGTCCGGCTCGACTTCGAGGGCCTCGGCCGGGCCTGCTTCGGCCTGCTGCACCGCAGGCTTGACCCGCAGAACGCCCCGGCCGTCCCGGCCTGGAGCGAGCCCGAACTCATCGTGCGGGAGAGCAGCGGCCCCGCTCCCGCCTGACCTCCCGCGTCTCCACAACCCTCCGCCGCGCCCCGCGGCGGAGGGGTCCGGCATGCGTGCCGTCTTCTCCTTCGCCGTCGAAAGGCTGAGATGATCCACCACGACTCCGAACGCCGCCTTTGGGTGCTGTCCGGGCCGTCCTCCTCCTACGTCCTTCATCTCGACGAGGCCGACCGGCCGCGCGTCGTGCACTGGGGGCCCCGGCTCACCCCCGAGCAGGCGGCCTCGCTCCTGCTACGGCTGCCGCGGCCCGATTTCCGGCCGGTGGAGGACCCGCTGGAGGGCTCCTTCGACCTGGTCGCCACAGGGGGCCTGTGCTACGGGCACGCCGGCCTGCAGGTGCGCTTCGCCGACGGCACCCGCGACCTGGAGCTCGTCTTCACCGGGCAACGCCGCACCGATCGGGAGCTGGTGCTGGCGTACGCCGACCGTCACTATCCGCTGGCCGTGGAGTGCCACTACCGCCTGCGCGGCGACGTGATCGAGCGCCACCTGGTCCTGCGCAACGAGGGCGAGCCCGTCACCGTCGTACGGGCCGACTCCGCCACCTGGGTCCTCCCCCGGCTGAACGGCTACCGGCTCAGCTCCGTACGCGGTCAGTGGGGCGCCGAGACCCGGCTGCACCGCACCGAGCTGCCGTACGGCGAGACCGTCCTGACCAGCCGCAGGGGCGTGACCAGCCACCAGGCCAACCCCTGGGCGATGGTCGACGACGGCACGGCGGGCGAGGAGCACGGCGCGGTCTACTCCTGCGCGCTGGCCTGGAGCGGGAGCTGGCGGCTCACCGCCCAGCGCCTTCCCACCGAGAGGGTGACGCTGTCCGCGGGATTCGGGCACGACCCCGTGACCTGGGAGCTCGGCACCGGCGAGGAGCTGGTCACCCCCGTGTGCGCGGGCCTGTACACCGAAGGCGGCTTCGGCGCCGCCAGCCGCGCCTGGCACGACCACCAGCTCCGGCACGTCCTGCCGCACCCCGGCGAGATCCGGCCGGTGCTCTACAACTCCTGGGAGGCCACGGGCTTCGACGTCTCCCTCGACGGGCAGATCCGGCTGGCTGAGCTGGCCGCCCGCATGGGCGTGGAGCTGTACGTGGTGGACGACGGCTGGTTCGGCGCCCGCATCCACGACGCCGCCGGGCTCGGCGACTGGCATCCCAGCCCGCACCGCTTCCCGGACGGGCTCGGGCCGCTGATCGACCGGGTGCACGAGCTGGGCATGCGGTTCGGGCTGTGGGTGGAGCCGGAGATGGTCAACCCCGACAGCGACCTCTACCGCGCCCATCCGGACTGGGTGATCCACCGGCCGCACCGGACGCGCACCGAGCACCGCAACCAGCTCGTGCTCGACCTGTCCCGGCCGGAGGTCGGGGACTGGCTGTACCGGACGCTGGACGAGTTGCTCGCCAAGAACGCCATCGACTTCCTCAAGTGGGACATGAACCGTCCCTTCACCGAGGCCGGGCCGGACGAGCGGCTGTGGCTGGGCCACGTCCACACCCTGTACGACGTGCTCGACCGGCTGCGCGCCGCCCACCCGCGGGTGCGGATCGAGTCGTGCAGCAGCGGCGGCGGCCGGGTGGACCTGGGGATCCTGCGGCGTACCGACCAGGTGTGGACCTCCGACAACACCGACGCCCTCGACCGGCTGGACATCCAGCACGGCTTCACCCAGCTCTACCCGGCCCGGGTGATGGGCGCGTGGGTCACCGACAGCCCCAACCCCTACACCGGCCGGGAGATCCCGCTCGACTTCCGCTTTCACGTGGCCATGGCCGGGGTGCTCGCGATCGGCGGGGCCCTGACCGAGTGGAGCGGGGCCGATCTGGACCGGGCGGCCGAGCTGGTGGCCGCCTACAAGCGGATCCGCCCGCTGGTCCAGCACGGCCGGCAGCACCGCCTGCTGCCGCCGGGCGGCGAGCTGTCGGCCGTGCAGTACCTCGCCCCCGACGGCGGTGAAACCGCCGTGCTCGTCTACCGCCGCGCCCGCCGGTTCGGGCACGCCGATCCGGGGATCCCGCTGCGCGGCCTCGACCCGGACGCGCGTTACCGCGACGCGGCCACGGGTGAGGTCCACCACGGCGCCGTCCTGCTCACCCACGGCGTGTTCCCCGACCTGGCTCCCGGCGACTATGCCAGCGCCCTGGTGCACCTGGTCCGGGAATAGGCGTGCGGGAATAGGCGCCCGCGAACAGGTGTGCGTGGAGGCCGCCGGGATGCCCGGCGGCCTCCACGCGTCTCATCTCGGCGTCAGGACCAGCCGGTAGGCGCCGTTGGCGTCCTGGCCGGCGATCGGGATCGTGACGCTGCCGTTGGTGACGGTGTAGGGGTTCGACCACACCCGGGTCGCCGCCGCCACGTTCGTCTTGCGTCCCGAGCCCGGGACGTACTCGAGGGTCGCCGTGACCGAGGCGCCCAGCCCGCCGATCCCGTCGACGCGGATGGTGTTGTTGCCGGCCTGGCCGCCGAAGACCAGGCTGAACGTCCTGCCGTCGTAGGCGGCCACGCCGTCGTTGTTCGTGGTCGGAGTGACCTTGACGACGTTGCCGGTCTGGTCGGCGTACCACTTGTACATCCAGTACGACGCCGTGGGCTGGCCGTTGTACAGCAGGCCGTTGAGCGTGCCGGCCTCGTACCAGAACGCCCGCTCGGCGTCGCGCACACCCTCGCGCTCGAACTGCGCGATGTAGTGGTTGACGCTGCTCGGCACGTCGATCTCACCGGTCGTGGCGTACTCGTTGATTGAGATGGGCCGCGGCGAGATGCCGAGCTCGCGCTCCAGCGCCCGGTAGGCCCGGACGTTGGCGCTGACCTGCTGCCATCCGCTCAGCTCGTGCCACGACACGACCTCGGGCAGCGTGTTCGTCGCCTTGGCGTTGGTCAGGAAGGCCCGCATCGCGTTCAGGTTCAGGTAGGAGTAGCTCGGCCCCATGATGGCCTTGTTGGGCTCGCTCTGCCGGATCCGCTGGTAGGTGCGCACCCATCCCTCGTTGAAGGAGACGCCCGACGCCGACGGCCAGGTCCAGTCCGGCTCGTTCCACGGCTCCCAGGCGTCGATGTTGCTGACGCCCGCCGACTTGGCCGCCGCGATCATCTTGTCGATCCGGCTGTACCAGTCGTTCCAGTTGGTCCAGTTGTAGGGGAAGCCGTCGAAGCTGTCGGCCATGTCGACGGTGATCACGGCGCCGACGGCCGCGGCGTTCCGCCAGACGTTCAACGTGTCGCCGATCGGGACCGGGGAGCCGTTCGGCCGGTGCTCGTGCAGCGGCGGCGGCTGGCGAAGTTGCTTGAGCTTCAGCGGCTGCATGATCGACACGGGCGGGGTGTTTGCGTCGGACAGTCCGTACAGCGTGCCCGACCCGACGCGGGTGACCGGGCGCACGACGCTGCCCGCGTCGACCACGAGGGCGCTGCCGCCACCGGTCGTGGTGCTCCACTTCTGGTTGCTCTGGCCGTTGCACGTCCACAGGATGACGGCGGTGCCGTTGGTCGTGTTCCCGTGGTCGACGTCCAGGCACAGCCCCGACTGGACTCCGGTGACGGAGCCGTCGGCGTTGTGCCGCCACTTCTGGTTGTTCTGGCCGTTGCAGGACCAGATGATCACCTGGGTGCCGGGCGAGGTCTGGTTGTTGTACGCGTCGACGCACCGGGTGCCGTTCACGGTGCGCAGTTCACCCGCCGAGGTGAACTCGAAGCCCTGGTTGGCCTGGCCGTTGCAGTCCCAGATGTCCAGGATCGTGCCCAGCGTGTCGACGTTGCCCTTCACGTCGAGGCAGCGGCCGGAGGCGGCGCTCACCAGCGGCGCGGGTGCCGCGGACGCCGGTGCCGCCCAGGTGAGCGCGGCGGCCGCCAGGGTGACGAACGCCGTGAGCAGGCCCATGGCGGCGGCGCCCGGCGAACGCCGCCGCCCGGCCGCCGGGCGAACGGGTAAGTCGTGCATCGTTCTTCTCCTCGATGGGGTGGTGGGGCCGGGGTTGGCGGAAGCGACGCTCCCGCCGGAGATCGTGGAAGTCGGCGACGATGTGAGTTATCGGTAACATGAGGGTCTAGAACCTGCCGCCGACGGTGTCAAGCGACATTGCGGACCCGTCCGCTGGCCGGAACCCCGAAATTCGGTTCATCACCCTGTTCCGGGCCGTCTACCGGAACACGAAAAGAGGCCGGGCGGGCGTGAAAGATTCACGCCCGCCCGGCCTCTTTCTTGACGACTGGAGGTGGGAGCGGTAACACTTCCCCCGTCCGCATCTCACCCGGACCACCCCCGAGGAGTGCTGATGGGCGCACGGTGACCACACCCGGGCCGGGCGCCTGGAGGACGCCCGGCCCGCGCCATCATCCTGTCGATCTCATCCGATTCGCTTCCAGGGACCGTTCGGGTCGCCCGGCTTCTGGTTGCGGGTCCACCACTTCGCCTGGTAGGCGACGCCCTGGTATTCCGCCCGGTCGCCGGCGACGAAGATCCGAGACGGGGTCCAGACGGCGGTGCCGTCCGCCGTGGTCACGATCTCCTGCCACGGGCCGTACGGATCGCCGGGGGTCTGGTTCTTCGTCCACCACGAGGCGCGCCAGACGGACCCGTGGTAGGACACCTGGTCACCGGTGTCGTAGACCGTGGTCGCGGCCCAGCCAGGAGGGTTGCCGATGACGATGGAGAGGGTCTGCTCGGTGGTCAGCCCGTTCGCGCCGACCGCGTCGATCTTGAGTTGGTACGTGCCGTTCGGATAGGCGGTGGTGTCGACGACGAGGTCGGGGTGGAGCCCGTCGTTGTGGCTGCCGGGCGCCTTGGTGTTGTCGGTCAGCCAGACGCCGCCGCGGTTGAGCTCGATGTAGGTGTAGGACACGTCGGACGCCGTGCCGCCGAGGTCGACGGTGAAGGTCGCGGTGCCGGAGACCGTGGCGCCGTCGGCCACCGACACGCCCTTGATCGTCAGGTAGGGCGTGAGGGTCCAGAAGTGGTCGGGGACGGCGGCCTCACCCGTCGCGGGTACCGGGCTGGCGACGAGGGTCGCGGTGCGTCCGTTGCCCGACGAGTCCGCGACGGCCGTGCCTCCGGTCTCGTCGAACGTGTAGCGCAGGACGTCTCCCGCGCCGGCCTGCCCGGTCGCGAGGGTGGATACCTCGGACGCGGTCAGCGCGCGGCTGTAGACGTTGAAGTCGTCGACCGCGGCGGCCAGGTACGGGTCACCCCCGTACTGCGAGCGGCCGATCCAGTTCTGGGTGGTGCTGCCGAGGCTGGACGGGTGCAGGGTGAGGTTGGCGTTGGTGCCGACGACCTTGTCGTTGACGTAGAGGGTGCCGGTGGTGCCGGACACGGTCACCGTCACCAGCGACCAGGTGTTGAGCGGAAGCGTCGTGGTGGAGCTGATCAGCTGCTCTCCGCCGGCGCCGCCGGTCGTGATCGCGAACCGGAGCCCGGCGCCATTGGTGAGCGTCAGGAACATGTAGTTCGACGCGCCGGTGCCGAAGTCGAACACGCGCGACCATGTGGAGTTCTTCGTGGGGTTGACCCACGTCGAGACCGTGAAGTCGCCCGTGACGCCGCTCACCGCGCCGCGCGGCACGTTGACGTACTGGCTGGCGCCGGACAGCGCGACGGCCTTGCCGAGCTTGCCGGCCACCCGGGTGCCGCCGATGCCGGAGGAGGTGACGGTGGTGTCACTCCACTGCACGACCTGGGCGCCCGAGTCTTTGCTCATGCCGTCGACGGCGAGCACGAGACCGGTGTCGTAGTTCACGAGCTGGTTGTGGCCCTTCCCGTCGGGGACGACCTGCCAGAGCTGGGTGTTGCCGCCGGTGTCGGTCTCCACCACGGCGGAGGCGCCGTTGCCGGACGAGGCGTCCTTCACCCCGAGCACCAGGCCACTGGCCGCGTTGACCACCTTGTGCAGGCCGGAGCCGGTGGAGACCAGCTTCCATCGCTGCGTGGCGCCGCCCGTGGCGGTGGCCTGGTTCACGAGGGTGCCGGCCGACGTGCCCGCGTCATGGGTGTCGAGCGCGAGCCCGCTGTTGAGATTGGTGATCCGATAGGTGCTTTCGAGGTCGGTCGCCGCACCGGCGCCGCTGATCACCAGGTGGTAGGCGTCGGCGGAGCTCATCGCCACCGGCACGGTGATGGAGCCGCCGGTCACCTGGTAGACGGTGTCGGAGATGGTGATCGGGCCGGCGACGGGGTTGGTGCGCCCGTACGACGGGGTGTACTCGAGCCTGGCGTGGACGGTGCCGCCCAGGTCGAGCTTGTCCAGCCCGTCGACCTTGACGGCGGTGGCGCCGCTGCCGCCGCCGAAGACCACGCTGACCTGCTTCTTGTCGGTGGGCACGGCGGCGGCGCCGTCGAGGCCGGTCGTGGCATTGGGCGGGGTGGTGGTGACCATGTCGCCGCTCATGTCGGCGTACCACTTGTAGAGCCAGTAGGCGCCGTTCGGCTTCCCGCCGGTGCCGGTCAGCAGGTCGCCGAGCGCGCCGTAACCGTTCCAGAACGCGAGCTCGGCGTCGTGGATGCCGTATCGCTCGAACTTCGCGATGTACCCCACCAGGGAGCCCGGGATGCCGACCTCGGAGGGCGCCGCGTACTCCTCGATCGAGATCGGGCGGGGGCTGATGCCGAGGTCCTTCATGATGGCGTTGACCTTGGCGAGGTCACTTACGATCTTGCCCGAGTTGATCAGTTCGTGCCAGGCGAGGATGTCGGGGACCGTGTCGGTCGCGACCGCGTTCCTCAGGAACTTCTCCATGTCGGTGATGTTGTCGGAGAAGCTCGGGCCCTGGATCGGCGTGGTCGGGTCGAGCGATCGCACCTGACGGAAGGTCTTCGTCCAGAAGTCCTCGTAGGTGCCGTTGGACGCGAGCCAGGTGTTGTCCGACTCGTTCCACAGCTCCCACGCCGCCATGTTCGTCGCTCCGGACGCCTGGACGGCCTTGACCTGCTGCTCGACGACGCCCGGCCAGGTGTCCCAGCTGAACCTGTACGGCCAGCCCGCGTAGTAGTCCGACAGGCGGTTCACGACCTTCGCGCCCGCTCTGGCCGCCTTGTCGGCGACCACCAGCACGTCGCCCTTCGCCTGCTGCTTGCCGCCCACGGCCATCTGGACGAACGTGTTCGGCTTGATGGCCTTGACCAGGTCGTCGGAGGGCGTGGCGTCGTCGGCGAGGCCGTACAAGGACCCCGTCGCGACATGCGTGACCGGCCGGAAAGGCTGGTCGGCCTTCACCACGAGCGTGGCCGCAGGGGCCGGCGCCGCGGCCGCGGCCGCGGGCGAGGTGGAGAGGACGGCTCCCGTGGCCGCGATCGTGAGCGCGGCCGCCAGAAGCGCTGCGTGGCGGGATGCGCCCCGGAACCGGCCGAGGCCACGGCGCGGGGCTGAAGCACCTCCCGAGGAGGGTGCCGTTCGGGACATGGGTGCTGCTCCTTTGCGTTGCGTGAACGAGGGGGCGTTCACATCCGTTGTGCGTCGGCTCGAAGGGGTTCCGGCGGGGCCGCCGGGCGTATGTGAGCGCTAACATTTCGATCGAGCCGGGGTGACGGCGCGTCCGCGGGGATGCGGGGAGAGCCGTCAGTCCTTGACGGCGCCGGCGGTGACGCCCGCGGCGACGTAGCGCTGGGCGACGATCAGGAGGACGGTGGCCGGGATGGAGGCGACCACGGCGGTGGCCATGATGGCGTTCCACTGCTGGTTGTTGTTGCCGATGTAGTGATAGATGCCGAGCGTGATCGGCTGGTGGCCGCCGCCCTGGTCGAGCGTGGAGGCGAAGACGAAGTCCGACCAGGCCCACAGGAACGCGAACAGCGACACCGTGATGACCGCGTTGCGGGAGACCGGCAGCACGATCGAGCCGAACGTGCGCAACGCGCCCGCGCCGTCCACCCTCGCCGCCTGCATGAGCTCCTCGGGGATGCCGGACATGAACGCCGTCAGGATCAGCACGGCGAACGGCACCGCCAGCGTGGAGTCGGCCACGATCAGCCCCGGCACCGTGTTCAGCACACCGGTGGAGAGGAAAATCGCGTAGAAGCCCATCGCCATGATCACACCGGGGATCATCTGCGCGATCAGCAGTACGAAGCTCAGCACACCGCCGCCACGCGGCCGCAGCTTGGCCAGCGAGTACGCCGCCGGCGCCGCGATCACCAGCGTGAGGGCCACCGTGCCCAGCCCGACGACCAGGCTCACCCCGAGGAACGGCAACTGCTGCTCCAGCACCGCCCGGTAGCCCTCGAGCGTCCCGTGCACCGGGAACCAGTACGGCGGCGACTTGCGCATGTCCTGGTCCCGGGTGAACGACACATTGATCATCCAGTAGACCGGGAACAGCATGAACGCGGTGAACACCACACCCAGGCCGGTCCGCCACCAGGTGCGCCGAATGTGCGTCATGCCGCCCCCTGCCGTCGCTGCACGCGGATGTAGACGAGCCCGAAGACCAGCGCCATGAGGATCAGCAGGTTGCCCACCGCCGCGCCGGGCCCGAACGAGGGCAGCAGGTTGCCGAAACCCAGCCGGTAGGACCAGGTGGCCAGCGTCGTGGACGCGTCACTCGGCCCGCCCTTCGTCATGATCCAGATGATGTCGAACACCTTGAGCGTGTAGACCAGCCCCAGCAGCAGCGTGATCGCCGACACCGGACGCAG
>NZ_JBFBIP010000040.1:0-35164 GCF_040685655.1 Microbispora sp. NPDC088329
GATGGGGACGAGCGTGATGAGCGGGCCGATTACGGGCGGCGGTTTCTGCGGGTCCGTCCCGGCAAAGGGGGTGGGCTGGAGGGGGAGTTTTATCTGCCGCGTGAGGCGGCCGCCCGGTTGCGGGTGTTGCTGGACGCCTATGCCCGGCCCCGGGCGGAGGGTGATGACCGGCCGCTGCGGGTACGTCAGGCCGATGCGTTGATCGCGTTGCTGGAGCAGAAGATCGTCACCGAGCTTCTGGTGCTGGTCAACGCCGAGTCCCTCCCCACCGACCCCGCCAACGACCCGGTCCCCGACCAGGGCGACCAGGACGACGACGCCAACCACCCCGAGGACCCCACCGACACCGAGGACAGCGAGAACTGCGAGAACTGCCAGGACACGGAGGACCTCGAGGACACCGGCACCAGCGACGCCGCTGGCCCGGAGGACGCGAATGACGTGAGTGACGTGGATGATGCGGGTGGCGTTGACGTCGTTGACGCTGGCGGCCGGGGTGATGACCTGTGCGATCGCAGTGAGACTACCGAGCCCGCCGCCCCCGAGCTTGCAGAGCCCGAGTCGGCCGCCCCCGAGTCGGCCGCTCCCGAGCTCATCAAGCCCGTCGAGTCCGTGGGACCAGCCGAGCTCATCGAGCCCGCCGAGGAGGCGGTGTGCTCTGCGTCCGGCGAGGCCGAGGGGACGGACGCGGTCGCTCCGGGTGCCGGTGCCGCTGGACCCGGTGACGCGGCCGAATACGCGCAGTCGGAGGGCAACGAGCCGGAAAGCAAGCAGCAGGAAGGGACACAGCCGGAGGGGACGCGGTCGAAGAAGGCACGGTCGGAGGGGACGCGGCCGGAGAAGGTGCGGTCGAGCGAGCCACAGCAGAGCGAGTCACGGTCGGGTAGGTCGCGCTGGGATGAGTGTCGACCGCCGGATCCTTCTTCCGGGGGTACCTCTGCCTGTCACGCCCACGCCGGGCCTCGGCCTGCGGGGGGATGCCGCCATGGGCTGGGCACACCTGAGGCCCACGGCGACGTGCGCGGCGGGCAGCGCCGGCATGGCCTGGGAACGTGCGAGGACCACGGTTGTGACACCTGCGGTCGTGAGGACCACGGCCACGGGCGCCGCAGGCACGGCGAGAGCGCGTGCGGGTGCGGCGGGGCAGGACGCTCGTCGAGCGAGCCGCCGGGGACACCACCGGGACCACCGGAAGGAGCGCCGCAGACGCCGCCCGCAGGGCCGGATCCAAAGCAGGGGTCAGCCCCGGTGACAGGGCTGGGTCCAGCCCCGGCGACAGAGCCGGGGGCAGACTCGGAGCAAGGGCCGGTGCCAGAGCCGGGGGCAGATCCAGGGGCAGACCCGATGGCAGACCCGATGACAGGGCCGGGAACATGGCCGGGGGCCTTGGTGGGGGCGTTGCTGGGCAGGGCGCCGGGGCTGCTGCTGGCCACGGGGCAGGTGTTGCCCGTCTCCGGCGTGCACCGCCTGGCCCGCACCTCCGCCCTGGTACGCCTGGTCATGAACGCCGACGGACAGGTCCTCGACATGGGCCGAAAAGTCAGGCTGGCCACCCCGGCCCAGCGGCGGGCGGTCTTCGCCCGCTACGCCACCTGCTGGATCGACGGCTGCCCCCTGCCCGCGACCATGTGCCAGATCGACCACGCCGACAACTGGAGCACCGGCGGGCTCACGGACCTGAAGCTGCTCGGCCCGGCTTGCCAGTTCCACAACCGTGACCGCTACCAGCACCCCGAGCGCTACACCCGCCACACAACCGGCAAAGACCGCTGGACCTTCACCTACCACCACCCCACCCGAGCCCCGAGGCGGCGGAACTAATCCTGGACTTTCACCGGGCTGGGGATGGAGCGGGCTTCGCGAGTGCCGCGCATTTCTGCCGGCGTGGTGACTCGGCCGAGGTTCATGGACGCCCGCTGGACAAGCGCATGGTGACGCGCCGCACGACCGGGATGGCGCTTCGCGGCGTGGCTGCGCCGAGATACACGGGAGCATGACTCGGAGTAAGTTGCTGTGATCGAATCGGCGCGAGGAGGCTGGCGATGTCACGATTCATCGGGAAGTTCGCGGTGGTCACCGGCGCGGCGCGGGGGATCGGCGCGGCGATCGCACGCCGGTTGGCCGCTGAGGGCGCGGTGGTGGCCTGCGTGGACCTGGCCACGGACCAGTGCGCCTCGATCGTGGACGAGATCACCGTCACCGGGGGCAGGGCGGTCGCGTTCGGCTGTGATGTCTCCGAGGGTGCTCAGGTCGAGGCGCTCGTGCCGAGGGTGATGGCCGAGTTCGGGCGGATCGACGTGTTGGTGAACAACGCCGGGCTGACCCGCGACAATCTGCTGTTCCGTATGTCGGAAGACGACTGGGACAAGGTTGTCGACGTGAACCTCAAGGGCGTCTTCCTCATGAGCCGGGAAGTGCAAAAGCACATGGTGGAGCAGCGGTCCGGAGCCATCGTCAACCTGTCGAGCCGGTCGGCACTGGGAAACCGGGGGCAGGCCAACTATTCGGCAGCCAAGGCGGGCATCCAGGGGCTCACCGCGACCATGGCGATCGAGTTGGGCCCGTTCGGTGTCCGCGTCAACGCGGTCGCGCCCGGATACGTCGCGACGCCGATGACCGAGGCGACGGCCGTGCGGCTGGGGGTGACTCCGGAGGAGCACCAGGCCACCATGGCGCAGGCCGTGCCGTTGCGGCGTGTCGGTCAGCCGACCGAGATCGCGTCGGTGGTGGCCTTCTTCGCCTCCGACGACGCGTCATACGTCACGGGTCAGACGCTTTACGTCAACGGCGGCCCGCGATAGGGCGCGGCCGCAGGTATGCGGATCGGCGTCTTCCTCATCGCGGCGGGGTTTCCTGGTATGGCACCCGGAGACGTGCTGCGCGGCACGGTCGAGGCGATCGAGGCGGCAGAACGAGCCGGGTTCGACGACGCCTGGATCGCCGAGCACCATTTCATGACCTACGGTGTGTGCCCGTCGGCGGCGACGCTGGCAGCCGTGGCGCTGGGCCGCACCTCGCGGATCGTGGTCGGGACGGCGGTCAGCGTGCTGTCCGCCCAGCATCCGATCGCGCTGGCGGAGCAGGCGGCGATTCTCCATCACGTGTCGGACGGCAGATTCCGGCTCGGCGTGGGGCGCGGGGGTCCGTGGCTGGAGCTGGAGGTCTTCGGCACCGGGACGGCGAGGTTCGAGCGGGGTTTCCCCGAGTCGCTCGACCTGCTGTGCTCGGCGTTGACCGACGGGCCGGTGGCGGGGGACGGCGAGTTCTTCCGCTTCCGTGAGGTCACGATGGTCCCGCATGCCTATATGTCGCCGGTCGTCGCCTGCACGTCGGACGGCACGGTGCGGCTCGCCGCCGAACGGGGACTGCCCATGCTTCTCGGCATGCACATCGGCGACGATGAGAAGGCGGAGATGATCGCCGGCTACGAGCGGTACGCCACATTCCCGAGCGCGGTCCCGGCGGCGCACATCGGGGCCGTGCTCGGGCATGTGGCGGACACCACCGAGCAGGCCGTACGGGAGATGCGTGAGTCGCTGCCACGCTGGCTCGGGCCGGGACTGGCCGGGTACGTCCCCGTGGACGGCCGGCCATCCCCACGGCGGAACATTGCGGAATACGTGGACCTGCTGTGCCGGATCCACCCGGTGGGCTCGACGGAACACTGCGTGGAGAAGATCACCGCCACGGTGGCGCGAACCGGGCTGCGGCACCTCATCCTGATGGTCGAGGGCGCCGGTGACCGCGCGCGGACGCTGGAGAACATCGCACGACTCGGCGCTGAGGTGCTTCCGGCCGTCCGGCGGGTCGTGTCACGGTCCGCGTGATGGGCCGTGTGATGGCCGCCGGTTCTCCCGGGCTGGCCCGGGCTGAAGTCCCGAGGCGGGCGGCTGCAGGTGGCCGGTGGTGGCTGGAGGCGGCGTGAACCGGCGCGCCGCCCCCAGCCTGAGCCCGGAGAACCAGCCCGGGAATCTATCCCGGTGGCCAGCCCGGAGATTCAGCCTGGCGGCCAGCTCGGGACCTCAGCCCGGGCCAGTTCGGGAGAACCGGCCGGGTCAGCCGATCGAGCTGGTCGAGCTGGTCCGGGCTGGTCCGAGCAGGTCAGCAGTCGACCAGTTCCGGGCTCTGATTCAGGATCTGCGCCCGCGGTGTGACGAACTCCTGGTAGGCCTCGGTGGCGTCGGGGCGGAACACCGCGACGCGGTGGCAGTTCTGGAAGGCCAGCCGTACGCCGAAGTGCCTTTCGAGGGCGCCGCGCATCGCGTCGCTGGCCAGGCAGCGCAGCAATTGACCGCGAGCGGCCTCGTCGGGCGGCGGCACCTGGTTGTCGGCGAAGTCGGCGCCGGACCGGTCCCGCCGCTCGACCAGCGCGGTGATCGTCGCCCAGGCGTACGGCAGCGAGTCGCGGACGCAGGCGACGAAGGCCGCGTCGTCCACCTCACCGGCGCGGGCCTGGTCGAGCAGGTCGTTGGACACGGACAGTGACATGAGCGTGTTCTCCTCTCGACGGCGTTTCCCCTGTCTCCTCGGACAAGCGGGGAACGCAGTTGACGGTATGTCGAACGCGGCGGGCCTCCATGTGGCGCGGAGGCGACACGTTCATGGGGCGGCGACGGCCGGGCCGTACACGAAGCCGGGGTCGATCTGCGCGACCAGGTCCTGTCCCGTCGCGCGGTTGGCCCATGCGCGGGCGTTCCTGATGTGGAACTCGGCCGCCTGCCTGCCGAACTTCGGCCAGTCCTTGGGCTGCGCGTCGAGTCTGTCGAGCATCGTGGCGAGGGCCAGGTGGCCGGCGGGCTCCAGGTCGTGGAGCGTGAACGGCCGGCCCTGCTCCATGCCGCGGATGGCGGGGGAGTGGCCGAACCAGGTCAGCAGGTCGTCGCCGACGTGCTCGCGGAGGAAGTCGACGTCGTCCGGCGAGTGAATCTTGTTGCCCACGACGGCGATGGCGACGTCGAAGCCGGCGGCGTGGTCGCGGTACTGCCGGTAGACGCTCACGCCCTGCCTGGTCGGCTCGGCGACCAGGAAGGTGAGATCGAACCGGGTGAACAACCCGGAGGCGAAGGAGTCCGCCCCGGCGGTCATGTCCACCACCACGTACTCACCCGGGCCGTCGACCAGGTGGTTGAGATAAAGCTCGACCGCGCCGAGCTTGGAGTGGTAGCAGGCGACGCCGAGGTCGTCCTCGTCGAACGGTCCGGTGACCATGAGCGCGACGCCCTCGACAGGACGGGACGGGAAGAACGGGTCGCCCAGCCGGACCAGCCGGGATCCGCGTCCGGGCGGGGTCGTCTTCACCATGGACGCGGTGTCGCGGATCAACGGGTTGTCCCCGCGCAGGTAGTCCTTGATCTCCTGCAGCATCCCGCCCAGCGGGGGCGGGTGCCCGGCCGCGTCGGCCTTCGCTTCGGCAGGCAGGCCCAGGGCCAGGCCGAGGTGCTGGTTGATGTCGGCGTCGATGGCGACGACCGGTCCTCTCCGCGTCGCGTATCGCGCGAACAGCGACGACAGCGTGGTCTTGCCGCTTCCGCCCTTGCCGACGAACGCCACTCGCATCTTGGCTCCCGATCAAAATGAAAACCGTTGTCACTTTCACTCGTGCGTCATCATGACACAGCCGAGGAGAGCGCGGGCGGATTTCAGGCCGTGGAAGGCGTCGCCACAGGGGGTTGCGAGACGGGCGAGGGCGGCTGGAAGAGCGAGAGCACCCTGACGAGCGTGGGCCACAGGGCGTCCCAGCCGTCGGCGGGAGCGGTCCAGGTGAGCACGCTTGTCGTCGTGGCGGTGGAGATCACCCGTCGGTACTGGTGATATTTCACTCCCTTGTTCAGGTGGTCCCGCGCCGACGCTGTACGCGGGGTCCAGGTGAACTCCCAGTCGGCGGCAGGGCCGTGCCGGCTGGTCACCGTTTCGAGCCGGAGCTTGCGGTAGGTCGTGGCGACCGGGCGGAGGATCGCCTCCGCCTCGCCGAGCGCCGCCAGGGGGTCGGTGCCGCGCTGTGCGGTCACCTCGACCGTGAACGTCGCCTCGCCGTCCCGCGAGCGCCACGAGGTCGAGTACGGCCCCTTCTCGCGAGCCCAGCCGCGGGGCACGCCGACCCGCCAACCGGCGTCAGACGTGTGCCACTTCAGCTTCAGCCGCCGGGCGGGCTGTGCGGACGCCGACGCAGGGGCCGACGCAGGGGCCGACGCAGGGGCCGACGCAGGGGCCGACACAGGGGCCGACACAGGGGCCGACACAGGGGAGGCCGAAGCCGATGGAGCGACAGAGGCGACCGCCCCCGCCTCGGCCCGGTTCTCGCCGCCGGGCCGCAACGCCCCCCAGCCTCCCACCGCCCAACCCCCGGCAGCCCAGCCTCCGAGAGCGCAGCCGACCAGGACGGCCGCCGCCACCCCGACGAGGAGCCGGGTGCGGCCGGGCTTCCGGCGTACGGGCCGGGGCGGGGCGGGCGGCTCGATCTCGCCGAGCAGGCGGTCGGCGGTCTCCGCGTCGATCCGCCGCCTGGGCTCCCGGGCCAGCAGCCCGGTCAGCACGTCGTGTAGCTGCCCGGGCAGGTCCCCGGGCAGGTCATCCGGCGGCCCCTGGCCCCCCGGCGGCCTGCCGGTGACGGCCAGGTGGAGGGTGGCGCCCAGCGACCACAGGTCGGCGGCGGCCGTACGCGGCCCGCCTGCGGCCCGCTCCGGGGCGAGGTACGTCTCGGTGCCACGGCCGGCGGAAGGGCTGCCGGCTTCCGGAGACCGGGCGAACGCCGGATCGGTGGCCGGCACGGACATGCCGAAGTCGGCGAGCAGCACCCGCCCGTCGTGCGCGAGGAGCACGTTGGCCGGCCGGACGTCGCCGTGCCGTACGCCGGCGGCGTGGGCGTGCGTGAGCGCGGACAGCACCGCGCGGGCGACGCGCGCGGCCTCGGCCGGGGGCAGCGGTCCGTCGCCGGAGATCACCCCGTCGAGCGAGCGCGAGGGGACCAGCTCCGTCACGACGTACGGCGTGTCGTCCTCCTCGGCGACGTCGTGGACGGCGGCGATGTGAGGGTGGCGCAGCCGCTCGACCTGGCGGACCTCGCGGGAGATCCGTTGAACGAGCCGCAGCCGCGCGGTCTCGCCGAGGTCGGGGGGCAGCAGGACCTCGCGGATCGCCACGGGCCGGTCGAGCAGCGTGTCGCGGCCCTCCCACATGAGCCCGGTGCGGCCGTGGCCGAGGGCGCGGACCAGCCGGTATCGCCCCACGATGAGCTGCCCAGCAGTACCCATCCCGCCTGCCTCTACGCCACGGCACGTTCCACCTGAATGCGGAGTCTTGCACAAGTACCGGGCGCGCAAAGGTGATTAGAGGGGCGGAAGTGAACCCGTCGCGATGTGGGCGAGCGTGACCTCGGTGAGCGTCGCCTGCTCGTGGTCGCGCAGGGCCGTCCAGACGTCGCCGAGCGGTTCGGCGACGCCGTGGAACCCCTCGCTGTCCTGCGGCGCGCCCTCCATGATGAGGACGACGTCGGCGAGCGTGATCTGCTCGGCGGGCCGCGCGAGCCAGTAGCCGCCATCGGGCCCGCGCTGGCTGTGGATGAGGCCGGCCCGCCGCATCTGCAGCAGGATGTTGTCGAGGAACCGCCGCGGAATGCGCTGGGCGGCCGCGATCCGCTCGGCCGGGAGCGGCCCCGGCGCCGCCGCGGCCAGTTCGGCCGCGGCGCGCAGGGCGTACTGGGTCCGTACGGAAAGCCGCATCTTCTTACACTGCGAGGGCCAGGGATCGGGCGCCGGGCATGGGCCGCAGGTGCACGGTGTCGCCCGGCCCGAGACCGAGCCGGTCGGCCTGCTCCCGTGTCACCTGCACCCACGCCTCGTGCCCGCCGATCTCCACCTCCACGCGCACCTCGAAGCCGAGCCGTACGACGCGGGAGACCACGGCGGGCGAGCCGCCCTCGACGGGATCCTGGCTGATCTCGATGTCGTGCGGGCGGACCAGGCTGCCGCCGATCTCGGTGACCGGGCCCAGGAAACGCATCACGAACGGGTTGGCCGGGTTGTCGTACACCTCGCCGGGGCTGCCGGCCTGCACGACCTCGCCCCCGGCCAGCACCACGATCGTGTCGGCGACCTCGATGGCCTCCTCCTGGTCGTGGGTGACGAACACGGTGGTGACGTGGACCTCGTCGTGCAGCCGGCGCAGCCACGCCCGCAACTCCTTGCGCACCTGCGCGTCGAGGGCGCCGAACGGCTCGTCCAGCAGCAGCACCTCGGGCTCCACCGCGAGCGCCCGGGCCAGGGCCATGCGCTGGCGCTGGCCACCCGACAGCTGGGACGGGTAGCGGTCGGCCAGTTTCTCCAGGTGGACCAGTTCGAGCAGCTCCATGACGCGCTTGCGGATCTCGTCCTTGGGCCGTTTGCGGATCTCCAGCCCGAAGGCCACGTTGCGGAAGACCGTGAGGTGCTTGAAGGCGGCGTAGTGCTGGAACACGAAGCCGACGTTGCGCCGCTGCGGGGACAGCCGGGTGGCGTCGACGCCGGAGATCCGGACGGTGCCGGTGTCGGGCCGTTCCAGGCCGGCGATGACCCGCAGCAGCGTCGACTTGCCCCCGCCGCTCGGGCCGAGCAGGGCGGTGAGCGACCCCGCGGCGACGTCCAGTGACACGTCGTGCAGGACGGGGGTCGTCCCGAACGACTTGTTCACATCGCGTACCTCAATTGCCATGAGACCGATCCTTCGGGCGCAGGAGCTTGGTGAGCAGCAGGGTGACCACGGCGATCAGGGCGAGGGCCGTGGCGGCGGCGAACGCGGCCGGCTGGTCGAAGTTCTGGAACCGCTCCTCGACGAACAGGGTCAGCGTCTGGGTCTGGTCCACGAGGCGGCCGGAGACCACCGCGACCGCGCCGTACTCGCCGAGCGAACGGGCCAGGCAGAGCACGATTCCGTAGCCGAGGGCCCAGCGGATGCCGGGCAGCGTGATGCGGACGAACGTCTGCAGGCGGCTCGCGCCCAGCGTGTGCGCGGCCTGCTCCTGCTCGTCGCCGAGCTCCTCCAGGACCGGTACGACGGCCCGTACGACGAGCGGGAGCGCCACGAAGACCGTGGCCAGCACCATGCCGGGGGTGGAGAAGATGACCTGGAGTCCCCAGCTCTCCAGTAGTCCGCCGACGGGGGAGAACCGGCCGTACACGAGGATGAGCGCGAGCCCGACGACGACCGGTGACACGGCCATCGGCAGGTCGATGAAGGCTCCCAGCAGCCGTTTGCCGGGGAACTCGTGCCGCACGAGCAGGAGCGCGGCGCCGACCCCGAAGACCGTGTTGGCCACGACGGCCCAGCCGGCGACCGTCAGCGTGACTTTGAAGGCGTGCAGGGCCGACGGGGAGGTCAGCGCCTCGGCGAACGGCCCGATCCCGTCTCCGAACGTCCGCCAGATGATCAGCGCCACGGGCAGGACCAGCAGGAACAGGACGTAGACGACGGCGACCAGGCGCAGGACGTGCTTAGCCACGGCGGCTCCCCCAGCGTTGCAGGACGTCGAGCGTGATCAGGGCGACCAGGGCGACCACGAGCAGGACCGTCGAGATCGCGGCCGCACCGGTGGTGTTGTCGCCCTCGATCTGGCTGAAGAGGTTCACCGCGGCGACCTGCGTCTTGAACGGCAGGTTGCCCGAGATGAGCACGGTCGAGCCGAACTCGGCGATCGCCCGGGTGAAGGCGAGGGCGGTGCCGGACAGCATCGCGGGGATGAGGTTCGGCAGGATGACCCGGCGGAAGGTCTGGAACGGCCGGGCCCCGAGGGAGGCCGCCGCCTGCTCCATCTCCGTGTCGAGCTCGAGCAGGACCGGCTGCACCGTACGGACGACGAACGGCAGCGTGACGAACATCAGCGCCAGCACGACTCCGGCCCTGCTGTAGGCGAGATTGATGCCGAGCGGGGACTGCGGGCCGTACAACGCGAGCAGGACGAGACCGGCGACGATGGTCGGCAGCGCGAACGGCAGGTCGATGATCGTGTCGAGCACCGCCCTGCCGGGGAAGCGGTCGCGGACCAGCACCCAGGCGATCACCGTTCCCATGACCAGGTTGACCAGGGCGACGAGCGCCGAGGCCCCGACGGTCAGGGTGAGCGCCGCCCAGGCGTCGGGGGTGGTGACCGAGCGCCAGAAGTATCCGGGGCCCTCCTCGCCCGAGCGCCAGACCACGGCGGCCAGCGGAATCAGCACGATCAGGCTCAGGTACAGCACCGCGACGCCGAGGCCGGCGGCGGTGCCGCCGGCGGGGCGCCGGACAGGTCGTACGGTGATCGCGGTCACTTCCTGCGTCATTTCTCCGTCGCCACGCCGAGCTTGCGCTCGATCTCCGCGACCTTGCCGGTCTTGGGGTCGAAGAAGTCCGTCGTGAGCTTGTCCCAGCCGCCGAGGTCCTGGATCGTGAACAGCTGCGGCGGGGTGGGCCAGTCGAAGCCGGTCACGCCGTCGACGACCGGGCGGTAGCCGTTCTTGGCGAAGATCGTCTGCGCCTCGACCGAGTAGAGGTACTTGAGGAAGGCCGCGGCCTCCTTGGGGTGGGCGCTGTTCTTCGTCACGGCCACCGGGTTCTCGATGAGGAGCGTCGAGTCCGGGACCGTGTAGTCGATCTCCTGGTTGTTCTGCTGAGCGAAGATCGCCTCGTTCTCGTACGTGAGGATCGCGTCACCCTTGCCGCCGGTGAAGGTCTGCAGGGACTTGCGGCCGCTGTCGTCCTGGACCGGCACGTTCTTGAGCAGCGAGTCGAGGTAGGCGAGCCCGGCCGCCTGGTCGGCGCCCTTGTTCGACTTGGCGCCGTACCCCGCGAGGAGGTTCCAGCGTGCGCCGCCCGAGGTGAAGGGGTTCGGCGTGATGACCTCGACCCCGGGCTTGACGAGGTCGTCCCAGGTCTTGATGCCCTTCGGGTTGCCCTTGCGGGTCCCGATGACGACGACGGACTTGGTGAGGATCCCCTTGTTCGGCCCCGCGGTGGGACCGGAGTTCCAGTCCGGCGCGACGATGCCGGCCTTCACGAGCCGGGTGATGTCGGTCTCCAGAGAGAACTCGACGATGTCCGCCTTGAGCCCGTTCGCCACGGCGCGGCTCTGGTCGCCGGACGCGCCGAACGACTGCGTGAAGGTGATGTTCTTGCCCTCGGGCGTCTTCTGGAACGCCTTGATGATGTCCTCGAACGCCGCCTGGGGGGTGGAGTAGGCGACCAGCGCCAACTGAACCTTGTCGCCTGCGCCGTCGCCCCCGCCGGCGTCGCTGCCTCCCCCGCAGGCGGTGACCAGGGTGGTCGTCGCCATGACGGCGGCTGCGATGGCCCCGAGCCTGCGTACTGTCATGCCTGTCCTCTATTCCGTGCGATTCCTACCAAGTCAGTCGGTTTAGTCGATATTAAAGACCGTTCCAGGAATCCCGTCAAGCCCGATGGGTTTCAGAGGTTTGTCACGACGATGACAAACCTGCTTCCAGCGATTGTTGTGAAATTTCCAGACAGGACGTGTCGACAAGTGCTAGGAACGTTCGCTATTGGGACATGACCCAAATCCCACTGAGGAAGGAACTTCATGCGCGACCCGGTCACGGAGGACGCCTATGAGCAGGACGGTTCGTTGATCCGGCCGTACATAGCAGGCGAAGGGCAACACGCCGCGGAGGGGGACCGCTTCTGGTCGGAGGAGCACGACGAGCAGGCTCTGGGCGCCGCGCCGCGCGACCACGGGGACGTGTTGTCCGAGGACTGGCGGCCGGATCAGCCCCCGCAGACCCCCGCCGACCACGCCGACCAGGACGACTACACCGCCGGACGCACCGCTCGGCTCCGCTCCGACGACCTGGCGAGCGACGAGGGCCCGGTGAGCGAGGGGCGCCTGGCGAGCGACGGGGCCCTGATGAGCGAGGGGGGCCTGGTGAGCGACGGCGACACCGATCCGCGCGGCTTCCTCGGCTCGGGCTGGCGCAACACCCCCGATCCGGAGGAGGACGAGGACGAGGGTTCGCGACGCGGCGGGCTGCTGCTGCGGACCGGCCTGATCGCCGTCGGGGTCCTCGGTGCGATCTGGGCGCTGGCGCTGTGGGTCGGACAGCCCTCCGGCGCGGACTGCGCGGAGGCGGACTGCGCCGCCGGGGCGAAGCCGGCCGTGACGGCGCCCGTCTCGCCGGCCGCCGACGGCGACACCGCGACCGGAGAGTCCGGCGACGCCCCCACTGACGTCCCCACCGACGTTCCCACCGGCCCGTCCGATGACGTGCCGAGCCAGGCGCCCAGTGACGCCCCGAGCGACGCCCCCAGGGCGGAACCCACCCGGACCCGGCCCGCGACGTCCGGGACCTCGGCGCCCGCCGCGCCCTCGCACGCCCCCCGGTCCCACGCGCAGAACCCCGGCTCCGGGAACGACACAGCTGACGACGCGGCTGACGGCGCGGCCTCACGCCCGTCGCGGTCCCGCGTGTCGGTCGACACGCCGGAGCGGTCGTCCGGCGACGAGCGGGCCGATGGACGGACCTCGGGGACGGACAGGGCAGGCTCCGAGGAGCAGGCGGCGACGGCCCCGACCTCCGAGCCGGCCACCGAGCAGCCGACGACCGCGCCGGCCCCCGCGCAGGATTCGTCCCGCCGCGGCGGCGGCCTGTTCGGCTGGCTCTTCGGTTAAGAGGCCGGACGGTTAAGAGGCCGTGCAGCTGTCCTGAGTGGCGTCGAAGCCCTCCACGTCGTCAAGCGTCCTGGGGGGCTTCATTCCCTTCCAGTCGGCCCCGATCCCCAGCACGAGGGTCTGCGTGGTGGCCGTGCCCACCCGGCGGGAGCGCGCCTTCTTCAGCTCGCGGTAGAGCCGGGACGCCCGGCTCTCACCGTTGTCCGAATACGCGACGACGGTCTTGGCGTACGGCTTGGGCGCCTGCTCCACCTTGACGATGTGGTAGCCGCGCTGCTCCAGTTCGGCGGCCACCTGGGTGCCGAGGCCCTGCTGCCCGCTGCCGTTGCGGATCAGAATGTGGATCTGCGACTTGGGCACCTTCTGCTCGCCGCTCTTGACGTTCTTGGCGATCTGGTCGGCGGCGACCATCTTGAACAGACGGTCGGCCTGCGGCTGCACCCACTCGACCCGGCCGGGATTGGTGATCGAGTAACGCCAGGGGGTGGTGACGAAGCGGATCTGTCCGGCGGTCAGCCCCTGCGCGCTCGTCGCGAGCTCCTTCATCACGCCGATCGAGAGGTCGGGGTCGGTGGTGATCGACCTGGTCGCCGCGTCGAGGAACCCGAACAGCGTCGCCGGGTTGGTCAGCGTCTCGCCGCTCATGGCCTTCTTGGCCATCGAGGCGAGGAACATCTGCTGGCGCTGGATCCGGCCGATGTCGGACCCGTCGCCGAGCGAGTAGCGGGCGCGGACGTACCCGAGCGCCTGCTCGCCCTTCAGCACCTGCTTGCCCGCGGGCAGGTCGAGCAGGGCCTTCTTGTCGTGGACGGCCTGCGGCAGGCAGACCTGGACGCCGCCCAGCGCGTTCACCATCGCCTTGAAGCCGGTGAAGTCGACCTTCACGAAGTGGTCGATGTGGATGTCGGTGAGTCCCTCGATCGTCTTCCAGGTGCAGCCGATGCCGCCGGAGTTGAACGACTCGTTGATCATGCCGACGTGGGGCCGCTGACCGGGGAGGTTGCCCTTGGGGGAGCAGGCCGGGAGGCGGACGAGCGAGTCGCGGGGGAAGCTGATGAGCACCGCGCCGTCCCGGTTCGGGGAGATGTGCGCCAGGATGATCGTGTCGGTGCGCTCGCCGGGAAACTTGCCGTATTTGGCGTTTGCGCCGTTGCGCTGGTCGGAGCCGACGATCAGCACGTTGAGCGCCTTGCTGATCTTCTGCGGGCGTGCCTCCTCGCCCCCGAGATCCTTCTGGGTCACCGTCTCGTGCTTGACGTTGCCGCTCAGCTTGACGTATCCGCCGACCGTGAACGTGACGGCGCCGGCGAGCACGCCCAGCGCTCCCGACAGCGTGACCCACAGCCAGGCCCGCCACTTCGGGGGCGTCCTGGGTGGCGGCGCCGGAAGGTCCTCCGCCGGGGGCGCCGGACGGACGTCGACGTGACCCACTGTCGTGCTCCTGAGGGTCGGACCAGGCGCTTCTCGCCAGGTCGAAAGCCAGTAGCGGCAAACGGGGCCAAGTGTAGCGATCTCCCCTGAACGTCACCTTTCAAACGCGGTAACCGCGCACCACGCCGATCAGGCGGGTGGCGCCGTGCTGCCCCGGGTGGTCAGGCGCGGGGCCTCGTCCTCCAGCGGCGTGGCCTCCACGCCGTCGATCAGCGCGAGCAGCCGCTGCGCCGCGTGCGCGCCGTACGCGGGGATGTCGCGGGTGAGCACGGTCAGCGGGGGACGGACGACCTGGCAGAGCGGGGAGTCGTCCCAGGCGACGACGGACAGGTCGGCCGGCACGTCGAGCCGCATCTCCTGGGCGACGGAAAGACCCGCCACGGCCATGATGTCGTTGTCGAAGACGATCGCCGTGGGCCGCTCGGGCGAGCTGAGCAGCCGCCGCGTGGCCCGCGCGCCCTCCTCGCCGGTGTAGTCGGTGTGCACGATGGGGCAGGCGTCCAGCCCGAGACCGGCGCAGACGTCGCCGAACGCGCGGTCGCGGATCGCCGTGTGCGACAGCCGGGGCAGTCCGGCGACGCGGGCGATCCGCCGGTGCCCGAGCGCGACGAGATACTCCACCGTCTCGCGTACGGCCGCCCTGTCGTCGGCCCAGACCGGCACGAGCGATCCGGCGGCCGACGGGTGCCCGAGGACGACGACGGGCATGCCCACCTCCTCCACCTGGGGCACCCGGGGATCGTCGAGGTGGAGGTCGACGAGGATCGCGCCGTCCACCCGGCCCTCCCCCCACCAGCGGCGGTAGACGCCCATCTCGGCCTCGTGGTCGCCGACGACCTGGAGCAGCAGCGCGTACGAGCGGGCGGACAGCTCCGCCTCGATGCCGCTGATCAGCTCCATGAAGAACGGCTCGACGCCGAGGAAACGGGCAGGGCGGCACAGCGCGAGGCCCACGGCGTGCGCGCGGGCGCCGTTGAGCGCGCGGGCGGCGATGTTCGGCCGCCAGCCGATCTCGTCCGCGATCGCCAGGATGCGGGCCCTGGTGGCTTCGGACACCCCCGGCTGGCCGTTCAGGGCGTATGAGACCGCGCCCTTGGAGACCCCGGCCTGGCGTGCGATGTCCGCGATGGTGGGTCTTCTCACGTGTCCCCTCGACTGAACCGGTCCAGTGGCCCTCACCTTACTACCGTTACTTTGCCTACATCTTCCCCTTATTGACACCGGCGACATTCCGATTTTACGGTCTCGGTACTTATCCGGTTCAGCAATAGCGAGCCGAACAACATCGGGGTCTGGCATGAGGAGAGTCACCATGCGAAACCGAACACGGTTTCTGATACCGGTGCTGGCGGCCGGCCTGTTGAGCGCGGCCTGTTCGGGAGGCGGGGGATCGTCCACGCCGACCGGACCGGCGGGAGATGCGACCGGGGGCGCGGCGGGAGGCGGCGCCGCCGCTCCGGCGGGCGGCGGGGCGTTCCCCCGCAACGAGACCCTCTACACGAGCGGCACCCAGTGGGGGCCGCCCGCGAACTGGAACCCCCTGCGCGAGTGGGACTTCGCCACCGGCACCAAGGGCCTGGTCTACGAGACGCTGTTCATGTACGACCCGAACACCGACAAGTTCTCGCCGTGGCTGGCCGAGAGCGGCGACTGGACCGGTGACCTGGAGTACACCCTCAAGCTGCGCAAGGGCGTCACCTGGTCGGACGGCAAGCCGTTCACGGCCGACGACGTCATCTTCACGTTCGAGCTCGGCAAGATGGAGACCGTCCCCTACCACCCGCTGTGGGACTGGATGAAGAGCGCGGACAAGGTCGACGACTACACGATCAAATTCACCTTCACCACGGCCAATCACCAGGAGTGGGCCAACCACCTCTACAGCCGGGCCATCGTCCCCAAACACCTGTGGGAGGGGCGGTCCGAGGACGAGGTGATGAACGGGGTCAACGAGAAGCCCGTCGGCACCGGTCCGTACGCCTACCAGTCCCACGACCAGGACCGCATGGTCTGGGTCAAGCGCGACGGCTGGTGGGCGACGAAGGCGCTGAACAAGGACGTCAAGCCCAAGTACATCGTCGACATCGTCAACTCCAGCAACGAGGTCGCGATGGGCCTGCTGCTGCAGAAGGGCCTCGACCTCAGCGTGAACTTCCTGCCGGGCATCGCCAACCTGGTCAAGGGCAGCTTCGGCATCAAGACCTACTACGACCAGCCGCCGTACATGCTGTCGGCCAACACCACCTGGATGTGGTTCAACACGGCCAAGAAGCCGATGGACGACAAGGCGTTCCGCAAGGCGGTCGCCTACGCCATCGACACCAAGAAGATCGTCGAGGGCGTCTACGGCAACCTGGTCAAGGCGTCCGACCCGAGCGGCCTGCTGCCGCAGTGGGACAAGTACGTCGACAAGAACGTCACCTCCACGCTCGGCTTCTCCTACAACCCCGACAAGGCCAAGCAGCTGCTCGCCGACGCGGGCTACAAGGACCGCAACGGTGACGGGCTGGTGGAGTCGCCGAACGGCGCCAAGATCTCGCTGAAGCTGATCGTGCCCGCCGGGTGGACCGACTGGATGGAGGCGGCCCGGGTCATCAGCTCCAGCGCCAAGGCCGCCGGCATCGACATCGAGGCCGACTTCCCCGACTACAACGCGCTCGTCGACGTGCGCAACCAGGGCAAGTTCGACCTCGTCCTCAACAACGACAAGCAGCTGGCGAACACGCCCTGGCTGTACTACGACTACCTGTTCCGGCTGCCCGTGCAGAAGCTGCAGACCACGACGAACTACGGCCGGTACGAGAACAAGCGGGCGTGGGAGCTCACCCAGCAGCTCGACCGGGTCAAGCCCGACGACCTGGCGGGCATGCAGAAGATCACCTCGGAGCTGCAGAAGATCCAGCTCGAGGACATGCCGGTCATCCCGCTTTGGTACAACGGCCTGTGGTCCCAGACGACCGACTCGGTCTGGAAGAACTGGCCCAGCAGTGCGCCGAACACGCCGAAGTATCCGCCGACCGTGTGGCGCAACTGGCTGGAGATGGGCGGCACGCTCATGCTCACCGAACTCCAGCCGGCCTCCGGAGGCTGATCTACTCGCGCCCCCCTTCCATCCTGCGTACGGGAGGGGGGCGCCGTTCCGCGACCGGGAGGTCGATCTTGCGCCGCTACTTCGGCAGAAAACTCCTCATCTACGGCCTGACGTTCTTCGTGGCCGTGACCGTCAACTGGATGATCCCGCGGTTCATGCCGGGCGACCCCGTGTCGAGCATGCTCTCGCGGGCCAACGTCGCGCAGCCCGCGGCCGTCGAGGCCATGCGGGCGCACTACACCGCGATGTTCGGCTTCGACCTGCCGCTGTGGCAGCAGTATCTGAACTTCTGGGGATCGCTGCTGAAGGGCGACCTCGGCATCAGCATCTGGCTGTTCCCGACGCCGGTGACCGACGTGATCGTCCGGGCGGTCCCGTACACGCTGGGGCTGCTGATCCCGTCCATCCTGCTGAGCTGGTTCGCGGGCAACAGGTTCGGCGCCTTCGCCGCGCGGCGCAAGTGGCTCGACAACAGCGTGCTCCCGGTCGGCTACGTGCTGACCGCGACGCCGTACATGTGGCTGGCGATCCTGCTGGCCTGGGCGCTCGGCATCGTCGCGGGGATCTTCCCGGTCGCCGGGGCCTACGGCTTCGACCTGCGGCCGTCCTGGTCGTGGACCTTCCTCGGCAGCCTCGCGCAGCACTGGTTCCTCCCGTTCGCCTCCCTGTTCCTGGTGGCGTTCGGCGGCTGGGCCATCGGCATGCGCAACATGATCATCTATGAGCTGGAAGCGGACTACGTCAACTACCTGCGGGCGCTCGGCGCGCCGGCGCGGCTGGTGCGGCGCTACGCCTTCAGGAACGCGATCCTGCCCCAGGTGACCGGCCTGGCCCTGCAACTCGGCGTGCTCGTGGCCGGCGCGCTGGTCACCGAAATCGTCTTCAGCTATCCCGGACTCGGCCACCTGATCCTTCAGGCGATCCAGAACCAGGACTTCTTCCTGCTGCAGGGCACCTTCCTGTTCATCGTCATCGGCGTGCTGATCGCCAACTTCGTCATCGACATCGCGTACGTCCTGGTGGACCCGCGCACCAGGACCGGGATGGGAGAAGCGGCATGACCACCGCACGCCGCGAGGCCCTGCACTTCGCGCTGCGCAACCGCAAGCTGGTCGTCGGCGCGATCATCGTCGCCGTGTTCCTCGTGGCCGGTCTGGCGGGGCCCCTGCTGTTCGACCACGGGCCTAACGACTACGTCGGGCCGGCCATGGCGCCGCCGTCCGGGGAGTTCTGGTTCGGCACCACCACGTTCGGCCAGGACGTCTTCGCCCAGTTCGTGTACGGCCTGCGCTCGACGTTCCTCGTGGGCGTGCTCGGCGGCGTGCTGGCCGCGGTCGTCGGCATGGTCGTGGGGTTCGTCGCGGGTTACCGCGGCGGGTGGGTCGACGAACTGCTCACCATGCTCACCAACATCGTGCTCGTGCTGCCCGCGCTGGTGGTGCTGCTGATCGTCAACGCGTACCTGGGCGTGCGCAGCATCGGCGTGCAGGCGCTGTTCATCGGGCTGACCTCGTGGCCCTGGGCCGCGCGGGCGATCAGGGCGCAGACGTTCTCGCTGCGCTCGCGCGACTTCGTCGACCTCGCCCGGCTGAGCGGCGTGCGCACTCCGAAGATCATCCTCCGGGAGATCGCGCCGAACATGAGCTCGTACCTGTTCCTGACGTTCATCCTGCTGTTCGGCAGCGCGATCCTGATCGCCGCCTCGCTCGACTTCATCGGCCTCGGACCCACGGAAGGGGTCTCTCTCGGGCTGATGCTCAACAACGCCGCGCGGTGGAGCGCGCTCCAGCTCGGCCTGTGGTGGTGGTTCATCCCGCCGGGCGCCGGGATCACGGCGATCGTCGGCGCGCTCTACGTCATGAACGTCGGGCTGGACGAGGTGTTCAACCCGAAGCTGAGGGAGATGTGACGTGGCGCTGAATGTCACCGACCTGCGGGTCTACTACCGGACGCTGCGCGGCGAGGTGAAGGCGCTCGACGGCGTCACGTTCTCCGTCGCGGACCGCGAGATCATGGGCCTGGCCGGGGAGTCCGGCTCGGGCAAGTCCACGCTCGCCAAGAGCCTGATCCGCCTGGACGGCCGCATGCGCCACGTCGGCGGCACGGTCGAACTGGACGGCGCCGCGATGCCGCTGTCGGACGACGGCGCGATGGACGAGTTCCGCTTCCGGAAGGTGTCACTCATCCCGCAGTACTCGATGAGCGCGCTCAACCCGACCAGGAAGATCGGCAAGATGGTCGGCGAGCTGCTGGAGTCGCGCGGCGAGCGGGCGGACAGGGCCGAGCTGGAGCGGCGGCTGGAGCTGGTCGGCCTGTCGAAGGACGTGCTCGACCGCTATCCCATCGAGCTGTCCGGCGGCATGAAGCAGCGGGTGGTCATGGTCGTCTCCACGCTGCTGAACCCCTCGCTGCTGATCGCCGACGAGGTCACCTCCGCGCTCGACGTGTCGAGTCAGAAGGCCGTGGCCACGACGCTGCTCGGGTTCCGCGACCACGGCCTGGTCACGAGCATGATGGTGGTCACCCACGACATCTCGCTCGTCTACCAGATCGCCGACACGATCATGGTGATGTACGCCGGGCGGCTGGCCGAGAAGGCCCCGGCCGAGGTGCTCGTCACCGCCCCGAGGCATCCGTACACCCGGCAGCTCATCGCGGCGCTGCCCGAGGTGGGGGTGCGCTACGAGGACCGGCGGCTGACGGGGATCCCCGGCAGCCCGCCGTCCCTGCTCAAGCCGCCCGGGGGATGCCGGTTCAGGGACCGCTGCCCGCTCGCGTTCGACCGGTGCGCCGAGCAGCCGCCGTTCGCCGAGGTGGCCCCCGGCCACCACGTCGCCTGCTGGAAGGCCGAATAGATGCTCAAGCTGGACGGTGTGTCCAAGATCTATCGCGTCGGCGCCTTCGGCGGGCGGGAGCTGAAGGCCGTCTCCGACGTCGGCTTCGAGGTCGGCGAGGGGGAGGTGGTTTCGCTCATCGGCGAGAGCGGCAGCGGCAAGAGCACGCTCGGCCGGATGATCCTGCGCCTCGCCTCGGTCAGCTCCGGCACGATCACCCTGGACGGCAGGGACATCTCCTCGATCAAGGACCGCAAGGAGTACTACCGGCAGGTGCAGGGCGTCTTCCAGGACCCCTTCAGCTGCTACAACCCCGTCTTCCGCGCCGATCGCGTCTTCTCGACGATCAAAGAGCAGTACTTCCCCCGGGTGGGCGCGGACGAGTGGCGCACGCGCGTGGAGGCCGCACTCGAGAGCGTGCGGCTCGACCCCGGAAACGTCCTCGGCAAGTATCCCCACCAGCTCAGCGGCGGCCAGCTCCAGCGCATGCTGATCGCCCGCGCCGTGCTCCTCGACATCCGGCTGCTGGTCGCCGACGAGATCATCAGCATGCTCGACGTGTCCACCCGTATCGACGTGCTGAACCTGCTCGCCGACCTGCGGGCGCGCGGCCTCGGCATCCTGTTCGTCACCCACGACCTGTCGCTCGGCAACTACGTCAGCGACCGGACTGTCGTGCTCAGGAAGGGGAAGATCATGGAGATGGGCCGCACGGACCTCGTCTTCGGCAACCCCGCGCATCCCTACACCCGGTCGCTGCTGGCCTCGGTGCCGCGGCTGCACGCCAAGTGGACGGACGCGGTCGTAGAGGAGGTGCCATGCGCGTATCACGAGGCGCCGGAGGACAGCCGGACTCGCCCCGGGCTGGCCGAGGTCGAAAATGATCACTATGTGGCGTGCGCCGGCTGCGCGGGATCGAAGATTAAGGAGACAGCGTGAGCTCGTACCGTCCCCTGCACGACGGGTGGACCGTCACCGCCGTGTCGTCGACCGGGCAGCTCCGGCCGGTGGTCGCGGGATTGCCCGCGTCCGTTCCCGGTTGCGTCCACACCGACCTCCTCGCCGCCGGGCTGATCGACGATCCGTACCTGGACGACAACGAGGACGGCCTGACCTGGATCGGCCGCACGGCGTGGTCGTACGAGACCACCTTCACGTGGGAGTTCGCGCAGGACGGCACCGGCGACGACCGGGCCGACCTGGTGTGCGCGGGGCTCGACACGGTCGCCACGCTCGTGCTGAACGGCGTCGAGATCGGCGCGACGGCCGACATGCACCGGTCGTACCGCTTCCCCGTGCGCCACCTGCTGCGTGCGGGCGAGAACACGCTGAAGATCCTGTTCGATCCGCCGTACGGGTACGCCGAGGCGCAGAAGGCGGCCCTCGGCGACCGCCCCGGCGCGTACGCCGAGCCGTACCAGTTCATCAGGAAGACGGCCTGCAACTTCGGCTGGGACTGGGGGCCGACGCTGGTCACGGCCGGGATCTGGAGGCACATCGGCATCGAGACCTGGAGCACCGCCCGCCTGGCCGGGGTGCGTCCGCTCGTCCACGGAGACGGCAGGGTCGAGGTGCACGTGGAGGTGGAGCGCGCCGCCGAGCGGCCGCTCACCCTCTCGGCGTCGGTCGCGGGCGTGACCGAGACCGTCACCGTCGGCGCCGGGCGGCGCAGGGCCGTCGTCACGCTGACCGTGCCCGACCCGGAGCTGTGGTGGCCGCGCGGGTACGGCGAGCAGCCGTTGTACGACCTGACCGTGCGCCTGGAGGACCAGGAGTGGACGGGCCGGATCGGGTTCAGGTCGGTCGAGCTGGACCGCACCGACGACGCCTTCACCTTCGTGATCAACGGCAGGCCGGTCTTCGTCAAGGGCTTCAACTGGATCCCCGACGACTGCTTCCCCGCCCGCATCACGCGGGAGCGCCTCGCCGAGCGGTTCGCCCAGGCGGCCGGCACGGGCGCCAACTGCCTGCGGGTGTGGGGCGGCGGGATGTACGAGAGCGAGGACTTCTACGACCTCGCCGACGAGATGGGCCTGCTCGTCTGGCAGGACTTCCCGTTCGCCTGCGCGGCCTACCCGGAGGAGGGCCCCTTCGCGGCGGAGGTCGAGGCCGAGGCCCGCGAGCACGTCGCCCGCCTGGCCCGGCACGCGAGCCTCGTGCTGTGGTGCGGCAACAACGAGAACATCGAGGGCCACGCCGACTGGGGCTGGCAGGAGAAGCTGGAGGGCCGCAGCTGGGGCGGCGGCTTCTACTACGACCTGCTGCCCCGCGTCGTCGCAGAGCTCGACCCGACCCGGCCGTACTGGCCGGGCAGCCCGTACTCCGGGGCCCCCGACCTGCCGCCGAACGACCCGTCCAGGGGCACGGTGCACATCTGGACGGTGTGGAACACCCACGACTACACCCACTACGCGACCTACACGCCGAGGTTCGTGGCCGAGTTCGGCTTCCAGGGCCCGCCGACGTACGCGACGCTGCGCACGGCGGTCTCCGACGACCCGCTGACCCCGGTCTCCCCGGGGGTGACCCACCACCAGAAGGCCGTCGACGGCAACCTCAAGCTGCTGCGCGGCCTCGGCGAGCATCTGCCGCGGCCGGACGGCTTCGACGACTGGCACTACTACACCCAGCTCAACCAGGCCAGGGCGATGACGTTCGGCATCGAGCGGTTCCGGGCGCTCGCACCCCACTGCATGGGCACGATCGCGTGGCAGCTCAACGACTGCTGGCCGGTCACCTCCTGGGCCGCGGTCGACGGCGGCGGGCGGCGCAAGCCGCTGTGGTACGCGCTGCGCCGGGCGTACGCCGACCGGCTGCTGACCTTCCAGGGCGACGCGCTGGCGGTGGTGAACGACACCGACGAGCCGTGGTCGGGCGAGCTCGCCGTCGACCGGCTCAGCCTGGCGGGGGACATCCTGGCCAAGGAGCGCGTCGACGTGGCGGTCCCGGCGCGCGGCACCGCGTCCGTGGAGCTGCCCGAGGGGGTGACCAGGGCCGGAAACCCCGCGGGCGAGGTGCTGGTGGCGACGCTCGGCGACGCCCGCGCGCTGCGATTCCCCCGCGAGGACCCGGCCATGGACTACCCTCCGGCGGAGATGGACACGGCGGTCGAGGAGATCGAGGGAGGGCTGCGGGTGCGCGTGACCGCGCGGACGATCGTGCGCGAGCTCGCGATCTTCCCCGACCGGCTCGACCCCCGCGCGACCGTGGACGACCAGCTCGTCACGCTGCTGCCCGGGGAGAGCGCGGTCTTCCACGTCACCGGTGGTGATGTGGACCCCGGCGCGCTCGTCCGTCACCCGGTGCTTCGCTGCGTCAACGAACCCCGTTAGTCTCGGATCTCCCCCTTTTGACGCCCGAAGGACGCACGTGGACCTGCTCATCAACCCCATAAAGGACTACCCCTGGGGCTCCCGTACGGCCATCGCCGAGCTGACCGGGCGGCCCGCCTCGGGGCCGGAGGCCGAGATGTGGCTGGGCGCCCACCCGGCCGCGCCCTCGCGGCTGACCAGGGACGGGGCCGAGACCACGCTCGCCGACGCGGTCGCCGCCGACCCGGTGGGGACCCTCGGCGAGGCGGTCGCCGGGCGGTTCGGGCGGCGGCTGCCGTACCTGCTGAAGCTGATCGCGGTGGACGCGCCGCTGTCGCTGCAGGTCCACCCGGACGCCGAGCAGGCCGCCGACGGCCACGCGCGGGGCGACGCGAACTACACCGACCCCTGGCACAAGCCGGAGCTGGTCTGCGCGCTCACGCCGTTCACCGGGCTGGCCGGGTTCCGGCCGCCCGAGCAGGCGGCGATGCTGGTCGAGCGGCTGCACGTGAGCGCGCTGCAGCCGGTGGTCGCGGCGCTGCGCGGCGGCGACGTGCTCGGCGCGCTGCGGGTGCTGCTGGAATGGCCAGGCTCTCGGAGGGAGCTGGTCGAGTCGGTGGTGTGGGCGGCCTCCGCCTGCCACACCCCCGACTACGCGCTGGTGGTGCGGCTGGCCCGCCGTTATCCGGAGGATCCGGCCGTGCTGGCGCCGCTGCTGATGCGCCGTCACACGCTGGCCCCCGGTGAGGCGCTGTTCCTCGGGGCAGGGGTGATGCACTGCTATCTCGAGGGCTTCGCGGTGGAGATAATGGCCTGTTCCGACAACGTGCTGCGGGCGGGCCTTACCGGCAAGCACGTCGACGTGGAGGAGCTGCTGCGGGTCGCCGACGCCGCCGCGCAGCCCCTGCCGGTGGAGCCGGTCGGCGGCGCGTACGTGCCGCCGGTGCCGGAGTTCCTGCTCCGCAGGATCGCGCCCGGCGCGGTCGAAGTGCTCTCGGGCAGCCTGCCCCGGATCGTGGTGTGCGTCGAAGGCGTCGTCAACGTGCGCGCGGCCTCCGGGTCCGAGGTCAAGCTCCGGCCCGGAGACTCGGTGTTCGCCGCCGCGTCCGAGGGCCCGGTCGAGATCGGCGGCGACGGCCTCGCCTTCTGCGCCGAGCCCCACATGTGACTCACTTAGGGTGATGTTTGTCCTACCGAGTGTGACGCGAACCTGTCGCGCGGGTAGGAGCCCCTCATCGTCAAGCGCGGCCCGATGAGGGGGATCCATGGGGCGCTTCAGGGTTGCCGGAATCGCCGCTGCGTCGTTGGGGGCGGTCGCGCTCTCCGCCTGCGCGGCCGGCGGGGGCAAGCACGCCACGCAGGCGAGCCCGGCCGGCCACAAGCAGAACAACGCGGCCGCCGGGGCGGCACTGCGCAAGTCCGAGACGGCCGCCGCCGCCCAGGTGAAGGCCAACGAGCTGGGGCAGATCCCGGTGATCATGTATCACCGGATCGTCACCAACCCGCCGCCGGGCGACGACCGCAGCCCGAAGGACTTCCGGGAGGAGCTGGAGCGGCTGGCGGCGGACGACTATGTGCCGATCACCGCGGCCGAGTACGTCACCGGGAAGATCGACATTCCGGCGGGCAAGCATCCGGTGGTGCTGACCTTCGACGACTCCTCGCCTTCCCAGCTCACTCTCGACGGCATGGGCAATCCGGCGCCGGACTGCGCGGTCGGCATCCTGATGGACGTCGCGAAGAAGCATCCCGGCTTCCGGCCGGTGGCGACCATGTACGTGATCAAGGACCTGTTCGGCAAGGCCCGCCAGGAAGAGCAGATGCAGGTCCTGCAGTGGCTCAAGGACCACAACTTCGACATCGGCAACCACACGCGCGACCACCTCAACCTGCTCGGCAAGCCGAAGGACGAGGTGGAGAAGCAGATCGCGGCCGGGCAGGCGCTGATCACCTCGCTGGTCAAGACGTCGCCGGTCACGCTCGCCCTGCCGTACGGCAACCAGCCGCACGAGAAGAAGTGGGCACTGCAGGGAGCGTCGGGCGGCACCCGCTACGACTACAAGGGCGTGTTCCTCGCGGGCTACACCCCGTCGCCGTCGCCGTTCACCAAGGACTTCGACCCCCTCGGGATTCCGCGGATCAGGTCGAAGGAGAAGGTCGGCGACTGCAAGAAGTTCTGCTCGATGGCGTGGCTCGACTGGCTCAAGGCCAACCCCACCGACCGCTACACCTCGGACGGCAACCCCAACACGGTCGCCTTCCCGAAGTTCAAGGCGGCCTTCGTCGCACCGTCGTTCAAGTCCCGTGTGCTGCCGTACTGACGGAGTGGCCGACCGTGCCGGGGTCCATCCGAAGGCGGCTACCCTGCCACCATGGACGACGCCACCCGGCCGGTCACCGCCATGCCCGCTGAGCCGTACACGGCCGATCTGCGCGGGCTCTCGCCACGGCTGATCGGCCCGGAGATCGTCGCGGTCTTCGCGGTCTCGCTCGGCGCCAGCGCCCTGCTGTCGCTCATCCGCCTCATCGGCGCACTGACCGCGCCGAAGGACCTCGGCGACCAGCACGCGGTGCTCGTCGGCTCGCTGGCTCCCGGCCGCCCGTGGCTGGATCTCTCGCTGCACCTCGCGGGGATCGCGGTGAACGTGGCGCCGGTGGGGCTCGTCGCCTACCTGCTGGCCAGGTCGGGCGAGTCGATGCGCACGGTCGGGGCCGACTGGCGTGAGCCGGGGCGCGACACGCTGCGCGGCGCCGCGCTCGCTGCGGTGATCGGCGGCACCGGCCTGGTGTTCTACCTGTTCGCCTTCCGCTCCGGGTTCAACCTGAACGTCGTGCCCGACAGCCTGCCGGACCACTGGTGGCGGATCCCGGTCCTGGTCGCCGAGGCCGCCCAGAACGGCGTGCTGGAGGAGGTGCTGGTCGCCGGCTACCTGCTGCACCGGCTGGGGCAGCGCGGCTGGTCGCCGTGGCGTGCGGTCGGAGTGTCGGCCGTCCTGCGCGGCTCCTACCACCTCTACCAGGGCTTCGGCGGCTTCGTCGGCAACATCGCGATGGGCGTGGTCTTCGGCCGGCTCTACCAGCGCTGGGGCCGGACCATGCCGCTGATCGTCGCGCACACGCTGATCGACGTGGTGGCCTTCGTCGGGTACGGCCTGCTGCGCGGCCGCGTCTCCTGGCTGCCCTGATGCTGCCCTGATCTCCGTCTAATCGGGCGGAATGCGTTCTCTCCGGCGCGCCTGATTGATTTGGGTCCGATCCCGGTGCATCGTTGACGGGCCGCCGCACGTCTGGATCCCCCCGGGCAAAACCGGCCTGTTCCGGCCGCATTTTCATTCGGGGAATTCGCATGAGGCGTTTATTGCCACGTATTTCATATCCGGCGCGCATTCCATATCCGCCGCGCCGCCGCGCTGCCGTCGGCCGCCGGCCCGGGGGGCCCACCCGGCCGCCCGGCCGCAGACGTCCGGTCAGCCCGCCGTACCGCTGCCGCGTGGGAGGCGGGGCCGGGACCCGGGGCCGCGCCGTACCGGCCGCCACGAGCGCCGTGACCGTGCGCACGCTCGGGCCCGTACGGCCCGCGCCCGGGCGCACCGGGCCGTGGGCTCCGGTCCCGCCGGGGCCGGAGACGATCGTCTTATTACCACCGGTGCCGCGAGCACGCTCCGATCCGTTATGTCCCGCACGCCGGGTGCCCCGAGGGGGCGCCCGGCGTGTCATCGTGCCGGGGCTGGGTTGCCGAAGCTCAGGGTCGCCGAAGCTCAGGCGAGGCAGCGCAGGGCGCCCCGGACGCGGGCGTCGAGGGGATGCCCGGCGGGCAGGCGGCCGACCGTCGCCTCGACGAACTCCCCGGGGGAGAGGTCGGCGGTCACGCCGTCGTCCACCTGCACCTCCAGCCGGTCGCAGGCGCGTGCGATCCGCGCCTTCGACCCCTGCTCCTCCAGCACGAACGCGCCGACCCGGACGCGCCAGTCGAGGCGGTCGCCGGCCTCGTCGGCCGTCACCGGAGCCCCGACGTCGTCGGCGTGCGTGGCGTACTCCGAGTCGTAGTGGAAGGTCTGGAGAACGGCCGGGTAAGGGCCGGCCGACGTGTGCAGCGTGCCGTCGAGGCCGAGGGCGCGCATCCGTGCGCGCGTCTCCCTGTTCTTGGTCCGCCACTCGTCGAGCACCTGCTCCGCGGGCAGGCCGTGCCGCTTGCGCACGCACCATTCGTTGAAGCCGTCGAAGCCGCCGCGCACGCCCTCGTGTTCGAGCATCTCGTAGAACCCGTCGATGTCGTCGTCGAGGCACGCGTGGTTGTACATCTCCTCGCCGGCCAGATGCGCGAGCACGTCGCGCACTGTCCAGCCGTCGCACCGCGAGGGGCGGTTCCAGCCGTCGTCGTCCAGGGAGGAGAAGAAGCGGTCGAGCCGCGCCGCCTCGGTGTCGAAGATGTCGAAGGGGTCGAGCCCCGCCAGTTCGTCCCGCGCAGAGGTCATGTCTGAGCCGTACCCCCAGGCGTTCCACCCTCACTTGGGCAGTGTCGGGACATTTCCCGCAGAAGACGGACATTTAAACCTGCGGCGCTCCCAACAAAGCGTAGGGGAAGGGAAAAACCGGCTCTTGGCCAGTTTGTCCGATGATCGACGCGGAAACCCCGAGATCCGAAAGCACGGCGGTTGTCGTTCTGCGGTTGATCTGTCGTTGATTCAGGGGGAAAACGAAATGGCAAAAAGCACGAGCGTCGCACTCGCGATCGGCGCCGTTCTCGCCGGGGGCGCCGTGATCGCGGGCGCTCCTCTCGTCGCGACTCCGGCGGGGGCCGTCACGACGTCCGCCACGATGTCCGCACAGCACGACCTCGTCCGGTTCGGCCACCCGCACGCCCGGGGACAGCGCAACCGGAACAAGGGCGGGCACCGGCACAATCAGCGGCTGCGGGAGCAGCAGCGTCAGCACCAGTTCCTGATGCGTGACCTCACGCTGGTCCTCGTCCCGTACCAGAAGGAGACGACGGACGCGGCGGCGCTGCCGTACAACTGGCAGAACGACAGCACCTCCGTGCAGCAGTACGGCAACCAGGACCTGCTGACCACGGCGCAGGACACGCCCCGGGCGACCGAGATCAACGTCGACGGCGGGGAGGGGGACAGCAAGACCACGGTCTCCCCGAAGACGGAACAGCACGACGTGGACCACTCCAGCGATGTGGACGTCGCGGTGGACGACAAGGTGAAGGAGCCGGCGGGTGGGCCGCAGGGGGATCTCGTCACGCGGCCCGTTCCCACCGCGCCCGATCCCACAGCGCCCGCTCCCACCACGCCGGTGCCCGGCGCCACGCCGGCCGGGGATGTCCCGCAGCCCGCGGTAGACCCGGCGCCCGTGCCGGACCCGGCGCCCGCGGCGGGCGATCCCGGCTGCTCGCCCGCTCTCACCCTGCCCCTGACCCTTTCGCTCACGGCCACGGTGTCCCTCGCGCCGGGCACGGACGACTGCCCGCCGTCCGCGCCCTGAGTCGTCAGGCGTCCCTGCGGGCCAGCAGGACGGCGGCCATCACGTACGGCGCCGCCACGTAGGCGGCCATCACCGCGAGCGCGGCGAGCGGCGACAGGAGCGCGCCGCCGAGCGATTGGGGGTTGCCGGTGCCGGCCAGCTGGCCCGCCAGGGCGCCCGGCAGGATCGAGCCGATGCGCTCGTTCCAGGGCGCCGGGATGTTGCCGACGATGATCGGGAGCACGTACCAGACCGCCACGAGTGCGGCGATGGCGGCGACGGCCGACCGAGTGATCGCGGCCAGGCACAGGCCGAGCAGCGCGAACATCACCATGGACAGGCTCATCGCGAGGAAGAGCGGCATCTGGCGGCTCAGCGCCTCGGCCGACTGCCCCCGGATCGGACGGTCGCCGATGATCAGCCGGCCCACGGCGGACGTCACGAGCACGGCCGCGAGCCCCGTGCAGAAGGCGACGACGGCGACGACGCCCGCCTTGGCGGCGAGCACCCGCCCGCGGGACGGCAGCACGGTGAACGTGGTGCGGATCATTCCGGTGCCGTGTTCGCCCGAGAAGGCGAGGACGCCCAGCACGGCCAGGCACAGCGAGGCGAGCCAGTTGGCGAGTTCGGGCAGCGACGCCACGGCGAGGTGGCCGCGCTGCTCGAGCGGCAGGGTGTCCCACAGGTGGGCGGCGTACCAGGCCAGCAGGACCATGAGACCGACGACGACGCCGACGACGCCGAGGACGACGGAGGTGGATCGGAGGGTGCGGAGCTTGAGCCATTCGGCGGCGAGAGCGTCGATCACCGGTCCACCCCCTCGACCGTGGGCTCAGCCGTGAGCCGCATGTAGGTCTCCTCCAGGGAGGCGCCGCGCGGGGTGACCTCGTAAAGGGGGATCGCGTGCCTGGCGGCGAGGTCGCCGATCTCCGTCGGGTCGAGGCCGCGCACCGACAGGCCGGCGCCGCCCTCGGCCGTGACCGTCCCGCCCGCGGCCGACAGCGCGGTGGCGAGCTCCCCGGCGCGGCTGCTGCGGACGAACACCTCCCGCACGGCGGTCAGCTCCCGCATCGGGGTGTTCGCGATGAGCCGTCCGCGGCCGATGATGACCAGATGGTCCGCGGTGAGCTCCATCTCGCTCATCAGGTGGCTCGACAGGAGCACGGTGCGCCCTTCGGCGGCGAGGCCGCGGAGCAGTTCCCTGATCCAGCGCACGCCGTCCGGATCGAGGCCGTTGACCGGCTCGTCGAGCAGCAGCACCCCGGGATCGCCGAGGAGCGCGGCGGCGATCCCGAGGCGCTGGCGCATACCGAGCGAGAATCCCCCGATCCGCTTGCGGGCCACTCCGGCCAGGCCCACCTGCTCGATGACGGACACGACCCGGGCCCGGCCGATGCGGTTGGCGCGGGCCATCCAGCCCAGGTGCCCGAGGGGCGTACGGCCGCCCTGGACGGCCTGGGCGTCCAGGAGCGCGCCGACCTCCCGCATCGGGTGGCGGATGCGGTCGTAGCGGCGGCCTCCCACCAGCGCCTCGCCGCTCGCCGGGCGGTCCAGGCCGAGGATCACCCGCATGGTCGTGGACTTGCCCGCGCCGTTCGGCCCGAGAAACCCGGTCACCCGGCCTGGTTTCACGTGGAACGTCAGCCCGTCCACGGCGACCGTGCGCCCGAAGCGCTTGGTCAGCTCTCTGACTTCGATCATGTCTCGACGGTCTCGCGGGCGGCCCGTCCCCCGCGTCGGAGCGACGTGCGATCTCCCGGCCGCACCTCAGACCGTGGCATGACAGACCATGGCAGGAGGCGAACGGGATCGCGTAGGGCTAGCGTGGGCGCGTGGACGATCCGGACGTGCGGCCGTTGTTCCCCCGGCCGTTGCGCCCTCGCGAGCTGGTCGCGCTCGACGCGCTGGCCGGTCTGGGTTACGCGTTCGTGCTGGTCCTCAACTCCCCGGACGCGTATCACCCGGCGGGCTGGGCCGCGATCGCCGCGATGACGCTGCCGCTCGCGGTCAGGCGGCGGTGGCCGCTGCCGGTCTTCTGCGTCGTCTCGGCCGCCTCCGTGGCGGCCGTGGCGCTCGGCGTCGTACGGGAACCGCTGGCGGCCGCGGCGTACGCGCTCTACCCGGTCGCGCTGACCACGCGCCGGCGCCGGTGGGAGCCGACGGCGGCGATCGGCGCGCTGACCGCCGGGGCGCTGCTGCTCGCGGCGTTCGGCGGCGTGACGGCCGTCGCGGAGGTCAGGCGGATCATGGAGACGGTCGTGCTCGGCTCGCTCGCGCTGGGCGGGGCCTGGACGATCGGCCGGGCGGTGCGGGAGCGCCGGGCGTACGCCGCGCGCCAAGCCGAGCAGGCCGCCGAGCGGGCCGTCACCGAGGAGCGGCTGCGCATCGCCAGGGAGATGCACGACGTGGTCTCCCACACGCTCAGCCTCATCGGGGTCAAGGCCGGGGTCGCCGCGCACGTGGCGGACCGGCGGCCGGAGGAGGCGCTGGAGGCGCTGCGGGTCATCGAGACCACGAGCAGGCAGGCGCTGACCGAGATGCGGCACATGCTCGGCGTCCTGCGTGAGGCTCCCGGCGCCGCTCCGGACGCGTTGTCCCCGGCACCGGGCCTCGCGGCCCTTCCGGATCTCGCCGAGCGCGCGGCGGCCGCGGGCGTACGGGTGGACCTGGACGTGCGGGTGACGGGCGGCCTGCCCGAGGCGCTGGAGCTCGCGGTCCACCGGATCGTCCAGGAGGCCGTCACGAACGTGGTCAGGCACGCGGCCCCGGCGGCCTGCCGGGTTTCCGTGCACGAGGAGGGCGGACAGCTGCGGATCGAGGTGACGGACGACGGGCCGGGCCGCCGGACCCTGCCCGCCGGTGCACCCGGTCACGGCCTGATCGGGATGCGCGAGCGCGTCAGGGCGTACGGCGGGGAATTCACGGCCGGCCCGCTGCCCGGCGGCGGGTTCCGCGTGCTCGCGCGCCTGCCGCTGGAAGGGGAGGGGACGTGAACGAGCCCGAGCCGATCCGGGTGCTGCTCGCCGACGACCAGGAACTGCTGCGCGGCAGCCTGCGCCTGCTGGTCGACAGCACGCCGGGGCTGGTCGCGGTCGGCGAGGCGGGCACCGGGGCGCGGGCGGTCGAGCTGGCCCGCTCCGAGCGTCCCGACGTCGTGCTGATGGACGTGCGGATGCCCGGCATGGACGGCATCGAGGCGACCCGGCGCATCTGCGGTGAACCCTCCGGCACCAGAGTGCTGATCCTCACGACGTTCGACCTCGACGAGTACGTCTACGCGGGGCTGCGGGCCGGGGCGAGCGGGTTCCTGCTGAAGAACACCCCGCCGGCCGAGCTGCTGGCGGCGATCCGCGTCATCGCCGCGGGCGACGGGCTGCTGGCGCCGAGCGTGACGCGGCGGCTGATCGCCCAGTTCGCCCAGCATGCACAGTTCACACAGTTCGCCGGGACCACCGCGGACCGCCCCCGATCCGGCTCCTCGCTCGACGGCCTGACCGCCAGGGAGCGGGAGGTGCTCACGCTCGTCGCACGTGGGCTGTCCAACCTGGAGATCGCCGCGAACCTGCACGTCAGCACGGCCACCGTGAAGACCCACATCGGCCACCTGCTCGCCAAGCTCGACGCGCGGGACCGGGCCCAGCTGGTCATCGCGGCCTACGAGGGAGGGCTCGCATCCACCTCGCGGCCGCACCCGTGACAGGGTGGAGCTTGTGGAAGTCTTCGATGTGATCGTCATTGGTGCGGGTTCGACGGGCGAGGTCGCCGCGGGCCGGGTGGCGGCGGCCGGCCTGAGCACCGTCATCGTGGAAAACGAGCTGGCGGGAGGGGAGTGCTCCTACTGGGCCTGCATGCCGAGCAAAGCGCTCCTGCGGCCGGTCGACCTCGCGGGAGAGGTGGGCAGGGTCACGGGGCTGCGGCTGGACGCGTCAGTCGGGGGCGGGCCTGTCGACGCCGCCGCGGTGCTGGCCCGGCGTGACGCCGTGGTCTCGCACTACGACGACGCGGGGCAGGTCCGGTGGCTCGACTCGGCGGGCGTGACGCTCGTCCGCGGCGCCGGACGGCTCGCCGGTCCCCGGCGGGTCGAGGTCACGACGGCCGACGGCGGCACGCGCACACTCGTCGCGAACCACGCCGTCATGGTGGCCACCGGAAGCCGCCCGGTGATTCCGCCCGTGGCCGGTCTCGCCGCGGCCGAGCCGTGGACGAACCGTGAGGCCACCGGCGTGCGTGCCGTACCGGACCGGCTCGTGGTGATCGGCGGCGGCGTGGTCGCGTGCGAGATGGCCCAGGCCATGCGCGGGCTCGGCGCCCGCGAGGTCACGATGCTCGTCCGGGGCGGCGGGCTGCTGACGAGGCTGGAGCCCTTCGCCGGGGAGATGGTCGCGCGGTCGCTGAAGGACCAGGGGTGCGACATCCGCACGCACGAGATCGTGGAGAAGGTCGAACGGCCGGAGCCGGGCGGCGAGGTCACGGTGCGGCTCGCGAGCGGAGGAACGGTCACGGGCGACGAGATCCTGGTCGCGACCGGCCGCCGGTCCGCCACCGGCGACATCGGCCTGGCCTCGGTCGGGCTGCCGGAGTCCGGTCCGATCGAGGTGGACGAGAGCATGCGGGCCACCGGCGTGGCGGACGGCTGGCTCTACGCGATCGGGGACGTCAACGGCCTCGCGCTCCTCACCCACATGGGCAAATACCAGGCGCGGGTCGCCGCGGACGTGGTCGCCGCCCGTGCCCGGGGCGAGGCGGACGACCGGCCGGGGATGCGCGACCGCGCGGACCGCGCCGGGGCGCCGCAGGTGGTCTTCACCGATCCGCAGGTGTGCGCGGTGGGCCGCACCGAGGCGCAGGCCCGCGCAGAGGGCTTCGACGTGCGGGTCGTGGAGTACGACATGGAGCAGGTGGCCGGCGGCTATCTCCTCGGCGACGGCTACCGGGGCAGGGCCAAGGCGGTGGTCGACGAGCGCCGCCGGGTGCTGCTCGGCGTGACCTTCGCGGCCCCCGGGGCGGCCGAGCTGCTGCACGCGGCGACGATCGCGGTCACCTCCGGGGTGACCCTGGACGACCTGTGGCACGCCGTCCCGGCGTACCCCACCGTCAGCGAGGTGTGGCTGCGCCTGCTGGAGGCGTACGGGCTCTAGAGGCGGGCGCTACAGACCGATCACTGCGGGGTGGCGAGGGTCCTCGACGCGGACGACCACGTCGGCGGCCCGTGCCGGGCCGATCTCGCGCTCGTACCGCTCGTAGGCGGGCAGCGTCCACCGCTCCTCGGGCGGCGTACGGCGGGCCAGCGCGGCGGCCGACACGGACAGGTGGACGGTCACGTCGAAAGGCAGGCCACGCCCGAGCAGCAGCGCGCCGTCGAGCAGCACCACGCCGCCCGGCTTCAGCGTCACGTAGTCCGCGCGGGTGGCCCGGTCGCGTGCGCTGTCCCACAGCGAGGGCAGCACTCTGCCCGTACGCCTGCCCGTACGGCCCGGCTCCAGGGGGCCGAGCACCTCGCGGACGAGGCCGCCCATGTCCAGCCACTCGTCGTAGAACACGTCGGGGTCGGTCCGGCCGAACTCCAGCCGCAGCGAGGCCGGGCGCAGGAACCCGGCCGCGGGCACCCGCAGGGCCTCACGGCCGCGCAGGCGCAGCGGCTCGACCAGCTCGCCGGCCAGCCTCCCCGGTTCGGCGGCGGGAGCGCCGTCCAGGGCGACGCGCACCCACGCGTCGCGCGGCCGGTCGGCGATCAGGTCGGCGAGTTCCTCCACGAGCAGGGACGGGGAGACGGGACGGGCACGCACGTTCCCATCATCTACCGCTTGAGCCGGCGGCCGGAGATCTGCTCGGGGGCCATCACGATGAAGTGGTCGCGGCTGCCGGGCACCCACGGCGTGAGCGGCAGCGCCGACAGGCGGGCGATCTCCTCCGGTTCCGAGACCGCGCGGGCGGGGCCGACCGCGGTCACCGACCACCCCGTACGGAACGTCGCGTCGAAGTCGTCGGCCTCGAACGCGACGATGGCGTTCCTCGCGGCCGCGGCCAGCTTGGAACCGGGGGCGGTGCGGATGACGATGTTCCCGTCGAGCAGGCAGAAGTTCACCGGCTGGACGGCGGGGAGGGCACGATCGGTGAAGACGATCCTGCCGATGGGGGCGGAGGCCAGCAGGTCCAGACATTCCCCTCCGCTGAGAATCTCCAGGCCGGCCGAGTCGAGCTTCATGTCTGCCAGCCTGCGGGATCGGCCGGCGGGCGGGTTAGGGACGAAGGTCCCCTCATCGACGTCGATCGGCCCGGCTCAGCCGTCCTGTCCGGCCTTGAGGCGGGCGGCGAGCGCGGCGGCCTGGGTGCGGCGCTGCATGTCGAGCTTGCTCAGCAGGTTGGACACGTAGTTCTTGACCGTCTTCTCGGCCAGGAA
>NZ_JBFBIP010000041.1:0-34313 GCF_040685655.1 Microbispora sp. NPDC088329
TCGGCGGTCAGCGTGGTCGTCATGGACTGCACCGAGACCGGCGCGTCCCCGCCGACGGGAACCGAGCCGACCATGATCTGACGTGACACCCGCCGCTTGGCGATCGGCTGGGTCCGTACGGCGGGAATCCCGAGATCAACAGACATTTCTGCACCTTGCGTAATAGGCGACGCCCGATGGAAGGGCCCTCCCAGTCTAAGGAGTGCCGCGACGCCGGACGGCCCGAAACCTTTTCACAACGAATGAAGGTTTCATGACCCGCCGCCGAAGAACCTGCGAGGACGGGTTCCGCGGCCGCGCCCGGGTGGGCAGCCGCGAGGAAGCCGACTTAGAGTCCGAATCGCGAGAGCGCTCTACGCACCACCTGGTCGGTAAGTCAAACGGCTGTCCCCCCGGGCCGACGTGCTCGCGCCGTCGGCGGTGCCGTGCTGCACCACGAGTGCGGCAGCCATGACCACGCGAAAGGGTAGCCCGTGGGTAGACCACGAAGAAAAGTAACGAAGACGACGATCGGGCTGATCGTCGCCGCACTGTCCGCCCTCGTCTCCGCCGTCGTGCTCGCCTCCCCGGCGTCCGCGCACGGCGCCCCGATGGCGCCCGGCAGCCGCACCTACCTGTGCTGGAAGGACGGCACGACCTCGAGCGGGGCCATCCAGCCGAAGAACCCCGCCTGCGCGGCCGCGGTCGCCAAGGGCGGGACCAACGCGCTGTACAACTGGTTCGCCGTGCTCCGCTCGGACGGCGCGGGCCGGATGTCCGGCTTCATCCCGGACGGGCAGCTGTGCAGCGGCGGCGCGGTCGTCTACGACTTCAGCGGCTTCGACCTCGCCCGCGACGACTGGCCGGTCACCCACCTGACGGCCGGGGCGACCATGGAGTTCAAGTACAACAAGTGGGCCGCGCACCCCGGCACGTTCCGGTCGTACATCACCAAGGACTCCTGGAGCCCGACCCGCCCGCTGGCGTGGAGCGACCTGGAGTCGACGCCGTTCGACAGCGTCACCAACCCGCCGAGCGTCGGCTCGGTGGGCACCGAGGACGGCCACTACTACTGGAACGCCCACCTGCCGTCGGGTAAGAGCGGCCGCCACATCATCTACACCGTGTGGCAGCGCTCGGACAGCAACGAGACGTTCTACAGCTGCTCCGACGTCGTCTTCGACGGCGGCCACGGCGAGGTGACCGGCGTCGGCGGCTCGGGCAACCCGCCCGTCAGCCCGTCCCCCAACCCGCCCGTCTCCCCGTCCCCCGGCACCTCCCCCAACACCTCGCCGAGCCCGCGGGTCAGCCCCTCGACGAGCCCGGACCCCGGCAACGGCGCCTGCTCGGCCACCTACAAGGTGACCAACTCCTGGGGCGGCGGCTTCCAGGGTGAGGTGACGGTGAAGGCCGGCTCCTCGTCCATCAGCGGCTGGACCGTCAAGTGGACCCAGCCGAGCGGCGGCACGATCACGCAGGTCTGGAACGGCACGCTCAGCCAGTCCGGCAGCGACGTCAGCGTGCGGAACGTGAACTACAACGGCAGCCTGGGCGCCGGCGCCTCGACCACGTTCGGCTTCCTGGCCAACGGATCGAGCAGCGGCACCCCGACGCCGACCTGTTCGGCGGCCTGACCCGCCCGCCCTCGGCGCGGCCCGCCTGACCCGGGTCGCGCCGAGGACCGGCTCAGGCCGTGAGCTCGGCCGCCCGCGCCCTCGCCCAGGCGTCCGCTGTGAGGACCTCCTCCACGGACGCCGCGGGACCGGGGGTGTGGGCGGCCACCACGCGTTCCACCGTGTCCACGATGCCGAGGAACGGCAGGGCGCCCTTCAGGAACGCCTCCACGCACACCTCGTTCGCCGCGTTGTAGACGGCCGGCGCCGTGCCGCCCAGGGCGCCCACGTGACGGGCCAGCGCGACCGAGGGGAACGCCTCGTCGTCGAGCGGTTCGAAGGTCCACGTGTGGGCGGCGGTCCAGTCGACCGGCCGGGCCGCGCCGGGCACCCGCTCGGGATAGGCCAGCGCGAGCGAGATCGGCAGGCGCATGTCGGGCGGGCTCGCCTGCGCGACCGTCGAACCGTCGGTGAACTCCACCATCGAGTGGATGATCGACTGCGGGTGGACCACCACCTCGATCCGGTCGAACCCGATGTCGAACAGCAGGTGGGCCTCGATCACCTCCAGGCCCTTGTTGACGAGCGTCGCCGAGTTCACCGTGATGACCGGGCCCATGCTCCAGGTCGGGTGGTTCAGCGCCATCTCCGGCGTCACGTCCGTCAGCTCGGCCCGCTTCCTGCCCCGGAACGGGCCGCCGCTCGCCGTCACCACCAGCCGTCGCACGGCAGCGGGGTCGGCCCCGCCGGGCCCGGCCGCCCACAGGCACTGGGCGAGCGCGGAGTGCTCGGAGTCCACCGGGATCATCCGCCCCGGCCCGGCCAGGCGCTTGACGAGCGGGCCGCCCACGATCAGCGACTCCTTGTTGGCCAGCGCGAGCACCCGGCCCGCCTCGAGCGCCGCCAGCGTGGAGGTCAGGCCCAGGGCCCCGGTGATGCCGTTGAGCACGACGTCGCAGGGCGACGCCGCGACCTCCGCCACCCCCTCGGGGCCCGCCAGCACCCGCGGCCGTGCGCCGGCCGCCGCCAGCGCCTCACGCAGTGCCGGTACGGCCGCCGGGTCGGCGACCGCCACCGTCTCGGCCCCGAACTCGGCCGCCTGCCTCGCCAGCAGGTCGGCCCGGCCGCCGCCGGCGGCGAGCGCGGTGACGCGAAACCGTCCGGACGCGTTGGCGACGACGTCGAGAGCCTGGGTGCCGATGGAGCCGGTGGAACCCAGCACGACGACAGACCGGGGCTGCGGCAGTGATTGGGAGCTCATCCCCCCATTGTCCCCAAGCCGCGGTCCCGAGCCGCATCGGCACTGCCGTACGCGGAACGGCCGGGGCGTAGGAGAAAACAGCACATATATGTCCGAATACCGCCATAACCGTATAGGCGGATCGCGAGAAATCCGGTGGAAAGCGTCGCTACTTTCCCGCGTCAGGACATCCCCCCGACCCGGAGGTAGGCATGCACCCCACCGCACGACGTCTCGCGCTGCTCTCGGTCCCGGTCCTCACGGTCGCGGGGGCCATGCTTCCCGCCGCCCGCGGCGCCGCGGCTCCCGTGCCGGGAACCATCACGCGGTCGGCCGCCGCCGGTCCCCGGCCCGCCGTACATGAAGCGGCCGACACGACGACGGAGCAGCGCACGGTCGGGAAGTTCTGGACCGTCGCGAGGATGGAGGCGGCCGAGCCTCTGGACGTGCCCGGCACCGGCGACAGGCACTTCGCCGCGGCCATAACTGGCGCCCGTGTCTCGTCGCGGACCTCCGGCTCGTCCTGGACGGCGGGCGGGACCGTCGCGAAGACGACGGGGAGGGTGTTCTTCACGGTCACGGCCGGGCCGGACGCCGGGCGGAACGCCTCCTGCTCGGGCACCGCGGTCACCAGCGCCAACAAGAGCGTGGTGATCACCGCGGGTCACTGTGTGAAGCTGAACGGGGCCTTCCACGCCAACTGGGTGTTCGTGCCGGGCTACGACCGTGGCGACCGACCCGACGGCACCTGGCCGGCGGCCACCCTGCTCACCACCTCGCAGTGGAACTCCGGCGAGAACATGGACTACGACGTCGCCGCCGCCGTCGTCGCGCCACAGGGCGGCAGGAGCCTCACCGACGCCGTCGGCGGCCAGGGCGTCGCGTTCAACCGGCCGCGCGGACGCCAGACGTACGCCTTCGGCTACCCGGCGGGCGGGCAGTACGACGGGTCGAGGCTGGTCTACTGCGGCGGGCGGACGTTCGACGACTTCCTCGGCTCGCAGGACCAGGGGCTGAGCTGCGGCATGACCGGCGGCGCCAGCGGCGGGCCGTGGTTCGCCGACTTCGACCCGAGCACCGGCACCGGCGTGCTCACCTCGGTGAACAGCTTCAAGTACGGCTTCGCGCCCTCCTGGATGTTCGGGCCCTACTTCGGTGCGGAGGCCGAGGCGGTCTACAACGCGGCGCAGAAGACGTCCCTCACGTGATTCACCGAAAGTGACCACGAAAGCACTTTCCGTGGTCCACACTCGGGAGCCATGACCCCGAGCCTCCCCTTGCTTGCCGTCGCCGCCCTCGTCACCGGACTCCTGGGAGCCCCCGGCCGGGAGGTTCCCCCGGTGGGAGACGTCGTGGAACACGTCGCCGGGCACGCCTCCGGGCTCTACTGGACGCCGCAGCGGATGGCGCGGGCGGTCCCCATCGGGCTGCTTGCCCCATCGACGCTGCCTTCGATCGCCCGGGCCGCTCTGCCCCAGGCCGCCGGAGGGATCCTCGCACCCGGCCTCCCTGCACGGCCCGCCGGACCGGCCAGGATACGACAGGCGGCGGCGATGCCCCCCGCCACCACGAGCGGCACGCGCTGGGCGTCGGGCGGCTCGGTGACGAGGACCACCGGGAGGGTCTTCCTCACGCTGAACGGCGTCGACTTCTCCTGCTCCGCCAGCGCCGTGCGCAGCGCGAACAGGGACGTGGTCGTCACCGCGGGGCACTGCGTCAAGGACGGCGCCGGAGACTGGGCGGAGAACTGGACCTTCGTCCCGGGGTACGACCAGGGGCGGCAGCCGTACGGCGCCTTCCCCGCGCGGCGGATGTTCGTCGCCGGGCCCTGGTCGCGTTCCGGCAACGACGACTACGACGTGGGCATGGTCGCCGTGGACGACCTGGACGGGCGGCACCTGACCGACCTGGTCGACGGGCAGCCCATCGCCTTCGACCCGCCCCGGGGGCGGCGGACCTACGGCTTCGGGTTCCCCGCGGATCCTCCGTACGACGGCGAGCGGCTGCTGTACTGCGCGGGCGTCCCCCACGGAGACCCGCAGGGGCAGACCCGCGACCAGGGGCTGCGCTGCGACCTCACGGCGGGGGCCAGCGGCGGGCCCTGGCTCAGCGGCTTCGACCCGGCCTCCGGCCGGGGCACGCTGACGTCCGTCAGCAGCTTCAAGTACAGCAACGACCACCGCACGATGTACGGCCCCTACTTCGGCCCGGCCGTACGCGACCTGTACCGCACCGCCGAACGGGCGTGACGGCCGGAAGACACGAGCTAGAAGAAGACCGGGGTACGCGAGTCGATCCGCCGGAGGAAGACCCGCCAGATCCACACCTGAACCACCAGCACGAGCGGAATCACGACCACGAGGAAACCGGCCAGCCCGTCCAGAGCGGACCCGGCGGCGAGTGAACTACCGGCGACCGGCGCCAGGTGCAGGCAGACGACCACCGCCGGGGCGGCCGCCGCGAGCGCGGTGAAGGCCAGTGCGAGACGGGGCCGGGCCGCCACGATCCTCGCCGAAAGGGCCACGGCGACCATGGCCGTCGCCTCGGCGGCGACCGCCGGCGTTCCAAGCGAGGGCACTCGCGCGAGAAGACCGGCTCCCAGCAGGACGGCGTACGACGCGGCGGCCGGCGGGGCCAGGAGGCGGACCATCCGCAGCGGGCCCGCGACCAGGTCCCCGGGCAGGCGTACGACGAGGAACGTGGCACCGTGAACGAGAAGAACGACGGTCACGGTCAGCGCCCACAGCAGCGAATACCATCCGAAAGACGTCGGGACCGGCTCCGGCCCCGGTGTCATGGACAGCATGTCGCCCACCAAGAGTCCGAGCGCCGCCGCGAAGGCTCCGCTCGCTCCGGTGAGCACGCGGTCCCATCCCCGCCGCCACCCCGGCCTCTCCAGCCGGCTCCGGAACCATACGGCGGCGTCCCTGACCGTCCAGAACACCAGCACGGCCGCGACGAGGTGATAGTGGCCGCGGAACACCGGCCCTTCCAGGCGGGGCAGCACGGCCAGGAAGGTCGCCACCGTGATCACCAGCCAGACCTCGTTTCCGAGGAAGAACGGGCCGAACGCGGTGACGGTGGCGCGCCGCGCCCGCTCGCCGGGCCCGCCGAAGGGCAGCAGCATGCCGGCGCCGATGGCCGTGCCGTCCAGCATCAGGTAGACGCAGAACAGCGCACCGAGCAGGCCATACCAGAAGAACTCCACCTGTGCTCCCGACTGATCGAGGAGGTCAGAACATGGCCGCGCCGACCGGCCCGGCCGGTTCGGCCTGGCCGAGGGGCGTGCCGAAGGCGCCGTCCTCCGGCCCCCGGCGGGCGAAGCGGGCGATCAGCCAGTAGCCGCCGACCGCGAGCGCCAGCATCACCCCGGCCGTCACCAGGAAGGTCGCGAGAACGACGTTCCCGGGCATGGACGTCACCGCCTGCTCGGTGGTGAGCAGGCCGTAGACGGTCCAGGGCTGGCGGCCCACCTCGCGCACCAGCCAGCCGGCCACGACCAGCCCGAACGGAACGGGGATCGCCGCGACCAGGACGCGGAGCGGCACGCGCAGCCGGATGATCCAGTCGCGGAACAGCAACGCCGCCAGAGCCACGGACAGGAGCACCAGCCCGAATCCGGTCCGCAGCATGACCTGGTAGGCGACCCCGACCCATTCCGGCGGCGCGTGGACGCCGGTGCCGGTCGTTTCCAGCACCGCGAGCTTCATCGGCTGGGTGTCCTCGATGACGACGAGTTGCAGCATTCCCCAATGGACGGTGGCGAGCGTCCCGACGGGCAGGACCGCGACGGCCATCCGCAGCGAACGCCGGAAGAACGCCGCCTCGCCGGTGCGCTTGAGGAGGTGCCAGGCACTCACGCCGGCCACGAACATCGAGCCGGCGATCAATGAGGCGAACACCACGTGCAGACAAGCGCCACCCAGGGTGGGGTTGCGCAGCAGCGCCCCGAACCCGGCGAGGTAGCGGCCACCCGCGTCCGGCGCCCCGACCGGGTGCTGGAGAAACGCGTTGGCGGCGAGAATCCACAGCGCCGACAGGTAGGCGGAGATCCCGACGAGCCAGATGAGGACCAGGTGGGTTTTCCTGCCGAGCAGGCCCCAGCCGAAAATCCAGGCGCCGAGAAGCGTCGACTCGACGAAGAAAGCGGTCAGGGTTTCCAATGCCAGGGCGCCGCCGAACGCGTCGCCGAAACCCTTCGTCAAGGTGGTCCAGTTCAGTGCGAATTGCAGTTCGACCACGATGCCGCCGATGACGCCCACGCCGTAGTTGATCACGTACAGCCGGCCCCAGAACTTCGTCATACGCTCGAACGCCGTGTTGCCCGTGACGACGTACGCGGTCTCCATGGCGATCAGGAAGACGACGAGGCCGAGCGACAGCGCGACGAAAAGGAAGTGGATCGAAGCGGTGGTCGCGAACTGGAGGCGGGCGATCGTCGCCACATCCATTACTCCTCCTCCGGCGTCGGCACGGATCTCGGCGGTGAGAATCCCGGTGACGAGCCTTCCGCGTGCCCGGCATCGCGTCGTCGCACCGCGGTCGCCCGGCGCGTACGACTTCGGGTGGGAATCGATTGCCTGCGATGTCCGGCAGTGGTACGGCGACTGATCCCGCGGGATGATTACGCGGACCGGCAGGAGCTCATACGGTGAAACGAGTGAGTCGTGAGAGCTTGCGCCGGATGCCCAGAGCGTTCGTCGCCGACTGCGCCTTGTCATTGGCCGTCGCCGTCTCCACCGTCCTCACCAGCGTCATGGCCGGAGGCCGGGCGGAGCAGAGCCCGCCTGACTGGCTCGGCTACCTGTTGCTGGTCGTGGCCGCGGTGTTCCTTGTGGCGCGACGCCGATTTCCGCCGCAGGTGATGGTCCTCACCATGCTGGTGTCGCTTCTCTATTTCGGGCTCGGATTCGGAACCGGCGCCTTCACCATCGCGCCGGCCCTGGCCGTCTACACCGCGATCGCCGCCGGACACAGGATCGCCGGATTCTCGGGCGCGGCCGTCTACCTCGTCGTCGTGCTGCTGGCCGACCGCCTCGCCGGACAGCGGAACGTCTCCGAGGGGAACATCTGGTTGGTCATCTGGATTCTGGTGATCGTCGTTGTGGGCGAGGTGTCGCGCAGCAGGGCCGAACACCTGCGAGTGGTCGCGGAACAGGCGGCACGAGCCGAGCTCACCCGCGAGATGGAGGCACAGCGGCGGGCCGACCAGGAACGCCTGCGCATCGCCCGCGAGCTGCACGACGTGCTGGCGCACAACATCTCGGTGATCAGCATCCAGGCCGGCGTGGCCGAGCATCTTCTGCGCAGGGACCCCGACAAGGCCCATCTCGCGGTGACGACGATCAGGCGAGTGACGAAGGACGTGCTGGTCGAGCTGCGCTCGATCCTCGACGTGCTCCGCCGCGTCGACGAGGCCGCCGAGATCTTCCCCCCGTCCGGCCTGGAGGGCATCGAGCGGCTGGCGGGCCGGGCGGCGGCCGGTGGCATCACCGTCGACCTCGACGTCCGTGGCCGGGCGAGCCGGGTGCCCGCGGACGTCGGCCTGGCCGCCTACCGTATCGTCCAGGAGTCGCTGACCAACGTGATCAGGCATTCCGGCGCGGCGCACGCGAGCGTCGTCGTCCATGTGAACGAGGCCGACGTGCTGGTGCGCGTCCGGGATGACGGGCGGGGCGTCTCGGGAGACGACGTCCGCGCCGGAAACGGAATAGCGGGGATGACGGAGAGGGTGGAAGCGATGTCCGGCACGATCACAGCCGCGCCCGCGGACGGGCGCGGCTTCGTCGTGGAGGCGCGCCTGCCGTTGCGGAGGCCCGAGAGATGATCCGCGTCCTGCTGGCCGACGACCAGCCGCTCGTGCGCATGGGACTGCGTGTGCTGCTCGACTCCGAAGACGACATCGAGGTGGTGGGCGAGGCGAGCCGGGGCGAGCAGGCGGTCGAGATGGCCGCCTCGCTCCGGCCGCACGTCGTTCTCATGGACGTCCGCATGCCGGGAGTCGACGGCATCGAGGCCACCCGGAGGATCGCCGGGAATCCGCGCCTCCACCACGTCCGTGTCGTCATCCTCACCACGTTCGAGAACGACGAGTACATCTTCAAAGGGCTGCGCGCGGGCGCCGTCGGGTTCCTGGTCAAGGACATAGAGCCGACCGGGCTGCTGGAGGCGGTGCGCGTGGTGGCGGCGGGCGACGGCCTGCTGTCCCCCACCGTGACCCGGCGGCTGATCGAGGAGTACGTCGACCACAGCGGCGACCCCGTCCACTTCCCCGGGATGGAGCACCTCACAGAACGGGAGCGCGAGGTGCTCGTGCTGGTCGCCCGGGGGCTGTCCAACAACGAGATCGCCGGTTCCCTCTACTGCAGTCCCGCCACCGTCAAGACGCACGTCAGCAGGATCATGACGAAACTCGCCGCCCGTGATCGCGTCCGGCTCGTCATCGTCGCCTACGAGTCGAAACTGGTCCTGCCGGGGCGGCAGACCGGCCGAGGTCGCTAGAACGGCGACAGCGGCTCGGCGTTGTCCTCGTCGACGATGTCGGCGGCGGACCGGACGATCAGGGGGTCGGGCTCGCCCACCACCGAGTCGTCCTTGTCGTCGTAGTCGTACAGGGACAGGACGTAGCGCATCGCCTCCAGTCTGCCGCGCTTCTTGTCGTTGCTCTTGATGATCGTCCAGGGGGCGTCCTCGGTGTCGGTGTTGAGGAACATGTCCTCCTTGGCCCGGGTGTACTCGTCCCACAGGTCCAGCGAGGCGATGTCCATCGGCGACAGCTTCCACTGCCGGACGGGGTCCACCTGACGGATGATGAACCGGGTGCGCTGCTCGGCCCGCGACACCGAGAACCACAGCTTGACCAGGCGGATGCCGTCGCGCACGAGCATCCGCTCGAACAGCGGCGCCTGGTACATGAACTCCATGTACTCCTCGGGACTGCAAAAGCCCATGACCCGCTCGACCCCGGCCCGGTTGTACCAGGACCGGTCGAACAGCACGATCTCCCCCGCCGCCGGCAGGTGGGCGGCGTACCGCTGGAAGTACCACTGGCCGCGCTCGCGCTCGCTGGGCTTCTCCAGCGCCACCACCGTCGCGCCGCGCGGGTTGAGGTGCTCCATGAAGCGCTTGATGGTGCCGCCCTTGCCGGCCGCGTCCCGCCCCTCGAACAGGATGACCAGGCGCCCGCCGGTGTCCTTGAGCCAGTACTGCAGCTTCAGCAGCTCGATCTGCAGCAACCGCTTCTGTCTGTCGTACTCCTGCCGGGGAATGCGGTGGTCGTACGGGTAGTGCTCGCGCCAGGTGTCCACCGGGTGGCCGTCGGCGCGGACCAGGACGGGATCGTCGTCATCGTCGTCCAGCACCTTCAGCCCCGGCGTACGGCGCAGCAACTCGACGCCGTCCGGGTGCTCCCGCGCGGTCTGTGACGCTTGCGGCATCTCCATGACCCCACTACTGCACCTGTCAGGCCGTCTCAATCCCGCCGCCGCACTTGTTCAAGGGAAGTTCATGCCGGCCTATGGAGCCGCCGGGAACGTCACGGCGGCCTCGAGACCGCCCCCGGGGTTGGGACGTGCCCGTACACCGGCTCCGTGCGCCGTCGCGATCGACGCGACGATCGACAGCCCGAGCCCCGATCCCTGCCGGCGGGTCGTGTGCAGTCGCCGGAAGGGCGCGAAGAGGTCGTCCAGGCATTCTGCCGGCACCTCGGGGCCGGTGTTGCGGACCGTCAGCACGCCCCCGGCGAGCGTCACCTCGACGGCGCCGCCGAGGTGGTTGTAGCGGACGGCGTTGTCGACGAGGTTGGTGACGAGCCGGTTCAGCAGGACCGGGTCACCGTGGACGACGAACGGTTCGGTCCGCGCCGTCACCGTCACCCCGCCGGTGTCCGTCTCGGCCAGGACGAGCCGGACGACCTCGTGGAAGGCCACGGGGTCCCGCTTCCGCAGCCCGTGCTCGGCCTGGGAGAGGACCAGCAGGGCGTCGATGAGCGCCTCGATGCGGTGGTTGTGGAGCAGGAGTTTGCCGCGGATCTCGCCCACGTCCTCGGGCAGGCCGATCTCGATCGCCGTCCGCTGCACGGCCAGCGGGGTCCGCAGTTCGTGGGACGCGTTCGCGATGAACCGCCGCTGCCCCTCGACCGAGCGCTGCAGCCGGTCGAGCATCGCGTCGAACGTGTCGGCCAGTTCCTTCAGCTCGTCCCGCGGGCCGGACAGGGCGATCCGCTCGTGCAGGGTCGACAGGGACAGCCGCTGCGCGGTGGCGGTGATTCGATGGAGGGGCCGCAGGACCCGCCCCGCGATCACCCATCCCACGGCCACCGACACCAGGGTGAGGACGGCGATCGCCAGCCCACTCATGTCCCACTGATAGTGGATGACGTCCTGCGCCAGCTCCGACAGCGGCGACTGGGCGCCCGCCGCCCCCGGCCCCGGAGCGGCCGGGGCCGGCGGAGCCTCTCCCGCCGACGGCCCCGGGAAGCGCGCGATCCGCGAGTGCAGCGACAGCCGCAGCAGTGTGTTGACGATGACCAGCAGGACGACGGAGGTGAGCAGGAAGAGCCCCGAGTAGATCAGCGTGAGCCGTACCCGCACCGTCGTCACAGCAGGTATCCGGCGCCGGGGACGGTCTGGATGCACGGCGGATCGCCCAGCTTCGCGCGCAGGCGGCTGACCACCACCCGCACCACGGTCGTGAACGGGTCGGCGTTCTCGTCCCACGCCTCCTCCAAAAGCCGCTCGGCGCTCACCACCGCGCCGTCCGCCCGCAGCAGCACCTCCAGGACGGCGAACTCCTTGAGCGACAGGTGCAGGTGCCGCCCGTCCCTCGACGCCTGGAGCCGGTGCGTGTCGAGCACGATCCCGTGCCGGGTCAGCACGGGGGGCACCTGGTCCCGGCTGCGCCGTGCCAGCGCCCGCACCCTCGCGACCAGCTCGGTGAAGTCGAAGGGCTTGGGCAGGTAGTCGTCGGCTCCCATGCCGAGCCCGGCGACCCGCTCCGGCACCGACGCCGCCGCCGTCATCATCAGAATCCGCGTACGGCTGCCGCGCGCCACCAGCTCACGGCACACGAGGTCGCCGTGCAGCTCGGGCAGGTCACGATCGAGCACGAGGACGTCGTAGTCGCTGACCGCGAGCCGCTCGGCCGCGGCGGCCCCGTCGTACACCACGTCGACCGCCATGGCGTGGCGGCGCAAACCCATCGCGACGAGGTCGGCCAGATCGCGTTCGTCTTCGGCCACGAGAACCCGCATGCTCGAATTTCTACGTCATGGGGCGTGACAGCGGTGTTAACGCCGTCGTTAACGGCCGTGAAACCCGCCCGCTGCCAGGCTGGCCGGCATGATCAGAACACTCTGCGCCGCCGTTCTGCTGACGGCCTGCACGGTATCCGCTCCCGTCTCCACTCCCGCCGCGGCGGCGACCCCGGCGGCGGCCCGGGCCGCCCTGGGTGACAAGTGCGCCCGGATCACCGCGCCACCGCCCGAGTCCGCGCCTCCGACGTCGGTGAACACGCTCCGGCAGGCGTACGAGTGCGTCCTGGACAACTACTACAGCGGACCCGTGATGGATTCGAAGGCCCTGCTGCGGGACGCCCTGGCCGCCTACACCCAGGAGCTGATGCGGCGTGGGAAGGACGGGCCGGACCTGCGCCTGCCCGCGCTGACGGGGAACCGCGACGCCGACTGGGCCGCGGTCGCCGAGATGCTCGGCACCGGCGACCCGGACGCGCTGCAGGCCGCGATCACCGGCATGGTCGCCGGGCTCCACGACGACCACGCCCGGGTGATGAGGATCGCACCCCCGCCGGAGGACGGCCCGACCGGGACGGGCATCGCGGGCCTGTCGGCCGCGCAGGGGCCGCGTCTCGACCCGGCCGCCCGGCCGCCCCTGTACATCACCCGCGTCATGCCTTACAGCCCGGCGGACAAAGCCGGCATCCGGCCCGGCGACATCGTCGAGAAGGTGGACGGCATACCGGCGTTCATCGGAGACAAGGTGAACCAGAGCCTCGTCGACGTGTTCGCCTCCGACACCGTACGGCTCACGCTGAAGTGGCCCCCGACGGGACGCGTCCGGACCGTGAAGCTCACCGCGGGCCCCGTGGAAGAGCAGGAACCGGCCGTGACCGCGAAGAGGCTCCCCGGCGGCGTCACCCACGTGAAGCTGCCCGGGTTCTTCGAGGGCGCGGCCGACCAGGTCATCGCCAAGCTCAAGGGGTCGAAGGCCGCGATCATCGATCTGCGCGGCAACGGCGGCGGGTCTCCGAATGAGGTGAACCGGCTGCTCGGCGCGTTCGCGCACGGCAAGGTCACCGGCTACTTCTGCCCGCTGACAGGCGACTGCACGGCCAACCGCACCGACGACGCGGTCCCGCTGCTCGGGGTGCGCCTCGTCGTGCTCACCGACCGCGCGTGCGCCTCCGCCTGCGAGCACTTCAGCGCGGCTGTGAAGGACAACGGCCTGGGCACTCTCGTGGGGACCCGCACCGCGGGAGCGATCTCCGGCCCCGCCGAGCCGTACCTTCTCGACGACGGGAGCGTGCTGCTGCTGCCCAAGGTCCGGCACCTCGGCCCGGCCCGGGAGACCATCGACACCGTCGGCGTCCCGGTCGACCACTACGCCCCCATGACGGCGCTCGACCTGGCCAAGGGCCGCGACCCCGGCCTCGCCGAGGCGCTGTCTCTCCTCTCGTAACGTCTCAGCGAACGCTCAGAGCGTGAGGCCGGTGAGCACCATGACCTTCTCGTAGGTGAAGTCCTCCATCGCCGACCGCAGTCCCTCGCGGCCCACGCCCGACTCCTTGACCCCGCCGTACGGCATCTGGTCGGCGCGGTAGGACGGCACGTCGCCGATGACGACACCGCCGACCTCCAGCTCGCGGTTGGCCCGGAAGGCGACGTCGAGGCTGCGGGTGAACACCCCGGCCTGCAGGCCGTACCGGGAGTCGTTGACGGTGGCGAACGCCTCGTCGACCGAGGCGACCCGCTGCACGATCATGACGGGTCCGAAGACCTCCTCGCGGGCCACCTTCGCGTCGGCGGGCACGTCGGCCAGCACGGTGGGGGCGACGGTGGCGCCGTCCCTGGTGCCGCCCGCCAGCAGGCGCGCCCCGGCCGCGACGGCCTCGTTGACCCAGCTCTCGACGCGGGTCGCGGCGTCCTCGCTGACGAGGGGGCCGACCTGTGTCTTGTCGTCGGAGGGGTCGCCCGTCACGAGCGCGCCGACGGCGGCGACGAGCTTGTCGGTGAACGCGTCGGCGACCGCGTCCTCCACGATCACCCGCTGCACCGCGATGCAGCTCTGGCCCGCCTGGTAGTTGGAGAAGAGCGCCACACGGCTCGCCGCCCAGTCGAGGTCGGCGTCGGCCAGCACGACCGCGGCGGCGTTGCCGCCGAGCTCGAGCGTGACGTGCTTGCGCGGCACACTGTCCATGATCGAGTAGCCGACCGGCCCGGAGCCGGTGAAGGACACGACCGGCAGCCGCGGGTCCTCCACCAGCGAGGACGCCCGGTCGTTGGGCACCGGCAGGACGGAGAACATGCCTTCCGGCAGATCGGTCTCGGCCAGGATCTCGCCGAGCACGAGCGCCGACAGCGGGGTCGCGGGCGCGGGCTTGACCACGATCGGCGCGCCCACGGCGATGGCGGGGGCGACCTTGTGCGCCACCAGGTTGAGCGGGAAGTTGAACGGCGTGATCGCCAGCACCGGGCCGTACGGCACACGGGAGACGTAGGCGAGCCGTCCCTGCGCCGCGGGCTCGGTGTCGAGCCGCTGCACCTCGCCGCTGAAGCGGCGGGTCTCCTCCGCGCCGAAGCGGAACGTCGAGATCGCGCGGCCCACCTCGCCACGCGCCCAGAAGATCGGCTTGCCGTTCTCGGCGCTGATCAGGCGGGCCAGCTCCTCGGCGCGCTCGGTCAGCCGCCGGGCCACGTGGGCCAGCGCCTCGGCGCGCACGTGGATGGGCAGAGCCGCGGCCTGCTTGCGCACCGCGTCCGCGGCGGCCACGGCCTGCTCGACCTGCTCGGGGGTCGGCACCGAGTGGACGCCGACGACCTGGCCGTCGTGGGGATTGGTCACGGCCTGCTCGGCGTCCCCGGTGGCGGGACGGCCGGCGAGCCAGAAGGGGCGAGGATCATCGGAGGTGCGGCTCACGTCCATGTCTTCACGCTATGCCACCTGGTGGGAGGGGGTCGTTACTCCGTGCGGGCCAATCGCCGCCCCCCGCCGCGCCATCATGGACAACTTCCCAGATGTCACGGATGCGCGGCAATTTCATGATGTTTTCTGTTTCACTGCGGTTTGAAGCCCGAGCGGCATGGTTAAGTCATCTTCCGGGTCTGTCGCGGGACCCCCAATATGAGAAGGGCTCGTCGCTGATGGGTACGCCGGCGCCGCTCGGTCTTCAGGGTGCCTACGCACGTGGCCATCGCAGCAACTACGACGAGTTGCGCACCCGTCTGCTCGACGTCGCGAACGGACTGCTCGCCAAGGCGGGGCCGGAAAGTCTCACCGTACGCAGGATCGCCACCGAGGCCGGCTGTTCCACCCAGGTCATCTACACGATGTTCGGCAGCAAGGAGGGGCTGGCCGAAGCGCTCTATCTGGAGGGCTTCGAACGGTTCCGGCGCAGGCTGGAGGCCGTGCCGCAGCGCAACGACCCCTTGGAGCACCTGAGCCTGCTCGGTCCCGCGTACCGGGAGGCGGCGCTGGCCGAGCCCGGCTACTACAGCCTCATGTTCGAACGGGCCATCCCCGGCTTCGTGCCGAGCGAGCGCGCCCGCACCCTCGCGAGGGCCGCGCTCAACATCGTGGACCGGGTGATCGCCGACTGCATCTCCGCCGGCCACCTCGTGCCCACCCAGCCGCGGAAGATCGCCGACACGCTGTGGGCCGCGGCTCAGGGCGCGCTCAGTCTGGAACGTGCCGGACACCTGCCCGACGGCAAGACGTACGAGATCGTCACGAACGCCGCCATCCGCGCCTTCCTCGTGCGTCCCCCGGCCTGACGGTCCGTCACAGACAGAGCGCGATCCACAGTTCGGCGCGGACGGCGGGATCGTCCAGATCGCGGCCGAGCAGCTCACTCACCCGCTTCATCCGGTAGCGCAGCGTGTGACGGTGCACACCCAGGCGCTGCGCGGCCGCGTCCCAGTGGCCGTTGCTGGCCAGGTAGGCGCGCAGCGACTCGACCAGATCGGCGCGCGAGCCGTACTCGCGGAGCGGCGCGAGGATCGCCGCCGCGAACGACGCGGCGGCGGCCGGATCGAGCAGCGACAGCAGCCCACGCCCGGCGAGTTCGCTGAAGCGCGCCACCGGGGAGGCCGAGACCAGTGCCCGCCGAGCCTGGTCGAGAGCACGGCCGAGGGCACGGTCGAGAGCGCGGTCGAGGCCGCCCCCGCCGACCCCCCCGCCGGGCCGGTCGGCGAGCTCCGGGCGGGGCGCGATCCAGGCCGCCGGCCCGGCCGCGGCGGCCTCCGCACCGCCTTCCGCGTGAGATCCCACGCGGTCGTTCACCCGGTCGTCCACGCGGTCGTTCACACGGCCGCCGGAACGCGCCATCTCAACACGCGCCATCTCCACACCGGGGACGCTCACACCCACCCGGCCATGCCGTGCGGCCAGCGCGACGATCTCGTCGGCGTGCGAGTCCGGGGCCAGCACGACGAGCAGTCCTTCCCAGGGCGCGGTGAAACACGGGGGCAGCACCCGCGTCACCTCGGCGGCCGGCCCGGCGCCGGACAGAACCTCCGTCAGCGCCTCCGGGTCGGGGGCGTCGCAGGCGAGGACCGTGACCGGCTCCACCGGCAGGCGCATGCCGAGGGCCGCCAGCGTCTCCGCGGCGGCCCGCTCCTCACCGGCGAGCAGCAGCCGCAGCACCGCCGAGCGGACGTGCGCCGCCGCCGACCGCTGCTCCCTGCCCTGTTCGAGCGCCAGCGTCAGCAGGGATCCGGCCGCGTTGACGACCGTGTGCGCGATGGGCGAGAACGGCCGCGGCGAGCCCACCGCGAAGAACCCCCTGCGGCCCAGCGGCTGGACCACGACATGCTCTCCCGGGGTGGCCAGGGCGAGGCTCGACAGGGACGGCGTACCCCGCAGCCGGGCGATCTCGGGTCGCAACGAACGGGCCGTCTCCCCCGCCCAGTCTCCCGCCGCGCCGCGCCTGTCATCCGGACGGCCGGTGGCGTCGGCGGCGTGCCGTACGGCGCCCGACGGGTCGAGCAGCAGCGCCCAGCCGCCGATCTCCCGGGCCAGCCGGTCCACCACGGCGACCGGCCCCTGCCGCTGGAGAGCGGCGCGGGTGAGCCTGCCCTGGGCCGCGAAGGCACGGCTGATCTCCTCGTACTGCTCCCCGGCGAGCAGATCGCTGACGGCCTTGCCGATCGCGATGAAGGGCGTGTCCCTCGGCACCTCGATCAGCGGCAGCCCGGCGGCCTCGGCCGCCTCGGTGAAGGCGGGCGGCACGGCCTCATGACTCAGCCCCACCCCGAACCCCAGCCCGGTGACGCCCCTGGCCACGAGCCGTGAGACGTACGGCACGGCGTCGCCCTCGGACAGGCGCATGCCGGTCGTGAGCACCAGCTCGCCGCCCTCGAGAAACGGCGTGGGGTCCTCCAGCTCGCTCACCGCGACCCAGCGGACGGGGCGGCCGAGACCGTTCCGCCCGGCGAGAACCTCCAGGTGGAGCGGTACGATCGCGGTGATCCGGCGCAGCGTGGGTGCCACCGCTCTTCCCCCCGAACAACCGGTCTGTCCCCGGACAACCGGCTTGTCCTCACCGGCCAAAAGTACGCCTACATTCTGACATAGCGGCATATCGGCAGGTGGGGGAGGCGGTCGTACCGTCTCAGATATGAGCACTGCCATCACGCACGGCGGCCCGCAGCTCCCCCAGGAGCGCCGCCTCGTCACCGAGATCCCCGGCCCGCGATCCCGCGAGTTGTTCGCGCGCAAGCAGTCCGCCGTGCCTGCCGGCATCGGCACCACGCTGCCCGTCTTCGTGACCCATGCGGGCGGCGGTGTGATCGTCGACGCGGACGGCAACTCGCTGATCGACTTCGGCTCCGGCATCGCGGTGACCAACGTCGGCAACGCGGCGCCCCGGGTCGTCGAACGCGTCCAGAAGCAGGTCGCCGACTTCACCCACACCTGCTTCATGGTCGCCCCGTACGAGTCGTACGTCACCGTGTGCGAGAAGCTCAACGCGCTCACGCCCGGCGACCACGAGAAGCGGACGTTCCTGGTCAACAGCGGCGCGGAGGCCGTCGAGAACGCGATCAAGGTCGCCCGGCACGCCACCGGGCGGCAGGCCGTGGTCGTCTTCGACCACGGCTACCACGGCCGCACCCTGCTGACGATGACGCTGACGGCCAAGAACATGCCGTACAAGCACAAGTTCGGGCCGTTCGCCCCCGAGGTGTACCGCGTGCCGCTCGCCTACCCGTTCCGCTGGCCGACCGGCCCGGACAACTGCGCCGAGGAGGCCGCGGCGCAGGCCATCGACATGATCAACAAGCAGATCGGCGCGGACAACGTCGCGGCGGTGCTCATCGAGCCGATCGCGGGCGAGGGCGGCTTCATCGAACCGGCCCGCGGCTTCCTGCCGAAGATCGTCGAGTTCTGCCGCGCCAACGGCATCGTCTTCATCGCGGACGAGGTGCAGACGGGCTTCGCGCGCACCGGCCACATGTTCGCCTGCGAGGACGAGGGCATCGTCCCGGACATCATCACCACCGCCAAGGGCATCGCCGGCGGCCTTCCGCTGGCGGCGGTCACCGGCAGGGCCGACCTGCTCGACCGCGTCCACAGCGGCGGCCTCGGCGGCACGTACGGCGGCAACCCGCTCGCCTGCGAGGCGGCCCTCGGCGTGCTGGAGACCATCGAGCAGGACAAGCTCGTCGAGCGGGCCCGGCACATCGGCGAGATCATGCTGCCCCGCCTGCGCGCCATCCAGGAGCGCAACCCGATCGTCGGTGACGTGCGCGGGCGCGGCGCGATGATCGCCGTCGAGCTCGTCGTACCGGGAACCAAGGAGCCCTACCCGGCCGCCGAGATCGCCCGCAGGTGCCACGAGCAGGGCCTGCTCGCGCTCACCGCCGGGACGTACGGCAACGTGCTGCGCTTCCTGCCGCCGCTGGTCATCCCCGACCATCTGCTCGAGGAGGGCCTCACCATTCTGGAGAAGGCGCTCAACATGGCGTAGACCGTTTAAACAACATCAAAAGGGGCACCCGGTCTGTTCCGAGGTGTCCCTTTTGATGTTGTACGGCTTGCGTTATGCCTCGATTTAACCATCGCTTGGCCCGACTCGCGCCGATCACGAAGGGTAACCGCGTTATAACGGTTCCGATAGGTGATCGAGGGGGGACTTTGATGGGCTGGAACCCGAACGGCGCCGAGCGGCTCATGCTGACGTTCGACCCCGCCGGCCTCACCATCACACAGCGCGACGGCGACGCCTGCGTCGTCTGCCACAAGAAGTGGCCCCGCCCCCGGGTCAAGGTGGGCACGCTGCCCGACAACGCTCCCGTTCACGCGTGCGACGACTGCGCCGAGGCCCTGCTGCCCGCCCCCGAGGGCAAGGTGCCGGTGCCCCGCCGCTCCCGGGCGGCCATGTCCTGACAGACCTCCCCCTAACGTCCCTCAGGTCGCCAGATCCTCCAGGTGGGCGGCCAGCACCGCGCTCATGCGCTCGGGCGGCATCGACTCCGGCCTGGCCAGGACATGGACGGTCAAGCCGTCGAGGAGAGCGTGCAGCCGCGCCGCCTCGAAATCGGCGTCCCGATCGCCGGCGAGCTCCCCCTCCTCGGCGAGCGCGCGGACGGCCAGGGTCGCCGCCTCCCCCACACCGTCGTCCGCGCGGCGCAACCAGTCGGTGGCGGACGGGTCGCCCTGGGCGCGCGCGGTCAGCTGAAGCCAGACCTCGGCCTCCGCGCGCCGCTCCGCGTCCATCGGCAGCAGTTCCTCCAGCAGGCGGCGTACGGCGACGCGGACGGGGCCGTGGAAGTCGGTGGTCTCGATACGCGCGCGGACCCGCGTGATGACGTGCTCCATCGCGAAGGCGAGCAGCTCGGCCTGGGTCGTGAAGTAGTGCCGTAGCGCACTGGGGGACCAGCCGGCCTCCGCGGCGATGCTGCGTACGGTGGCGGCGCCGACGCCGTCCCTGCGCACCACTCGCCACAGCGCCTCGGCGATCTCCTCACGCCGCGCCTGGTGGTCCACGATCTTGGGCACAGCTCCTCCAGCCACGCGTCCCGCGCTTTTTTATAGCACAATGAGCGATATAGGTTTGTAGCACGTCGTGCGAAAAAGGAGCCGGGATGCTGGTCGGTCTGATCGTCGCCTGCGAGGTCGCGTTCTGGGTGCTGCTGGGCGCCGGGCTCGCCGTCCGCTATCTCCTGCGCAGGCGGCGGCTCGGCGGCCTGCTGCTGCTCGCCGTCCCGCTGGTGGACCTGGTCCTCCTCGTCGCGAGCGTCGCCGACCTCCGCGGCGGCGGCCGGGCCGAGTTCACGCACGGGCTGGCCGCGGCCTACCTGGGGTTCTCCGTCGCCTTCGGGCACGACATGGTGCGGTGGGCCGACGTCAGGTTCGCCCACCGCTATGCCGGAGGGCCGCCGCCCGACCGGCGCAAGCGTTACGGCAGGGATCGGGCCAGGTACGAGTGGCGCGCCTGGGGCCAGGGCATGATCGGCTGGGCCGTCGCCTGCGGCCTGTTGCTGGCCGGCGTCGTGGTGATCGGCGATCTCGACCGCGCGGCGGCCCTCCTGGCGTGGGCCGGTCGCCTCACGTTCGTCATGGTGGTCTGGCTGGTGTTCTGGCCGGTCGCCTGCACCGTCTTCCCCACACGCCCGCCCCGGCGCGCCGGGAAGGACGACTCCCTCACCGGCAGGGCCGCGCGCTGACCGGCACGGATCAGGCCACGATGCGCGACCAGCGGTCCACCCACTTGTCGTACGCCTCGGGGCGCACGGCGAAGTAGACGCCGCGGAACGCCCGGGAGGTGCCGACGTGGTAGTCCGCGCAGATCCGGCGGGCCGCGCCGGTGCACGCCCCGGGGTTGGCCGGAGCCAGTCCCGTCCAGGCGGCCACCTTGCGCTGCACGTCCGCCGACATGGTGAAGCCGAGCCACTTGTACGCGCACGACGGATGCGCGGCCTGGGCCGACACCATCCACGCGTCCGCCCATCCGGTCACCGGCCGGTCCGTCAGCGCACTGACCGGCTTGTGCCCGCGCCTGAGCACGTCGAGGTGGTACGGCGTGGCCTGCGCGAGCCGTACGGACCCGGTCGCGAAGCCCTGGACGACCTCGACGGGGTCGCGCCAGAAGACATGACGGCCCTTCTTGCCCGACGTGAACAGCTCGGCGGCGGCGTCGAGCTGGGCGTCGGTGAGGTCGAACGGGTCCTTGATCTTCGCGCCTCCGGCCCTGAGCACCAGCGCGGCGTCGGCCAGCGACAGCGGCCGGTCCCGCAGCAACACGGGCCCCTTGTCCTCGAACAGCGACTCCAGCCCGCCGGGACCGACCTCGCCGGTGTCGTAGAGGACCTCGTTGGTCGCCCAGACGTACGGCACGCCGTACGTCCGGCCGTCCCGGGTGACCGACGGCAGCGTCCGAAGCCTCTTGGGGAGCTTGTCGTAGCCGTGCAGCAGAGCCGTGTTGAGCGGGGCGGCCTTGCCCTCGTTCATGAGCCGGCCGCCGACCTCCGGCGTCGCCGAGATCACGTCGAACGACGACGGCGGGAAGTCGCCCGGCTTCTCCTCCTGCCGCGGGTCGTAGTACCGCAGGCTGACCTTGCAGCCCGTCTCCTTCTCGAACGTGCCGACCCACTTGACCTTGGGATCGACGCCGCCCCATTCGGCGTACCCGTCGATCGCCACCACGCTGACCGTCCCCTCGCCCGGTCCGAGAGACGCGATGGGAGCGGGCGTGGGGCCCGTGGAGGACGGGCTGGGGCCCGCGCTGCGGGAGGCGGTCGCCGCGGCCACGGAGGTGCCCGGCGCGACCACCTCCGTCACGGGCGCGGGACGGCCCGCGCAGGCGGCGGCGAGCAGTGCCACGGCCGAGACCGCCGCGACCACATGTGTACGCCGCACGCACGACCCCCAGGAGAGAAGACGGACCTTCCGAGCCTACTGGCCCGGAGACTCGGATCCCGCCGCTCAGGCGTTGGTGGGGAATCCCAGGTTCACGCCGCCGTGGGAGGGATCGAGCCACCGCGAGGTGACGACCTTGCCCCTGGTGTAGAAGTGGACCCCCTCGGTGCCGTGCACGTGGGTGTCGCCGAACAGCGAGGCCTTCCAGCCGCCGAAGCTGTAGAAGGCCATCGGCACCGGGATCGGCACGTTGACGCCGATCATGCCGACCTCCACCTCGTTCTGGAAGCGCCGGGCCGCGCCGCCGTCGTTGGTGAAGATCGCCGTGCCGTTGCCGTACTCGCCGGTGTTGATCAGCTCGAGGCCCTCCTCGTACGAGCGGACGCGCACGATCGACAGCACCGGGCCGAAGATCTCCTCGCGGTGGACGCGGGAGTTCGGCGGCACGTGGTCGAGGACGGTCGGGCCGAGCCAGAAGCCGTTCCCCCGGCCTCCGCTCACCGGTGTCTCACGGCCGTCGACCACGAGCTTGGCCCCCTCCTCGACGCCGAGGTCGAGGTAGGACGCCACCTTGTCCCGGTGGGCGGCGGTGACCAGCGGGCCCATCTGCGACTCGGAGTCGTTCCCCGGGCCGATCTTGAGGTCCCGCACCCGCGACACGATCTTCTCGACCAGCTCGTCGCCGATCGGGTCGACCGCCAGCACCACGGAGATCGCCATGCACCGCTCCCCCGCCGAGCCGAAGCCCGCCGAGACGGCCGAGTCGGCGACCAGGTCGAGGTCGGCGTCGGGCAGCACGAGCATGTGGTTCTTGGCTCCGCCGAGCGCCTGCACCCGCTTGCCGTGGGCCGTGCCGGTCTCGTACACGTACCGCGCGATCGGGGTGGAGCCGACGAACGACACGGCCCGTACGGCCGGGTGCTCCAGCAGCCGGTCCACCGCCACCTTGTCACCCTGGACGACGTTGAACACGCCGTCCGGCAGGCCCGCCCGCCGCCACAGCTCCGCGAGCAGCAGGGACGCGGAGGGGTCACGCTCGGAGGGCTTGAGCACGAACGTGTTCCCACAGGCGATGGCCACCGGGAACATCCACATCGGGACCATCGCCGGGAAGTTGAACGGGGTGATGCCCGCCACCACGCCGAGGGGCTGACGGATCGAGTAGGAGTCGACCCGGGTCGAGACGTTCTCCGAGTAGCCGCCCTTGAGCAGGTGGGGGATGCCGCAGGCGAACTCCACGACCTCCAGGCCCCGGGCCACCTCGCCGAGGGCGTCGGAGTGCACCTTGCCGTGCTCGGCGGTGATCAGCGCCGCCAGATCGTCGCGGTGCGCGTCGAGCAGTTCCCGGAACCGGAACAGGATCTGGGTGCGCTTGGTGAGCGAGGCGTCGCGCCAGGCGGGGAAGGCCCGCGCCGCCGCTTCGACCGCCGCGTCGACCTCCTCGGCCGAGGCGAGCGACACGTGACCGCTCACCTCGCCGGTCGCCGGGTCGAACACCTCCGCCGTACGGCCGTCGCCCTCGACGACCTCGCCGCCGATGTAGTGGTTAACGCGCTTCATCGTTGACGGCCTCCAGAGCGGTGACGAGGATGCCGAGGCCCTCGCGGGCCTCGTCCTCGGTGAGGGTGAGCGGCGGCGCCATCCGCAGCGTGTTGCCGTACAACCCGCCCTTGCCGACGAGCAGGCCGAGCTTCCTGGTCTCCTCCAGGAAGCGGGCGGCGAGCGCCGGGGCGGGCGCCTTGGTGGCGGGGTCGACCAGTTCGACGGCGAACATCAGCCCCTTGCCGCGTACGTCGCCGACGACGGGCAGCCGGGGGGCCGCCTCGCGCAGCCCGCCGATGATGATCTCGCCGGTCCTCGCGGCGTTGGCCTGCAGGTCGTGGTCGAGCACGTAGTCGAGGGTGGCGTTGGCCGCCGCCATCGAGATCGGGTTGCCGCCGAACGTGGCCACACCGGCGGCGTGCGGGCCGTCCATGAGGTCGCCGCGCGCCACGACGCCGCCGACCGCGAAGCCGTTGCCGAGCCCCTTGGCGAAGGTCATCATGTCCGGCGTCACGCCGTGGTTCTGGATCCCGAAGAACGCCGATCCCGTGCGGCCCCAGCCGGTCTGCACCTCGTCGGAGATGAACAGGATGCCCTCCTCGTCGAGGACCTCCTTGTATGCGGCGAACAGCCCGTCGGGGGCCATCGTGAAGCCGCCCACGCCCTGGATCGGCTCGGCGATCAGCGCGGCGACGTCCTTGGTGACGGCCGTGGCGAGCACGTGGCGCAGGTCGTCCACGCAGGCGGCGATGTAGTCGGCGTCCGACATGCCGCGGAACTGCGCGAGGTGGCGGTCGGCGCCGTGCAGGAAGTGCACGTTGAGCGGCGACAGGGAGTTGTTCTTCCAGGACCGGTTGGAGGTCACGCTGATCGCGCCGAACGACCGTCCGTGGTAGCTCTGCCGCATGGCGAGCACCTGGTCGGACCCGCGGGCGTAGGTGGCCAGCAGCAGGGCCGTCTCGTTGGCCTCGGTGCCGGAGTTGGTGAAGAAGACCTTGGCGTCCGGGATGCCCGACAGGCGGGCGATCTTCTCGGCCAGCTCGACCTGGCCGCGGATGAGGTACAGCGTCGAGGTGTGGACGACGCCGGTCGCGAGCTGGCGCTCGACGGCCTCCCGCACCTCGGGCACGTCATACCCGATCATGTTGGTCAGGATGCCGGCGAAGAAGTCGAGATAGCTCTTCCCGCCGGCGTCGACGACGCGGTTCCCCTTGCCGCCGACGATCTCGATGGGCTCGTTGTAATACAGGGCCATCCAGTCCGGCATGACCGCGCGATGGCGTGCGAGAAGGTCCGACATGCTTCGAGTATCCCGGCTGACGGGCGATCGGCTCACCTGTCAGCCTGTCTGGGATACCTCGAATTTCTCTTACACAGTGGTGGGCGCCGCAGGCTGCTGGGCGGGAGCCGTCGCGGCGGCTTTCCCGCGCAGGACCAGCAGCGCGACCAGGGCCGCCGCGAGCGAGCAGCCCGCGCCCACCCACGAGCCGACGGACATCGCCGACACGAACGCCTCGCGTCCGGCGGCGGCCACGGCGGCGTCGCCCAGATTCACCGCGACGCCGATCGACTCGCGCGCCCCCGGCGGCGCCGACTCCGGCATGGCGGCGGTGTAGGCCCCGGCGAGCACGCTGCCGAGGACGGCCACGCTCAGCGCCATGCCGACCTGCTGCACCGTGTCGTTGAGCGCGGAGCCGACCCCGGCGCGCTCGGGCGGCACCGCGCCCATCAGCGTGGCGTACGCCGCCGGGCCGGCCAGACCACCGCCCACGCCCATGACCATCAGACCGGCGATCAGCGTGCCGTACCCGCCGGTGAGCGTGGACAGCAGCACGAACCCGGCGGCCATGACGACCAGCCCCGAGACGATGAGCGTCCGGTTGCTCACCTTCTTGCCGAGCGCCGCGCCCAGACCGTTGAACACCATCGCCGCGACCACGTACGGCAGCAGGGCGAAGCCGGCCTTCAACGGGTCGTAGCCCAGGACGAACTGCAGATACTGCGTGATGGCCAGCATCAGCGCGCCCGCGCCGAACGACAGCAGCACGATCGAGAAGCACGCCCCGCTGAACGAGCGGTCCCGGAACAGACCGAGCGGAAGCATGGGGTGGACGGTGCGGCGCTCCCACAGCACGAACGCCACCAGGGCGGCCGCCGAGACCACCACCGCGAGGGGGTTGAAGTGGCCGCCGGGCGCCGAGATGACGGCCCAGACCAGCCCGCCCATCCCGGCCGTGGACAGGATCACCCCGAGCGGGTCGGCCCGCCGCGTCTCGCCGTACGTCTCGGGCATGAGCGCGAAGGCCGCGACGATCGCCAGCACCGCGATCGGCACGTTGATCAGGAAGACCGAGCCCCAGTAGTAGTGCCGAAGCAGGAAACCGCCGATCGTCGGACCGGCGATGACGCCGACCATGGCGACCGAGCTCCACGCGGCGATCGCCTTGCGGCGCTCGCTCTCGTCGAACACGGTGATCAGGATCGACAGGGTCGAGGGCATCACGCAGGAACCGCCGACGCCCATCAGCGCGCGGGCCGCGATGAGCTGCCAGGGCTCGGTGGCGAGGGTGGCCGCCAGCGAGGCCCCGCCGAAGAACGCCAGGCCGATCACGAGCATCCGCCGCCTGCCGTACCGGTCGGACAGGCTGCCCGCGGTGAGCAGCAGGCCCGCGAAGACGAGGACGTACGCGTCGATGATCCACTGCACGTCCGGCGGCGTAGCGCCGAGGTCGCGCATGAGCGACGGGATCGCCAGGTTGAGGACGGTGTTGTCCACGACCAGGGTCAGCAGGCTCAGACAGAGGACGCCGAGTATCCACCAGCGTCGGGGGTGGGACATTGAGTTCTCCTCGTACGGCGTGCGAGTAGTATCGAACACTGTACGACTCAGCCGAACGCTGTGCGAGCGAATATTGTGAGGCCGTGTCAGCGAAGCCGTTCTCCTCCGTATGGACCCGCGAGCGAAAGGGAGGGCGCGAGCAGGGGCTCACCCGCGACCAGATCGTCAGGACCGCAGTGGAGCTGCTCGACGCCGAGGGCCTCGACGCGCTCAGCATGCGCAGGCTCGGCGCACGGCTCGGCGCGGGGGCGACCAGCCTCTACTGGCACGTCGCGAACAAGGACGAGCTGCTCGAGCTCGTCATGGACGAGGTCTACGGCATGGTCAGCGTGCCGGATGACGCCGGATGGCGGCAGGCGGCCACCGCCTTCGCGTACGGCCTGCGCGGCGCGATCCTGGAGCATCCGTGGAGCGCGAGCCTCATCGGCACGCTGCCCGCACTGGGCCCCAACGCCCTCGCCTCGGCCGACAACCTGATGGCCGCCTTCGCCGAGGCGGGGTTCGGTGACATGGACGTGGACTTCGCGGTGGCCGCCGTCGTCTCCTTCACGCTCGGTGCCACCGTGCCCGAGGTGGCCTGGTCGAGGGCGGCCGTCGAGGCCGGCACCGACCACCTGGAGATGCAGCAGGCCATCGCGCCCGTGCTGGAGAAGCTGGCGTCCGAGCGCCCGCGACTACGCGAGCGCTACCAGAAATACGTGGGCAAGAGCTTCGATCCCGCGATCGTGCGGCGGCTCAGCTTCGACTTCGGGCTGATGGCACTTCTGGACGGTCTCGGCACACGCCTGCACTGAGAGTTGCTCTCAGTGTGTCAGCTAGCGGGGCGTCATCCTTACATGATGATCAGGTAGCCTCTGTGCATGCTTCCCACGGTCGCCGATGTGCTCGCGCTGGACACCGTCCGGCGCGGCAGCCCCCGCGTGGTGGCGGGCGGCGACCGGCTGGACACCCGCGTCCGCTGGGTCCACGTGGGCGAGGTCCACGACATCGCCCACCTGTTACGCGGCGGCGAACTGGTCCTCACCACCGGGGTGGCGCTGCCGGGCGAGCCCGACAAGCTCGCCGACTACATCAGCGAACTGGCCGCCGTCGGCGCCTCGGGCCTGATCGTGGAGCTCGGCCGCAGGTTCGTCCGCGAGCTGCCGAGGGCGGTGGTCAAGGCGGCGGAGGAGCACGGGCTGCCCCTGATCACGCTGGCTCGTGAGACCCCCTTCGTGCAGATCACCGAGTCGGTCCACGCGCGCATCATCGACATCCAGCTCCAGGAGCTGCGGGCCTCCGAGCAACTGCACGAGGTGTTCACCGAGCTCTCGGTCGAGGGCGCGTCCCCTGCCGAGGTGCTCAACCAGGTCACCCGCTTCTCCGGCCGCCCGGTGCTGCTGGAGAATCTGGCCCACCAGGTGCTGGCCTGTGACACGGCCGGGGGCGACACAGGCAGCGTGCTGGCCAACTGGGAGGCCAGATCGCGCGCGGTCATGCCGGCCGAGCGGACCGCCTACGACGCGACCGCCGGGTGGCTGGTGACCATGGTCGGCGCCCGGGGCCAGGACTGGGGACGGCTCATCCTGCTGTGCGACGGCCCGCCCAGCCCCCGCGACATCGTGCTGGCCGAACGCGCGGCGACCACGCTCGCGCTGAGCCGCCTGCTGGAGCGGCACCAGGAGTCCCTGGAGCGGCAGGCGCACGGAACCATACTGACCGGCATCCTCACACACGCGTACGCCGATCCCGACGAGGCCGCCGCCCGCGCCCGCGCCGTCGGCGTCCCCCTCACCGGCCGCAGGCTCGTCGGCGCCGTCATCCGGCTGACCTCGCCCGTCGGCAGCACGCTGGGCGAGCAGGCCAGGCTGGGCGAGCTCGCCGAGGCCGGCGCCGCCGCCTGCCGCGAGGCCAAGCTGCCCGCTCTGGTCGGCGCACTCGACCAGAGCCGCGTCGGCGTGCTACTGCCGTTGCCGCCCCGCATGACCGCGGAGACGGCGCTCGAGGCGCTGGCCGAGCGGCTGCGGGCGAACTTCGCCACACCGTTCGTGCTGGCGGCCGGCTCGGTCGTCGAGACCATCAAGGACGTACGGCGCAGCTTCCTGGAAGCCGAGCAGGTGGCGGAGGTGGCGGTGCGCCAGCCCGACGGGCGGCCGTTCTATCGCCTGCCCGACCTGCGGCTGCGCGGCCTGCTGCACCTGCTGCGCGACGACGCCCGGCTACAGACCTTCGCCGAGCGCGAGCTGGGGGCCCTGCTGGCCCACGACGCTCAGCGGCACGGCGACCTGACCAGGATCCTGCGCATCTATCTCGACGCGGGGCGCAACAAGGCGGTGGCCGCCCAGAGGGCACATCTGTCCCGCCCCGCTTTCTACGACCGTCTGCGACGGCTGGAGCGCGTCCTCGAGACCGACCTCGACGACGTCGAGTCGTGCCTGTCGCTGCATGTCGCCCTGCTGGCCCTGGAGACCTTCCGCCGCGACAACGGCTGACCGCGCGATTTGTGCCGTTACAGCGGCTGATGCACGGTTCCCCGCGGAGATGCCGATACCTGGAAAGCAGGTATGTCGTCCCGGGTGTAAGTCCTATCGCACACGACTACTTTTCGTATACTCGCGATCACGGGGTGAATCGTGTTTACCTCGACACGTGCCCACGATGAGCGAACCCCAAATCAGCCCGACGGTCGTGGTTCGGGCCCTGTCCGCGCGCTTCCCCAAATGGACCATCTGGTGGGGTCAGGCCACCACGCACTACTGGGGCATGTCCCGGCGGCGCGACGGACTGCTCGTCCACATCGAGGCCCGGTCCGCACAGGAGTTCGTCCAGCGAGCCCGGGAGATCGACGCCCGCACTCCCTAATCATCCCTTTAACGCATATATGTCCCTAAACGTCCGATTCTGGAGGCGGAAGTTTTCGGAGTTGCTGGGAATTTCATATCCTTTTGTGCGTTTCCATCGTCTCGCTACGCGATTGTCGCCACGATAGTTCCGCAAGGATCACCAATGGGGAGCAATCGCATGAGACGCCGCCTGATCGTCGGGGCCGCCGTACTGGCCCTGACGACGACCATCCCTTCGGCCCCGGCCACCGCCGAGCCCGTCGCCGGGTTACCGACGACGAGCTTCCCCCTCGGTGAGCCCGGCATCCCGAAGGCGGCGGCCAAAAGCCTGGCCCCCGGAGTCAGCTACTTCACCCTCCGCCACGGCAGGCCGCAGGACGGCTACACGGTCAGCGTCGTGGTCTCGGGCAAGGACTTCATGTCCGAGGCCAACGCTCAGGTCCAGGCGACGGCCGTGCAGACGGCCGGTCTCGAGCCCGTCATCGTGAAGTTCACCCGGCCCGCCGTCGCGGACCACCCCGCCGGCGACTACTTCATGGTCCGCGTGGGCAGCTGGCCGCTCGACCGGAAGGCCGAGGCCGCCGAGGTCGTCAAGCAGCTCAAGGACGCCGGGGTGAGCGCGAAGGTCGACTTCCAGGGCGACGACGGCTTCGTCACCACCGGCCCCTGGAGCGTGCGGGTCATCGTCGTCGACCCGCACACGTTCCGCGGCTCCTACCAGGCCTCGCTGGGCACGAGCGTCGCCAAGCGCGAGAAGGTCACGGCCATGGCCTCCGCCGCCAAGGCGCTCGCCGCCGTGAACGGCGGCTTCTTCGACATCCACACGCTGCCCGCCTTCCGCGGCGACCCCACGGGCATCTCCGTCGTCGGCGGCAAGCTGCTCAGCGAGGCCGTCGCCGGCCGCGTGGGCCTGGTCCTGCGTGGCCGTACGGCCCGCATCACCGAGTTGTCGTCCTCGGTCGCCGCCCGCGCGGCCGACGGGGCCACCGCCGAAGTGACCGGTCTCAACCGGGTGCCGAAGCCGGATGAGCTGGTCATGTACACCGAGGAACTCGGGCGGGACACCCCGCAGGACGGCGGGACCGAGGCGGTCATCGACGCCTCCGGCAGGGTGACCGCGGTCCGCGCCTCCGGCGGCCCCGTGGCGCCCGGGACGCGCGTGCTGCACGGCGTCGGAGCCGCCGCCGACTGGCTGTCGCAGCACGCGGGCGAGGGCACGGCCATCGCGGTCACGACCCGGGTCATCGACCTGCGGACGGACAAGGCCATCCCGCTGACCCCGGAGACCAACATCATCGGCGGCGCGATCGGTCTGGTCAGGGGCGGCAAGACCTCGATCACCGCGTCGCGGGACGGCATGGCCAACACCAACATGATCCTGCGGCGCCATCCGCGTACGCTCGCCGGCGTCACGCGGGCCGGCAAGCTCGTCATCGCGGTCGTCGACGGCCGGGCGCCGGGCAGCACGGTCGGCGCGTCGTTCTTCGAGGCGGCCGAGCTCATGCGCTGGCTCGGCGCGCGCGACGCGATCAATCTGGACGGCGGCGGGTCGACCGCCATGGTCATCGGCAAGAAGGTGGTCAACCATCCGTCCGACGGCGTGGAGCGGGCGGTCGGCGACGCCTTGCTGATCGTCGGCGCGCGCTGAGCCCGGCTCACACGCTGACCCGGCTCACGCCGGAGACGCCGCCAGGAGCCGGTTGATCGTCTCGTCGTCGCAGGTGTCCCAGAACGCGCCCACGGTGTCTTCGAGGTGGTCGAACGAGGCCGCCTCGAAGAGCACCTCCTGATACTTCGTGATGTCGTAGTGGGTGGTGCCCATCGCGGTCAGGTCGAGCGGACGGATGTCCATGCCGCGGAACTCCTCGATCTCGCCGTACGAGCTGAGGATCCCCGCGCCGTACGCCCGGAGTTCGCCGTCTTCCCGCATGACGCCGAACTCCAGGGTGAACCAGAACACCTTGGACACGAACTCCAGCGCCTCATCGGTCTCCACCCGGCGCGCCGCCCGGCCCGCGGCTCGATAGAGCGCGGCGAAACGGGGCGAGGCCAGCGTGTTCGCGTGGCCGATGACCTCATGGATGACGTCCGGCTCGGGGGTGTAGAAGGGCACGGAATGGTGCCGGATGTACTGGGTGGAGTGGAAAAGCCCATCGGCCAGGACGCCGTAGAACTCACGAAGCGGAACCAGCCCGGCCGCGGGCAGGTAGCGGAATCCGGTCAGCGGTTCCAGAAGGTCGCCGACCTCCTGGAGTTGCGGAATGCGGTCCCCGGGCAGGCCGAGCCGCTGAGCCGCGTCGAGGAACTCGCGCACCGCGTACTTCTGATGCTTTGCCGTCAGTTCCCTGGTGACGAGCGCCCACACGTGGTGCTCCTCGTCGGTGTACTCGGCCGTGGGGATGGGGCTCCCGGGGGTGTGAGCCAGCGCCAGCGCCGCGATCGCGTTGCGCCGCTGACAGTAGACGGAATCCGCGAAACCGGGGTGGCTCGTGGCCAACTCGACGACGACGGATCCGTCATCCTTCGTCGCCACCGGAGCGAAATACTGCGCCTCTTCGAACATATTCCCATAGGACAGCAAGTAACCGTTTGGCTGGCAAGAGTGACCAGCCGGAGTGTGCGGAACGCTTCAATCCGGGCGGTCTCGGATGGTTTCACTGGTCGAATCGCTCAGTGGAGGCGTACCCTCGGCACATGCTCGACGCGCTCGACAGCCGTCTCCTGACCACCATGCGGGCCAACCCCCGGATCGGGCTCACCGAACTGGCCCGCCTCCTCGGCGTGGCCCGCGGAACCGTGCAGGCACGACTGGACAAGCTCATCGCCCGCGGCGTCATCGGCGACTTCGGCCCGACGATCATCACGGAGCAGATCGGCTATCCCATCCTCGCCTTCGCGTCCCTGCAGATCGCCCAGGGCCGGCTGACCGAGGCCGTGCGGTGGCTGGCCGGCATTCCGGAGATCCTCGAGGTGTACGGCACCAGCGGTCAGGGCGATCTGCTGTGCCGCGTGGCCGCTCGCAGCACCCCGCACCTGCAGGAGATCATCGCCCGGGTCCTCGCCTCACCCGCCGTCCATCGCACCGACACGACGATCGCCCTGTCGACCCAGATCCCCTTCCGCATCGAACCCCTGCTGGAGGCCGCGGTCACGCCGCCCGCGTCCTGACGTCAGACGGACCGGGCGAGGCGGAAGCCGAGGTCGTCGATGCGCAACGTGGGGTGGCTCTTGCGCCGGCATGCCGCCCGGCACCCTCGGGGCAGGTCATGAGCCCCTCCGCCGCGGAAGACTCGATAGGGGCCATAAACAGCGGCGTCGTAGACGTCCCAGCACCATTCCCAGACATTGCCGATCATGTCGTACAAGCCCCACGCGTTCGGTGCCTTGGTGCCGACGTCGTGCAGTCGCCCGCCGGAGTTCTCCCGGTACCAGGCGATCTCGTCGAGTTCTCCGTACCGCACGCCCGTCGTCCCGGCCCGGCAGGCGTACTCCCACTCCGCCTCGGACGGCAGGCGGTATCCGTCGGCGTCCCAGTCGCAGACCACGTCCTGCGCGTCGAGGTCGTCACCGAAGGAGTAGCACGGCGTCAGCCCGGCCGTCTCCGAGAGCAGGTTGCAGAACCTGACCGCGTCCTTCCAGGAGACCTCGGTCATGGGCGTCAGCGGTGCCGCCGAGGGCACTTCGGTTGCACTGGCGACGGCTCTGTAGAACTCCCTGGTCACGGGATACGGCGCCAACAGGAACTCCCCGACCTCGGCCACCCAGTTGGTCCGCGTCCCCTCATCCCGGAGGAGGATTCGCCCTGCGGGAACGCGGATCATCTGTTCAAGGGTCACCTCGGCCGGCGACAGGTCACGACTCACCTTCAAGGTCCTAACCGTCCCCACCCACCACTGTCAATTCGTCGGCAGATGCAGTGGCCGCGATCGATACGTGGTGACCGGGCGGCCGTGCAGGCTGGGCGAGGTTGCGTGTGCCAATGACCCGGTCGAGCCGGACGTCACCGCGCCGGCCGGAAGGTCCGGTCCCCGCGAAACCCGCTCCGCTCCTCCTTCGCCGACCCTTTACGCCATGAGCTCGATTAGGAAAAATCCTTCGGCGGCGATTTTCAGCCGAGACAATACAAGGATTAACCGGAATCCGATTATGATAGTCAGTGTAAGAGTATTGCGTCTCCCCGCATGAACGCTGATGATGAGGGGCGAAACCGCTTTCAGGTCCCGCAAAAGGTGGAGGCACGATGAGACTTCGCAATATGGCTGCTTCGATCGGTGCGGGCATTCTCGCCGCCCACATGCTGACCCCGCAGGTGGCCATGGCCGGGCCGGTGACAAATCACCTCGTCGAGGCGGAGGAGCTGGTGGATGAGCTGAACGCGATCGGCTGGCCACTGGAGTCTTCGTACAACAAGTACTGCAGTTCCGGATGTACCGGCTCCGTCGTGACCTGGGGCACGCCCGGAACTCCGACGAGCTATTACAACGAGAGCCAGTGCGCCCCTTTCGTCACCCAACTCCTGACGCATACCTACTCCTGGGCCACCCGCTCATATTTCAGCAGTGAATTCTCAAGCATCAGTCCCAACAGCGCCCGATACTACGATCGCATCGACGCCGACACCGTCGACCACATGGACAAGATCACCAAGGTCGCCTCCCTCGCACCCGGGGACATCATCGCCATCAAGTACGAGGCGGGGGCCAGCGGAGGGAGCGGGCACACACCAGTGGTCCGATCGGTGGCCGGCACCGTGGTCACCGACAGCGACCCGAACACGACCGAATACGTGGTCGAGGTCGTGGACTCCACGAACACCCCGCACGGGACCGCCCCTGTCGCGGATGGTCACGTCGACTCAAGAAGCAGCGGCTCCACTGAATACAGCGGTGTCGGATACGGGTTCATGGTCCTGTACGCCGACGCGAACGGCGACTTCTACGGGTACCGGTGGGGAACGAACGAGAGCACTTTCCATCCCGTCACGATCAGGCCCATCGTCGCTGCCCGGGTGACATCCGAGGCATAGAAGGTCGCTGAAGGCCCTGCCCCCTCGATAACGCAGAAAGGGCCATCCCACACGGGATGGCCCTTTCAAAAAATTGTCCGGCGGCGTCCTACTCTCCCACACCGTCCCCGGTGCAGTACCATCGGCGCTGACAGGCTTAACTTCCGGGTTCGGAATGTAAC
>NZ_JBFBIP010000042.1:0-24394 GCF_040685655.1 Microbispora sp. NPDC088329
ACCCGAACCCCCAGCCCGGCGCAAAACCACCGAACCAGAAGATCCACAAAGAAGAGAAGCACCGGCGACCAGCCCGCACACACAACACAACCACCAAAGTGATCGAGAAGGAGTGCGCCGAACCGCGCCGACACCAGAAGATTACCAGGGTCCGGCACCGCCATGACCCAACTCGTGAGAAACGCCGGGGGCTCCGGGTCTATTCCCCGATCACCGCCGCGGCTCCAGAGGCCAGGCCCCGCCGCGTGAAACGGCGTTCCCATCACGGTTATCCACAGGCCGGCAGCGAGGAGCCTGGGCGGAACGATGCCGAACATAGACTTTGGCGGGTGAGCGACATGCCGCCTGTAGCGAAGAAGGTTCCCCTGAAGCGCACGCATCACGGTGACACCGTCATCGACGAGTACGCGTGGCTGCTCAAGAAGGACGACCCCGACACCATCGCATACCTGGAGGCGGAGAACGCCTACACCCAGGAGATGACCGGCCACCTGCAGGATCTCCAGGAGACCATCTTCAAGGAGATCAAGGGCAGGACGCTGGAGACGGACCTATCGGTGCCCACCCGGAAGGGCGCCTGGTGGTACTACTCCCGGACGGAAGAGGGCAAGCAGTACGGCATACAGTGCCGCGTGGCCGCCGACGGCGACAGCCCGCCGCAGCTGGAGCCGGGCACCTCGCTGCCGGGCGAGCAGGTGATTCTGGACGGCAACGAGCTCGCCGGAGACAGCCCGTTCTTCTCCATGGGCACGAGCGCCCTCAGCCCGGACGGCACGAAGCTCGCGTACTCGACCGACTTCTCCGGTGGCGAGCGCTTCACCCTCCGCTTCAAGGACCTGGAGACGGGAGAGCTGCTCCCGGACGAGATTCCGGGGGTCTTCTACGGCGGCGCCTGGTCGGCCGACGGCTCGAGGTTCTTCTACACCACGGTGGACGAGGCCTGGCGTCCGTACCGGATCCACCGCCACAGGCTCGGCTCCACCGATGACGTCGTCGTCTACGAGGAGGACGACGAGCGCTTCTGGGTGGGCATCGGCCTGACCCGCAGTCAGCGCTACCTGCTGCTGACCTCGGGTAGCAAGATCACGAGTGAGGTCCGGGTCCTGAGCGCGGACACCCCGGACGGCGAGTTCACGGTGGTGCGTCCGCGGCAGACCGGCGTGGAATACGGGTTGGAGCACGCGGCCGACCGTTTCCTCGTCCTGCACAACGACGGCGCTGTGAACTTCGAGCTCGCCAGTGCTCCCATCGACGATCCGGGCAACTGGACTCCACTCATCGAGCACAGGGATGACACCAGGCTGCTCGATGTGGACGCGTTCAAGGACCACGTCAGCGTGCACTTCCGTCGTGACGGCCTCACGGGCATCAGAATCCTGCCGGGCGACGGCGGCGAGCCGTACGAGATCTCGTTCCCGGAGCCGCTGTACGACGTCGCGCCGACCGGCAACGTGGAGTTCGAGACCAACCGGCTGCGCCTCAGCTACACGTCCATGATCACCCCACCGTCGGTGTACGACTACGACCTGGGCTCGCGCGAGCTGATCCTGCTCAAGCAGAGGGCGGTCCTCGGCGGCTACGACCCGGCCGACTACGAGCAGCACCGCGAATGGGCCACCGCCCCGGACGGCACCAGGATCCCGATCTCGATCGTGGTCCGGAAGGACACGAGCCGGCCCGCTCCCACCCTTCTCTACGGCTACGGCAGCTACGAGTCGTCCATCGATCCCTACTTCTCGGTGGCCCGGCTCTCACTGCTCGACCGGGGGTTCGTGTTCGCGATCGCCCACGTGCGCGGGGGCGGCGAGATGGGCCGCCGGTGGTACGAGGACGGCAAGCTGACCAGGAAGAAGAACAGCTTCACGGACTTCGTGGCGTCCGCGCGGCATCTCAAGGCGGCGGGATGGTCCGGCAAGATCATCGCCCGGGGCGGCTCGGCCGGTGGTCTGCTGGTGGGCGCGGTCGCCAACCTGGCTCCGGAGGAGTTCGCGGGGATCGTCGCCGAGGTTCCATTCGTGGACGCGCTGAACACGATCCTCGACCCGTCGCTGCCGCTCACGGTGACCGAGTGGGACGAGTGGGGCGATCCCCTGCACGACCCCGAGGTCTACGCGTACATGAAGACCTACTCGCCCTACGAGAACGTCGACGGTCGGCCGTACCCGCCGATCCTGGCGACCACCAGCCTGAACGACACCCGGGTGCTCTACCACGAGCCGGCCAAGTGGATCGCCCGGCTGCGCACCACCGCACAGGGAGGGCCGTTCCTGCTGAAGACCGAGATGGGCGCCGGCCACGGAGGCCGCAGCGGCCGTTACGACGCCTGGCGTGAGGAGGCGTTCGCGCTCTCCTGGATCCTCGACCGAGTTGGAGTGACCGAGTGAGCTATGTGGCAGCCGAGGGCCGATATGGGCCCATGCCGTACAACCGGACCGGACGGAGCGGGCTGAGGCTGCCCGCGGTGTCGCTCGGGTTGTGGCACAACTTCGGCGACGACAAGCCGATCGAGACCCAGCGGGCCATCCTCCGCCGGGCCTTCGACCGCGGAGTCACCCACTTCGATCTCGCGAACAACTACGGTCCGCCGTACGGCTCAGCGGAGATCAACTTCGGGCATCTCTACCAGCAGGATTTCGCCAGGTACCGCGACGAGCTGGTGATCTCCACCAAGGCCGGGTACGACATGTGGCCCGGTCCCTACGGCAACTGGGGCTCGCGAAAGTACCTGCTCGCGAGCCTCGACCAGTCGCTGAAGCGGATGGGCCTCGACTACGTCGACATCTTCTACAGCCACCGCTTCGATCCGGAGACGCCCCTGGAGGAGACCATGGGGGCGCTCGCCCACGCGGTCCGGTCGGGCAAGGCGCTCTACGCGGGCATCTCGTCCTACTCCCCGGAGCGGACCCGGGAGGCCGCGGCGATCCTGCGGGACATGGGCACGCCGCTACTCATCCACCAGCCCTCCTACTCGATGCTCAACCGATGGGTCGAGAACGGGTTGCTCGACGTGCTGGAGGAAGAGGGCGCCGGCTGCATCGCGTTCTCTCCGCTGGCGCAGGGCATGCTGACGGACCGCTACCTGAACGGGGTCCCGAAGGACTCGCGGGCCGCCCAGGGCAAGTCTCTCGATCCGTCCCTGCTGACCGAGGAGAGCCTGCGCCACGTCCGGCGGCTCAATGAGATCGCCGGGCGGCGCGGGCAGTCGCTGGCGCAGATGGCCCTGGCCTGGGCGCTGCGCGACCCGCGGGTGACGTCGGTGCTGATCGGCGCGAGCAGCGTCGAGCAGCTCGACGACAGCCTCGACGCGGTCAACCGGCTCGACTTCACCGAGGACGAGCTGGCCGCGATCGACAAGGACGCCGTCGAGTGCGGCATCAACCTCTGGGCCGCTTCCAGCGCGCATTGAGCGTCCACGAGCCGCGGCGCCCCGGCCGGCGCGCCTGCGCCGCGGCTCGTGACCACGCCTCTCCGGCGGGCAGCGACGCCCGGCCGGCGACGCGGTTCAGAGGGCGTTCTGACGCTGGAGGTAGGCGAAGGAGGCCCAGCCGGGCAGGACGGGGAGCCAGAACGTCATCAGGCGGAACAGCAGCACGGCCGAGGTGGCGATGGGGCCCGGCACGCCGGCGACCTGCAGGCCGAGGGACAGGGCGTACTCCACCGCGCCCAGCCCGCCGGGTGTCGGAGCGGCCGAGCCGATCGCGTTTCCGGCCAGGAACACCACGGCGACGGCCGTAAAGCTGGCCTTGCCGCCGAAGGCCTGCACGCAGGCCTCCAGGCAGATCACGAAGCTGAGGGTGAGCAGCAGGGTCCCGCCCACCGCCTCGAGAACCTTCTTGGGCGACTGCACCACGTCAAGCAGCCGGGGGATCACCCCCGAGAACATCGCACGCAGGCGGGTGGTCAGCACGCGGCGCAGCGGCCGTACGGCGAGCACGATCAGGAAGAGCACCGCGACACCGAGCAGCACGACGAGCAGGCCCCGAGACGGGGTGAGGGACGGCGCGGCCTGTGTTCCGGTGAGGTAGCCGAACAGCAGCAGCAGCATGATGTGCATGGCCAGGCCGATGAGCTGCGATGCCCCCACGCTGGTCACCGCCGCGCCCGGCGGGACGCCGCGCTTTTGCAGATAGCGGGTGTTGAGCGCGACGCCGCCGACCGCGGCGGGCGCGACCAGCTTCACGAACGACGCGGCGAGCTGGGCCAGGACCGTACGGCCGAGGGGCAGCGGCTCGGGCACGAACCCGCGCAGCATGATCGCCGCCGCGACGTAGCTGAGAGCGCCGGCGATCAGCGCGACGCCGCTCCACGCCCAGTTGGCCGTGGTGAGGACGGTGATCAGGTTGACCCGGCTGAGCTGGGTCAGCAGGAGATAGGCGCCGAGCGCGCTGACGATGATCGTTACCAACGTGCGGGGGCGGAACCGCTCGAGCCGCACCTCCCGGACCTCGGCCTGGGGCTTCAGCGCGGCGATCTGCTCGCGGATGGCGGGCAGGAGCTTCCTGTCCCGGCGGGCGGCCGTCCGGGTCTCCCGGCTCAGCGCGATCCGCTGGAGCAGCGGCATCGCGCCGGCCAAGGTGTCCTCCCCCAGCACCTTCGCCGCCGACGCGACGGAACGCTCGGCTCCCACCCGCGTGCCGAGGTAGGCGAGGAGCTGGGCGATGTCGAGCCGCAGCAGCAGGTCGCCGGCCGCGATCTCGCCGCTGCGGGCGTCCACGAGGTAGACGTTCCGGTGAGCGTCGACGTGGATGCTCTCGCCGGTCAGGTGCCGGTGGGCCAGGCGGTGCGCGTGCAGCAACCGGACCTGCTCCCACATCCGCGCGAGCAGCTCGTCGTCGAAGTCCTCGTCGCGCAGCTCGCTCACCGGCCTGGTGTCCACGTGCTCGTAGGCGAGCAGCGCGGCCTCGGTACCGACCTCGCTCGTGCCGAGCAGGCGCGGCAGGCGCACCCCGGCGGCCTGCGCGGCGTACGCCATCAGGGCCTCGCGCTCCAGCTCGGCGCGCAGCGAGCGGATGGCCCTGCGGCGGGTCTCGCTGTTGAGCAGGAAGCGCCGCCACAGCCGGTAGAGGACGCCGGCCACCTGCCGGTCCCGGTCGAGCACGGTCACGTCGATCCGCCGGTCGCCGTCGAGGCCGACCAGGTAGCGGCGGCTGCCCGAGCTGTCGTCCTCCACTCGCCTGGCGGTGACCGGCGTGAAGCCGAGCCTGCGGAGCGCGGCCAGCACGGCGCTGCCGGGCGGCCTGGTGTTCGCGCTGCCGATGCCGTAGAGCGTGCCGAACCCGACGGCGAGGCCGACGACGTAGGTGAGGATCACGCCGAGGGCGGTGACCTTGGTGGCGGTGAAGAGCGCGAAGACGTCGAGGGCCAGCGCGACCCACATGAGCGCCCGCCAGTGCGGGCGCCGGCTCATCCGCACCGCCGTGGCGTACGCGATGGCGGGGGTCAGCACGGTGTTGAGCGGCTCGACGTCCCTGCCACCGGTGAGCAGCTGCACCAGATCGGCCGGGCCCGCCTGGACCAGCCACTCGTCCAGCGCGTACGACACGAGCAGGGCGAGGATCGCGGCGATCAGTCCCTGGGTGACGCGCATGCCGTCGCGGTGGAAGACCCGCTCGACGGCGAACGCGACCGGGACGATGAGCACGGCGACGCCGCCCAGCAGCCCGGCGGCGGCCGACAGCACCTCGGGGGCGCGGCCGGTGCCCGCCTGAACGTCGGTCTCCAGGCCGTTCAACGTGCGTTGCAGGGCCAGAGCCATCAGTACGACGGCGCCGAGGGCCAGCAGCGTGAGCAGAAACCGCAGTGCGTCGGAAGGACGGCGGATCCGCTGCGGCAGCAGAGGCTCGACGACGAGGACAGCTCCCCGGCCAGGAGTGTCCAGCGTTATGTCCTGCTCCTTGATGCCTCTCACCACCAGCGATTCTGTGCGATCTTCGCACTCGGTGTCCACAATTGACGGCATGCGTATATCCCTGGCCTCGGACAGCCTCGACGGAATCGCGTCGGTGCTTGCGGCCGAGGTGGAACGGCGCGGCCATTCAGTCACACTCTATGGAGCGCTGGCCCCCGGCGATCGGGCCGATTGGGCGTGGTGCTGTTCCACCGCGGCGAGAGACGTCGCGGAGGGCCGATCGGACCAGGCCGTGGTCTGCTGCTGGACCGGAACCGGCGCGTCCATGGCGGCCAACAAGGTGGCGGGCGTGCGGGCGGCGCTGTGCGCCGACGCCGCCACCGCCGCCGGCGCCCGCAAATGGAACGACGCCAACGTGCTCGCGCTCAGTCTCCGCCTCACCTCCCCGCAGATTCTGACGGAGATCCTGGACGCCTGGTTCGCCGGGGCGCCCAGCGCCGATCCCGAGGACGCCGCGAACATCGCGTACCTGCGGGAGATCAGGTGATGCCGGCCGCCGGCCGGGTTGTTACCGTCGATGGCATGAGCACGCCTCTTCCCGTTCTGGGCGCCTGCCCGCTCGACTGCCCGGACACCTGCTCCTGGGTCGTCACCGTCCGCGACGGCGAGGCCGTCGGACTGCGCGGCAACCGCGACCACCCCTACACGCGCGGGGCATTGTGCGTGAAGGTCAACCGCTACCTGGAGCAGGTCCGCTCGGCGGACCGCATCCTGCACCCGTTGAAGAGGGTGGGGCCGAAGGGAGCGGGCCGGTTCGAGCGGATCAGCCTGGACCAGGCGCTGTCGGAGATCGCCGCCAAGCTGACGTCGATCGTCGAGGAGCACGGCGGCGAGGCGATCTGGCCCTACCAGGGCACCGGGACGCTCGGGTACGTCCAGGGCGAGTCGGGCAATGCGGGACGGCGGTTCTGGAACGCCCTCGGTGCGTCCCGTCACGACCTCAACATCTGCGCCCGTGCGGGGAACGACGGGCTGCGGTACGTCAACGGGACCCCCGGCGGCATGGACCCCGAGACGTTCGCCCTGTCGCGGCTCATCCTGCTGTGGGGCACCAACACGCTGACCAGCGGCCACCACCTGTGGAAGTTCGTCCAGGACGCCCGCGCCGCCGGGGCGTACGTGGTGGCGATCGACCCCATCCGCACGCGTACGGCCGACCAGGCGGACGAGCACCTGCCGATCCGGCCGGGCACCGACGCCGCGCTCGCCCTCGGTCTGCTGCACGTCGTGCTGGAGGAGGGCGCCGAGGACCGCGCGTACATCGAGGAGCACACGACCGGCTGGGACGAGTTCGAGGCCGAGATCCGCAGACACCCCCCGGCGCTGGTGGCGGAGATCACCGGCCTGCCCGAGGAGCGCATCCGCGCCCTCGGCGTACGGCTCGCGCACACCCGGCCGACCGGCATCCGGGCCACGATGGGCATCCAGCGGCACGCGGGCGGCGGGGCCGCGATGCGGGTGATCGCCTGCATCCCCGGCGTCACCGGCGACTGGCGGCACCCCGGCGGCGGCGTGGCCTACTCCACCTCGGGGTACGCGCCCACCGGCCCCGATCCGCGCGACGACCTGCTCCCCCACCCCGTGCGTACGCTCACGATGACCCGGCTGGCCGACGGGCTGGACGAGTCGGTCAAGTGCCTGTGGGTCTACGCGGCCAACCCGCTGGGCTCGACCTCCGACCAGAACCGGATCAGGGCGGCGCTGGCGCGGGAGGACCTGTTCACGGTGGTGATGGAGCAGTTCCCGACCGACACCGTCGACTACGCCGACTACGTGCTGCCCGCGACCATGCAGATCGAGCACCTGGACGTGCACCACGGCTACGGGCACATGTACATGGTGTGGAACGAGCCCGCCGTCGAGCCGCCGGGCGAATGCCTCTCGACGACCGAGACCTTCCGGCGGCTCGCCCGGCTGATGGGACTGAGCGAGCCGTCCCTGTACGACACCGACCTCGAACTCGCCGAGCAGACGCTCGCCCAGGCGGGGATCTCCGTGGAGGAGTGCCGCAAGCAGGGCTGGGCGCGCCTGCGGGTGGCCGACCCGTTCGTGCCGTTCACGGAGGGCTTCCCGACGCCGAGCGGGCGGCTGGAGTTCGCCTCCGAGAAGGCCGAGGCCGCCGGGCTGCCGCGTGTCGCCGGCTACGTCCCCTCGCTCACGGCCCGTACGGCTCCAGCCGACCGGCCGCACCCGCTCGTCATGATCACTCCGGCCGCGCACACGTTCCTGAACACGCAGTTCGCCAACAACCCGGAGCTGCGCAAGCGGTCGAAGGGCCCGCGGGTGCTGGTCAACCCGGCGGACGCCGCTTCGCGCGGACTCGTGGACGGGCAGGCCGCCCGGGTCTTCAACGGCAACGGCGAGTTCAGGGCGTACGTCGAGGTCAGCGACCGGGTGGCGCCGGGGGTGGTGGCGGCGCCGAAGGGCCACTGGCCCAAGCTGTCGGCCGGCGCGAACCCCAACGCGCTCGTGGACGAGAGGGACGCCGACATGGGCCGGGGCGCCGTCTACCACGACAACTTCGTCGACGTCGCCCCGCTGTCACAAGCCGAGCTTGAACCCCTCGTGTGAGGCCGTGAAGCCCAGCGCGCCGTAGAAGCGGTGGGCCTCGGTGCGGGCCTTGTCGGAGGTGAGCTGCACCAGCGCGCAGCCGCGTTCCCTGGCCCGCTCGACGGCCCACCGCATCATCTCCCGGCCGATCCCCCGATTGCGGTGGGGCACGGCGACCCTGACCGCCTCGATCTGCGCGCGCTCGCCTCCCTTTCGGGACAGCCCCGGGATGTAGGTGAGCTGCATCGTGCCGACGACCTCGCCGTCCGCCTCCACGACGATCAGCTCGTTGCGCGGGTCGGCGTCGACGGCCTCGAAGGCGGCGTAGTAGTCCGGCTCGCGCGAGGACGGCCTGGCGGCGGAGACCGGGTCGTCGTTGATGAGGCCGACGATGACGGGGACGTCCTCGCGCCGGGCCGTACGAAACTCGAGATCCATGCCGGGGAGCCTATGGTGAATGGCCCCTCGCCCGGCGACGGCGGCGGGAGGACTCCCTGACCGGGTGGCGTCAGGGGCGGCTCAGGGTCTTCCCCGATGCCGCAGAAACGCCCAAACAGGCACGCTGAAGTCATGAACGAACTGACCCGCATGGACGAGATGTCCTTGGCCGGCGCGGCCCTGCGCGGCGCGCCCTGGCGAGCCGCGGCGACGTCCGGTGGGGCGGTCGCGGCCACGAGCTTCCTCCTGGGCGTCATCCTGCCCGGCCCGGCCGACCTGACCTGGGCACTGTGCGCCGGGATCACGGTGTTCGCCCTCGTCGCGGCGATCGGCGCGATCTCCAAGCCGGACGTCGGCGACCGGGTGACCCGGCAGGCCCGTCTCTGGGCGCTGCGCCACCCCTGGCGCTTCTCGCTCTATCCGGGACTCGGCGCGGCGGCCCTCATGTATCCGGTGCAGCTCGTGATCGACCGCGAGGGCGTCTTCGGCTCGGCCTGGGACGCTCTGTGGGGCGGCGCGCTCGTGCTGGTGATCACCAGCATCCTCACGTTCTCGATGCGCGGCCGGGCCAAGGGCGCCTGAGGTCAGGCCTCCCGCTCCGCCGCGCTCCGGCAGACGCAGAACTCGTTGCCCTCGGGGTCGAGCAGAGTGACCCAGCCGGCGCCCTCCGGGGTGCGGTGGTCCTCGTACGGCTTGGCCCCGAGCGCGAGCAGCCGCTCCACCTCCTGGTCGCGGGTGCGGTCGCCGGCGGGAGTCACGTCGAGGTGCAGGCGGTTCTTGACCGTCTTGCCCTCGGGCACCTGGATGAAGAGCAGGTGTGGAGGGCCGTCGGGACGGTCCAGCATGACCTCGTCGTCGTCCGGCTCGGAGTCGACGAGCGGCCAGCCCAGGGCCTCACTCCACCACTGGGCCAGCTCGTACGGCTGGGCGCAGTCGACTGTCATCGTGTAGATCTCAATCACGCGCCCAGCCAACCCCGACACCGGTGAAAGTGTCAAGCAGGTTACGCTGCCGTCCGCCGCGGCCGCAGGGCCTGGACGAGGCCAACCGCGGACACGATGGCCCAGACCCCCTCCAGCAGCAGGAATCCCCAGTCGTCGTCCGCGTACGCGAGCCACGCGAGCACCGCGGAACCGACGAGGTTGAGCACGAGGTAGATCTTCGAGCGGTTGTCGAGGACGTTCATCTGGGAGAGCAGGAACGCGCCGAGAATGAGGACGGCGCCGACGATCTGCAGAACTTGGTCCATGTCCTTCCGCCCACCGTCTTCGCTGGGCCGGGTACGGCGGGCTCCTCGTCCGGGAGGGCCGCGGATCACGGCCCTCTCGCCATGACCATACCGGTCATACCTCACCATTCAGTGCGATCTGTGGCACAGACCATGGATAACTCCGGTTACCCGCGGGTAGCATTCGGTTTAGAGTTACCGACCAGTACGTTACCCCCGGGTTCGGTTCTAGGAGCGCACAGAGATGGGTCACTACAGGAGCAACCTCCGCGACGTGGAGTTCAATCTCTTCGAGGTGTTCGGGCGCGGGGAGATCCTCGGCACCGGGCCGTTCGCCGAGGTGGACGAGGACACCGCGCGAAGCGTGCTTGACGAGGTGAACCGGCTCGCCACCGGCCCCATCGCCGAATCGTTCGAGGACGCCGACCGCCACCCGCCCGTCTTCGACCCCGCCACCCACAGCGTGACCATGCCGGAGAGCTTCAAGCGCTCCTACAAGGCGTGGATGGACGCCGAGTGGTGGCGCCTGGAACTGAATCCGGAGCTCGGCGGCACGCCCGCCCCGCGCAGCCTCGTATGGGCCATGGCCGAGATGGTGCTCGGCGCCAACCCCGCCGTGTGGATGTTCGCCTGCGGCCCGGCCTTCGCCCGTCTGCTGCACGACCTCGGCACCCCCGAGCAGAAGCGGTTCGCCGAGCTGGCCGTCGAGCGGGGCTGGAGCGCGACCATGGTGCTCACCGAGCCCGACGCGGGCTCCGACGTCGGCGCCGGCCGCACCAGGGCGATCCGGCAGCCCGACGGCACCTGGCACATCGAGGGCGTCAAGCGCTTCATCACCAGCGCCGAGCACGACATGGCCGAGAACATCTTCCACCTCGTGCTGGCCCGGCCCGAGGGCGCCCGGCCCGGCACCAAGGGGCTGTCGATGTTCCTCGTGCCGAAATACCTGGTGAACGTCGAGACCGGCGAGCTCGGCGAGCGCAACGGCGTGTACGTCACCAACGTCGAGAAGAAGATGGGCCTGAAGGTCTCGACGACCTGCGAGCTCACGCTCGGCGAGAAGCACCCCGCGATCGGCTACCTGGTCGGCGACGTGCACGACGGCATCCGGCAGATGTTCATGGTCATCGAGCACGCCCGCATGATGGTGGGCGCCAAGGCCATCGCCACACTGTCCACCGGCTATCTGAACGCGCTGGACTTCGCGAAGAACCGCGTCCAGGGCGCCGACCTCACCCGCTCGGGCGACAAGACCGCGCCGCGCGTCACCATCACCCACCACCCCGATGTACGCCGCGAGCTCATGCTGCAGAAGTCGTACGCCGAGGCGATGCGGGCGCTGGTCCTCTACACGGCGACGATCCAGGACCAGATCCAGATCGCGGAGTTCGAGGGCCGCCGCGACGAGGCCGCAGAAGCGCTCAACGACCTGCTGCTCCCGCTGGTCAAGGGCGTCGGCTCCGAGCGGTCGTACGAGATGCTGGCCCGCTCGCTGCAGACCCTCGGCGGCTCGGGCTTCCTGCAGGACTACCCGATCGAGCAGTACATCCGCGACTCGAAGATCGACTCGCTGTACGAGGGCACGACCGCCATCCAGGGCCAGGACCTGTTCTTCCGCAAGGTCCTGAAGAACCAGGGCGCGGCGCTGGGGTCGCTGCTCGGCGAGATCAAGGCGTTCGCCGCCTCGGAGGCGGGCAACGGACGGCTGAAGGTCGAGCGCGGCCTGCTCGACGAGGCGGCCGACGAGGTCAAGGCGATGGCCGACACCATGGCCGGCTGGGCGATCGCCTCCATGGAGACGCCGCAGGAGGTCTACAAGGTCGGCCTCAACACCACCAGGTTCCTTCTGGCTCTGGGCGACCTGGTCCTGGGCTGGCTGCTGCTGCGCCAGGCCGGGGTCGCTCTGAACGCCCTGTCCGCCTCGGAGGAGGACAAGGTGTTCTACACGGGCAAGGTCGCGGCGGCCGCGTTCTTCGCCCAGACCGTGTTGCCCCGGCTGGCCGCCGAGCGTCGCGTGCTCGCCGCCACCGGCCAGGACCTCATGGAACTGCCCGAAGAGTCCTTCTGATCCGGTTCTGCTGTAGGACGGCCGCCGCCCACGAGTTGGTGCGGCGGCCGTACCGCGTCCGGGGCCGCACCGCGCCTGTTTCTGGGCCGCACCGCGCCCCCGGGCCGGTCAAGTGAACGCGGGAGGCGGTGCGGCGGTCAGGGAAGGAACGCTCCCAGCGGTCGCGGACCGTCAGGCGGACGCCGGGAGCGGCCGGGCGGCGCCGTCATCGTCGGTGTTGACGGTGCGGAGCAGTTCCTCACGCTCGGGGGTGTTCTCCGGCCGGATGAGGCCGATGAGGGTGAACAGCACCAGCGAGGTGGCCACCGGCGCGGCCGTGGACACGGCGGTCGACAGGCCGCTGATGCCGTAGTTGGTGAGCCAGAAGACGAACAGTCCCGCCGCCCAGGAGACCAGCGCGGCCGTGGGGCCGGAGCGGCGGAACAACGGCAGCATGCCGAGCAGCAGCGGGATCGAGATCGGACCCATGAGCCCGGCCACCCACTTGATGACGACCGTGATGATGTCCTTCAGCACCGGGCTGTTGACCTGCGTGGCCACCGCCATCGACAGCGCGATGAACGCGACCGTGGTGACCCGGGCCGCGACCAGGCCTGCCCGGGTGTCCCAGGCCCGCGCCGCGCGGGACAGCACCGGGATCACGTCGCGGGTGAACACCGAGGCGATCGCGTTGGCGTCGGAGGAGGCCATCGCCATCGTGTGCGAGAAGAAGCCGGCGATCACCAGGCCGAGCAGGCCGTGCGGGATGAGCTGGGTGGTCAGCAGCGCGTAGGAGTCGCTCGCGTCCGGCTTGGTCGCGTGGACCAGCAGCGGCGCGGCCCACATCGGGAAGAACAGCAGCAGCGGCCAGACCGCCCACAGCACGGCCGACAGCCGGGCGCCGCGGGCCGCCTGCGCCGCGGTCGGCGCGGCCATGTAGCGCTGCGCCTGGTTCCACATGCCGCCGTTGTACTCGAACGTCTTGATGAACAGGAACGCGAGCAGGAACGTCACGGTGAACGGGCCGTTGAGCGGGTTCGCGTGGTCGGGCGGGAGCCGGTCCCACATGTCGCCCACCGCGCCGATGCCGCCGAGCTTGGCGAGGACGGCGAAGAGCATCACGACACCGGCGAGAAGCTGGATGACGAACTGCCCGAAGTCGGTGAGCGCGTCGGCCCACAACCCGCCGACCGTGCAGTAGACGGCGGTGACGACGCCGGTGATCAGGATGCCCTGGTTGAGCGACAGTCCGGTGAACGTCGACAGCAGGGTGGCGATCGCGGCCCACTTGGCGCCGACGTCCACGATCTTCAGCAGACCGCCGGACCAGGCGAGCGCCTGCTGGGTCGGCACGTTGTACCGCCTGGCGAGGAATTCCAGCGGGGAGCTGACCCTGAGCTTCGACCGGATCCGGTTCAGCCGCGGCGCGAACAGCACCGAGCCGATCGCGACGCCGATGGCGATCGGGAACGCCCAGGTGACGTAGGAGGTGACGCCGTAGAGGTAGGCGATGCCGGCGTACCCGGTGAACATGACGGCGCTGTAGCCGGACATGTGGTGCGAGATGCCGGCCAGCCACCAGGGCATCTTGCCCCCGGCGGTGAAGAAGTCACTGATATTGCCGATACGCCGGTGCGAGTAGACGCCGATCGCCACCATGACGATGAAATAGGCGCCGAGAACGTACCAGTCCAAATGGTTCACGCGCGTCGTACCTCCGGGTGAACGGCGGCACCCGGACCGACAACCGCCTGGCCTCGTTACGATGCGCCCGCCTCCCGGCCGTCGTCAATGGCGGGTCCGCAGGTCACGGACGTACACGAGGGCAGGTCGCGGCCGTGACGCAGGTCACAGTATGTTCATATTCATGAACTAGCTTCGCGTATCTGAATCGTTATCGCGAACGGCCTTGCCCTCATACAGGCCGGGGGGTGAAAGTGTGCGGCGAAATGAGATTCCAGCAAGCGGCACACAACGGACCCGTCACCGCCTGGCATCGGTGATCGTCCGGCACGGCACGTACGCGGACGGAGGACGAGGGGCGCTACCCGCCCGCCCTCCGGCCTGGCATGCCCTCAGAGGGTGTACTGCACCGCCGCACGGGCGGCGAGGATCGGGGTGATGCACTCGTCGATCACGGCCCGGTGGGCCGGGTGGTCCCGGTAGACGACGTAGTCCTCCGGGGAGTCGAAGTCGGCGACCACGCCGAAGGAGAAGTTGCCCTGATTGACGCCGGCGTCCGGGCCGATCCGGTAGGCGCGCAACTCGGGGATGACGTCCGGCAGCCCGCCCAGACGCCTGGCCACCTCCGCACGCTGCTCCTCTGTGGCGTCATCGGTCCACTTCAGCAGCACAACGTGGCGGAACATGCACTCCCCCTGGGACGAGGCTCACGCGGCCCCCATGGCCGCGCCGTGACGGCGTTCATCTTCTCATCCCCCACGTCCGCGAAGCGGACCGCCGCCCCGCGGATGCCGGCGCCCCCGGCGCCACGGGAACCTCGCGCGGAAAACGCGGCGTTTCGTGTCCTCAAAGCCAGTGCCACTCGACGGAGGCCCGGCCGCGCCGTGCGGCGAGCCATTCGCGGAAGGCGGCCTCGCCCGCCGCGGTCAGTGTCTCCGCGTCGTCCCGCGCCGTCCGGCGCTCCAGCACGATTCCGGTCAGATAGCCGTCGCCGTACGCCGTCGGCCCGATCAGCGTGTCGTGCGGGGCGTGCCGCAGGGGCGCGGGCAGGTCCCTGGCCCACCGCTCGCCCACCGTCACCACGGCCTCCCCGCAGCCGATCAGACCGCCCAGGCCGCGCAGCAGCTCCCCGTTCACCGGCTGCGAGCCCGTCACCCACAAGGCGTGTACGCGGCCGAAGTCGCCGGGGTGTGCCGCGAGGTGGCCCGGCGCGAGCTCGGCCTCCATTCGCCGCCGGAAGCGCCGCCGCCGCGCGATCCCGGCGATGAACGCCTCGAACTGGTCGCCGGACAACGGCGTCTGGGCCAGCCAGGCCAGGGTGGAGGCGCGGTCGCGCAGGCCGTGGCCGGCGCGGAATTCCTCGGCGGCGGCCCGGAGGTCGGCGTCGTCGAGCGGCTCGCCGTCCTCCAGCGTCTCGTTCATCAGCAGGCACTGATCGACGATCTCGTCGAGCGGGCACCGCTCGGCATGATCACCGTACGACCGCCCGGGCGGCAGCATGAGCGCCTCGGCGACGCGCAGACGCACCCGATCCACCGTGACCAGGTATCCGGTGGCCCGGTGAGCCGCGGGCTCGTCGTCGCCGGGCGGGGCGGACCCGGCCGCCGGCCCGGCCGTACGGCTGCGGCGCAGGTCGCGCAGCAGTTCGACGGCATCGGCGAGGACCGCGGCGACCGCGCTCATGGGTACGGCCGTCATGCCGGCGACCGGCCGCCGGCGAAGGACGCCGTCACCCGCGACCTGGGGGAAAGCTCAGCGCTGTCGCACCAGGTCGCGGGGACGCCCGGGCGCTCGATCTCCGGGAGGACGCGGCGCACGGTGACGTCCCGCCGGTCGCTCAGGATGAGGATCACAGGCGAACGCTAGGAATCCGAGCTTGAACCTCACTGGTTCGAATCTTGCATCCGACTTGCGTGCTCCCCGTTCAGCTCCAGGCGAGCATGCGGAGGGGATCCTCCAGCATCGCGCCGACGTCGCGCAGGACGTACGAGCCGAGCTCGCCGTCGACCACGCGGTGGTCGAACGACAGCGCCAGCGTGGTGACCTTGCGGACCGCGAGCTGCCCGTCGACCACCCAGGGCATGTCCCTGATCTGGCCCACGGCGAGGATCGCCACCTCTCCGGGATTGAGGATCGGCGTGCCCGCGTCGACGCCGAAGACGCCCACGTTGGTGATCGTGATCGTGCCGCCGCTCAGCTCGGCCGGCTGGCACTTGCCCGCCCGCGCCCGCTCGGTGAGCTCGCCGAGCGCCCGGGCGAGTCCGGGCAGCGACATCGCGTCGGCGTCCTTGACGTTCGGCACGATCAGCCCGCGATCGGTGGCGGCGGCGATGCCCAGGTTCACGTAGTGCTTGACCACGATCTCCTCGCCGGTCCACGTCGCGTTGACCATCGGGTGCCGTTTCACGGCGGTGATCAGGGCCTTGGCCACGAGCAGCAGCGGGGAGACCTTGACCTCGGCGAACTCGGGCAGCGTACGCAGCCGCCGCACCGCCTCCATCGTCTCGGTCACATCGACCTGCAGCCACTCGGTGACGTGCGGGGCCGAGAACGCGCTGGCCACCATCGCCTGCGCGGTCGCCTTCCTGACTCCCCTGACCGGGATGCGCTCCTCCCGCGCCCCGGTCTCCCGCCCTGCGGCGGCCGGAACGGCGGCGGGCGTCGCCACCGCGGCCTCCACGTCCGCCCGCGTGATCGACCCCTGGGGTCCGCTGCCCGTGAGGGCAGTCAGATCGACGCCCAGGTCCCTGGCGAGCTTGCGGACCGGCGGCTTGGCCAGGACGCGCGCCCGTGCGGACGCCGGCGAGCCATTGGTTTGGACCGCGCCGGGCGGAACGGGAGCGGGCGGGGCGGAAGCGGACGACGCCGGGACGGGCACGGCGGACGGAGCGGACGGAGCGGACGCCGCCTGCTTGCGGGGACGGCGGCGGGTGGCGCTCGTCTTGACGCCGTACCCGACCAGCACCGGCCGGCGTTCCTCCTTCACCGGCGCCGCGCCGTCGCCCGTGACCGGCACCAGGTCGGCGGCCAGCGCCGCACGGCCCGCGCCGGCGCCGTCACCGCCCTCGCCGCCCGCGCCGTCCTCGACCGCGATGATCGGGGCGCCGACGTCGACGGTCTGGCCCTCGCCGGCCATCAGCGCGGAGACGGTGCCCTCGTACGGGCACGGCAGCTCGACGACGGCCTTGGCCGTCTCGATCTCCACGATCGTCTGGTTGATCTTCACCGCGTCGCCCGGTGCGACGTGCCACTTGACGATCTCGGCCTCGGTCAGCCCCTCGCCCACGTCGGGGAGTCTGAACTCACGGAGCATGAGAAGTCCCTCCCCCTCAGTACGCGAACGAGCGGTCCACGGCGTCGAGCACGCGGTCCAGGTCGGGCAGGTAGTGGTCCTCGAGCCGCGACGGCGGGTAGGGCGTGGAGAATCCGCCCACCCGCAGCACCGGCGCCTCCAGGCTGTAGAAGCAGCGCTCGGTGATGCGCGCCGCCAGTTCGGCCCCGAAGCCGGTGTAGACGGGGGCTTCGTGGACGACGACGCATCGCCCGGTCCGCGCCACGGACTCGGTCAGCACGTCCACGTCGAGGGGGTTGAGCGAGCGCAGGTCGACGACCTCGACGTCCCGCCCGTCCTCCTCCGCCGCCGCCGCGGCCTCCAGGCAGGTCTTCACCATCGGCCCGTACGCGACCAGCGTGACGTCACGGCCCTGCCGTACGGTGCGGGCGCGGTCGAGCGGCAGGCCGGGGGCGGAGAGGTCGACGTCGGCCTTGTCCCAGTAACGGCGCTTCGGCTCGAAGAAGATGATCGGGTCGTCGCAGCGGACGGCGTCCTGGATCATCGTGTACGCGTCCACCGGGTTCGAGCAGGCGACCACCCGCAGGCCCGCCGTGTGCGTGAAGTACGCCTCGGGCGACTCGGAGTGGTGCTCCACCGCCCCGATGCCGCCGCCGCAGGGGATGCGTACGACGACCGGCAGCTTGAGCGTGCCGAGCGACCGCAGCGGCATCTTGGCGAGCTGGGTGATGATCTGGTCGGCCGCGGGGAACACGAACCCGTCGAACTGGATCTCGCAGACCGGCCGGTAGCCGCGCAGGGCCAGGCCGATGGCCGTCCCGATGATGCCCGACTCGGCGAGCGGCGTGTCGATCACGCGGTCCTCGCCGAAGTCCTTCTGCAGGCCGTCGGTGACGCGGAAGACGCCGCCGAGCTTGCCGACGTCCTCCCCCATCACGAGGACCTTGGGGTCGTCCTCCATCGAGCGGCGCAGGCCCTCGTTCAACGCCTTGGCGAGAGTGAGTGTGGTCATCGTTCGAACCCCGCCAGGTAGGTCAGGTACTGCTCGCGTTCCTCGTCGAGGAGTGCGTGGGCGCCGGCGTACACGTGATCAAAGATAGCCCGGGGCGGCGGATCGGGCAGCGCCAGGCACCGGCTTCGCACGTCTTTGCCGAGCGCGTCGGCCTCGGCGTCGATCTTCTCGAAGAACTCCTGGTCGGCGAGCTGGTTCTTGAACAGGTACGCCTTGACCCGCTCGATGGGGTCCTTCAGCTTCCACGCCTCCAGCTCGTCGGCGAGGCGGTAGCGGGTGGGGTCGTCGGAGGTGGTGTGCGCGCCCATCCGGTAGGTGAACGCCTCGATCAGCGTCGGCCCCTGACCCTCGCGGGCGTTGCGCAGCGCGCGGCGGGTGACGGCGAGACAGGCGAACACGTCGTTGCCGTCCACCCGGATGCCGGGGAAGCCGAAGCCGGACGCCCTCTTGTAGAGCGGGATCTTCGACTGCCTCTCCAGCGGCTCGGAGATGGCCCACTGGTTGTTCTGGCAGAAGAACACGACGGGGGCGTTGAACACCGAGGCCCAGATGAAGGACTCGTTGACGTCGCCCTGGGAGGTCGCGCCGTCGCCGAAGTAGACGATCGTGGCGGCCTCGGCGCCGTCGCGCTGGACGCCCATGGCGTACCCGACCGCGTGCAGCGCCTGGGAGCCGATGACGATCGTGTAGAGGTGGAAGTTGTGCTCGGCCGGGTCCCATCCGCCGTTGCTCACGCCGCGGAACAGGGCGAGCAGCTTGACCGGGTCGACGTCGCGGCACCAGGCCACGCCGTGCTCGCGATAGGTGGGGAAGGCCATGTCGGCGTCGGTCAGCGCCCGGCCCGAGCCGATCTGCGCGGCCTCCTGCCCGAGCAGGGACGCCCAGATTCCGAGCTCTCCCTGCCGCTGGAGCGCGACGGCCTCCAGGTCGACGCGGCGGACGAGGACCAGGTCACGGTAGAGGGAGCGGACCTCCTCCGCGGTCAACTCGATGTCGTAGTCGGGATGCTCGATCCGCTCCCCTTCCGGGGAGAGCAGTTGGACGAGCTCCGGGGGTGCGTCTACACCGCGAGGGGCGTCGGCTGTCACGTGCCACTCCTGTGCGTCTCGGGCCCCCGCGGGTGGGGTCACCCCCGCGACAAGGCCGGGTCGTCTCGCGTACGGCCGCTGGGGTGGGCGACCGGGCGCATATGCGGACATAGTGGCAGAAGTCACACCCATTCGCGCAAGACCCCGCCCGCTCGTCCACACTTCTCCGATTCCCGGACTGTAAGACGCCACACCCCCCGGTGCGGCACGCCGGGCGCATGCGGCCGGGTGTGTCCCCCGCCGGGAGCGAGCCCATCGCGGGCGCTCCGGCGGCACGCCACTAGGCTTGACCCAAGCGGACCCACCCGAAACCCGGCGGCCCATCGCAGTGGCGGCCCATCCCAATTGGAGGACCATCGTGGCGCGCGTCATCGTCGACGTCATGCTCAAGCCGGAGATCCTCGACCCGCAGGGCCAGGCGATCGCCCGGGCGCTGCCGCGACTCGGCTTCTCCGGGGTGTCGAGCGTGCGGCAGGGCAAGCGGTTCGAGGTGGAGTTGGACGGCCCGGCCGACGAGGCCGCACTTTCGGAAGTCCGAAAGATGGCCGAAACCCTGCTGGCCAACACGGTCATCGAGGACTTCTCGATCCACGTCGAGGGGTGAAGTGACGCATTACACACCACTATTCCCCCGGCATTTCCACCCCTGATCGGGCATCGGTCCGTCTCGAACCCGCCTATCCGGTGCGCCCTGAATAACGGGGACGTGATTTTGCGGTTAGCCCTGATTCATCGGGGAAACCTACCTTGGTGACCTTCGACACCGGGGAGGGGTCCGGTGGATATTGAGTTCTCACTGGCGATGCCACGGGACGCGATCGGCATCCCGATGGTGCGCCGGGTGGTGGGAGACGCGCTCCGGTCTCTAGGGGTGACCGAGGAGTGCGTGTCCGACATACTCCTGGCCACGTCCGAGGCGTGCGCCAACGCGGTGCGGCACGGTGGTCCCGCCAACCGTTACGAGGTCATGGCCACCATAGGAAACGGCCGCTGTGAGTTGCGCGTCGCCGACGAGGGCGAGGGGTTGCACATGATCCCCCGGCAGTATCCGCCGGCGGAGACCGAGAACGGCCGGGGCATCCTGATCATGCGCGCCGTCGTGGACGATCTCTCGTTCGACATCACGCCCGGGCGCGGAACGACCGTGCGCCTGTGCAAGGAGCTCGACTGGGACGAGGACGCCATCGCCCACCACCTCACTCTCGATCGCCACCTCGCCGGAGTCTGAGGGCCCCGGCTTCACGTCGCGCCGGGCTATGGAGACCCGGCCTGACGGGTGATCGGAATCGGGCCTCCGCCTGGGGAGCCGATTTGGTGGCTCCGATACTCTGAGGTGTACCGCCACAGACCGCCGTCCGGCCAGATGACGGTGGCGTGCGCCTTGGAAGGAAAACTGTCATGAGCGCTGCCCGGGTGGGCGTCGTCACCTTCCCCGGAACACTCGACGACCAGGACGCCGCGCGAGCCGTACGGCTGGCCGGAGCGGAGGCGGTGCCCCTGTGGCACGCCGATCACGACCTCAAGGATGTCGACGCCGTCTTCCTGCCCGGCGGGTTCTCCTACGGAGACTATCTCCGCTGCGGGGCGATCTCCCGGTTCTCCCCTCTCATGACCGAGCTGATCCCGGCCGCGCAGGCCGGACTCCCCGTGCTCGGCACCTGCAACGGCTTCCAGATCCTCTGTGAGGCGCACCTGCTGCCGGGCGCGCTGACCCGCAACGAGGGTCTCCACTACATCTGCCGCGACCAGCGCATCCGCGTGGAGAGCACGCGTACGGCGTGGACGGCGGACTTCGCGGACGGGCAGGAGATCGTGCTGCCGATCAAGCACGGCGAGGGCCGTTACGTGGCCGACGCGGCCACGCTGGCCGAGCTGGAGGGCGAAGGGCGGGTGGTCTTCCGCTACGCCGGGAGCAACCCGAACGGCTCGCTCAACGACATCGCGGGCATCACCAACGCGGCCGGGAACGTCGTCGGCCTCATGCCCCATCCCGAGCACGCGGTCGAGGACCTGACCGGCGCGCCGAGCGTGGACGGCCGCGGTTTCTTCACCTCGATTCTGAAGCGGCTGGTCAACGCATGAGCGGCGAGCGATCTATGAGCACCGATTCCGTGAGGCGCGCGCAGGAGACGCCGGACGAGCGCCAGCCGTACGCCGAGCTGGGCATGAAGGACGACGAGTACCAGCGCGTACGCGAGATCCTCGGCCGCCGTCCGACCAGCTCCGAGCTGGCGATCTACTCGGTGATGTGGAGCGAGCACTGCTCCTACAAGTCGTCCAAGGTGCACCTGCGGCAGTTCGGCACCAAGGCGCCCAAGTCGGAGGCCCTGCTCGTCGGCATGGGCGAGAACGCCGGCGTGGTCGACATCGGCGACGGCTGGGCCGCCACCTTCAAGATCGAGTCGCACAACCACCCGTCGTACGTCGAGCCGCACCAGGGCGCCGCGACCGGCGTCGGCGGCATCGTGCGCGACATCATGTCGATGGGCGCCCGGCCGGTCGCGGTCATGGACTCGCTGCGCTTCGGCGGGGCCGACCAGCCCGACACGCGGCGCGTGCTGCCGGGCGTCGTCGAGGGCATCAGCCACTACGGCAACTGCCTCGGCCTGCCCAACATCGGCGGCGAGGTCGCCTTCGACCCCTGCTACATCGGCAACCCGCTGGTCAACGCCCTGTGCGTCGGCCTGCTGCGCAAGGACCAGATCAAGCTGGCCACCGCCCCCGGCCCGGGCAACAAGGTCGTGCTGTTCGGCGCGCGTACGGGCGCGGACGGCATCGGCGGCGCGTCGGTGCTGGCGTCGGCCACCTTCGAGGACGAGTCGCAGGCCAAGCGGCCCGCCGTGCAGGTCGGCGACCCGTTCATGGAGAAGCTGCTCATCGAGTGCTGCCTGGAGCTCTACCAGGCGGACGTGGTCGTCGGCATCCAGGACCTCGGCGCCGCGGGAGTCTCCTGTGCCACGACCGAGCTCGCCGCCAAGGGCACCGGCGGCATGGAGGTGAACCTCAACCTCGTCCCGCTGCGCGATCCCACGCTGCGGCCCGAGGAGATCCTCATGAGCGAGTCGCAGGAGCGCATGATGGCGGTCGTCGCGCCCGACGACATCCCTGCCTTCATGGCGATCTGCGACAAGTGGGACGTCCCGGCGACCGTGATCGGCGAGGTCACCGACACCGGCAGGCTCGTCATGACGTGGGACGACGAGGTGATCGTCGACATCCCGCCGGGCACGGCGGTCGACGACGGCCCGGTCTACGAGCGGCCGTTCCACGAGCCCGCCGGGCAGGCGGCGCTCAACGCCGACGGCCCGGAGCGCCTGCCGAAGCCCGAGGACCTGCGGGAGACGCTGCTCACCCTGCTCGGCTCGCCCAACCTCGGGTCCAAGGAGTGGGTGACCTCCCAGTACGACCGGTACGTCCGGGGGAACACGGTCCTGGCCCAGCCCGCCGACGCCGGCATGCTGCGGATCTCCGAGGTCCTGCCGGGCGCCCAGGAGACCACCCGGGGCATCGCGCTCGCCACCGACGGCAACGGCCGCTACGCGAGGCTCGATCCCTACACGGGGGCGCAGCTCGCGCTGGCGGAGGCGTATCGCAACGTGGCGGTGACCGGCGCGACGCCGCTCGCCGTCACCAACTGCCTCAACTTCGGCTCCCCGGAGGACCCCGAGGTCATGTGGCAGTTCTCCGAGGCCGTACGCGGGCTCGCCGACGCCTGCCGGACCCTGGGTGTGCCGGTGACCGGCGGAAACGTATCGTTCTACAACCAGACGGGCTCGACCGCGATCAACCCGACGCCGGTGGTCGGCGTGCTCGGTGTGATCGACGACGTGGCGCAGCGGGTCAGGTCCGGTTTCACGGCTCCCGGCCTGCGCGTCCTGCTGCTGGGCGAGACCCGCGAGGAGTTCGGCGGCTCGGAGTGGGCACACGTCGTCCACGGTCACCTGGGCGGGCTGCCGCCTCAGGCGGATCTGGAGGCCGAGCGCGCCCTGGCCGCGGTGCTGACCGAGGCGGCGGCCCGCGGACTGCTGGAGGGCTCGCACGATCTGTCCGACGGCGGCCTCGCCATCGCCCTGACCGAGGCGTGCCTGGCCCAGGGCGTCGGCTGCACAGTGACCCTGCCGGGCGACGACGTCTTCGTCGAGCTGTTCAGCGAGTCGGCCGCGCGGGCGCTGGTGTGCGTGCGGCCTGAGGCGTTCGACGCCGTCGCCGACCTGTGCGCCCGCCACGAGGTCCCCTGCTCCGGGCTCGGCCTCACGGGTGGTTCCGCGCTCAGCGTGGAGGGCGTCTTCGACGTCCCGGTCGAGGAGTTGCGCGAGGTCCACGCGTCCGCGCTGCCGCGCGTCTTCGGCTGATCCTAACGCGGAAGGGCCCCTCCGGACGTGGCGTCCGGAGGGGCCCTTCGTCATGGAGAACCGACGAAGGCCCTTCCGGTAACCCCTCCGGAAGGGCCTTCGCAGTGCCGTACGCCAACGCCTCATCGCGTACGGCAAGCCATGGGAGCGACGAGCGCGGTGGAGCCCCCACGGACTCCACCGGCGAACGTCGGAACGCGGGTTATGCCACCTTCGTGCAGACGGCGTAAACGATGCCCTCGCCGTTGCCGTTGCCCGTCAGCTCGACCTTCCAGCCGTTGCCGCTCATGTAGCTGCCCGTGACGGTCTTGCTGGAGTTGATCTTGAAGCCGCCGCCGGTGACCTTCTCGTCCGCGGCGCAGGAGGCGATTCCGCTGTTCCCCGAGACGAACCCGGTCGCCATCCTCGAGGTCAACGTGGGGGCCCCGCCGGAACCGCCCTGGTTCTGGAGCCACTTGACGAAGTCGGTCTCGTCCTTGGTGCTGCAGGTGCGCCCCTTCCAGATGTCGCAGGCGCTCTTGCCGTCCGTGCCGTCCGTGCCCGGGGTGCCGTTCTTGCCCGCCGGACCCGCGGGACCGGCCGGACCGCGCTCGCCATCCTTGCCCGCCGGACCCGCCGGACCGCGCTCTCCGTCCTTGCCCGGGGCACCCTGCGGACCGCGCTCGCCGTCCTTACCCGCCGGACCCGCCGGACCGCGCTCGCCGTCCTTGCCCGGGGCACCCTGCGGACCGCGCTCGCCGTCCTTACCCGCCGGACCCGCCGGACCGCGCTCGCCGTCCTTGCCCGGGGCACCCTG
>NZ_JBFBIP010000042.1:24494-24584 GCF_040685655.1 Microbispora sp. NPDC088329
CGGGCCGCGCAGGCCCTGGGGACCGCGCAGGCCCTGCGGACCACGCGGGCCCTGCTCGCCGGTGTCACCCTTCGCACCGGTACCGCCGAT
>NZ_JBFBIP010000043.1:0-20270 GCF_040685655.1 Microbispora sp. NPDC088329
GGCGGTGCTGGACCCTGATGGGGACGAGCGTGATGAGCGGGCCGATTACGGGCGGCGGTTTCTGCGGGTCCGTCCCGGCAAAGGGGGTGGGCTGGGGGGGGAGTTTTATCTTCCGCGTGAGGCGGCCGCCCGGTTGCGGGTGTTACTGGACGCCTATGCCCGGCCCCGGGCGGAGGGTGATGACCGGCCGCTGCGGGTACGTCAGGCCGATGCGTTCATGGCGCTGCTGGAGCAGAAGATCGTGGCTGAGCTTCTGGTGCTGGTCAACGCCGAGTCTCTCCCCACCGACCCGGTCCCCGACCAGGGCGACCAGGGTGACCAGGACGACGACGCCAACCACCCCGAGGACGCCACGGACGCCACCGACACCGAGGACACCGAGGACACCGAGGACAGCGAGGACAGCGAAGACAGCGAGGACAGCGAGAACTGCCAGGACACGGAGGACCTCGAGGACACCGGCACCAGCGACGCCGAGGATCCTGGCACCCGCCCGGCCACCCAGGACGCCGAAGACACCGAAGCCACCGCAAGCGCCGCAGACGCCGACAACGTCCTGGGGCCCGAGGGCGGCCGGAACGCGGAGAAGGCCGGGGAGACCGGCAGCGTCGAAGACACCGGGGCTGTCCAAGACGTTCACGGCGGCCGGGATGGCCGCGACGGGCAGGACACCGGCGCCCCCGGCGATGTGGACGACGCCGCTGACGCGGACGACGCGAGTGGCGCGGATGACGCATGCGGCGTTGACGTCGTTGACGCTGCCGGCCGGGGCGATGACCTGTGCGATCGCACGAAGACTACCGAGCCCGCCGCCCCCGAGTTCATCGAGTCGGCAGAGCCCAGGCCCGCTGCCCCCGAGCTGGCCGAGTCCGTGGGGCATGCCGAGGTAGCCGAGCCCGCGCTCGGTGCGCCCGGCGAGGCCGAAGGGACGGACCCGATCGCTCCTGGCGTCGGTGCCGCTGGGCTCGGTGATGCCGTCGGGCTCGGACAGGCGAAGGGCGACGAGGCGGAGAGCAAGCAGCAGGGAGGGACGCAGCCGGAGGGGACGTCGGAGGAGGTGCGGTCGAGCGAGCGACAGCAGAGCGAGCCACGACAGCGCATGCCACAGCAGAGCGAGCCACAGCAGAGCGAGTCACGGTCGGGCAGGTCGCGCTGGGATGAGTGGCAACCGCCGGATCCTCCTTCCGGGGGCAGCTCTGCCTGTCACGCCCACGCGGGGCCTCAACCTGCGGGGGGATACCGGCATGGGCTGGGCACGCCTGAGGCCCACGGCGGCGTGCGCGGCGGGCAGCACTCACATGATCCGGACTCCCATGACCCGAGCCCTCATGAGCCGGGCACGTGGCCGGGGCAACGGCCGGTGCCAGGGGCGGGGGCAGACCCGGGGTCAGGACTGGGGGCGTTGCTGGGCAGGGCACCGGGGCTGCTGCTGGCCACGGGGCAGGTGTTGCCCGTCTCCGGCGTGCACCGCCTGGCCCGCACCTCCGCCCTGGTACGCCTGGTCATGAACGCCGACGGACAGGTCCTCGACATGGGCCGAAAAGTCAGGCTGGCCACCCCGGCCCAGCGGCGGGCGGTCTTCGCCCGCTACGCCACCTGCTGGATCGACGGCTGCCCCCTGCCCGCGACCATGTGCCAGATCGACCACGCCGATAACTGGAGCACCGGCGGGCTCACGGACCTGAAGCTGCTCGGCCCGGCCTGCCAGTTTCACAACCGCGACCGCTACCAGCACCCCGAGCGCTACACCCGCCACACAACCGGCAAAGACCGCTGGGCCTTCACCTACCACCACCTCACCCGAGCCCCGAGGCGGCGAGACTGAACGCGACTGTGGAACGGCGACGCCTCGCCTACGGAGGGACCCTGCAAACGGGGACACTCGTGCCGCCCGGCGATAGCAGGCGGTGACCCTGGTGGCACACAGCCGTGGCCGGGCGACTCGGCGCGAGGACCAGCTCAACATGGAGCGTGCGGCAGGGTCGCACGAGCGCCTGGGCGGGCACCGAGGGCAGAGATCAGCCCTTCAGCTCGCGGACGAGCATCGAGGGGGGTGTTTCGACCATGCAGGTTCCCCAGTCCGAGAAGGTCATCTCGGTCCGTTTTCTGGCCGACAGGACGTAGCGGACCGGGCGCCCGCTCGGGTCCACCCACAACTCGTAGCCGGCGGAGGGGCCGAGATCGTCGGCGATGCGGGCGCGGAGCCGTGCCTGTGCGGCGCGGTCTCCCGCTCGCACCTCGGCGTACTCCTCCTCGATCCGACGGGCGAGCGGCATGGGATCGGTGTAGGCGATGTAGGCCGTGAGATCGAGGCGTTCGACGGCTCGGAGCACGTCGATGCGGACCGTGTAGTGAATCGTGGAGTGGCCGGTAGCGCGTTCAACGGTGTCGCCTTCAATGGCCGCCGCCGTGACACGGCCCGATTTGATCAGGAGCGCGTGCGCGCGGTAGCCGTCGATCAGGTTGGTGGCCATCATGGCGAGCATCCTGATGCCGAGCAGGTGATACGGCTCGTAGTAACCATTGATCTTGTCGAATGGCTTTCCTGGAGCGACTTCGGAGCCGATCGGCATCTGGAAGTAGGTGCCGTCCCGCGTCCTGATGAGACGGCCGCTGAAGCCTTCCCCGAAATCCGACGACAGGTTCGCCGACAGGTCGGCCGACGAGCCGGTCCCGGTGCCGCACGAGCTGAGGGTGACGCTGGTTCCACCGGAGCGCAGCACACGCTTCACGGTGGGATGCGTGGCCAGATAATCGCCGACCAGCGTCGCGATCGCAGCGACAGACCTGGTGGGGGGCAGCGTCGCGGCGGACCCCGCTGTCAGCAGGCCGACCGTGATGATCACGAGCGACCGTCGCACATGCAGGACGGTGCGTGTTCGGGCTTTGCATGCTCGGGCTCTGCACATCCGAGCATCGTGGCGTACGGATGTGCAGAGCCGGCGAGCCGTTCTGTGTATGTTCTGTGCACGTTCCTAACGGGCCTGGACGGTGAACGTCGTGGTGAGGACCCGGCCGGTCGCGTCGCGGAACTGTCCCCACAGGCGGTACAGGCCGGGGCGGGGGAACCGGGCGTGCAGGCCGAGCTCGGGCCCGAAGGTCTGACCCGGCAGGGCGAAGACGGGACGGCCCTGGTCGTCCTCGGCCTCCGCGTGCTCGTGGGCGAACCCCTCGCCGTCGAGCGGCATGATCACCACGTGTCCTGCGGCGGCCAGGTAGGGGCGCAGGCCGGAAACGGGCCTGCCGGTAGCGGCGTCCGCGAAGCGGAAGGTGAAGTCGCTCCTGCCGCCGGCTTCGGCCTCACCGGTGAGGGTGACCCGGAGACCGCCGACGACCTGCTCGCGGGGAGAAGGCGCCGCCGTGGCCGAGCCGGTGTCCGACGCCGTGGCCGAGGGGGTGAAAGCGTCCGGGCGGCCGACCGTGATCTCCTGCTGGTCGAGGACGTCGGTCATCTCCCCGCGCAGCCTGAACTCGTTGTGGATCGTGTACCGGCCCTCGGTGGGGAACGTGAGCGGGACGGCGAACTCCCCGGGCCTGCCGGTGGGCTCCGGATGGATGTGCGCGAACGTGCCCAGGTCGTCCCGGGTGACGACGAAGTGCATCCACGCCTCGTGGCTGCGCACGACGTCCTGGACGGGACGGCCGGTCTCGGCGTCGGCGACCCGGATACGCAGGGTGGCCGGCCGGCCCGGGGTGACGTGGGCGAGGGCCTCGACGGAGACCTTCAGGCCGGCGTCCTCGGCGGGAACGGGCTCCGATTCGGTGGTCATCATCACGCTCATGGCCGGGCGCATCGGCATGCCGGTGTTCTCCACCCAGGCGAGCACGCCGTTCATCCCGCGCTGCGCCGCGTCCGTACGGCTGAGCGCGGTGAACCCGGCGCCCACGGCCACCGCGAGGCAGGCGATGCCCGCGAGATAGCCCCAGTCGGCGAGCCGGGACGCTCGGGAGCCGGACCGGAACCGGCGCAGGCGCAGCGCGTTGGTGACGACGCTGACCGAGCTCATCGCCATGGCGGCGGCCGCGAGGGAGGGGTCGAGGAGCACGCCGTTGAAGGGGTACAGCACACCGGCGGCGACCGGGATCAGCAGCACGTTGTACGCGAACGCCCACAGGAGCCCCTGCTTGATCGTGGTGACCGTCCGCCGGGACAGATCGATGGCCGTGACGATGCCGCGCAGGTCGCCGCCGACGAGGGTGATGTCGGAGGCCGCGATGGCGACGTCGGTCCCGGTGCCGATGGCGATGCCGAGGTCGGCCGTCGCCAGGGCGGGGGCGTCGTTGATCCCGTCGCCGACCATGGCGACGACCGCGCCCTTCTCCTGGAGGGCGGCCACGCGGGCCGCCTTGTCCTCGGGCCGTACGTCGGCGATGACGTGGTCGATGCCGACCTGCCGGGCGACGACGTCGGCGGTGGCCTGGTTGTCGCCGGTCAGCATCCACACGTCCAGGCCGAGCACGCGCAGCCGGTCGACGGCCTCGCGCGACTCGGGCCGGATCGTGTCGGCAACTCCGATCAGTCCGGCGAGGCGGCCGTCGAGGGCGACGTACACGGGGGTGGCTCCCTCGGCCGCCGTCTCGGCGGCCACCCGCTCCAGCTCGCCGACGCTCACGTCGTGGCGGCGCATGAGCGCGGCGTTGCCGATGAGCACGGCCCGCCCGGCCACCCGGGCCTCGACGCCGTGGCCGGGTACGGCGTCGAAACGCTGCATCTCGGGCAGCCGGAGCCCGCGGTCCCGGGCGTGCGTGACGATCGCCTCACCGAGAGGGTGCTCGGAGCCCGTCTCGGCCGCGGCGGCGTACGCGAGAAGCTCGTCGGCGTCCCCGCCCGCGACGGTGACGAGGCGGGTCACGCCGGGGCGGCCCCGGGTGATCGTGCCGGTCTTGTCCAGGACGACCGTGCTGAGGCGGCGGGCCTGTTCGAGCGCGTCGCCGCCGGAGATCAGGATGCCCAGCTCGGCGGCCTTTCCGGTGCCCACCATGATCGCTGTGGGGGTGGCCAGGCCGAGCGCGCACGGGCAGGCGATGATCAGTACGGCGATGGCGGTGCCGATGCCGAAGGTGAGCCGTCCCTGGTCCGGGCCGAAGACCGCCCAGACGGCGAAGGTGAGCACGGCGATGCCGATGACGGCGGGCACGAACCACCCGGAGACCGTGTCGGCCAGGCGCTGCAGGGGCGCCTTCGACCCCTGCGCCCGCTCGACCAGCCGGACGATCTGCGCCAGCGTCGTGTCCTGCCCGACGGCGGTGGCCCGCATCACGACCGAGCCCGTCCGGTTGATCGTGGAGCCGATCAGCGGGTCGCCCTCGCCCCGGCGCACCGGCATGCTCTCGCCGGTGATCATGCTCTCGTCCACGGTGGAGACGCCGGCGGTCACGACGCCGTCCACGGGGATCTTCTCGCCCGGGCGCACCCGGACGAGGTCGCCGACGGCGACCGTCTCGACCGGCACCTCGACCTCGGCGTCCCCGCGCAGGACGCGGGCCGTCTTCGGACGCAGGCCGAGCAGTTCCCTGATGGCGGAGGTCGTCCGCTTCTTGGCCCTCGCCTCCATCCACCGGCCCATGAGGACGAGCGCGATGACGACGACGGAGATCTCGAAGTACACGTGCAGCGGCAGCCCCAGCCGCTCCGCCGCGGCCGGCCACAGCGTGACGAACGCGCTGTAGCCGTACGCCACCGTCGTGCCCATGGCGACGAGCGTGTGCATGTTGACCGCACCGTGCCGGGCCGCCGCCCAGGCGGCGCGGTAGAACGGACGGCCCGCCCAGAACTGCGCGACCGTGGCGACGACCAGCAGCAGCGGCATCAGCCAGTCCATCGCGTCGATGGGCAGCGGCAGGTACATCAGCACCATCATCGACAGCCCGGCCGCGAGGGCGGCCTGCCAGGTGCGCTTCAGACGGATGACCTCACGGTCCGGCCCGGCCTCCGGCTCCGGCCCCCGCTCAGGGCCGGGCACCGGCTCGGGCTCGGTGACCTCGGCGGTGTACCCGGCCCGGACGACCGACTCGGCGAGCATCCCGACGGTCACGCGGGCGGGGTCGTAGGTGACGGTGGCGACCTCGGTGGCGAGGTTCACCTCGGCCGCCGCCACGCCGTCGACCCGGGTGAGGGCCTTCTCCACCCTGCGGACGCAGGACGCACAGGTCATCCCGCCGATGTCCAGTGTGCGCACGCTCGTCACGACCGTCATCGCTTCACCTCCTGATTGAAGACTTCGCGGTGACGGTCCCGCGCGGCGCTTTCCCGCCGCTGACCGGCCCCTGTCCGGCTCAGGACAGAGGCCGGACAGTGCCTCCCGGCATGGTCTTCTCATCCGGGCCGTACGGAGCGGCCCGCGACGCGAAGGAGCGAACGATGAACCAGCTCGTGCTGTCCGTGCCCGCCATCAGCTGTGGCCACTGCGTCAAGGCGATCGCCGAGTCGGTCGGCGAGGTGGCCGGTGTCGATTCGGTGGCCGTGGACTTCACGGCCAAGACCGTGGTGGTCATCGGCCCGGCCGACGCCGCCGCCGTTCGCGAGGCCATCGCCGAGGCCGGCTACGAGGCCGCCGAATGAGCGGCACCGAGTACGACACGCTGATCGTCGGAGGCGGCCAGGCCGGCCTGGCGCTGGGCTACCACCTGCGCCGTGCGGGCCTGCGGTTCGCCATCCTCGACGCGCATCGGCGGGTGGGGGACGCCTGGCGCCACCGGTGGGACTCGCTCACGTTGTTCACCCCGCGCCGGTACGACGCGCTGCCGGGCCTGCCGTTCCCGGGCGATCCGCACGGCCATCCGGGCAAGGACGAGGTCGCCGACTATCTGGAGGCGTACGCGGAGCGGTTCGCCCTCCCGACGCGTCTCGGCTGCCAGGTCACGGCCGTACGGCCGGAAGGGGAGCGATTCCTGGTAGAGACCTCGGCAGGGGCCTACTCCGCGGCGCGGGTCGTGGTCGCGGCGGGGGCGTTCCACACGCCGCGGACGCCCGCCTTCGCGACCGGCCTGGACCCGCACGTCGCCCAGCTGCACAGCAGCCGGTATCGCCGTCCCGAGCAGCTTCCCATGGGCGAGATCCTGGTCGTCGGCGCGGGCAACACGGGCGTGCAGATCGCCGAGGAGCTGGCCGGCACCGGGCGGCGCGTCCGGCTGGCGGTCTCGTCGATGGGCCGGGTGCTGCCCCAGCGGGTGCTGGGCCGCGACGTGTTCTGGTGGTTCTCCCACCTGGGCTTCATGGACATCCGCGGCGACAGCGGGATCGGGCGCCGCGTCAGGAGCCGGGAACTGATCATCGGAACCGACGTGAAGCGATTGCTGCGGCGGGTGGAGCGGGTGGACCGCGCCGTGGACGCCGAGGGACGCGACGTCGTCCTCGCGGACGGCCGTCGCGTGCGCCCCGACGGCGTCGTGTGGGCGACCGGCTTCCGCCCGAGCTATCCCTGGCTGCACGTGCCGGTGCTGGACGAACAGGGGGCGCCGGTGCATCGCGAGGGCGTGACGGCCTGGCCGGGGCTGTACTTCCTCGGTCTGCCCTGGCAGCGCGCCCGTGGCTCGTCGGTGCTCGGGTGGGTGGGCCGGGACGCTCACACCCTGGCTGACCGGCTCATAACCGGCGCGATAAATCCCGGCAAAACGCTCATCGCCCCTTAATATTGGGCAGTCCCGGCGGAGCCGGGTGGCGACGAGGAGTGACATGCCGAACACGGCCGTGACGTTCGCGATTCTCGGGCCTACCGAGGTGCGGGGAGCCGACGGCTCCGCGGCGGCGCTGCCGCCGTCCGTGCGGGCCCTGCTGGCCCGGCTGGCGCTGTCATGCGGGCGCGTGGTGCCGGTGGACGGCCTGACGGACGCCCTGTGGGGCGACGAGGGCGACGACCTGCCGGCCGACGCGGCGAACGCCCTGCAGATCCGGGTGTCCAAGCTGCGCCGCGCCCTCGCCGCGGCCGGGTTCGGCGCGGACGTCCTGGTCACGCAGGCCCCGGGATACCGGCTCGCGGTGTCCCCGGACGCCGTCGACGCGCACGTGTTCGAGCGGCTGCTCGTCCGCGCGCGGGAGGAGACGGCCGCCGGGAACGCCGCCGCCGCCCTGAGCCGTCTGGACGAGGCGCTGGGGCTGTGGCGGGGGCCCGCCCTGGCCGACGCCGGCCGGACGACCTGGGCCACGACGGAAAGCGCCCGGCTGGAGGAGCTGCGGCTGGGGGCGGTCGAGGACCGGTTCGAGCTCCTGCTGGAGTCCGGCGGGCACAACGAGGCCGTCGCCGACATCGAACGGCTGGTCGCGCGGCATCCGCTGCGTGAGCGGCTGCACCGCCTGCTGATGCTCGCGCTCTATCGGGGCGGGCGGCAGGCGGAGGCGCTGGCCGCCTATCAGGCGCTGCGCCGCGGCCTCGCCGGCGAACTCGGCATCGATCCGTCCCCGGAGCTTCAGGCGCTGGCCGAGGCCATCCTCCGCCAGCAGATCCCGTCGCCGCCGCGCGAGCAGCCGCAGGCACAGGCGCGGGCACAGGCGCAGACACAGACACAGACGCAGACGCAGCACAGTGACCGGCTGCCACGCCGGCTCACCTCGGTGATCGGTCGCCGGGACGACGTGGCGACGGCGCTGGAGCGGCTCGCCGAGTCGCAGGTGGTGACGCTGACCGGACCGGGCGGGATGGGCAAGACGACGCTCGCGTTCGAGATCGCGCGCAGGGTGAACGAGACGGTGAACGAGACGGTGAACGCGACGGTGAACGCGACGGTGAACGAGGCGCCCGACGAGTCGCCGGCCGACCGCGTGCTGCTGGTCCGCCTGGCCGCCCTGGAACCCGGGACGGACGTCGCCGACGCGTTCGCCGCGGAGCTGGGCGTGCTGCCCGATCAGGGCGTCACGTCGGCCGACGCGGTGGAGGAACACCTGCGGGACGGCCGGCCGCTGCTCGTGGTCGACAACTGCGAGCACGTCGTGGACGAGGCGGCCGCCCTCGTGGAGCGGCTGGCCGCTGCCTGTCCCGGGCTGCGGGTGCTGGCCACCAGCAGGGAGGCGCTCGCGATCCCCGGCGAGATCCAGGTCGCGGTCGGTCCGCTGGGCGTCACGGACAACGACGGGCCCGCCGTGCGGCTCTTCGTGGAGCGGGCCCGTGCCGTACGGCCCTCGTTCACGCTCGACGACGAGACCGCTCGCGTCGTGGCGTCCATCTGCCGCCGGCTCGACGGCATGCCGCTCGCCATCGAGCTGGCCGCCGCCCGGGTGAAGGCGCTGTCCCCGGCCGACATCGAGGCCCGGCTGGCGGACCGGTTCTCGCTGCTGACGGCGGGCCCGCGTACCGGCGAGGCGCGTCACCGCACGCTGCGGGCGACCCTCGACTGGAGCCACGACCTGCTGCCGGAGGCCGAGCGGCGGCTGTTGCGCCGCCTCGCCGTGTTCCGCGGCGGGTGGACGCCGTCCGCCGCCGAGGAGGTGTGCGCCTTCGACGGCGTCGGCCGCGGCGAGGTGCTCGACCTGCTGTTCCGGCTGGTCGACCGGTCCCTCGTGGTGCCGGAACCGGCCACGGGACGGTTCCGGCTGCTCGTGACCGTACGCGACTACGCGTGGGCCCGCCTGGAGGAGGCCGGCGAGGCGGGGAACTGCCGCGACCGCCACCTCGCCTACTGTGTCCGGCTCGCGGAAGAGCACGGGTCACGCGTCCGCGACCTCGCCGTCTACACGAAGCTCTACGACGAGCACGACAACTTCCGTGCGGCGGTCGACCACGCCGTCGACAGCGGCGACCTCGACAGCGGTTTCCGGCTGGGCTGCGCGCTCGTGATGTTCTGGAACTACGGGGTGCGCTACGAGGGCACCCGGGCGCTGACCGCGCTGCTGGAGACCGGCGGCGGTTCCCCAACCGCACGGGCCCGTGCGCTGCAGGGCATCGGGCTCCTGCACGTCTACTACCCGACCCCGCAGTCGGTCGCCGCCACCGAGAAGAGCCTCGCGATCTTCGAGGAGACCGGCGACGTACGCAACGCCGCGATCTCCCGGCTCGTGATGTCCTGGGCCGGCCAGTACGGCGGGGACGCCGAACACTACCGCGCCATGATCGAGCGGAGCAGGCGCGAACTGGGCGACTCCGACGACGGCTGGTGGCTGGGCATGACGGAGTATCTGGAGGCGCTGCTGGCCCTGCGCCTCGGCGACTTCGACGACGCGGTCGTGCGGTGGCGGTGCGCGCTCGACCTGGCCAGGACCGCAGGCGACCGCATCATCGGCAGCGCGATCCTCGCGCATCTCGGCATCGCCCTGCGCGAGTCCGGGCGGCACGAGGATGCCCTGGCCGTGCTGCGGGAGGCCGTGGACGAGGTGCGCGGCCGCAACTCCCTGCACGGGCTGGCCTTCGCGCTCGTGCACACCGCCCATACCCGGCTCGACCTGGACGAGAGCGACGACGTGTCGGCGCTGCTCGCCGAGGCGCGGGAGGTCGCACGCCGGGCGCGCAACCCCCGCTGCCAGGCGTGGGCCGCGTGGGGCCGGGCCCGTACGGCTCGCGCGCGCGGGGACGCCGCGCTCGCCGTCCGCGAGTGCCGGGACGCGCTGGCGCTGCTGAAGGAGGGCGAGTTTCCCTGGGCCAGGGCCCGCCTGTGGTCGTTCCTGGCCGGCTGCGCCGCGGCGGCGGGCCTGCCGGACGAGGCCGGGCGAGCCCGCGAGACGGCGGCCGCGCTCACGGAGTGAGCCGCCGGGGGCCGGGCGGACGATGCTCGCACCGGTCGCCCGCGAACCCCGCCGACGCCAGCGCCGCCCGCAGGTCCACGGCCGACACGTCGCCGCGCACACGCAGCAGGCCACGGGCGGCGTCGACCTCGAACGAGGTGACGCCGGATATGTCGCGTACGTGCCTGCTCAGGAGGCGGACGCACCTGCGGCACAGCAGTGCGGGCACGCACACAGTCTGGTCTGCCATGCCGTCCAGCGTGCCGCCCCGGACTGGCGGTCCGCTGTCCGCCCGCTGTCCGGCACCGCCCGCTGGCCGGCAAGACCGCGACCAGCCCGCCGACAGTCGTGGCCGTGATGCTCGCCCCATGACCATCACCCAGACACCCGCCGAGGCACTTCCGCATACCGACGTCGCCGCGCTGGCCCGAGACGTCGTGAAGATCTACGGCCGCGGCGACACCGCCGTCCGGGCCCTCGACGGCGCGACCCTGTCGATTCCCGCCGGGCGTTTCACCGCCGTCATGGGGCCGTCGGGGTCCGGCAAGTCCACCCTGATGCACGTCCTCGCCGGTCTCGACACGGTGGACGAGGGGCAGGTGCTCATCGGCGACACCGACCTCGGCCGGCTGAACGAGCGGCAGCGCACGCTGCTGCGCCGCGAGCACGTGGGCTTCGTCTTCCAGAGCTTCAATCTGGTCCCCACGCTGACCGCCGCCGAGAACATCGTGCTGCCGCTGACCCTCGCGGGACGGCGGGCCGACCGGACGTGGATCGACGAGATCGTCGCGATGCTCGGGCTGGCCGACCGGCTGCGGCACCGCCCCGCCGAGCTGTCCGGCGGGCAGCAGCAGCGGGTCGCCGTGGCCCGGGCGCTGGCCGCCCGCCCGCGGATCGTCTTCGCCGACGAGCCGACCGGCAATCTCGACTCCCGGGCGGGGGAGGCCCTGCTCGGCTTCCTCCGCCACGCGGCCCACGAGCTGGGCCAGACCATCGTCATGGTCACCCACGACGCGAACGCCGCGACGTACGCCGACCAGGTGGTCCATTTCGCCGACGGCCGCGTGGCCGGCCTCACCCGCAACCTCACGAGCGACGAGGAGAAGTGACCGCGATGTGGCACCTGATCATCCGTAACACCGTCGCACGGCGGGGCAGGCTGGCGCTGACCCTGCTCGCCGTCCTGCTCGGCGTCACCTTCGTCACCGGCAGCCTGGTGCTCACCGACACCTCACAGCGGCTGCTCGACGAGCAGTTCCGTACGGCCACCGCCGGGGTCGACCTGACGGTGCGCGACGCCGCCGCGTTCGACTCGGCGATGGGCGTGGAGGTCGAGCGCGACCCGCTGCCCGCGGAGGTCGTCGACCGCGTCCGCGCGGTGCCGGGCGTGGCCGCCGCCACCCCCGTCGTCCGGGGACAGGGACTGATCGGCGTCGGCGGGAAGACCATCGTCCCGTCGGGCCCGTCGCTGCTGCTGTCGTGGGAGCCCGCCCCGGTCGGCGCGTTCACCCTGCGCGCCGGGCGCGCGCCGGCGGCCGGGGACGAGGTCGTGGTCGACGCGGCGACCGCCCGCCGGCACCGCATCGGCCTCGGCGCCGAGGTGACCGTACGCGCCGAGCGGACGGAACGGCTCCGCGTGGTGGGGCTGGCCGGGTTCGGATCGGGCGAGGGGCTGCCCGAGACCACGGTCGCCCTGGTCGCCCTGCCCGCGGCGCAGCGTCTGCTCGCACTCGACGGGAACGCCTCGGAGGTCGCCGTCGTCGCCGCGGACGGCACGGACGTCCAGCGGCTGCGGTCCGCGGTGGCGGCCGCGATCGGCGCCGGATACGAGGTCTCCTCCAGCAGGGACGTCGCCGCGTCCAGCGCGGCGGCGGCCAAGACGCAGATCTCCTACCTGCAGGTGATGCTGTTCGCCCTGGCGGCGGCGGCCCTGCTCGTCGGCGCCTTCCTCATCGCCAACACCTTCTCGATCGTCGTCACCCAGCGCACGCGCGAGCTGGCCGTCCTGCGCGCGGCCGGAGCGACCGGCGCCCAGGTCATGCGCTCGGTGCTCGGCGAGGCCCTGCTGGTGGGGCTGGCCGCCTCCGCGGCGGGCGCGGGTCTCGGCGTCGCCTGTGCGGCGGGGCTGCGCGACCTCGCCGGAGCCTTCGGCATGACGCTGCCCGATGGCGGGCTCGTCGTGACGCCCCGGACGCTGGTCGTCGCGTTCGCGGTCGGCGTCGGCGTCACGGTCCTGTCGGCGTTCGGGCCGGCCCGGCGCGCCGCCTCGGTGGCGCCGGTCGAGGCGATGCGGCGCTCATCGGCCGACGAGGTCTCCGGGCGGGCCGGCTGGACGCGTACCGTCATCGGAGCGGTTCTGACCGCGCTCGGCGTGGCCGGCCTGGCGATCGTCCTGGCCGGGCCGGGGTCGGTCGTGGTGCTCGGCGAGGCGGCGGTCTGCACCGTCGTGGGGCTCGCCCTGCTCGGGCCGGCGGTCACCCCGGCCCTGATCCGGCTGCTCGGGCGGCCGATCGGCGCGGCGGGCGTCCCCGGACGGCTGGCGCGCGAGTCCGCCGCACGGGCGCCCCGGCGTACCTCAGCGACCGCCCTCGCTCTGGCCTTCGGCCTGGCGCTCATCAGCTTCATGACCGTGCTGGGCACTTCGATCAAGGACTCGACCGCGCGGTCGTACGCCGAGGTGATCACCGCTGACTACGTGGTGGAAAGCGCGCGCAACGAGATGCTGGGCGGGCTTCCCGCGCACGCCTATCACCACGTCAGCGAGCTGCCGCAGGTCGCCGTGGCCTCGCGGTTGCGCTACGGCCACTGGAAGGACGGGCAGTCCACCGAGGCGCTCACCGCGGTCGACCCGGTCACGTTGCCCCGCGTGACCTCGCTCCACATGGTGGCCGGACGCATGGACGCCGTCGCGGACGGCGGGGTCGTCCTGGCCGCGAACGTCGCCGAAGAGCGGCACCTCAAAATCGGCGACACCCTGGCGATGACGTTCTCCCGCACCGGGACCCGGCGCCTCCCGGTGGTCGGCCTGCTGCGCGACCGGGACGCCCAGGCGCTGTCGACCGGCTACGTCATCTCGCTGGAAACCTTCGAGCGCAACTACCGGGAGCATGTCGACGCGAGCGTCTTCGTCAAGGTCGCCGACGGAGTGAGCGGCGCGGACGCCGAGAAGGCCATCGAACGGGTCCTCGCCGACGCCCCGACCGCGCAGGTGCGCGACCAGGCCGCGGCCGTCGCGGGGCGGAACGCGATGATCGACCAGGTCCTGGGGCTGGTGACCGCGTTGCTGATGCTCACCGTCCTGATCGCGTTGATGGGCATCACCAACACGCTCGCCCTGTCCATCATCGAGCGGACCCGTGAGCTCGGACTGCTGCGGGCGGTCGGCATGACCGGCGCCCAGATGCGCTGGATGATCCGGGGTGAGGCGGTCCTCGTCGCGGCCCTGGCGATCGTCGCCGGCGTGGTCCTGGGCGTGGCCTTCGCCGCGGGCACGGTCACGGCACTCGGCCGCACCACCGAGGCCACGCTCACGCTGCCGGCCGGTCCGCTCCTCGCCGTCGTCGCCGTGGCCGCCGTGGCCGGCCTGCTGGCCGGGCTGCTGCCGGCCCGCCGTGCGGCCCGGCTCGACGTGCTGTCCGCCATCGCCACGTCCTGACTTTCCGGCGGGAAGACTTTCCGGCGGGACAAGGGTGGCGAAGCGACGGGTATGAGCCGGATGCGCCGCTTGTCCCTCAAGCGGACACGTCCGGAGGCGAATGACAGGCAGGTGTGGATCGGATGGGCGACAACAGGAGCTCCCGCGTCGTGGTGGTGTCCGCGCGGCGTCTGGCCGTCGTCGCCGCGACCCTCATCGGGCTGGCGGGCGTCGTGGTGGTGCCGCAGACGCTCGCGGCGCCGGTCCCCGCGGCCGGCCACGGCCCGCATGGACAAGGTCAGGGGCAGGGCGGCCAGGGGAGCAAGGGCAAGGAGAAGAAGGGCAAGAAGGGCAAGAAGGGGAAGAGGCACGGCCACGGCGGCGCCCGCCTCAACGCCCGTCTCGCCGATTTCGGGGACGGCCCGGATGGTGGGCCCGGTGGTGGGCCCGGTGGTGGTCATGGCGGTGGTTTCGGTGGTGGTTTCGGTGACGACGGCGGCGGTGGCACACAGCGCACGACCGGCGTCAACACCGCCAACGCGCCCACGATCAGCAGCCCGCCCTATCAGCTGGCCACCGGCAAACGCAATGTGAACGCCCCCGCGGGCAACAGCGCCGTCGACTTCGCCGGCACCCAGCAGGTGTCGAGCGTCAGCGTCTTCACCGACTCCCTCAGCGGCAACTGCCAGAACGGGATCGACAACTGCTCGATCAACCAAACCCTGCGGGCCGAAGAGAGCAGAAGCGGCATCGGGCGGTAGAGCCCGGCGACACTGGAACGGGCGCCCTCCCCACCGGGGGAGGACGCCCGTGCGGTTTCAGTGCGGGATCAGAGCTCGCCGCTCTCGATCGCCTGCTTGAGGGCCGCCTGCAGCTGCTGGTGAGCGGCGGTGCCGTTCGCGGCGACGAAGTCGATCAGCGAGGTGTCCGCCTCGAAGGTGAGGTTCTCCGTGACCCTGGTCTTCCCGCCGGACAGCGGCGTGAAGTCGATCTTCTGGTGCGTGACCACGTTGGGCTGCGACCAGCTGTCGGTCTCGTAATAGAACCCGTCCGGGTGCAGACGCTGCTGCGCGTGCGTCTTGCTGACCACGATCGTGCCCTCGTACGGGATCTCCTCGATGGCGGTGAGGTTGCGGTAGAGCGCCGGGGCCTGGAGCCACTGCTTGTGGGTGACGACCCGCTTCAGGAACGGGTTCTTGCCCATGTGGTTGTTGAAGTCCGAGTACTTGTAGAAGGTCAGCGGCATCGGCGCGTCGATGTCGACGGAGATGCTGTTCGTGACCCGGCTGCGTCCCGAGTCAGGCGCGGGCGGGGTGTTGTCGGTGAAGTGGTAGGTGTCGAACACGGCCTGCCACTCGGCGGCGATGTCGGCGTCGCTCTCGGTCGTGCCAGGAGACGTGTCGGCGTTCGCGGGAGCGGACAGGGTGGCGAGGACGAAGGCGGCGGCGAACATCTGGGCCGCGACCACTCGCAGGATCTTTCTCACGTGTACCTCGAAAAGAGGAGAAATGGTACGAGTGATCTTCTATCGCAAGTACAACGTGGTGCAGAAGGGTCCGTACCGAAAATGTCACGTGCGAAGGGGAGTCTGAACGACATGCGGGTGAAGGGTTTCGATCATCTGGTGCTGACCGTGGAGGACGTCGAGCGGTCGCTGGCGTTCTACTGCGACGTCCTCGGCCTGGAGCCGGTACGCGTTGAGGAGTGGCGGGCCGGCGAGGCGCCGTTCCCCTCGGTGCGGGTGTCGCCGGACACGATCATCGATGTGCTGCGCGGCTCCCGGGGAGAGCCGAACGTCGACCATTTCTGCCTGGTCGTCGATCCGCTGGACTGGCAGGAGGTCATCGACTCCGGCGTCCTCACCGTGATCGACGGACCCGGTCCCCGGTTCGGGGCACGTGGCGTCGCCACGTCGGTCTACGTGAAGGACCCCGACGGCAACGTCGTCGAGCTGCGCTGGTATCCCCAGGACCAGGAGAAGCAGGGACTCACGTGATGTCCCACAGCAGGCGGTAGTAGGCGATGCGCTCGGGGTCGGGGGCGACGCCGTACGCGTCGTACACGATGCCGTCGTACCCCGGGCCGTAGTTCCACTCCGTGCTCCAGGCGGCGACCGCGAGGTCGGCCCACCGGTCGGCGACACCGAGCGAACCGAGGTCGACGTGCCCGGCGACCGTCCCGTCGTCGTGCAGCAGCGTGTTGGGAGCGCAGGCGTCGCCGTGACAGACGACGAGGCGGTCGACGGCGGGCGGCTCGCCGAGGCGCCGCCGGGCCTCGCCGCGGCCGCGGAGCCGCCGCTCGACGCCCCAGTCGTACGGGCACTCCCGCACGGGCAGGCTGTCGTGGAGCAGGCGAAGCCCCCGGCCGACGGCCGCCGCGGCGGTGGCGGGATCGGCGATCCAGCGCGGGTCCACCGCGGAGCGGCCGGGGAGCGCCGCCGTGACGAGCCAGGCGCCGTCCGCGTCCGAGCCCCACTCCAGGACCCGGGGAACGGCGGCCCACCGCCCGGCCCATCGCAGGCGCTCCGCCTCGCCGGGCAGGTCGATTTCCGGGGTGCCGGCGGCGATCCACTTGACGTACCTCGTGCCGCCGCCCGCGTCCGCCAGCCGGAACGTCAGGCCGCCGAGCAGGTTGTGCCACACCGGAGTGACGGCGTCGCCCCCGGCGATTTCGGCGACGGCACCGGGCACGGCCACCGGCCCGGTCGGAATCGAGGCGAGTGCGGGACGGCTCATGACCACCATTTTCCCGGCGGGTGGGCACGAACAGCGGGACGGATGGAAGAAAGGCGGGGGCGGTGGTGGGAGCGATGGCCGGGGGAGACACGCGGGCCGACCTGGTTCTGGAGGGCGGCGGGGTCAAGGGCGTGGCCCTGGTCGGCGCGCTGCACGAGCTGCACGCGGCCGGATACCGGTTCGGGCGGCCCGCCGGCACCCGTGTCGCCGGGACCTCCGCCGGGGCGGTGGTGGGAGCGCTGGCCGCGGCCGGTATGCCGCCGGAGCGCATGCGCGAGCTCCTGTGCGCCGTCGACTACCGCAAGTTCAGGGACGCGTCCGCCGTGGAGCGTGTCCCGCTCGCCGGCGGGGGCTTCTCGCTGCTGTCCCTGCTGTTCGAACGGGGCGTGTTCGAGGGCGACTACCTGCGCGAATGGCTGGGAAACGAGCTGGCCGACCTGGGCGTCGAGACGTTCGACGACCTGGCGCTCGACGACCCGGCGCCCTGGATGGGCGAGGACGAGCGTTACAGCCTGGTGGTGACGGTCACGGACGTCACCCTGGGCCGGCTGGTGCGCCTGCCGTGGGACTACCGGGCCGTTTACGGCGTGCCGGACCCGGGCAGGCAGCGGGTGGCCGACGCGGTCCGTGCATCGATGTCGATCCCCTTCTTCTTCGAGCCCGTCACGATCACCAATTCGGCGACCGGCCTCGTGTCGACCCTTGTGGACGGCGGCGTGCTGTCCAATTTCCCCATCGACACGCTCGACCGCCCCGACGGGCAGCAGCCGCGCCGGCCCACGTTCGGGGTCAAGCTGCTTCCCGCGTTCCGGGAGGACACGCTCAGGCTGCCGTTCGTCGGGGCTCCCCACCTGCCCGCCCTGCGGCTGCTGGCGTCCCTGGTCGGAACCGCGATCGTCGGCCACGACCAGACGTATCTGAGCCGCCCGTGGGTGAGTGCCAGGACCATCCAGGTCGACACCGAGGGTGTGGGAGTGGTCGACTTCGACCTCGACGAGCGGCAGAAGCTGCACCTCTACCGCAATGGCCGGACGGCCGCGGCGGCCTTCCTGTCCGCCTGGGACTGGGACGACTACCGCGCCCGCTACCGTCCCCCCGCGAAAATCGGTGGCAGGGTCGAGACGGCTGGGAGTCTACTTGTCCAATGATCATTGTCTCCGCCGCCTCCGGCGCGCTCGGCCGCCTCGTCATCGAGCACTTACGCACCCGTACGGAGGTGGTGGCCGCGGTGCGCGACCCCGGCCGCGCGCCCGAAGGAGTGCCGGCACGCCGCGGTGACTACGACGACCCGGCGAGTCTGCGCGAGGCGTTCGAGGGGGCCGCCCGTCTCCTTCTGATCTCCTCTCCGGAGCTCGACACCGCTCGTAGAATCGGGCAGCACCTGAACGCGGTGACCGCCGCCAAGGAGGCCGGCGTCGGCGCGGTCGTCTTCACCAGCTTCCTGGGGGCCGGCACCGCCGGCACCGGGATCACGGAGGCCTACCACGCCACGGAGCAGGCCGTGCTCCGCAGCGGCCTGCCGTACACGTTCCTGCGTCATCCCTTCTACAGCGACACGTTCGTCCCCCGGGTCGGCGACGGTGAGATCACCAGCAGCACCGGCGGTCGCGGCCTGAACACGGCGTTCCGATCGGATCTCGCCGAGGCGGCGGCCAACGTGCTGACCGGTGAGGGACATCTGGGCCGGGCGTACGACTTCACCGGGCCCCTGTGGAGCTATCCCGAGGTGGCCGAGGCGCTCGGCGTGCCCTATCGCGAGGTGCCAGACGCCGGGCCGGGCCCAATGAGCTGGATCAACGCCCAGATACGCGCGGGAAAGCTGGAACAGCGGACCGACGATCTGGAACGAGTGCTCGGCAGGCCCGCCGAGACGGTTGTCTCACGTGCTCTGAGGTCGTCGCCCCGGTGAGTGCCGATCGCCGCCCCAGCGCTTCCACGGCAAATAGATCAAGGACGGTCCTGCTCATCGTCATGGGGCGGAGGCCGCACTGAACACATGATGGGCCTGGACGGCGTCGCGCAGGGGCGTGTGGTCAGGGCTTGACCGCGATGCCGCCGTACGCCCAGGCGTGACCCCCGCCGGGGATGTGTTCCTGGCGCTCGTCCGGACGCCACTGCACCACCTCGACGATGCCCGGGTCGGCCAGCTGCCAGCCCTCGAAGAACTTCGCCACCTCGGCGTGGCTGCGCGACACCATGGGCGCGGTGCTCTTGTCGTACGGCTTGCTCAACTCCTCGCTGCGCACCTGGGGGGCGAAGTCGAGCGTGATGTGCGACAGCAGCAGGCGGCTGCCCGAGGGCACGGCGGCCTTGAACCGCTCGACCAGGTCGTACGGGTTCTCCTGGTCGGTGATGAAGTGCATGACCCCCGCCAGGATGACGGCCACCGGGCGGTCGAAGTCGATCACGGCCTGCACTTCGGGGTGGGACAGGATGGTGTCCGGCTCGCGGAGGTCGGCCTCGATCACGGTGGTCACCCCCGTGCCGGTCAGCAGCGCGCGGCCGTGCACCAGGACGATGGGGTCGTTGTCCACGTACGCCACCCGGGCCTCGGGGTTGGCCTGCTGCGCGATTTCGTGGGTGTTTCCCTGGGTGGGGATTCCGGTGCCGAGGTCGAGGAACTGCGTCATCCCCGCCTCGGTGGCGAGATGGCGCACGGCCCGGCGGAGAAAGGCGCGGTGGGCGCGGACGCCCTCGCGTGTGCCCGGCGAGAGCTTGAGGAGCTGCTCGGCCGCCTCGCGGTCGGCCGCGTAGTTGTCCTTGCCGCCGAGCAGGTAGTCGTAGATTCGCGCGGGGTGCGGGACCTTGGTGTTGATCCGCTTCAGAACCTGCTCGGGGGGCTCGGGACCCGTCACGTCGGGCATCTAGTGCTCCTGTTCTCATCGCCGGGTAAGCGCGATCAAACCCGGTACTCCCGCCGCAAAACGGGAGTACCGGTTCGTTGATCAGACTACGGGCGCAGAGTCGCTCGGCACGGGAAACTCGCCCGAGTGAACTAGCCCTGATATCAGGGTTTGGTGAGGTCGAATCGGTTGACGGTGACGGCGCCGCCCAGGGATTGGGTGGCGTAGTTGAAGATGGCGAAGCGGTAGCCCATGAAGAACTGCCAGGCGTTGCCCATGGTGAAGGCCGGGCCGAGGGTGGTGAAGTTCACCCCGTCGGTGCTGTAGGAGAAGCGGGCCTGTCGTCCGGTGCCGGGCCGGATGTCGGCGTTGACCCGCAGCCAGATCCGCCCGCCGGACACGGCCGC
>NZ_JBFBIP010000044.1:0-18978 GCF_040685655.1 Microbispora sp. NPDC088329
CCGGCCTCGCCCTGGAGGGCGCGTCGTGGCGGTTGCTGCCCGTCCGGTACGTGCCCGACCCACGCGCTTCGGATGAGGCGTGGATGGTGACCTGGCCGGCCGTGACCGACCTGGGCGAGGTCGCCGACCTCCCCGCGGTGAAGGGAGCCGACGACGCCCGCCGCGCCGCGTGGATGCGGGCCGATAACTACCCCACCCTGCTGCTGTACCTGGCCGAGCACGGCGGTGACGTGTTCCCCGCCCACCGGGCCATGCTCGCCGAGCTGCTCGACGGAGCGGCCGCGTGACGCCGGTGCCGGCGCTGCGGGTCCCCTCCCGGCCGTACAAGCCGGGAGGGGTGCCCAGAACGCCCGCACCCGGGCCGCTGTCCGTTATCGCCCGCCCTGCGTACGGACACGCCCACGCTCGGCGACACGCCCACCTCAGCGCAGCCGACAACGCGGCGCGACACGCCGCGATCGTGGAATGCTGTGGGGCGAACTACATCCGTGTGATTGCGGTCAGGAGACCAGCCGGAAAAACAGAAACGCCCGGCAAGGCCGGGCGCTCCCTGAGCAAGAACTTCATAACGACGCGCTTTAGGTGTCAGCTCCAATGCTTTGGCCGGCGGAGTGAGCTGAGCGCCTTCTGTTCGCCTTTTCACGTCTGGGAGTGACGATAGCAGCCACCCAGGCGGTCAGTCTCGTACGCCCTCATTCCGACACGCCGGGGCGTCGGCTCACCGCTTCCCGCACCCCCCGCGGCCGCCGCGCCACCAGCCCGGCCGGGACCGCCGCACCGCCATGGGCCTCACCCCGGAAGCTGGCCATCTTCGGCGCCCTGCCCGAAGGCACCCGGCGCGCACCCTCGCAGGCCGCCTGGGTCCACGCCGTCCAGGCCCACCCCGACGTCGCCGCGCTCCGCGCCGACGCCCACGCGAACCTCATGCGCGTCGTGTGGGTCCTGGCCCGGCACGCCGACTGGACCGAGCTCGTCACCCGGCCGACATGGGCCGTGCTGATGGACCGCACCGGCCTGTCCCGCTCGACCGTCGCCGCCTGGCTCGCCTGGCTCCGCCGCGCTGGTCTGCTCGGCACCGTCACCCCCGGCACCACCGTCCGATACCGCCGTGGCACCGCCTGCGGGCTCCTGGACGACGGCAGAGGCAACGAGGCCGCCGAGTACGTCCTCGCGGTCCCCGCGCCCGCTGAGGACGCCACGACAGACCGCGCTGAGGCCGAGCGGAAGCCTGCGGAAACCCTTGCACCCGCCGGCCGGGACCGTCAGGGCCAGGCCCCGGCCTCCGACCCTGTGGAGGGAACTCGGACCCCCTCAGGTCCCCCTTCAGGGGGCCTGAGTTCTCGCCCATCGCGCGCGCGCGAGGCGATGCCCGATTCGTCCGATACCGGTTGGTGGTGGTCCCGCGCCGTCACGCCGGCGACCCGGAGAGACTCATTGGCGGCCGCGCACCGGGCCCGGAACGAGGACGTGACGCTGAGGGCGCTCTCGCCCCGTCACGTCCGGAGCCTGCTGAGGCCCATCTTCGCCGAGGGCGGGACCCTCGCCGACGCCCTGCACATGATCAACCATCGGCCGGACGGCACCGAGTGGCCCTTCGCCGGGATGCCTCGCTACGTGCCTGGCTGGGTCCGTCACCGGCTCGCCGCCTGGCTCACCGAGGACGGGCGGCTACGGCCCGGCGTGGAGTTGCCCAGCCGCCAGAAGGCCGCGGCCGCCGCGAAGGTCGCCGACGAGCTCGCCGCCCGCCGCACACAGCGGGCCGAGCTGGAGACCCGCCGCGCGGCCGACGTCACTGGCCACGCCGACCGGGCCCGGGCGCTGCTGGCCGCCAGCCCGGCCGCGGCCGCGGCGATGCGGCGCCGATCGCTGGGGATCGCCCCGCGCTCGAGGTGGCTCCCGCCCGGATCTACGTCGTAAAGAGCGCCGAGCTTTACGCAGTAGATCCGATCCAGCCCGAGTACCACTCGTTCCTGCACGGACTGTGACTGCATGACCGGCCGCATGACACTGCATGAACGGACAATCCGGGCACGAAACCGGCCAAGACGGGACCGTGCAGCGTTTCCCCAGGTCAGCGCGACACTTCACCGCACAGTATCGGGATACTGTGCGGTAAGACCTCCGAGGCAGTCACACAGTGCACGGGCTCGGAGATGGCGATGGCTCCAGATGGAGACACGACGGACGAGCGCCTTCAGGTCGGCAGCCCGGCGCCGGCCGCCTCGACCGCCTCGACCGCGTCCACTTGCTCCTGCACCTGGTGGTCGTGCTCGTCCGGGTTCAGCAACGTCCCGCACGACCGGCACCGGTAGTAGGGCAGCTCTTGGTCCCATCCGACGTTGCGCTCCCCGCACGCGCAGCGCACGGGTGAGCTCGTGGACGCCCGGTCGTCTTTCGCCAGGTGCCGCAAGACGCGGTCCCAGTTGTGGAGCATCCTCGGCAGGCCGGCCATCTGCTCGTGGGCGAGGATGTCCTCCAGGCGCTCCGCGAGCCAGCCGATCGTGCGTGAATGATGATGTGCACCGCCGCCGTTCGACGGGCGGCCGGGGTAGCCGCGCAGCTGCCGCCACTCGTCTTCGACGTCGAACAGGTCGCCCACGAGCCGGTCGAGGACGTCCGTGACCGGGGACACGCTCGGGCGGGTCTCCGTGCCGGACACGCGGCCCTCTCCGGCGGACGAGGCGGCACGGCCGCGATGCCCGTCAGCGGTGGCGGCGAGCTGCGCGGCTCTCGTCGGGCCGGACTGGCTGCCGTAGGAGAAGCGAGTTCGATCGATCCCGTTTTCGATCAGATCAACACGATCTCCGACTCCCCACGAGGCCCTGAAGGAACCGGCTGTGCTGCACGGCTACAAAGCTGCCGCTGGTGGCCGAGAAGGTCACCGAGCTGAGAGCCGGGACAGGCGTCTGGATGACTGCGCGGTCGAGGGCAACGAACACCCGAATCAGGGCAGGTCAGGAGGGCAGGAACGGCGTGCGCAAGGACCGCAAGGCCGACCGGGGCAACAACGGCCAGAAGAACTACAGCACCCGGTCGGGCGCTACCACACCTCGACAACCGGCGCTCTGACCAGGGGATAAGGAAGATCCCGAATGCAATCTTTCCGGGATATCAACGATCCACCAGCGCCGCCGTCCACAGAAACGTCGTTTCACCTGAGTCCTACTGGTTGGCGATCACGGACTACTCTTCCCCCCGTAACGAAAGAAGCCCGGACCCCGCGCCAACGGGATCCGGGCGGAAGCGGTACGTGCTGAACCCGGGGCTCTGCACTGGAACCACCACGAAGCAACAGCCAGTGTAGGACCAACTCAGGTACGGCGCCTTAGCTGGTGCCTCGGGTTCGGCGATCCAACCATTCGAAGGAGGACCGCATGAACCACCTGGTCATTCGCATTCCGCAGGGCTTCGGCCGCTGGGGCGCCGTCATCGTCGTCGTCGTCATCGTGCTCTACGTCCTCGTGCTCACCGGCACGAAGATCGAGCTCGGCATCGGCCCCGCCGCCTGACCCAAACTTCAACTCGTCCCCGCGCAACATTCCGGCGGCCGCTCTCCACTCTCGAAGGGCGGCCGCCCTCGTGCGACATGACAAGCTGGTCGCGCTCACGGTCGGCTCGGTGGCCGTCGACTCCGCGCACTGCGTCATCGTCTTCCGGCACAAGGGCGGCAAGACCGACCGCGTTCCGGTGCCGCCGCGGGTGCGCGCGCTGCTAGAACCGCTCCTCGAGGGCCGGGCCGCGGGCGAGGTGCTGTTCACCCGCGCGGACGGCCGCCCGTTCGACCGCTGGCGGATGACCACGGCACTGCGCCGCGCCGCCACCGCCGCCGGCGTCGACCACAAGGGCCTGACTCCGCACACCGCCCGGGCGACTGCCGCCACGGCGCTGCTGGACGAAGGCATGCCGCTGGCCGACGTGCAGGAGTTGCTCGGGCACTCCTCCCCCGTCACCACCCAGCGGTACAACCGCGGCCGCCGCAAGCTCGACGGGCACGCCGCCTACCGCATGGCCGCCATCCTCGCCGGCGGCACCCTCTGACCTGTCGACGCATTGCACCTGTGGGCCTCCTGGAAGACGAAGATGCTGGCCTTCGGGGAGATCTTGTACCGCAGGCTCGACAACGAGTGGCGGGGTCGTAACCCGGCTGCTCAAAGCATCCGTCAACAAAGAGGGCAGGACCACGTACAGCGGCTGTTCCTGAGAATCCGCGAAAACCTGAATTGGTGCCCCAGGCTTACCGGGCTCGGAATGTCGAGGGTCGCCCCTACTATGAGCGAGAACGACGACAAGCCTCGCCCGCCATTGCAGTGGCGGAACGAGGCTCGTTCGAGTTCATCGTCATGGCCAACGCCCAGGCCTGAGGGCCCGGGACGCTGAGTACGTTCATCTAGCGTCAAGATGCAGCGTACTCAGGGTTCCCCAGGAGAGCAATTCTCCTGAACCTCCAGGTCCCGGCGGCGGTCGTCCACTTCCAGAGGACCGGAGTTTTCATGCCCAACACCCCCTCGGACGTCCCAGGCGACGTCCCTCCCCCAGCCATGCCCTACCCCATGATCGTGGTAGTTGTCCCGCCCGCTCTGCCCCAGCCGCCAGCGCCTGCGGCGAACAGCCGGGATAACGAGAAGATCATCTTCGAGTTGACGCCCGGGATGAAGCGCGGCTTTTTCGCCGTGATCTTCATTCTGCTGACGATCTTGGCGCTCAAGGTGGGGGTCGACCTCACTGGGCTGATCCCCACCAGGATCTGACGCACTGACACAGGGGAACCAATGGGCCGGTCGTCGTCATGGCGGCCGGCCCGCCGCTGCCTCATGACCGTCTCGGCTACGCGAGGTCGCCCGACCCGCAACTGTCATGACCAAGGCCCGGAGTTTTTCGACACGCGTACGCGCGTACGCGCGAGAGCGGGCGGCCGCTGGTGACCCGGTGCCCCTGCGGCCCTCAGATCCGCACCACAGCCCCTAAGCTGCCCGGCTGGGCATTCAGGACCTCTTAGGGTTTTTCGGTGCTCCTACGCGCGCACGCGCGCGAACGGGGATGGCCTTCCCCGGCCCTGTAGTCGTCGGAGAGCCACGAACGCTGCTTCCCGGGTCTCCCAGGGATGCTCATAAAAACAAACTTTTCTTGGATACTCTGAGCCCAGACAGCAAGGTGCCCCCGACCGGTTGGAAGCCTTAGCCGGGGGCAGCTTGCGTGTTACCTCGCGGGTCCAAGTGGGCGAACGCTCACTTGGGCCCGCCTCCGTTTATCAGCCAGTCGATGAGGGTCAGGACCGCTCGCAGCGCGAGCAGCACCACATCCCACCAATGACTTTGCCGACGACGGCGCTTCCGCCTCTTGCGGGCAGGCATCTGTTCCTCTCCCCGGAACCCAATGCGATCGACGGGGGTCGACCATGGGCCCGGCGGTCGACCCCCTGCAGTCGGAGCGACCGTGAGGGGCGAGAGCTGCCGCCGTTGGCGAACGAAGCAAAGCCTAGGCCAAGCGGCCCACGTGGGATCTCGTAAACTCGCAACCGGGGGTCACACCTCAGGTTCAGCGCGCCCAAGTGCCGGCGGTTCGCCAGCAACCACCCTGCGCGCCTCAGCATCGACGGCCCTCGCTGAACGTCACGAGAGCGGAGACAAACCCGACAAAACCGTCGCTCACGCGCGCGTGGGCCCTGTCTTTTCCGACACCCCTACGCATGCGCGTGAGGCGGTGCCTGGTCTGTAGCGCGACGAGCGCCTCGTAGACGGCGACGGGATCGTTACGGACGTCGATCGTGCACAGGACACCACCGGGCCGGAGTAGTCGCCGGGCTGAGGTGTCACGATCGGCTGACTTCGGTCCCCGCCGTCACACCCGCGCTTATACCCACGGCTCCGGCCGCTGCCGTCGAGGCGGAGCACGCGCCCGCCGTGACCCCAGCGCGTGACGAATCACCCGTGATGAAACCCTGGTCGACTCGTGATTCCCTCGCCCGGCACCGCTGGTACATCGATGACGAACTCGCCACCGTCCAGGTGGTCAGGACTGGAGACCTGGGCGGGTCCTATGCCGTCATCGTGGCCGGCGACCTGTTCGGCACCGTGCGGCCGCACCTGGGGGCGACCGGCCGCACCTCCGGATGGGAGGCCCGCCACCGCACCGGCTCCCCGGCTTGGCACCTCGGCAGGCGACCCGGGCCGCCGCCGTGGGGCACGCCTGGCGGGAGAGCCGCCGCACCCGCCGCTGAGAGCGGTTTTGCGCGTTTCACACGCCCCCTACGCGCACGTGAGGACACTCCGAACACTCGCGCGGGCGCGCACCCGCGCGAGAAGCTTGGGCAGAGCGGGGCCCCAACGTCGCCGAGTTTCACGACTGTCGCGACAGGTCTTACGCGGGCGCGGGCGGGAGCGGCGCCGGGGCTTGAGCAGCACCCGAACGGCCAGTGGCGTTAGCGAGCTGTCGGTGCTCGGGTTATCGCCATTGGTCGTTCGGGTGGGGGATGCTCATCCAATGCCAAGGAAGCCGAGATTAACCTTTGAGGAGCACGTCGAGATGGGCCGTGCCCTCGCGTCGATGCGTGACGAACTCCTTCACCGACACGTCCAGCTCGCCAACGCGTACCCCCGGTCAGGGCCGCCGGCGGTTCCGGCGAAGAAGCTGGAGGAGGCAGTCGGTGCCATAGAGGCTGCTCGTACCGAGCTGGAGAACGCGTTGTACCGGGAGCATCCTGAGATGGCGCAGACGTCGGTGTACTACCCGCCCCACGAGGACCGGGTCCGTGCGTTCGGCCCTCGAGGAGGCTGAGTGCAGAAATTAGCGGGGTAGCCCATCGAGCTCTCGGCGTCATGATCGAATGCAAATTTTCTCTACGAGATCAAGGCGGCCCGTCCCTTCAGGGGCGGGCCGCTTCACATTGCCGAAAGACGCAGCGAGGCTCAGCCGTTCGCGATGGCCTCCTGCGCCTCCGCCAGGCGGTTGACCGCAGAGGCCAGCGCGAGGATCGCCCACACCTTCGCCTCCTCGGTCCTCTTGTCGCCCAGGGCGTTTACTGCGGTGTTCTCATGGGCGCCGGGACCGATCATCCAGTTGTCGCTCATCGTCGTGTCCTGTCATCGAGGGGATGAGGGACTTCCAGGAGAACATGGCCTTCTGTCCAGCAGTTGCCGAATTCTTCTCATAGGGATCAAGCTGCGGGTCGCCTGGAGGGGGCGGCCCGCGCGCTTGGCGGCCTGCCGGCCGGGCATGCGGCCTGGGGGCCGGTCCCGGCCGGCGCCGCCCGCGCTCCGCCGCCCCCGCAGAAGGTGCCGGCCAACACCCCGCCCAATGGCCCGGCCGATACCCCACCAGTGGCCCACCGGCTTAGATTGGCCACGCGCTCCCCGACTCATAGGCCCTCCGGCCCAATTGCCGAAAGACCGAGCCCACCCGAGCGACCCCCAACACCCAGGCATTGCAGTGACGACGGGCGTCACTGGCCTTCTGCAATGGATCTCAGCGCTTCGGCGACCTCTTGGAGAGCAGAAGCAACGGCAAGCGTGGCGGATGCCTGCGCGGCGATCGCGCGAGCGATGCGATCTCCGTCGCTCCCGTCGTAGGTGCCTGCGATGTAGTGGTCGGCTTTGGCCGCGTAGAAGTCGGCTCGTTGGAGGCTCATGGGCGCAAGGTAGGCCAGAGATCCACTTCTGGGCTGGTAGCAGGAAGGTCAGACTTCTGGGCCTCATCAGCCCGCCACAGAGGGGGAGTCACGGCGGCCGCCGAGACGAGCATCGCCTCCCGGGCAGTCGGGACCTGCTGTCCCCGCCGGATGCGAGGATGACGCGCACTCGCCCTGACCCTGCGAGCCGACGACGGGATCGCCATGCACCAGATTGACCCGGACGAGGGTCTCCTCGTCACTACCACCCCGCACGAGCGGTGCGTCGTTGCGCAGGTGACCGGCCAGGTGGACTACCACAACGCCGAACGCTTCTACGAAGCAGGGTAGGGGGTCCGGGCTGAGGCCGTGACGATCGCCCACTCCGGCGCCCGCCGTACCGGGCCGGGGCGATCGCCGCCGCGGACCTCCTACGTCGGCCCCCGGCACTGCTCATAACCTGCCCTGTTGGTGAATTCGTGACGCCACGACGCCACGACGCCATGACGGCAAGTGCGACAGGTGCGAGACACCGCTACCTGGTGCCGCTAGCGTGCCCGGCATGAAGCATCCGAATGCCCCCGCCCCGGCCTCTGCCGGTCAGCCCGCGGTGCGCCGGTCGTGGTACATGCCTGCCGCCACGGCGCACGCCCTGGCCGCTGCCGTGGACGACCTCCACTTCGCGACCCGCCGGCCGAAGCATGAGGTCCTGGCCGCGCTCATCGACGCGGCGCTCGCCTCCCGTGACCAGGTCGCCGACCGCCTCGCTAGGAGCGCCTCGTGACCACTCAGCTCGCCTCAGACGGTGCGGCCGCCGAGCTGGCGGACCCGTGGGTCATCGCTGTTGCCAACCAGAAGGGCGGCGTCGGCAAGAGCCTCCTGTCGATGGGCTTGGCCGCCGTCACCGCGGACGCCAGCGGGCGCGCGTTCCTGGTGGACATCGACCCGCAGTCGACTACCGCCGAGGTCGCCGACCGGGCCGAGCGTGCCGGCCAGAGTCTCCCCTTTGACTACACGGCAGACACTGACCCGGCGCACCTGGCCAAGCTGCGGAAGGTCCGGGGCGTCGACCTGATCCTGGTGGATTGCCCGGGCAGCCTGGAGGGGCACGACGTGCTCAGCGCTGTGCTCGATCAGGCGGATTTTGTCGTTATCCCCTACGTGCATGACCCGTTCTACGTGACGCCTACCAGGCGTACGGCCGCCCTGTGTGCGGACCGGGGTGTGCCGTACCGGGTGCTGATTAACCGCGTCGACCCCCGGCGCGGCACCGGCCCCCTGGAGGACGCGCAGGCCACGCTCGACAAGCTCGCCCTGCCCCGGTTCCGCTCGTTCGTCCGGGAGTACAGCGCGCACTCTCAGGCCCACGTGGAAGGCGTGATGATCACGCAGTACCGGGGTGGCCGTAACGCGGTCAACGCCCGCGAGGACATCCGCCGCGTCCACACGGAGATGCTGATGCAGCTCGGACAGATCCGGCCTGGAGGGTGAGCATGGCCCGCAAGAGCATCGCCGATCTGATCGCCGACGACGAACCGCCGAAGCCGCCGCCGATTCCCAGACGCACGCCGGAGCCAGCGCCCGCCGAGACCAGCTCAGACGCCGAAACGGCCGCTCAGCCTGCGTCCACTGAAGCCGAGACGTCACGGGCTCATGAAGGCGTGACGCCGGTACGTCGTGACGTCACGACGCCACGGGGCCACGACGTCACGGCCTCACGAAAGGCGACCCGGCCGCGTACCCCAGCGAGGCCGCGGCGTGGTGCGCCCGCGGCCGCCGACGCGGTGGCGCTCACCGTCCGGTTCGACCCGGACGAGTACACCGAGATTGACGAGTGGCTTCTGTCTCTGCGTCGCGAGCTGGGCAGGACCAAGCTCGACAAGTCCGAAGTTGTGCGGGCACTCCTGCAGGCCGCCCGCGAGCGGGCCGACGTCCGCCGGGCATTGCTCGCCGCTCTGAAGTCGTGAAGCCATGAAGTCGTGACGTCACGACGCCATGACGTCGAAGCAAGATATGCGTAAGCCCTGGATACGCAGACATGCGAACGGCCCGGCCGGAGTTTACCCGCCGGGCCGTTCGCGTTGCTCAGGCCGCCTCCTGGCCGTCCCGCACGTCGATGACGATCACGCTGATGTTGTCCGGGCCGCCGTGGTTGGTGGCCGCTGCAACGAGACGGTCCGCCGCTTCCGCTGGCCCTCCGGACTCACGCAGGATGTCGCGCAGCTGCTCGCGCGCGACGACTCCGCTCAGCCCGTCCGAGCACAGCAGGAACCGGTCACCCGGCTGCAGGGGTCGAGTGGTGAGGTCTGGGGACCGTCCGTCCGCCCGGCCGTCGAGGAACCGGGAGATGCGCTCGGGTAGACGCGGAACGTCGGCGGCATCGGCGACCAGGTTGCCGTAGGTGTGGTCCTCGGTGAGCTGGACGAGACGCGAGTCCCCGCGGCGCAGCACGTACACCCGCGAGTCGCCCACGTTCGCCACGACCGCAGTGGTTCCCGACCACAGCAGCGCGACCAGGGTGGTGCCCATGCCCTCCAGGCCCGGATTAGCGTCGACCTTGCGGCGTAGCGCCTCGTTCGCGGCGTGGACCGCGCGGCCGAGGGTGGCAGGCAGGCATGCCGGGTCGGCCTGGTGGTCGTACGGCTTCAGGGCGTCGACTGCCGTGGTGCTGGCGATGTCGCCGGCGACGTGGCCGCCGAGACCATCGGCGACCGCGAACAGGTGCCGCCCTGCATAGACGGTGTCCTCGTTGCGCTGGCGCACGAGCCCGACGTCGGAACGAGCGGCGGCGTCAACAGTGAGGGGCATGGTTCACCTGCCCGTCTCGGGCTCGTCGAGGCCCTCGGCGTCCTCGGGCCATGGATCCTGCGCGGACTCGTCACGGTGCAGGACATGCACCGTCTCGACGCGGTCGCTGGCCACGATGTACTCCGTGACCTCGATGGGCTGGCCATCGCCGCCCGAGGTGCCCACTCGCACGATCTCCAACACCGGCAGGCTGGTCGGGATCTCCAGCAAAGCGGCCTCATCCTTGGTGGGCATACGGGCCCGGTGAATCTCCATCCAGCTGATGGGCCAGTGGCCGGCCTTCTCCAGGCGGTACAGCCAGTCGCCCGGGCCGGGGGCTTGAGAGCCAACCTCGGGAGCGGACTCGGCCCCCCGTGGGTGGATCCACGAGATGTTGATTTGGAAGGGCGGTTCCGACTCCGGTCCGGTGACTCGGAAGCGGCGCATGCACGGCGTGCCTACCGCCACGCCGAGCAGCTTCGCGATTCGCGGATCGGTCAGCGGCTCTTCGGACGCGACCGGCGTGATGTGGTGCTTCCACACTTCCTGCCCTGAGGCAGAGGGGAACGAGTAGCCCGGGCTGTCGGTGGCTACGTTGCGCTTCACAAGGTTCCCCCGGGGCCTGCGCAGGCGCATCATGCCATGGCGGACGATGATTCCCCGCCCCTGGACGGCCCAGACGTAGCCCTCTGTCTCCAGCACACCGATCGCACGGCCGATCGTGTCGCGGTTCGCGTCGTACTGCTTCGCGAAGTCGTCCAGGCGGGGCAGCTTTGCACCGGGTTCCCACTCGTCGGCCTCGATGCGTGCCCGGATCTGGGCGGCGATGTCCAGATAGCGGGAGTGCACGGCCATCGCACAACACCTCCTTCCGTCTGAAATTGTCTTGGGACAATTGACAGGATGCCACCGACAGGCGACTATGACGATTGTCCCAAGACTATCGCCCCCTAAATGATCTGGTCGGTCCCGGAGTGACCAGAGTCCGATTCAGGAGGGAGGGAGAAGCGGCCGGTGGCCTGTCCATCCACCGGGCCGTAGGCAAGAGCCCCGCACAGCAGTGCGGCCTCGGTGTGTCCAGCACCGAGGCCGCGTGAGTCGAGACTTGAAGGGAACCGACTCATGCGCATTGTCGCTGATGCCTGCACGATCACGGAACGCCTGCTGACCTCCGATGAGGTGGCGGCCGTGTTTCGTGTCGACCCCAAGACCGTTGTCCGCTGGGCCCGCGAGGGCCGTATCGCGGGCATCCGCACCCCCGGCGGCCGACTGCTCCGCTACCGCGAGTCCGACGTCCGCGCCGCGCTCGAGGTCCCCGCCGTGCAGGCCTCCGCCGCCGCTGAGGCGGTGAGCGCCTGATGACTGCCATCGCCCGCCGCCCCCGCACGAAGGCTGAGAAGCTCGCGTCCGCCGCCCGGGCCGCCGCCGACGTCCGCGCCTACGACACCAACCCCGACGTCGTGGCCTACCGCATCGAGCGGATGCGGACCCGCGTCGACCGGCTCATCTGGACCGGCCTCATCCTCGGTCTGCTGTTCACCATGGCCAACGTCCAGGCCTTCGCCTCGGAAGGCGCGACCAACAACGACGTCGCCTGGTGGATCGCCTGGCTGCTCGACCCCATGGTCTCCCTGGTCCTGGTCGGCGTGCTGCTCGGCGAACAGGTCATCGCCCGCTACCAGATCCACGCCGGGCCGTGGGTGCGCCGCACGAAGTGGGTCGCGCTCGCCTGTACGTACGCGATGAATACCTGGAGCGCGTGGGCGGCCCTGGACCCGGCGAAGATCCTGCTGCACTCGGTGCCGCCGGCCATCGTGTTCTGTGCGGCCGAGGCTGTGACCACGCTGCGGCACCAGATCACCGAGGCCGTACGGAAGGCGTACGGGGCCGCGCAGGAGGCCCGTACGGAGGCCGAGCGTACGGATGCGCCCGCACCCGTACGTGAGGACGCGGCGCCGCGTACGGGCCTCGCACCTGAGCCCGCGCAGCCCGCGCTGCAGCCCGCCGTACGGACCGCTGAGGACCGTACGGACGCCTCCGGCGTGCGGGCCGTACGGCAGGACGCCGAGCAGCCCGTACGGACTCTGGCCCGTACGCAGGCCTCCGGCACCGAGGTACGCACGGCTGTCACTCGCCCGGCCGCGCCCGTTGACCGGGAGGCGGTGGTCGCCGAGCTGACCAGCGAGATCCTCGGCGCTGCGGAGCGTGGGGACCGTTGGGCCCCGGACTATGCGGCCTTGATGGAGCGGACGGGCTACAGCCGGTCGTGGTGCGAGAAGGCCGTACGGGATGCCCGGACTGCGGTGTTCCGTACGGATGACGACGCCCTCGCGGAGGACTCCCGTACGGGAACCGCCGAGACGGCCGTACAGCCCGCGCACGCCCGTACGGATGGCCCGCACGCCGACGTCCCCGCGTCCCGTACAGAGGAGCCGGAGGCCGACCGTACGGAGACTCGTACGCCCGCTCCCGTACGGCTCGCTGAGGCCCGTACGGACACCGCCGAGGAGACCGCCCGTACGGACGCACCGGCGGCTGCGGACGACGATGAGGCCGAGGAGGTCGCGGCATGATCCGCCACACCTCGATGCCGGTCACGATGTGGCCCGCCGCCTCCGATGCCCCCGCCGTGCCGATCACGGCCCGGCTGCACTACAACGCCGACGACCCATACGCGGTCCTGCTGGCCTTCCCCGGCCCGTCCGGCACCTGCGAGGACGGCATCACCTGGCAGTTCGCCCGCACGCTGCTGTTCGACGGGATGGACAAGCCGGCGGGTGAGTGCGACATCCGCATTGAGCCTGCCGAGGCCGAGGACTGGGTGACTTTCACCCTGCACCCGCTCGTGGAGGGCGCCGGGCTGGCGCTGCATGCCCCCCGCGAGACTCTCGCCCGGTTCCTGGCCCGGACGTTCGAGGCGGTGCCGATGGGCGGCGAGCACGAGCGGATCGACTGGAACGCCGAGCTCGCCGAGGTACTGCGAGGTGCGGCATGACACCCGCCACCCGCACCCGCGCGCAGGCCCTGGCGTTGCCCGGCCTGCCGGAGAGCGTGAGCCAGGCCCGGGAGTTCGCGGCCGGGTGCCTGCCCGCCGGTTGCCCGCGCGTCGATGAGGTCGCCCTGGTCGTGTCCGAGCTGGCCACCAACGCCGTGCTGCACTCCGCGTCCGGCGTCCCGGGCGGGACGTTCGTGGTCCTGGTCGACGTCGAGCCGTCCTCGGTCGCCGTGGCGGTGGCCGACCAGGGGCCGGCGCTGGTCCCGGCGATGCGCCCGCTCGGTGAGGGCGGGCACGGCCTGGACCTGGTCGCAGCGCTGGCCGACGCCTACGAGGTCACCACGACCGAGACCGGCCGTACGGCCTGGGTGCGCCTCGATTGGGGGGCGGAGTGATGGCCCGCACCGGGAAGGCCCGCGTCAGCTCCAGCAGCGCCGAGAAGGTGGTCGGCCGCCTGTTCCTCGCCGCGACCCTCTCGTGGATCGCGTACGTGCTGCTTCACCGCTTCACCGTCGCCCCCGACGCGCTCGCCTGCTGGTTGTCCGGTGCTGTGGCCGGCCTGACCCTCACCGTCCGCGCTGGGAGGCGCTGATGTCCCGAGAGAGGTTGGTCTACGTGATCACGGATGCTCCCGAGCGCAACCCGTGGCGCAGGCTCGGCCAGCAGATCCGCGAGGCTCTCCGCCCTTCGGTCCTGGTCGGTGTGCTGGCCGTCCCCGTGATGGCAGCCACGTCCATCCCGGTCGGGCTGATCCTCGGCTGGCCCCCGTTCCTGATCTTCTGCGGGGTCGTCATCGGCGGCCCTGTCCTGGTCAACCTGGTCGACCTCATCGGGGCTCGACTCGGTTGGCCGCCCCTGTCCTGGGTCGCCACGCAGATCCTCACCCGGCGGCCCGCCGTCCCGTCCAAGGAGACCCGAGTCGATGAGTGACCCGACGGGCGCCAGCCGTATCCCCGAGCTGTCCACGATCGAGATCCGCTCGACCAGCGCCCTGCGCAAGTACGTGGACGAGTCCCGGCGGCTGGCCCGCGACTTCGCCCGCGAGCTGGAGTTCGGCGCCGAGGAGATCCAGGCCGTGCTGGTCGCGACCGGCAAGGGCAACCCCTGGCTGGTCGGCCTGGATGTGAAGATCCGCGCGAAGCGGATCGCCAAGCGCTGCGCCCGCGCCGCCGAGCTGCAGCGCGGATCGGCCGCAGAGATGACCCGCCTGTGGACCGACTTCATGGTCCAGTTCGCCCCGGCCCTCGGCACCAGCCCCGAGAAGGCGAAGAAGCAATTCAAGTTTGACGAGTGACCAGGCCACGGGCCCGCACCTCGACCGCACGAAACGGAGAGCAGACGATGGGAAGCAAGACCGCGACCAAGGCGACCACGGCGGCCGTGCGTGAGGGTGGCGTGGTCACGTACAAGGGCGGCATCCTCAGCGACCTGGTCGCCAAGGCGGCCCACGTTGCCGCGCCGCACACCGTGCCGTGGCTGCTCGGCGCGGGCCTGATGGTTCCCGCCTACGGCCTGCACGAGATGTGGGGCGCGAGCCCGTGGGCCGCCGCCGGCCTGACCGTCTCCGGCGGTGTGGTGACCGCCGCGACCTGGCTGGTGTCCCGGTGGCGTCATGTCCTGGGCCGTGTCCAGTCGACCGGCACCGCCGCGGCGGCGTCCGGGTACCTGCTGGCCGCGACCATCACCGGCCCGACCGCGCACCCGACGATTGACCTGTGGATCTGGGCGGGCGGCACGCTCGCCGCGCTGTGGAACGTCCGCAACATCATCCGTCCGAAGATCGACCCCGAGGGCACGATGCTCGCCCCCGGCGGCCCCGGCTCGCTGTTCAAAGCCCTGTTCACCGACGGGCAGGACCAAGTGCAGGTGGAGGCGGTGCGCAACGTCAAGGTGAGCCCGACCGCGATCAAGGGCACGGTGGAGCTCGGCGGCGGTGACACCACCGACGACCTGCAAAAGGCCCTCGCCGGGATCGAGGCCAAGCACGGCCTGCCGGTCGGCAGCCTGACCGCGACCGTGAACCGCAACAACGCGGGCCAGCCGACGGTCACCCTGTCCAACCCGCTGCTGCTGGAGAACCCGATCCCGTGGCCCGGCCCGTCCGCCGCCGGCGAGAGCGTCGCCAAGCCCCTCCAGGTCGCGATGTTCCAGGACGGCAGCACGTTCGGCCTCGGAGTCGTCGGTCAGCACCTGCAGGTCATGGGCATGACCGGCGCCGCCAAGACCACGGCCATCGCCTGGGGCATCTGGGGCGAGTTCGTCACCCGTAAGGACGGCGCGCTCGTGGTCGTCGACATCACCAAGGGCGAGCAGACCGTCGCCCCGGCCCGGCCCGCGCTGCACGGCGCGGTCACCAAGAAGCCGAGTGCGCGGGATCTGTTCACCAAGTGGCTGCCCGAGTGGGCGGCCGAGCGCCTGGCCGAGTTCGGCGATAAGGGCCTCATCGCGTGGGAGGAGGACTGCGGTTACACCTACCTGGAGGTGTGGCTGGAGGAGGCCGCCGACGTGTTCGAGCACATCGACATGGAGGAGTTCATCAACCTCGCCCGCATGCTCCGCTCGGCCGGTGGCGGGTTCGCCTGGTCGCTCCAGCGCGCCGACCACACGCAGATGCCGACGATCGTCAAGGGTCAGGGCGGTGGCAAGATCTGCGGCGGCGTCGAGTCCGCGCACGACGCCGGATGGGGCCTGACCGACGAACAGGAAAAGGCCGAAGCGCACCCCGAGCAGTGGCGATCGAACTACCCCGGTATGGCCTACGCCGACGCCCAGGGCGTGCCCCGCGACCGGATCGCGATGCCGATGCGGTTCTACGACTGGGGCCCGACGAACCGGGACCGGGTCGCGAACTTCGCCGCGCACTGCGCCCAGTACCCCGCCTCGGCCCGGCCGGTCGACCCGATCACAGCCAAGCTGCTCGCCCGGATCGCCGGCGCGAAACCCGCCGCGGTCGCCGGCGGCGAGCGCCAGGAGGACGAGATGGACGACGACGTGAAGGTGACCGGCGTGACCCGCGAATACCTGGCCCCGGACCCCGAGCTGGACGCAGACGACGCGGCCAACCCGATCGACCCCGAGGCCCCGCTGCAGGACGTGCCCGACATCCCGCTCGGCGGCCCCAAGATGAGCCCCGAGGACGCGCGCATGGTCCTGAACCGCACGCTCGCCGGGTTCGCGGACGGCCGACCGTTCGGCCCGGCGGATCTCGGTGGCGTCCTGGCGTCGACCGGCTTGAGCCGGCCGTGGCTCCAAAAGCAACTCAAGGCCCGGATCGAGGCCGGAGAGCTGGCCTACGACCCCGAGGAGAAGAAGCCGTACCGCGTGCGCGTCCTCGCGCCCGCCGCCTAACCCAAGATCATCCGGGGTCGCGTCGGCGCGGGTGCGATCCCGGAGCAGCGCCCGTGACAGGGGGCTGGGGGTGTCACACCGGCCGTGACAGCAGAGAACTACAGGTCACCGGCCCCGTGACACCCCGTGACACCCCCTCCGTGACACCCCGTGACACCCCCGTGACAGCAGACAAACCGTCACAAATCGCCGCCCGTGACAGGCGGCGTGACACCCTCGCCCAACCCCGTGACACCCATTGAAGGAGGCCCACCATGCCCGCCACCGAACCCGCAGCCGCTCCTCCGCTCGGCCCCGCCCGCGCGGCCGCCGTGCTCGACCGCACCCTCGCCGCCCTGGCTGGCGACGGCCCCGGCGAGACGTTCATGCCCCACGACCTCGCCGGCGTCCTCATCGTCACCGGCCGCTCCAAGGCATGGCTGCACCGGCAGCTCACCCAGCGCGTCAAGGCCGGGCTGCTGACCCGTCGAGGTGACGCCTACCAGGTGAGCGACGCCGAGGGGCTACGAACGGCCGCCGGCGCTGACCCCGCCGCTCTGACCGCTCTCGTGGGTTCCCTCAGCCGCGCCGCCGACCTGCCCGCCGTTGCCGTGCTCGTCAATCACGACTTGGAGGACAACGCCGTCGCGGTCCGCACCGACTGCCACCGCACCCCGCTGGTCGAGCTCGGGGCAAATCTCCTGGACGGCTCCGATAAGGTCCTGGCCGCCACCGTCGCCCACGAGCTCGCCCACATCGTGCTCGGACACGAGACCGAGCAGCGCACCGTCTGGGCCGAGCGTGTCTGCGGCCTGTCCGCTCTGGGCCTGGCCGCCGTCATCGCCGCCGACGGCCCCTTGGTGGCCGGGTACGCGGCCGCCGCGCTGTCCGCCGCCGCGCACCTGGTCGGCACCCGGTGGCAGCGCCAGAAGGAACTCGCCGCCGACCGGCACGCCGTGACCCTGCTGGATCAGGCGGGCATGGACGGGTACGCGGCCATGGCCGCCATGCTGCGCGACATCGGCGCCGACGAGAGCGCCGTGTACCGGTGCGGCGGCTGGATCGCCTCCAGCCACCCCACCGCCATTCAGCGGTTCCGCGCCGTCCTCGCCGCGGACTGCGGGCCGCGGCCGCGCCGGCGGCTGCGCTGGGGCTCGCTGCTGCGCTGCACCTCCACCGGCCACCGCGTCGGCAGCCGCGGGCACCGCCACGCCCACCAGGTCCTCGCCGGCGGCCGCTGCTGGCCCTGGCAATGGCGCTGGCTGCCCGCCTGGGGCTACCGGCCCGGCAAGTGAACCCATCCACCACACGCACGGAGGACCCCATGCCCAGCCCCACCGTCGAGATCGTCTCGTTCGGCTACCTGCACGGCGACCAGCCCCCGGCGCACCTGACGATCGACCTGCGCCACCACTTCCGCGACCCGCACATCTCACCCGAGCTACGGCACATGACCGCCCACGACGAGCCGGTCCTCACCACCGTCCTCGGCACCCCCGGCATCCTCCCGCTGCTGGACGCGACCGCCGCCGCCGTGGCCGCGCTGCTGTCCGGGCCGTCCGCCGACGGCGCGACCATCGCCGCCGGATGCGCCGGCGGCCGCCACCGCGCCCCCGTCTTCGCCCAGCACCTCGCCAACCGGCTCCGCGCCCGCGGCATCGACGTGGCCCTGAGCCACCGGGACCTCGACAAGCCCGTGGTCACACGCTGACGCACGACGGGCGCGTACCAGCGTGACTGTCCCGCCAAGAACGCTCACGCCGGCCGCGCCCGCACCCCCGCCAAAGGAGGCACTCCCATCATGACCGACACCTACACCCACCCCGACGTCCTCGGCCGCGGCGTCACCGAAGGATGGGCCGACCCGACCACCGACCCCCGGCACATCGACTGGGCGCCCCGGCAGGCCGCCGCCGCGATCCCGTTCCGCGTGGTCGACGGCCGCCCGCTCAACCCCTGCGCACCGACCGGGATCCGGCATGGCCGAGGCGAGCTCGGCCACTGGGGCGAGCAGCAGGCCGCCGACGCCATCGTGACCGCCCACCACCGCGGCGGCCGGTGGCTGCTGATGATCGAGCGGGGCGACGACCACGGCTGGGCGGTCCCCGGCGGGAAGGTCGACCCCGGCGAGGACGCCCTGCACGCGGCGATCCGCGAGCTGACCGAGGAGACCGGCCTCGCCCTGGAGGGCGCGTCGTGGCGGTTGCTGCCCGTCCGGTACGTGCCCGACCCACGCGCTTCGGATGAGGCGTGGATGGTGACCTGG
>NZ_JBFBIP010000045.1:0-18422 GCF_040685655.1 Microbispora sp. NPDC088329
CACCGTCATCGACAGCTGACCGGGCGTGGTCGTGGGCTCGATCTTCACCGACACGTCGATGCCGCTGCCGGGGTTGTCGTCGGCCAGCGCCGGACTCGTCATGGCGGCGCCGACGAGCGTGACGCCAAGCACCGACGCGGCGAGCAGCTGCGTGGTCTTGTTGATTTTCATGTTCGCTCCAGTCATGGGGGGCGGGGCCGGCCGGCTGTTCGGCCGGCCGGCCCCGGTTGTGGCGGCGCGTGTCTGGCGAAATGCCGGCCACGCGAGCAGAGGGCTGATTTGTCAGACACACCTCGGCGATGTCCACGTCGTGGAGACCGTGGTCACCGCCGGCGCGGTCAGCGGCAGCTGACCGCCGTGTAAGCAGCTCAGCGGCAGCCGGCCGCGGTGTAGTTGGTGTCGTAGGACGTGGTGACCTGCTTGCCGTCGATCGTCGCGGTGCCGGTCACGGTGACCTTGCCGGCGTCGATCTGGGCGGTCCGGGTGTTGAAGGACTGGTAGGCCTGCTTGCCCGGAGCCACGTCGGCCACCGTCTTCTTGCCGAACGGGGTGTTCAGCTCGATCGTGGCCGGCGCGTCGCCGTCGTTGACGGCCGTCACGGCGACGTACACCGAGCTGCCGATGCAGCGCGGCGCGGCCGTCACGGTCAGCTTGACCTCCTGCGAGGTGGTGGCGAAGGACCACGAGTCGATCTCGAAGAGGTCCGCGCCCTCGGGCCCGGCGTAGGTGAAGTACACATCGTGCACGCCGGTGACGCCGTCGAGCACGGCGGTCAGCTTCGTCCACTCGCCGAGCGGCGCGTCGACGGGGATGGTCGCGACCACGGGCGAGGTGCGGCCGTCCAGGCGGACCTGGATCTTGCCGCCGGCCACGAGCGGGCGCACCTTCGCGGTGACGCCGGTGGCGCCGGCCGTGCCGAAGTCGACCTTCGCGAGCGAGGTCCAGTCGCCGTTGTCGATGTCGTGCACCACGAGGTTCGGAGCCTGCGCGCCGAACTCCTCGGAGGCGCCGTCGATTTTCTTCGTCGCGATGCCCTGCTGCCAGGCGATCGTCTCGGCCTCGATCACGCGGTAGGGGTTGAGGTTGCGGACCTGCTCGACGCCCTTGTAGTCGCCCTTCACCTCCTTGATCGTGCCGTCCGCGTTGAAGTCGAGCTTGGCGAGGTGGGGGCTGCGGAAGCCCTGGGTGGCGCCGCCCGTGATGCGGCTGTTGAGCGTCTGGGCGTGGTAGGTGAAGTAGTACTGGTCGCCGAGCTTGAACACCGACTGGTGGTTGTTGCCGCCGGCGCCGAAGTAGGTGCCGGGGTTCTTGAAGATGATGCCCTTGTACGTCTCGGGCGTCCAGGGGCCCATCGGGCTGTCGGCCATGAGGTAGGCGATCGCGCCGGTCGGCGGGCCGTTGGGGTCGACGGGGCCGCCGAACCCGAAGTTCGACGAGTACGAGTAGTAGTACTTGCCCTCGCGCTTGAACAGGTGGCCCGCCTCGAACACGAGCGGCGCGTCGATGACCTCCGCCGAGCCCTTCGTGCTGATCATGTCGTCGCCGAGCCTGATCACGCGGGTGGACTTCGGGTGGTTGGTGTTCTCGGCGCTGCGCGACCCGTCGTCGCCGCCACCGCCGAAGACGAGGTAGCCCTGACCGTCGTCGTCGATGAACACGCCCGGGTCGAACAGCCAGTTGATGCCGTTGGACGCGCCCGGCGTCGCGCTCGTGATGAGCAGGTTGCCGCGCTCGTCGTGCCAGGGGCCGACCGGCGAGTCGCCGACGATGACGCCCGAGCCGCCGCCGTTGTTGGCGAAGTAGAGGAAGAACTTCTCCTTGCCGCCGACGACCTTGCTCTCCATGGCGGGGGCCCACGAGTTGTTCGCGTAGCGGGCGACCCCGTTCGGGCCCGCGACGGGGATCTCGCCGTGGTCGACCCAGTTCACGAGGTCGTCGGACGAGATGACCGTGATCGTGTTGATGCTGGCATAGGTGTTGGTGGAGGAGACCCCGGTGGGACCCGGCTTGTACTCCTGCGTGTCGTTGGTCATGTAGATGTACACGCGGCCGTTGTGGACGAAGGCGTTGCCGTCCGCGCCGAACTTGTGCGAGATGAGTGGGTTGCCCTCGCCGGGGTTCTTGCCGAGCGCCTCGATGGTCGTCGACGGCACGAACTCGGAGACGGACACGTCGTCGACCTTGAAGTCCATCAGGTGAGTGTTCGGGTCACTCGCCGGGTTCGACGTCCAGGGCGTCTCGATGAAGAGCCTGGCGGTCGCGACGCTCTGGCTCGCGGGGATCGTGAACGTGCCCTGGACGAGCCCCCACTGCCCGCGCGCCACCGTCACCGTGCCGACGTTCGTGTACGTCGAGCCGCCGTAGTGCATGGTGGCGAAGAACTGCTTGGTCGCCGGGCTGTTCGGGTTCTCGTACTTGACCCGCGCCGTGATCGCGTACGTCTTGCCGGCCTGCACCTTGCCGGACAGGTCCTGCATCGGGCCGGAGCCGGTCGTCTTCCTGCCGGTGACGAGCACGGCGCTCGATCCGGCGTAGGCGTCCGTCGTGGCCGACAGCGTGGCGCCGTCGGTCGAGTTCCCGTTGTTGACGAACCAGCTGGTGAGGCCGTCCTCGAACCCGCCGTTCACGATGATGTTCGGGCCGGCGGCCTGGACCGGCCCCGCCGTCGCGGCGACCGCCGCGGCCAGCAGGGCGCCGGCGACGGCCGCGGCGGCGACCCGCCGCCGGGCCGCCCTTCCAACGCGCTTCAACACGAAATATCCTCCTTGACCTCAGACTTTTCCGGGGATGAACGGACGGCCCCGGGCGGGTCGGCTCACCCTCGGATGGGGATGGGCGGCCGCCCGCTCTGGCGATCCGAACGACGTGTCATGGGGGGCCGGCCGGCTGGCCGGCCCCGGTTGTGCTGAACGGGTGTCCTCGTGGTGGGGACCGTGGTCACCGCCGGCCGCGGTGTGTGCGGCTCAGCGGCAGGAGGCCGCGGGGTAGGCGGCGTCGTAGGCCGAGGTGACCTGCCTGCCGTCGATCGTGGCGGTGCCCTTCACGGTGACTGTGCCGGCGTCGATCTGGGCGGCCCGGGTGTTGAAGGACTGGTACGCCTGCTTGCCCGGGGCCACGTCGGCCACCGTCTTGGTGCCGTACGGGGTGGTCAGCGTCACCGTCGCCGGCGCGTCCGAGTCGTTGACGGCCGTGACCGCGACGTACGCCGAGGTGCCGATGCAGCGGGTGGTGGCGGTGACGGTGAGCTTGACCTCCGGCGCGGCCGCCTTGAGCGTGCCGAGCCGGGCCAGCTGGTAGCTGAGCGCCCGCTCCGGCGCGTCGATCTGGTTCTGGCTTCCGAACCGCCCGGCCCGCGCCGCCTTCGCGTCGGCGAGCGCGTCCCGCATCGCCGTCCAGGCCTCGGCCGGGTAGCTCCCCTTGTCGAGCGTCTCCGCGTACGCGATGGCCGCGTCGAGCGCGCTCGTGTCGAGCGGCTTGTTCTGCGCGGTCAGCGTGTCGCTGAGCGAGTAGTAGTCGAAGTCGACGTGCCCGCCCTTCTCCTTCGTCGCGTAGTCGAACAGGCCGACGCGGTGCCCCATGAAGTGCGAGAGGCTGCCGTCCAGCGTCTGCGGGCCGACGCGGTCGCCCAGCTTGGTCCACGTCAGCCCGTCGAGGCTGTAGTAGAACGTGGTCCACAGCTGCCCGCTCGGCGACGCGAAGTCGAGGTCCGCCTTCACGTACACCTGGGTCGCGTCTCCCAGCGACACCGTCGTGCCCGGCACGAAGTTCTCGATCGCCGCCTGGTCGATGTCGACCGCGAACGGCTGTCCCCGGTTGACGACGCCGAGGGTGTTCCGGCCGTCGACACGCTTGACCGCGACGTACGAGAATCCGCGGTTGTAGGCGGCCAGGCCGGCGACGTCGCCGTTCTTCATGGCGGAGATGTCCATCTTGGTCTCGACGGACTGCCGCGGCCCGAACGTACGCTGCGACAGCGTGTTCCGCGCCTCCTCGAACCAGGTCAGCTCGTCCCGGCCGGAGAGCTTGCCGTACACGTACTTGCCGGTGACCACCTTGCCGGTCGTCAGTCGCAGCCATCCGTCCCGGTCGGTCAGCGACCAGTACCGGTTGTCGGGGGCGTGGTTCCACTCCCACGCCGGGTCGAGCCGCGACCCGTTGGGGGCGATCTCCTCCGTGGAGGGGCTTTCGGTCGTCACCGGCTGCCCGACGACCGATACGTCGTCGATGAGGTAGTCCACGCTCGACGACGCCGGCTGCGGGTTGGCCCACGGCGTCTCCACCGCGAACTTGAAGTTGTCCACGTTCGCCGTCGCCGGGATCGTGTACTGGCCCGTCACCGTCGTCCACTGGCCGAGGGGAACGTTCCCTGACGCCATCGTCTGGACGCCCGCACCCCAGTCGGCCACCAGGTTGAACCGGATGCTGCTCGGGCCGGAGGTGTACTTGATCCTCGCGGACACGGTGTAGGTCACACCGCGCTGCACCTTCCCGTTCAGGTACTGGTTCGGGCCGGAGCCGTTGAGCGTGCGGTTGCTCACCTTCAGCGCCGCCGCGCCCGCGGCCGGGTCCGTCGTGTCCCGGCTGAGCGTCGCACCGTACTGACCGGCCCACGGTGAGACGTCGGCGGACTCGAACCCGGGGTTCTGCAGCAGTTCGACGCCGATGAGCGAGCCGTCGTACGTGGGCGGCTGCGGGATCGTCCACTGCTCGTCCATGTACGCCTTGTGCGGGGCGTCGTTGGCGAAGTCGTCGGAGGCGACGAGGCTCTTCTGCTGCTCGAAGGTCTCCTCTTCCGGGCTCAGCGTGATCGGCTTGGTGAACGCGCCGCCCACCGGCACGACCCCGTTGGTGCCGAAGGTCGGCCAGCCGTCCTGCCATGTGGCGGGGATGAGCGCCGGGGTGCGCCCGATCGGGAAGTTGTCGCGGAAGAACATGCCGTACCAGTCGGTGCCGCCGTTGCGGGAGATCGGCACGAGGCTGCCCTGGGCGAAGCCGTTGGAGTTGAGCACCCCGCGCGCCTCGTAGGTGTTCGTGCCGTCCGCCGAGGTGTAGCGCCCGAGCAGGTCCTTGGACCGGAACATGACGACCTGGCGGCCCTGCCCGGACGGCCAGGTGATGATGACCACGTAGTAGTAGCCGTTGATGTGGAAGACTTGGGCGCCCTCGAACAGGCCACCGATGAACGGCTTGCCGGCGTAGTCGCTCGCCGCGAAGATGCTCGGAAAGTCCTTGTCGATGCCCGACATGTCGGACTTGAGGCGTACGGCGCTCGTGCTGCCGGAGCCGTAGAAGATGTACGCCGTGCCGTCGTCGTCGAAGAACAGCGACGGGTCGTGCAGGCCGCGGCCGAGGGGCGTGCGCTTCCATGTGCCGTTCTCGACGTCGTCGGTGCTGTAGAGGTAGGCGCCGCCGAGGTTGTTGGTGTTGAAGACCACGTAGAACTTGCCGTCGTGGTAGCGCAGGGACGACGCCCACTGGCCCTGGCCGTAGGAGTTCTGCCCGTTGCGCAGCGAGAACGCGTCGCCGATGTCCGCCCGGTCGAACACGTAGTTGACGATCTGCCAGTTGACGAGATCGTACGACTTCATGATCGGTGCGCCCGGGCTCAGGTGCATCGTCGTGCTGATCATGTAGTAGACGTCCCGGTGCTCCTTGTTCTCGGCGGCGGGGACGCGCTCCACGCTGATGTCGGGCACGTCGGCGTTGGTGATCGGCACGGTGTAGGTGCCGTCGCCCTTGTCGGTCGAGGTGTACGACGGCTTCGGCGACCACGCGGTGGCGGCACTGGCCACACCGCCCGCGGGAACGAGGGCGGCGCTGAGCAGCATGCCGACGGTCGCGAGCGGGACTGCCTTCGACCGCCGGGAGATCGCCGGAGCGCTCGCCGCGTATCGGCGCTTGCTGGGCACGGAAGACTCCTATGGGGGGTGATGTCAGGCAATGCCTGACGAGCATGGGCGTGGATTCCGAGGGAACAGCGGGTGATGGCGGGTGGGCGGACCGCCGGTCCGCGGAGGAGGACGCGTCCCGCGTGTGGCTCGGCCGGCGTGACCGTCCCGCGGAGAGGGGCCGGAGCGCGAGGGCGCGGTGAAGGCGAGTCCTACCGGTGGCGCCGCGTGACGCTCATCTCTGGAGCGCGGTTAAGGCGGCCACGAGGCGGGTGTCCATGAGGGAGACGCGGTTCGTACGGGTGAGTCGACGCGGAGCGTTCCCGCCGAGCGGTGGGGGCTGAGCTGTGACAGGGGGGACCGCTCTCATGAGTGGGGGGCTCCTCATGGTGTTAGCGCTAACATTTTTGGTGGGGGTGCACATCGGGTGTTGTCGTGACCGTAGGCGGGACGACCCGCACTGTCAAGACTGTGAGACGTGCATCGAGATGAGTAATGGTCTGTCCGTAAATCCCGATCCTGTCGGGCGGTACGTGGGTGGCCACAGGGTCCGCGAGGTCGTCGATCGACGGTGGCGGCATGGGAGCCGGTTCGTGCCGCTTTGTGGTGTTCGATGACAATCTGATGACGCAACTCTCCCTGATAGTGATCAAGGCCGTACCATCCTTGATGTACGACGAAGGGGAGTTTTGTGGACGAGCGTAAGGCGCCGGCGGGCATCGACCCGTTCACGCCCAGCGTTGCCCGGATGTATGACTACTACCTGGGCGGCAAGGACAATTTCGCGGCGGATCGCGAGGCCGCCGAGAAGATCATCGAGATCCTGCCCAACCTTCCCGACATCGCCCGGGAGAACCGCGAGTTCCTGATCCGGGCCGTCACCTACCTCACGCGGCAGGGCATCCGCCAGTTCCTCGACGTCGGCGCCGGGCTGCCGACGCAGCGCAACGTCCACCAGGTCGCCCAGGAACTGGCCCCGGAGTCCCGGGTCGTCTACGTGGACAACGACCCCATCGTCCTCGTCCACGCCCGCGCCATCCTCGCCGAGAACGAGCGGGTGCGCGCGGTCGAGGCGGACATGCGCGACCCCGAGGCGCTGCTGCGGCATCCGGAGGTCCGGGAGCACATCGACTTCTCCCAGCCGCTCGCCGTCCTCCTGCTCGGCGTGCTGCACTTCGTCCCGGACGACGACGAGGCCATGAAGATCGTCACCGCGCTTCGAGACCCGCTCGTGCCGGGCGGTTACCTGGTCGTGTCGCACGGCTCTCTCGGCGACCTGAGCGATGACCAGGAGGAGGAGGGCCGCAAGGTCTTCAGCCGGACCTCGGTCCCCGGCACCACTTCCCGGTCGTCCGACCAGATCCGCGCGTTCTTCGACGGCCTCGACATGGTCGAGCCGGGAGTGGTGCCGCTGCAGGAGTGGCGGCCGGACACCGACCACCCCTTCGTGCGGGAAGGCAAGGCGGGCGCGCTCGGCGGCGTGGGCCGCGTCCGCTGACGCCGCATCGGGGCGCGATGCCCCGGTGACGGGGGCGACGGCGCGGCGCGGGTCAGGGCCACAGCCCTGTCAGCTCCAGCGCCTCCGCGGGCGAGGCGGCGTGCCGTACGCCCGGGACGGGATCTCCCCGCTGGTCGAGGATCCGCCAGCCGCCGAGCTGTACGACGGGAACCCGGCCCCGGCGCATGGCGAGGGCGACCTCGGAGAGGGTGCCCCAGGAGCCGCCGACGACGATCACGGCCTCTCCGGAGTTCACGATGACGGTGTTGCGCGCCTCGCCGGCTCCGGTGGGGATCACGATGCTCAGATCGGGGTTGGCGTGGTCGCGGTCGGCGCGGGACAGGATGCCGACCACGATCCCGCCGGCGGAGCGCGCCCCGGCCGCCACCGCGGCCATCACTCCGGTGTAACCGCCGCAGATCACCACCGCGCCGCGCTCGGCCAGCAGCCGGCCGACCTCGCGCGCGTCGCGCTCGTCCTCGGCCGTGCAGTCGCGGGGTCCGCACACCGCTACCTGAATCGCCACTTCGCGATCATTTCATCCGTGGCCGACGCCGGCGGCCGGGACTCCCCGGAGCCGCCGCGAGCCCGGGGGCCGACGGCCTCGCGACGGTGCGGAGCGCGGTCCCCGGCGTGACGCCGGTTTCCGGATGCGCGTGACCTCAATCACTTTCTCGCATTCCGATGGGATGCGCGCGTGACCTATATCACCGTCCACATCTTCCTTAAGTAGTAGAAAGTTCACGGAACAAAACTCCGTTACATTTGTTTCACGCATTGTTCGGCCGGTTGAAATCTCTGCTTGCCATGTGGCGGATAACGCTCCCGGTCCTCTGGCAGTGCGTTGCCGTGACCCTGTACAGCAGGTTCAGCTGCGGAAACAACAGCGGTCGATGTGATCGAAGCCACATGGCCGCGCATATCTGCCGATCTCGTGGCGCAGTCGGGGCGATAGTCATGAAACCGCTTTCATCGGTGTGCGACACGCCGATTTTCCGATCGCGCACTCTGTCGAACAACACGGATTCCGCAAATTTCAGAACTTCGCGGAAAAACCTAGCCTGTTTTGCGTAGTGATCATCTCGACCACTCGGGAGACAACCCTTGCGAAGTTCATCCGTGGCCGCCGCCCTCACGGCGGCCGCCCTCCTCGGCCCGCTCGCCGCGTCCGCCGCGGCGCAGACCGCGCCTCAGAGCCCCTCGACTCCTTCGGCCTCCTCCGGGACCTCCGGTTCTTCCGCGGCGACGGGAGCCGCCGCGGCGCCGGCGGCCGGTGACCACACCGTCACCCTCGTCACCGGCGACAGGGTGCGTGCCCGGCTGGAGAGCCACGACCTGCGCGTCCTGTCGGTCGAGCCGGGCGAGGGCCGCACCGGCGTCACCTTCGCCGTCACCGACCGCGGCGACCAGGTCTCGGTGATCCCGTCGGACGCGGCCTCCCTCATCCGGGCGGGGCGGCTCGACCCCCAGCTCTTCGAGGTGGGCACGCTGATCGCGGACGGCTACGACGACGAGCACAGCCAGGCCGTCCCGGTCATGACCACCTACCGCAAGAGCGCGACCTCGGAGAACGCCGAGCGGGCCCGTGCCGTCTTCGGCGGCGCGGCCAAGCGCCGCCACGTGTTCCCCCGCCTGGGCATCAGCGCGTTCGCCATCGGGAAGAAGTCCGCGCACGAGGGCTGGCGCGGCCTCACCGGCGGCTCCGCCAAGCCCACCGGCCTGCAGGGCGGCGTCACCAAGCTGTGGCTCGACGGCAGGGTGACGGCCGGGCTCGACCGGAGCGTTCCGCACATCGGCGCGCCGACCGCGTGGGCGAGCGGGTACGACGGCACCGGCGTCAAGGTCGCGGTGCTGGACAGCGGGTACGACACCGACCACCCCGACCTGCAGAACAAGGTCGTCGCCTCCGCCGACTTCACCGGCAACGCGAACGGCGTCGAGGACGGCAACTCACACGGCACGCACACCGCCTCCACCGTCGCCGGGACCGGCGCGGCCTCCGGGGGCCGCTACAAGGGGGTCGCCCCCGGCGCGGACCTGGTCGTCGGCAAGGTCCTCGACGACGGGAACTCGGGCTACGACTCCTGGATCATCGCGGGGATGAACTGGGCGGTCGGCGAGCAGGACGCCAAGATCGTCAGCATGAGCATCGTGAGCGATCCCGCGCGCGCCGACCACCCGATCGCGGCGGCGATCAACAGCCTGACCGCGGAGCACGACGCGCTGTTCGTGGTCTGCTCGGGCAACTCCGGGCCCGGCACGTCCACCATCAGCTCCATCGGCGTCGCCGACAAGGCGCTGACCGTGGGCGCGGTGGACCTGAACGACACCGTGGCGGACTTCTCCAGCCGAGGTCCCGTCGGCGAGCAGGGGCTGAAGCCGGACATGACCGCGCCCGGCGTGAACATCACCGCGGCCGTGCCCGGTGGCGGCTACGGCGCGAAGGACGGATGCTCGATGGCGACCCCGCACGTCGCCGGGACGGCCGCGCTCGTCAAGCAGCGCCACCCCGCCTGGGGCGCGCAGCGACTCAAGGACGCCCTGATGGGCACGACCGCGGCGGCGGCCGGGTCGAGCCCCTACGCGTACGGCACCGGCCGGGTCGACGCGGCCCGCGCGGTGAGCCAGCAGGTCACGGCGAACCCGCCGAGCGCGGCCCTGTCGGTCACCGCCGCCCAGCCCACGGCCACGCGGATCGTGACCTACACCAACGACGCCGCCACGCCCGTCACGCTGGGCCTGGCCGTGTCCGCCACCGGCTCCACCGGCGGCACGCCCGCCCCGGCCGGCCTGTTCACCCTGAGCGCCGACCAGGTCACGGTGCCCGCCAACGGCACCGCGCAGGTCACCGTCACCCTGCATCAGGTCGACGCCGCGAACAGCCTCTACGGCGGTGTGCTGACCGCCACGTCGTCCGGCGGCGTCTCGGTGCGCACGTCGCTCGGCGGGCTCATCGAGGCGACCTCCACCTTCACGACCACGGTCCGCGTCCACTACGACCCGGGCGCCGGCAACCGGATCACCCTGCGCGGCGACGCGCCGCTGAGCTGGACCGGCGGGCGGGACTGCGTCAGCAGGGCGGCCGGCCTGTGGGAGTGCGGGATCGACGTTCCCGTGGGGCAGCAGTTCTACTACAAGCCCCTGGTCAACGACGGCCTTTGGGCCGCCGGTGCCAACTACCGCGGCGTCGGCGGGCAGACCTACGACGTGTACCCCACCTTCCCGTAAGAGACTGAGGAACCCCCGGCCGGGCGTCCCGCCCCGCCGGGGGTCTTCGTGTTCACAGGCCGCGCGGCGCCGCCGCGACACACCGCGTGGTCGCCGCCCGCGAGGAGGGCGCCGGCTCAGGGCCGCTCCGCCACGAGCGCGGTGATCCGGCCGACCAGGCCGGGCACGTCGGCGTCCGGCGCCGGGTCGAGCTGCCAGCAGGCGAGTCGCACTGACGCCTCGACCACCGCCTTCGCCCGTTCGTGGCGGCGGTCCATGAACGCGTCGAACAACCGCTGGTCGAGCCGGTCGGCGGCCAGCAGCAGCTCGGCCAGGACGGCGGCGTCCTCCAGGCACTGGGCCGCCCCCTGCGCGAGGGTGGGCGGGCAGGCGTGCGCGGCGTCGCCGATGAGCACGACGCGGCCGCGGTTCCACGGCCGGTCCACCAGCAGCGACTCGAACCACGTGTAGTTGATGCGCTCCGGGTCGGTGATGTCCTCGCGGATCTCGTCCCAGGGCCCGCCGTACCCCTCGGCGAGGGCCCGCATGTGCGCGACCTTGTCGCCGACGGCCTCCCGTGGGCGGGCCTTTTCCACGAGGTAGGCGTACATGCTGTCCGGGCCGGTCGGGCAGTAGCCCGCGGTGAAGCAGGGACCGCCGTAGATGAGGTCGGTGCGCTCGATTTCCACGGGACGGCGGGTGTGGACCCGCCAGATGCCCATGCCGGTCGGCCGCGGAGCGGTGTCGATCCCGATCAGCCCGCGCACCGCGGAACGGATGCCGTCCGCGCCCACGACCAGGTCGTACGTGCCGGTGGTGCCGTCGGAGAAACGCACGACGACGGCGTCGCCGGTGTCGGTCAGCGCCTCGGCGGTCACTCCGAACAGGGTCCGCGCCCCGGCCTCGCGTACGGCGCCGGCGAGGACGGCCGCCAGTTCCGGGCGGTTGATGCCGAGCGCGGAAGGCAGGCCGGGGCCGCCGGTGCGCGCGTCGGGTATCTCCGCGAGCAGCGTCCCGTCCGGGGCGCGCAGCCCCACCGAATCGAACGGGAAGCCCGCGGCGGCGACCCGGTCCCAGACGCCGAGATCGCGCAGCACCCGCAGGGCGTTGCCCTGCAGGCTGATGCCCGAGCCGAGCGTGGTGATCCCGGGCTGGATCTCCGCGATGTCCACGGTGACGCCGGCGCGGGCGAGCGGGATCGCCAGGGCCGATCCGGCGATGCCGCCACCGACGATCAGAACGGTGCCTACTGCTGACATGGGGGGGTCCTATCCGATGGTGAGAGACGCACCCGATCACGGAGGACGGCCGGTCGGTGGCGCCTCGGCGTCATCTACGTGGGCGTACCTCGGCGATCCGGCGACACGAGTCGGACGGGTGAATGCCGATAGCGATATTCGGACGACCGTTATCGGTAATCAATGATGACTGGTAAAGGGGCGCTCGCCGTTGACAATAGGCGTTGACTCATCGGCGTGCGGTCCAGTATAGGAATCGTGATCACATTCGGCAATGTCTCCGCTTTGCGTGAGCGTTCGCTCGCCGCCGCGCCCGCCCCTCCGCCGGCTCTCCTCGTTTCCGGTCACCGCCGGGCCGGAACGGGCTTCGGCCGATGAGCTCCGGCGCCTTGGCCGGGGCGTTCGCATCGCCGGGCACCTCGACCCGGGCGCCCGACCGCGGGCCGGGCCTTCGTGCCGTGCCGCGGACGTAGGTGAAACAGCAGGCATCCGCAGGCTCGGGAAACCGATCGCCGGAGAACCGGGAGCAGCCGCCGGAAATCGCGATCACCCTGTCATGTTCGCAGCACCCGCTGACTCGGTGATGACTTTCGCGAAAATACTCGCGATCCGCTCGAGCTCATTGGCGATGGTTCCCGGCGAGGCACGTTCACTACGATCGAGCATGATCTGCACGCGGGTTCGCGGGAGGGCATGTGCCGGTGTCGTTCGTGTGCCGGGGTTGTGGCGCGGTGCTGACCGCGCCCGTGGTGAGAGTCGCACTTCCCGCCCACGCGCACCAAAGGTACGGCCATGACCTGCTTCCCGCTCTGATGGAACCGGGGACGTACGCCGTGGACCCGGAGCCGTCCGGGTGGCCCTGGCGGCCATGGGAGGAGGTCGGCGCGCGGGAAGCCGAGACCCGGGGCGTGTACGCGCCGGTGTACTCGCTGTCGTACGGGCCGCGGGGAGCGATCGCGGTCTCGCCGGGCGACGTCCGTGGGACCGTTCTGATCCGCGGGCGGTGCGACGGCCTCTGCTGCGGCCTCGACAGCAGGAACGGGCCGAACCTGGCCTGTGAGCGGTGCGGGCGCGAAGTGGCGACTCGGATCGACGACTGTTCGTACTGGCATGTGGTGTGGCTGGATCCGCGGGTGGTTCGCGCGGCCGGCGCCGACGGGCCCGCGCGTCGCGTGCTCGCCTGGGAGGAACTACGCGACGGACAGGCGGAGATTCCACCGGTCGAGCCGAAAGGGGCCTGGAGCCCGGTCTGGGAGGCCGCGGTCGCGGCGGCGCTGGCCCACCTCCTTGCGGAGTCCGGCGGTGCGCGGGTGGGCGTACCGACCGGTGCGGTCGCCGAGGTGTTCGGTCCGGTGCTCGACGTCCTGCTTCCGCCGGGGCCGCCGATGAAAAGCCTGTCCCTGGCGGGGCCGGGGCTGCCTGCCGCGGCCCCGGACATCGCCCTGGTTCCGCGGCATCCGCAGACCGGCGAGGCGTGGCCGTACGATGCGGGGGCGGCGGTGCCGTTGATGGCCGAGGTGTGGACGTATCTGGCCTTCCACGACGACCGGCGGCTCATCGCCGTTGCGGGCGGGCGAGCCGGGGCCGCCTGCCACGATGCTCCTGTGCCGCTGCTGCCGTACGGCCCGTTCCGGCCCGACTGGGACGTGTTCCTCTACACACTGGTACGGCTGCCGGAGGTTCGCGAGCCGTGGCTGCGCGCGGTCTACGACCGCGTGAAAGAGGGTCGCTACAGCCGCCCCTTCCTGTGAAGTCCACCTGCACCGCCCCTGCCGGGCGGACAGTCGCCGGCCAGCGAACGGGCAGCGAGGGGACAGTCCCGGTTGCGAGTGTCAAGCCGCGGCCCCGCGGGGGCCGCGGCACACCGGCACACTCGTCAGCGAGAAGGTTCCTCATGATCGAAGCGCACGGGCTGACCAAGCGCTACGGCGGCAAGGTCGCCGTCGACAACCTGAGTTTCACCGTCAGGCCCGGCGTCGTCACCGGCTTCCTCGGCCCGAACGGAGCCGGCAAGTCGACCACGATGCGGATGATCCTCGGCCTGGACGCCCCCAGCGCCGGGCAGGCCACCGTCAACGGCCGCCGCTACACCTTGCACGCGGCACCGCTCCACGAGGTCGGCGCGCTGCTGGAGGCCAGGGCGGTCCACCACGGAAGGTCGGGCTACGACCACCTGCGCGCCCTGGCCGCCACCACCGGCATCTCGCGGCGGCGCGTCGACGAGGTGATCGACCTGGTGGGCCTGGGCGAGGTGGCGCACAAAAGGGTCGGCGGTTTCTCGCTCGGCATGGGCCAGCGGCTGGGCATCGCGTCCGCGCTGCTCGGCGACCCGGCGACGCTGATCCTCGACGAGCCCGTCAACGGCCTCGACCCCGAGGGCATCCTGTGGATCCGCACCTTGCTCAGGAGGCTGGCCGCCGAGGGACGCACGGTCTTCGTGTCGTCGCACCTGATGAGCGAGATGGCGCTGACGGCGGAGCAACTGATCATCGTCGGCCGGGGGCGGCTGATCGCCGACGTTCCGGTGGCGGACGTCGTCCGCGGCTCCTCCCGCCCGGCAACGCGCGTCCGGTCTCCACAGGCCGACCGGCTGCGCGACCTGCTGGCCGGTCCGGACGTGACGGTCACCGGCGACGGGACCGGCGTCCTCGACGTGCACGGCCTCGGCGGCGAGGCCGTCGGGCGGATCGCCGCGCGGCACGGCGTGACCCTGTACGAGCTGACCCCGGTGCACGTGTCGCTGCGGAGGAGGCGTTCATGGAGCTGACCCGCGACGCGGTCGAGTATCACGGCGTCACCGGCCACGGCCCGGCCGGTGCGGAAAGGAGTGCGGCATGAGCGCCGCGAACGTCACTGCGAACGTCACTGCGAACGTCGCTGTGAACGTCACCGGGCCCCGGGGTACGGCCGGGCCGGCGGTGGACCGCCACCGGGTCACGCAGGGCCGGGTCCTGCGGTCCGAGTGGATCAAGCTGTGGTCGCTGCGGTCGACCGTGTACACCCTCGTCGCGGCGGTCGTGACGACGATCGGGGCGGGAATCCTGCTCTGTGCGTTCCTGGCGGGTCAGGCGGCACTGCCCGGTTCGCCGCACGAGGCCCTGTTCGACCCGGCGGGCGCCAGTCTGCGCGGAGTGTCCCTCGCCCAGCTCGCCGTCGGCGTGCTCGGCGTACTGCTGGTCACCGCCGAGTACTCCACCGGCATGATCCGCGCCACGCTGTCCGCGGTGCCTCGCAGGCTCCCGGTCCTGTGGGCCAAGGCGGGCGTGTTCGGCGTCGTCGCGGCCGTCCTGATGATCGCGGCGTCGGCGGCGGCCTTCCTGTTCGGCCAGGCGGTCCTGGGGGAGCGGGGCACCACTCTCGCGGCGGACGGCGTCGCCCGCGCCGTCGCCGGGGCCGGGCTGTACCTGACGGTCGTGGGGCTGCTCGGGGTGGGGCTCGGCTTCATCCTCCGCAACACCGCGGGCGCCGTCGCCACGCTGTTCGGGTTGCTGCTGGTGCTGCCGACCCTCGGCGAGGTGCTGCCGGCCGGCTGGGCCAGGCACGTGGTGCCCTATCTGCCGTCCAACGCCGGTCAGGTGATCATGTCCGTGCATCCGGCGCCCGGCGACCTGGCGCCGTGGACCGGGTTCGCGGTCTTCTGCGGCTACGCCGCGGCCACGATCGCCGTCGCTGCGGTCCTGCTGAAGCGCCGCGACGCCTGACCGGCCACTCGGGCCGGGGCGTACGCGCGGATCGCGACGGCGCCGGCCGGTGGAGACCGCCGGGGTGAGCCGATGGAGGCGCGCACCTGCCCCGGCCCTACACTTCCGCAGATGAAAAGCGACAAATCGTTCATTGGAACCCCGTGTGTGGTGCACGCGGCGGCCCTGGCCGACGCCGACCTCGACGCGGACCCGCTCGACCCCGCCCAGATCGTGTCCGGCGCTCCGGAGGTCCGTCATCTGGAGCTGGCGTCGGGCACGGACCTGGCGGTGGGCGTCTGGCAGCACGGGCCGGGTGTGAGCACCGACACCGAGGCGGACGAGGTCTTCGTCGTGCTCGGCGGCAGCGCGACGATCGAGGTCGAGGACGGGCCGGTGCTCGACGTGGGTCCCGGGGACGTCGTCCTGATGCCCGCCGGCGCACGCACCGTGTGGACGGTGCACGAGACCCTCCGCAAGGTGTACGCGGTGCGCACCTGATCACCGCACGGCGTCCCGGCCGCGAGAGACGCGCGTCGGCCGGTCGTCAGCCTCCGGGCGGGAAGGGCACGTGGACGCGGCCCTCGGTGTGCATGAGCTCGAACATCCTGCGCATCGACGCGGCGTCGTTGAGATGCGGGAACGGGCCGTCCGGGGGAGCGGTGACCCCGAGAAAGGCGCACAGCGGTCCCCATCCCTCGCGCACGTCGAAGACCAGGAGCCGTTCGGCGGGAAGAGCGGCCCGCACCGCGGCGACGTGCCGGTGATAGGCCGCGACCGCCCGGTCCTCGTCCGGTACGCGACCGGGCCGCCAGTCCTCCTCGAAGACCGACCTGCCGATCCGCTCGAAGAGCGGCCGGAGGCGTGTCATCGCGGCGACGACGGGACGGACGGCCTCGGGCGCATCGTCCTCCCGCATCGGCCCGCGGGCACTGAGCGAACCCAGCATCCGGAAGCTGGCATACCAGCTGTCCGGGTCGCGGACCGTGAGGACGACCTTGGCGTCCGGGTAGGCCCCCGCCAGCTCCCGCCAGAAGAAACTGGCGGGCCAGTCCACGCAGGACCGGAAGCCCGCGAAGACCCGTTCCCAGCTGAGCGGTCCGCCCGAGCCGGCCGGCAGCCACCGCTCGGCGAGCTCCGGGTGACGCAGGATCTCGAAGGTGTGGTAGCAGGGCCCGAAGCCGAGCCGTTCCAGGGCCGCCTTCGTCGATGTCGTCCCGGTGCGCGGCAGTCCCGCGCCGATGACCTCCAGCATGTCCAGGCTCCCGTCGTCGTCGTCGCGGCCGCGCCGGCGCGGCCCGCGTGGTCCCCGCCGGTACGGCCCGCGCGCCGGCCGGACCGGGCTTCGCGGAACATGCCCGCCCGGGGGCCGTATTCACGGAGTGCCGCCCCTCCGGGCGACTGCAATCTTTCAGCTCTTCTATGAAACTTTCCAGCTCCCGGCATCTCGGCCTACCGGATGGTGCTTCTGACCTGCCTCTCCGTTGCCGGGTGGATTCCCCGTACACCTGCGGCTTGAGGGGCTGAAAAGTTTCAGGCACTCTTCGAAAACATTAAATGTCGCCGGATCCGGTGGAGGCGCGGCCGATGTCCGGGATGTCGGAGCGGTACGGGGAGCCCGATCTCGGGTGGCATGGCCACACGTCCGGATCGGCGCAACCGGAGGAAGGACAGCTCACGTGAGACGACGCATCGTGGCCTTACTGGCCGCCGTGCTGATGCCCGTGGTCGCGGCGACCACGTTGCTGGTCACCCAACCGGCCGCCGCGGCCTCGCTGACCCGGGTGACCGGTTTCGGCAACAACCCGAGCAACCTGAACATGTACATCTACGTGCCGGACCGGGTGGCCGCCCGGCCCGCGCTGCTGGTCGCCGTCCACTACTGCACGGGCACCGCGTCGGCGCTTTTCGGCGGATATTTCCGCGACTACGTCACCGCGGCCGACCAGTACGGGTTCATCATCGTGTTCCCGGAGGCCACGCGCAGCGGGCAGTGCTTCGACGTGTACTCGCCGCAGGCGCTGAAGCGGGGCGGCGGCAGCGACCCGGTCGGCATCATGTCGATGGTCGACTACGCCAAGTCGCGGTACAACGTGGACCCCGGCCGCGTCTACGTCAGCGGCGTCTCCTCCGGCGCGATGATGACGAACGTGCTGGCGGCCGAATATCCGGACGTCTTCGCGGCGGGCTCGGCCTTCATGGGCGTCCCGGCGGGCTGCTTCGCCACCACCGACGGCTCCACCTGGAACAGCCAGTGCTCCGGCGGGCAGAGCATCAAGTCCGCCCAGCAGTGGGGTGACCTGGCCCGTTCGATGTACTCCGGCTACAGCGGCTCCTACCCGCGCATGCAGTTGTGGCACGGCACCACCGACACCACGCTCGCCTATCCCAACTTCGGCGAAGAGATCAAGCAGTGGACCAACCTCCACGGCGTCAGCCAGACGCCGGCGTCCACCGACAGTCCCTCGTCGGGCTGGACCCGCAGCCGTTACGGCAGCACCGGCACCCAGCCGCCGGTCGAGGGCGTCAGCGTCTCCGGACAGGGTCACTCGCTGCCGCTCAACGGCATGATCTCCTATGCGATCGACTTCCTCGGTCTCAACAACACCACGCCGACCTCGCCGTCGCCTTCGCCCTCGCCGTCGCCCACGCCTCCGGACAACCCGTCGCCGAGCCCGTCCCCGAGCCCGTCGGCAGGCCCGACCGGCGGCCCGCCGGCCTCGACTCTCGGCGCGGCTGCGGCCCGCAGCGGCCGCTATTTCGGTACGGCGATCAGCGCGAACAAGCTGGGCGACTCGAACTACACCACGATCGCGAACCGTGAGTTCAACATGATCACGGCTGAGAACGAGATGAAGCCCGACGCGACCGAGCCGCAGCCGGGGCAGTTCAACTTCACCAACGCCGACCG
>NZ_JBFBIP010000046.1:0-18068 GCF_040685655.1 Microbispora sp. NPDC088329
GCCCCCCAGCACACCGCACCGGTCTTCCTCGTCGACGCCAACACCGGCGTCCAGGTCACGAACAACCTGCTCGTCGGCGGCACCTACACCATCAGAGTCAGAGCCGCCCGCGGCGCCGTCGTCCGCGGCAACGCCGTCGTCGACAAATCCTGGGACTACGGCCCCTCCGAGTCCGACTGCTCGAAGACGACCTGGGCGGACAACCGGCTGGTCACCATCGACGACGACTACAACGTCACGAGCACGGTAGGGCCTGTGAAGTGCGCGGGCTGACAGGCCGGGCCGCGTTCTCCCGTTTCACGACGCGCAGCAGGGCTCCCGCCGTGCCGAGCTGGAGGAACATCAGGTTGGTCGCCGCCGGATAGGAGAGCTGATCGAAGGTGATCGAGCAGACCAGCGGAACCAGCAGCGGCCCCGTCATGGACAGGGCGAGGTCCCGCAGCACCGGGTCCGAGGTGAGGCGCCTGGCCCGCTGGACGGCGTAGACGCCCGTCGCCAGCAACGCCAGGAACGCGGCCACACCGACGATCCCCGACTCGACCAGCGTCAGCAGGTACTGGTTGTCGAAGACCTGGTGCTTGGGCGCGTACCAGGTGGCCAGGCCGCGGCCCAGCCACGGATGACGGAGGAACTCCGCCAGCGCGTTGGGGTAGTCGTGCACGCGATACCGGATGCTGTCGTCGGAGCCGAAGCCGGCGAACAGCCGGTAGAACGTGCTGAGCACACCCGGCATGAGGATCTGGACCAGCACCAGGAAGCCGAGCACCACGCCGAGAGCCCGCAGGCGACGCCGCGCCGGCCAGCCCGCCATCAGGACGACGCCGACCGTCGCGAGCGCGATGATGCCGGTGCGCGAGACCGAGTAGGCCAGTCCCATCGCGATCATGGCGGTGCAGAACCACCATCGCCGCGGCGAGTCGCCCCGATCCCGAGCGTGCAGGGCGTAGTGCACGGCGATGGGCAGGATCATGACCGACACCACGGCGAACTCGATGGGATGCCCGAGGGTGGCGGCGACCCGGTTCAGATCGTCCCTGGCGAGGACGTTGGCCGTGCCCTCCACGGAGTTGGCCTGCAGGAAGGGCAGCGTCATGTAGCGGGTGAGGTCGAACTCCAGGACGGACTGGAACCCGCCGACGATGGAGACCACGACACCGGCGACGATGATCCCCTTCATCACCAGGTCGAGCCTGCGCCGGTTGGCGATGCCGTCGCACACGCCGAGGCCGAGGCCGATCCCGCCGACCAGGACCACCAGGCCGTGGTCCATCAGGTTGAGCTCGTCGCCTGGCAGATAACCGAAGGCGGCGTGCCCGTAGACCGCCAGACTGGCGGCGAGGTAGGCGAACAACCCGGAGCGTACGGGATTGCGCCCTTTGCTCGCGCCGAGTGTGGTGGTGGCCTGGCCGAACAGCCACAAAAGCCCCGCCAGGAGCCCCGCCAGGTCGGCCGGCGTCACCGACAGGGGCAACCCGCGCAGGATCGTACGGGCCGGGACGCACAGCAACGCCACGACCGCCACGACCGCCACGGTCGCGCTGTCGGCCGCCTGGAAACTCTCGCGGAGGGGTGGTGGTGCGGCATGCGTCGCCTCCCCGGCGGTGGAGACGGTCATCAGACCGTCTGCTCCGCCTTCGGCGCGGCCTCGGCCGGCGCGTGCGGATACCGCCCCGGCCCCGGAGTCCGTCTTCCACGGGCGCGACGGTGAGTCATGAGGCTTTCCACGCCGAAGGCGGCCGTGAGGCTGCCCATGAAGCTCAGGGCGACCGCCGCCCCCGCCGCGCGGCTCCTGCTGCCCTTCTTCGCCTCGGGCGTGGTGGGCTCGACGACGTGCGTGATGGTGAGGAAGGTCGTCGGCGGCGCCGCGACGGCCTTCTGGCGCTGGACCAGTTCGATGTCGGCCTGCGCCATCACCTTGGCCACCAGCGCCTTGGCCGTGCCCGGGTCCGGCGCCTCGGCCTCCACGAAGACGAACGGACCGCTCATCATCAGCTCGGGGTTGGTGCTCCCATTGGTGACCTTGTACTCCACGTCGCCGCCCGGTGGCACGCCGAGCCGTTCTCCCGTTTCCGGCGCGCTGAGCGCCTGAATGAGCAACGACGCCGTCATGTTGAGGCCGTAATCGAAGGTGACCAGGGGATTCGACAGGGGATTGGACAGCCGGGGATCGTCGGGAACGGTCGCCCCGGTGGTGGGAATCGTGATCAGCATGACCGCTTGAGAGGTGTAGGTCACGGGGATCCGGGTGTAGACGAGAAATGAGGCGCCGATACACAGGACGAAGGTGGGCAGCACCACATACCATCTCCGAAACAGCACGAGGACTGTGCCCCACAAGTCCATCCGATCCCTCCCCGTGCGGTCCTACTGACTATCGCACGGAGCCCGTCGTTCTGTTACGGCACCACGGGATAAGTCCGACCAGCCCTGTAGACGTTTGCGATCCGGAGGTCACGACCGATGCCGAAGCTGGCCGTCATCACCCCGACGTGGAAGCCGGACCGGGACTTCTTCGTGGCCCTGCACCGCTCGTTTCTGCGATTCACCTCCGCGGACACGGTCCATCACGTCATCGTGCCCTGGGCGCACAAATCGCACTTCAAGGAATTCGCCGGGCCTCGTTGCCGTATTTGGACCCATTCCGAATTGCTCCCGCGCCGGTACGTCCGCATGCCCGGGGGCGTGTGGATCAACACGCGCCGCCCGTGGCCGCCGGTGCGCGGCTGGGTCATGCAGCAGGCGGCCAAGATCGCCGCAGCGGGCATGGTGGAGGCGGACGCCGTGCTGCTCGCCGACTCCGATGTGGAGTTCGTCCGCCCGGTCGAGGTGGGCGATTTCACCGCGAACGGCGGGCTCACGCTGTTCAGGAAGGAGGGCGCGGTCCACGCGGGGATGGAGCGGCACGTCATCTGGCACCGCGTCGCCCGCGAGCTGCTCGGGCTTCCGGCCGCGCCGCCACCGCCGCTGAACGACTACGTCGACGCGCTGGTCTTCTGGGACCCCGTACGGGTGCGGGCCATGCAGGCGCGCATCAGCGAGGTCACCGGCATGCCCTGGGCCGACGCCTTCACCTCTCAGCTGCACGTGTCGGAGTTCATCGTCTACGGCGTGTACGCCGACGAGCTCCTCGACGCGGAGGACCGGCCCGCCACCAGCCCCGAGATCTGCCACAGCGCCTACATCAGGACGCCGATGGACCACGAGGCGGCGATGCAGTTCGCCGAGCGCATCGGCCCGGACGCCATCGGCATGATGATCTCGTCGCATTCGCACACGACCGCGTTGGTCAGGGAGGTCGCCGCGCAACGGTGCGCGGAGGTGGCCGCGTCGCGCTGACCCCACCGACCGCTGCCCCCGCCCCCAGGGCGCGGATCAGCCCTTTCGCAGCCCGTTCGGCGATTGCCCCGAGGATCCGTTCTCGGAAGCCCGCAGGCTCATGGCACTGTCGGCGGTGAGGATCGGGTCCATGATGATGACCACCGTCTGGTCGGACTCGTCATCGGCGTCGTCGGTCACGGGCGTGCCGGCAGGAGGCGTGGCGTCGTCGGCGGGCTCGGCCGGCGGGTCGGTCCGCGGTGCGGAGGCTCCGGCGACCACCGCACCGGACGGGGCGGCGAGCGACCCGGCGTTCGCCTGGGCCGGCGCGGGGGTAGGGGTGGGGAGGCGCCACTGAGCCGTGGCCGCGCCGAGCATCTCGGGATCCTCACTCCAGCCCGACATCCGCTCGAAACGGTGCTCGCCCGACTCGATCTGCTTGATCCGCTTACGCCTGCCCAGCGCGTAGGCGACGCCGAAGCCGGCGAGCAGTGCGACGGCGAAGGCGCCGGCCGCCGTCTTCCACCGGACGCTCGTCACCCGCGCGGGCGGGGAGATCGGCACCACGTCATTGAGCGAGACGAACGTGGACTTGGGTGCGCCCAGCGCGACCTGCCGGTCGTTGAGCTCCTTGCGGACCCGCGCCTGGACCGCGGCGACCGTCTTGTTGGCCTCGCCGTCGGTGGACGCGACGACCGACACGTAGATGTAGGGCCCGCTGATGTCCAGCAGGTCGGGGTCGGTGCGGCCGTCGTCGACCGTGAGCTCGACCGGCCCGTCCTTGGGCGCGCCGACCTCGCGCCGCAGCTCGGGGGTGTTGATCGCCTGGATCAGGATGGTGGCCGTGGTTTTCAGCCCGTCGCTGAAGCCCAGCAGCGGATTCTGCAACCCGAAGGTCTTGTGCGGGTCGATGGTCGCGCCCCTGGCCGACGTCGTCAGAACCATCAGGGCGCTGGACTGATACTTCACCGGGGTGAAAAAGAACGTTCCCACCGCGACCAGCAACGACAGCAGAATCAACGGCGGGCCCACGGTCCTGCGGGTGAGTAAGCCGCTGAGGATCGTCCACAACTCCATGAATGCAGTCCCCCGCCCTAGTGGCGCACCCAGGCGCCCGGGCGGCCCCACATTTCCATCGCCGCCCCCAGACAGATCGTTACACGACAACCCTGATGCGTGACGATTCCCGATCGGTGTCCTTATAACAGCGTTACACGGTGACCGTCACCTCCGATAGACCATCGTGGGCCGGGTCGACGAGGAGGGCAACACATGACGGCACCCCCATCGCGGGAACACACCCGGCTGGCCGGCCTTGACGGCATAAGAGGGCTCGCCGCGCTCTTCGTCGTGCTGCATCATTGCTGGCTGACGTCGTTTCCCGGCTTTCCATCTGATAACGGACCAATTTGGGCAGGCTGGCTACTTTACGGACACTTCGCGGTTGTCATCTTCATAGTGCTGTCCGGTTTCTCCCTCGCCGTCGGGCCGGCGCACCGCGATTGGCGACTCGGAGGGGTGGCGAGGTTCGCCCACCGGCGGGCCTGGCGCATCCTGCCGCCGTACTGGACCGCCCTGGTCTACAGCCTGATCGTGGCGTGGACCGTCGTCCCCCAGACGGACGCGGGTCCCCCGACGGCCAAGAGCGTGCTGTTCTACGGGCTGCTCATCCAGGACGTCTTCGGCGCTCCGAGCCCTAACGGGGCCTTCTGGTCCATCGCCGTCGAGGCGCAACTGTACGTCGTCTTCCCCCTGCTCCTCCTGGTGGTGAGGCGTTTCGGCGCGGCCGCGATGATGGCCGCCGTCACGGTGGTCGTGGCCGCCGTCGGAGCGTTGTCTCCCGTGGTACCGGCCGTGGCCCTCCTGGATCGGTTCACCCCGCAGTTCGCGGCGCTGTTCGCCCTCGGCGCCGTCGCGGCGGGCGTGGTGGGCGGGCACTGGCGCGCACCCGCGCCGTGGCTGGCGGCGGTGGCCCTGGCGCCGGTCGTGGCGCTGATCGCGGTACGAGGCTCGGTGTGGACCGTGAACCACTACTTCTGGGTCGATCTCGCCCTGGGACCCGCGGTGGGACTCTTCCTGGCGGCGCTGGCCGCGGGCAGGCCCGCACCGCTGGTCGCGTTCCTCGACACCCGTCCTCTGCGGTCCCTCGGATCGTTCTCCTACAGCCTCTACCTGACCCACGCGCCGCTGGTCGTGGCGCTGCACGCGCTGGTGGTGGCGCCGCACGTGGCGAAGGGCGTCCCGGCCTTCCTGACGATGGTCGCGCTCGCCGTGCCCGCCAGCGTGGCGGTGGCGTGGGGCTTCGCCGCCCTCTTCGAGCTGCCCTTCCAGCGTCACCGCAGCTGGAAGGCCCTGCGTACGGCGATCCTCGGGAGGATCCGGCCGGCCCGCGGGGGGACCGCGGCGGCTCCGCGGTACGAGCCGGAGAAGTCGGCCACGCCGTGACGCGGCGATCAGCGACGGCCGTGCATCATCGGCGCCCGTGTCATCAGTGACGCCCGTCTGAGCAGCGGCGTACCGTTCCTTCAGCGACGTACCGTGGCGAGGGCCAGACGCGCCGCCTTGCGGGTCCGGTGGCTCAGCGTCTGGTGCTGGCGGCGGGCGTACATCCGGGCCACCACCCCCCATGCCCGCCTGCGCTGCTCCGGGGTCAGGTCGAGGGCGCGCAGGTGGCGCACCACGGCGGCGAACTGCAGTGTGGTGGCGAAATGCACGGTCCACTGCGGGACGCCCAGCGTCCGGGCGACCTGGGGCAGCCTGCGCAGGCGCAGGCCCCGGTGCGCCAGGACCTCGGGCACGTGACCCCAGGGTCCGGCCAGGGCCAGCATCACGGCGTAGACCTCGTCCTCACGCAGCATGACGGGCCGGGGGACGCGTGCGACGGCCTCCCGCCGCATCATCGCGTACAGGGGGTCGAGCAGCATGTGCTCCTGAGTGTGCACGACCATCATCTCCGTGAACCGGTCGACGGGATCGTCGGAGAGCAGCCCCGTCCCGCGATAGGTCGGCGGCGTCATCGCCTGCCCGTCCGGACCGGTGTAGCGGGTCTCCGAGGTCACCAGGATGAGCCGCTCGTCCTCGGCGAAGACCTCGAGCGACCGTGACACGCAGTGGGGCTCGAGCAGGTCGTCGTCGCCCATCCAGCGGAAGAACGTGCCCCGGGACAGCCGCAGGACCGCCTCGAAGTTGCCGACGACGCCCACGTTCGCCGGCTGGCGGTGATAGACGACGCGGCTGTCCTCCCTGGCCAGCTCCCTGCAGTACTCCTCCGTATGGTCCGTCGAGGCGTTGTCGGAGATGACGAGCTCGATGTCGGCGTGGTCCTGTTCGAGCACTGACCGGACGGCGTCGCCCATCCGGTCGGCTCCGTTGTATACGGGAAGTCCAATGGAGACGAGCATGCACGTCACTCCAGGTCAGGATGTCGGACGAGGTCTCGCGGCCATCCGGGGCAGGCTGCGCAGCCGGTCGACCGGAACGACGATCAGCACATAGACGATCAGGCCCGCGGCGGATCCCAGGCACAACACGGCGAAGGGGGGCGCGCCGCCCAGCGAGGAGAGCACGCCCAGGACGGCGGCGCCCGACGCGAGGCCGCCCAGGCTCGGCCGCAGGAGAGCGGGGGCGATGGGCGCCACGCGCACACCTGCGGCGCGCAGCCCGAGAACGGCCAGGGGCAGGGCGACGAACAGCGAGGCGGCCGCCTGGCCCGCGGCCGCACCCCGGATGCCCTGCAGGTGCGTGCCCACGATCACGGCCGGCACCAGGGCCAGGCCGTACCCGACGTTGATCCAGACGGTCAGCGCGGTGGCGCCCTGACCGTTGAGGATGTCCAGGGCGAACGACGTCAGCATCCGCACCACCATCACCACGGCGAGGAAGCGCAGGACGCCGGAGGCCTGGTCCCATTTCGGGCCGTACAGAAAGGCCACGAGCGGATGCGCCAGCAACCCCATGATGATCGCCAGGGGCAGCACACCCGAGTACAACAGGGGCACCGACCTCTGGACGCCCTTCGAGAGGGTGCCGGACTCCTGCTCGGCCAGCCGGGAGAAGCCCGCGACGGACACCGTGCGGATGGCCGTCCCGATCAGTCCGGGCACCCAGCTCGACACGTTGAAAGCCAGCAGGTAGTAGCCGAGCGGCTGGGTGCCCAGGATGTTGCCCACGATGATGTAGCCGACGTTGAGGAGCACGGCCTCCAGCCCGATGCCGGCCGCCGACGGGATGCCGAAACGCAGCAGCCTGCGGGCGATCGCGCGGTCGAAGCCGATCCGGAACGGCATGCGCGCGATCCGGAGCACGATGATCCCGGTGACCACCGCCTGGACGACCTGTCCCCAGGCGAAGCTGAACGGCCCGGCTCCTTCGGCGGCCAGCATGATCGCGACGACGGCGTTGGCGGCGAACCCGGCCAGGACCGCCATGCTGTTGCGGGCCTGCTGGAACCGGCGCAGCAGCGCCGCGCTCCTGACCGCCGTGACGGCCTCGACCAGGATGACGGCGGTGAGGAGCCGGACGACGGGCGTGGCCTCGGGACTCCCGGCGTACGCGGCATAGAGGGGCGCGATCGTCCAGAACACCCCGTACAGCGTCGTCGCGGAGATCAGGTTGAGCAGGGTCGCGGTGGGCGCCATCTCCTCCAGCGACCCTCGCCACTGGATGGTCGCCATCATGATGCCCAGGTCCTTGACGACCATCACGAAGGAGGTCGCGGCCAGGGCGACCGCGTAGACGCCGAAGTCCGTCTCGGACAGCAGCCTGGCGAGGATCAGCCCCATGACGAAGGACCCCGCCTTCATCACGAGGTTGCCGAGCAGGCTCCACCCGAACCCGCGACCGGCCTTCTCGCCGATGCTGCGCGGGTCGGCCGGGGCCGCCGTCACCGTGGCGTTCTCCTGCTCCACATCGGACCCCTCACGCTATGTCCGGCTCGGTGAGCCGTTCGAGCCAGATCTCCCGCCAGAACGGCGCGAACTCTCGTGGGCAGTTCGTTTTGTACAGCCCTTTGCAGACGACGTCCTCCAGAAGAATGCAAGGGTTCTTCATTTGCAACATCTGGCCGGTCTTCTCGTCCAGGCACCGCTCCACCCGCGCCTGCACTCTGGCCGTTTTGCCGCACCAGTGCGCCATCTCCTCCTCGAAGCCCAGGCCACGGTTCTTCCGGTCGGGGCCGAGGGTGGCGATGATCTCCGCCTTCGATTTGATGCGCACCAGTTCGCCCGGTTCGAGGTCGAGAGTCCCCGACGGGGTCCTCTTATTGGGCCCAGGACCGACCCAGCCCCAGGTGAGCCCCCCTCTGATCCATAATCGGCGCGGCAGGCGGCGCCTGCTGAAATTCTGATAGCGGTCGAAAAGCCCGAAGAAGACGGTGCGCACGGTCTCCCAGACGGTCGCGTTGCCGGTCCGGACGTCGGTGACGTACTGCCCGGCGTCACGGAACGGCAGGCATACGGGCGCCGCACGCAACAGCTCCGTCGCCTGGCACGAGTACCGCACCTCGCCCTCCGGCGCCGGCTCCTTGAACGAGTTCTTCACCAGCAGCGGCAGCAGGACGCCCGGTGAGGCGGCCGGTTCCACGGCGGAGGCGTCCGCCACCTTCTTCAGCCAGGCGGTCTTCCAATAGATCGAGCAGAACGTCTGGCACCCGCCGTGCCCCGACCCGTCACACCTGGCCCCTTCCAAGTACACGGCGTCGTCCATGCGGCGCATGCCGGACTGCGTCATGGTGTCGCAGAGCTTGTGCGCCACCTTTTTCACCACCATGCGCTTACCGCAGAACGGGAGCATCTCCGGCATGAAGGGCAGCCCGTCGAGCTCTCCGCGTTCGTCCAGGGTGGCGAGAATCTCCTCCTCGCCGAGGACCTCCACGAGGTCCCCGACCCTCAGGGTGAGCGCTTGCGTCATAGCGACTACTCCTTCAGCAGGCCCGCGGCCAGCAACGACCGCGCGGCGGTGGCTACGGCGGAAAACGGCAGCGTGGATCGTTCCGCGATGTCCAGCAGGCTGTGCTCGCCGTCCGACAGGTTGAGCACCCACAACATCGCCATCTGGGCCTGTTTCGCGTCGCTGCGGCCGCCGACGGAGTCGTACAGGCCCCGCCGTCCGAGCTGCGGTTCCCCGTACGGGCTGGTGTTGTGGTACCTGCGGTTGCGCTCCAGGACGCCGACGGCCTCCCAGAGCACCTCCAGCGTCTCCTCCATCGCCTCGGGCGCGACGAAGCCGGGATCGTCGCCAGACGTGTGGTACTCGGGATAACCCGCGTACGGCGTCCTGGTCAGCGATCCGACCCCGAGGTCGAACCCGGGCGAGCAGTACTGGCGCTCGTCGTAACCGTAGGGAGTGAAGTCGACGATCTCGTGCCGCCTCCCGCGCAGCACGTACGACATCACCTGGTCGATCTCCGCGTTCCCGCGCCTGCTGCGCTTGTAGGTGAGCGCCCCCCTGTCCCCGGCGCAGGCCAGGGTGAGACCGTGCTTCACACGTTCCACGCGGTTGCGCGCCAGCCAGGTGATCGCCCCGATGGTGCCGGGAGCCATGATGAACCGGTAGGTGTACCAGGGGTCGGTGATCCGCCGGGCGAGGGCGACCGCCACGGCGATGCCCGCCAGGTTGTCGTTGGCCAGGGACGGATGGCACACGTGCGTGGAGACGATGACCTCGTCCTCCACCCGGCCCGGGATCACGTGCTCCGCGTAGGTGAGATGACCCGGCTCCAGGGTGGAGTCGATCAGCACCTCGTAGGGCCCCTCCCCCATCTCGGCCAGGGTGCTCGCCCTGAGACAGAATCCCCAGGTCTCGGCGTAGTAGCTCGTCCGGTAGGGGATCAGGTCCGGCTGTTCGGGCAGCGTGTGCAGATGCGGACGGAGCTCCTCGAGCGTGAGGGTGGCGGACACCGGGACGCTGTAGCCCACCACGTGGAGGTTGGAGTCGGCGAAGTCGACGACGCGGCGGCCCTCCGGATCCTTGATGTAGGCGTCCCGGATGTTCCACTCGTTCGGGATCGTCCAGTCGAGCACCTGGGTTCCGGTGGGCACCTCCGAGATCCGCAGCGGCAGGTGCTCGCCGACGACGCGGAGCGTCTCCCGCACGCCGTCACCCGTGATGCTCCTGCACAGCGGGTACAGCCGCGCCACGAGGGCGTGCATCTCCTCGCCGGTCATGGCCTGAGCGTCTCGTCGATCGTGCCGGCCGCCCTGCGCCGCGACAGCCACGCGAGGCGCGTGAAACGCTCGGCGAAGTCCCCGGCGGTCAGCCCGTGCGCCTGGTAGGCGTCGTACAGCTCGACGGCGCCGTCCTTGACCGTCCACCGGGCGGCGTAGCCGGGCAGCGCGGCCCTGATCCTGGAGAAGTCGACGCGGTAGGAACGGGGATCGGCGCCGGTCTCGCCGGTTATCACCAGCGTGGCGCCCGGGACCACCTCGACCACGTGCTGCGCGATCTCGGCGACGGTCACGTTGTTCAGCTCGGTGCCGACGTTGAACGCCCTGGCGTGCACGGCCTCGCGCGGGGCGACGAGGGCGGCGGCGAAGGCGTCGGCGATGTCGGCCACGTGGACGAGCGGCCGCCACGGCGTGCCGTCGGACAGCACCCGCACCTCCCCCGTCAGGAAGGCGTGCCCGACCAGGTTGTTGAGCACGATGTCCGCCCGGAGCCGGGGCGAGAACCCGAACGCCGTGGCGTTGCGGAGGAACACCGGCGTGAAGTCGGCATCAGCCAGGTCGACCAGGTCCTCCTCCACCCGCACCTTCGACTCCGCGTACGGCGTCACCGGCCGCAGCGGCGCGTCCTCGGTGAGCAGATCCTCGCCGCCCGACGCGCCGTACACCGAACACGTGGACGCGTACAGGAACCGCCGGACGCCGGCCTCCTTGGCCAGCCGCGCCAGGCGGGTCGAGGCGTGCTGGTTGATGTCGTACGTCAACGCGGGCGCGAGCGCGCCCAGCGGGTCGTTCGACAGGGCGGCGAGGTGGATCACCGCGTCGAAACCCGCGAGATGCTCGGGACGCACGTCGCGCAGATCCACCGCCGGTCCCGCGGGGTCCTTCGGGAACGGTCCGAGCACGCATTCGGCGAACAGTCCCGAGTCGAGGCCGGCCACCTCGTGGCCGGCCTCGGCCAGAACCGGTGCCATCACGCTCCCGAGGTAGCCCGTGTGCCCGGTCAGCAGTACCCGCATCTAGTTCTCCAGTCGAAGGGTGAGCTTGTTCACGTGGAAGGCCTCCGCGTAGCGGGCCTGGCACTCGATGCCGCGGATGCGTGCCAGCCCCAGGAACGCCTCCCGGTCGTACCACGGCCGGTGCCGCTGGGACGGGTAGTGCCGCTGGAGCAGGCTCACCTTCGCCTCCGCGATCTCCTCGTCCAGCGGCTGGTACGCCGAGGGCCTGCCGAGGTCGCCATCCCACTTGACGATCTCGTAGCCGAGCACGAGATGGTCGCGGAAGGCCGTGGGGACCAGCGTGGCCAGGCCGCGGTGATCCTGGTGGGCGTCGCCGGTCCACGGCGCGAAGACCAGGTCGGGATCGGTCGCCGCCCGCAGCTCCTCCACGGCCGACTTGGCCTCTTCCCAGTGGGCCGGGAACCTGCCGTCGGGCAGCTTCAGGACCCTGAGCCGCAGATCCGCTCCCGGGCAGAAGGCGGCGAGCGCGGCACGCTCCTCGTCCTCCCGCGCCGTGCCGCCGCCCGACAGCACCAGGGCGTCGACCCGAACGCCGGGATGGGCGGAGCAGACGGTGAGCAGGCTGCCGCCGGCGCCGATCGGGATGTCGTCGCAGTGCGCGCCCAGGGCGACGATCCTGGTGATCGGCGACGCGACCCGCAGGCCGATCACGCGTGCTCCCACAGCGCCCAGGGGCGGTTCCCGCGTGAGTACGCCTCGTCGAGGGCGAGACGCTCCTTGACCGTGTCGGTCGGCCGCCAGTACCCCCGGTAGGGATAGGCGAGCAACCGGCCTCGCTTGGCCAGTTCCACGCAGCCGTCGCCCACCAGGTCGCCGTTCTCCGGGATGTGGTCGAAGATCTCCTGCCGCAGGACGAAGTATCCGCCGTTGATCCACAGCGGCATCTCGCTCACCGGGGTGATGCCGCCGACCCTGCCGCCCTCTCCCATGTCGATGCAGTGGAAGGTCTCGGCGGGCGGAACCACCATCATCGACGCCCCGGCGTCGGAGCGCCGGAAACGCTCGATGATCTCCGGCAACGGCGCGTCGGTGAGCACGTCGGCGTAGTTCGCCAGGAACATCTCCTCACCGTCGAGGTGATCGCGCACCCGGCGCAGCCGCTCCCCGATGGGCGAGTCGACCCCGGTGGTCACGAAGGAGATCGACCAGTCGGAGATGTCCGTCGACAGCAACTCGACCTGCCCGCCCCGCAGGACGAAGTCGTTGGAGGTCGTCTCCTGGTAGTTGAGGAAGAAGTCCTTGATGTGGTGGGCGCCGAAACCGAGACACAGGATGAACTCGGTGTGCCCGAAATGGGCGTAGTAGCGCATCACATGCCAGATGAGCGGACGAGGTCCCACGAGTTGCATCGGCTTCGGCACGTCACCGGGGATGCCGCTGCGCATCCGCGTGCCGTACCCGCCGCAGAAAAGCACGACCTTCACGAGACGATCTCCAGGGTTGGGATGGGGAAAACGAGCTTTCCTCCCCACCGATGGACGTAGGACAGCTGCTCGGTGAGCTCGGCCCGCAGGTTCCAGGGCAGAACCAGCACGTAGTCCGGGCGGTCGGCGGCGATCCGCTCCGGCGGGAGGATCGGGATCCTGGCGCCCGGAGTGAACTTGCCGTGCTTGTAGGGATTTCTGTCGACCGTGTAGGCCAGCAGGTCGGGCCGGACGCCGCAGTGGTTCAGCAGCGTGTTGCCCTTGCCCGGCGCGCCGTATCCGACGACCGTTCGCCCCGCGTCGGCGGCGTCGATCAGGAAGCGCAGCAGGTCACGCCTGACCCGAGCCACCCGGTCCGCGAACTGGGTGTAACCGGACAGGTCGAGCAGGCCCGCGGCCTTCTCCGACGCGATCACGTCGTCCACCCGCCGTTCCGGCCGGCCCGAGGGCCGCGCCCACAGCCGGATGGATCCGCCGTGCGTGGGCAGCATCTCGACGTCGACCAGGACGAGCCCGCCGGCGGCCAGCGCCCGCTGCGCGGACGCGACCGTGTAGTACTGGAAGTGCTCGTGGTAGATGGTGTCGTACTGGTTCAGCTCGATGAGGCTGAGCAGGTGCTGCACCTCGATCGAGACCCAGCCGTCGTCGGCGACCAGAGCGCGCAGCCCCTTCGTGAACCCGATGAGGTCGGGGATGTGCGCGTAGACGTTGTTCGCCACCACCAGGTCGGCGGGACCGTGCTCCGCGCGGACCGCGGCGCCCGTCTCCGGGGTGAGGAACGCGGTGAGGGTGGGCACGCCCTTGTCGCGCGCCGCCTGCCCCACGTTGGCCGACGGCTCGATGCCCAGGCACCGCACCCCACGCTCGACCACGTGCCGCAGCAGGTACCCGTCGTTGCTGGCGACCTCGACGACGAAGGACGGGCGGATGCGCCCCATCGCGTCCGTGACGAACCGCTGCGCGTGCTCCACCCATGAGGTGGAATACGACGAAAAATAGGCGTACTCGGTGAAAGTTTCCTCAGGCGTGATGAGGGGCGGAATCTGGGCGAGCCAGCAGTCGGTGCACACCCGCAGGTGCAGCGGATAGGTGACCTCGGGCTCGGTGAGCCGCTCCGCGCTGAGAAACAGCTCGCAGGGCGGCGTCGCTCCCAGGTCGACCACCCCGACAAGGCTGCCCGAGCCGCACAACCGGCATTGTGCCATCATGCTCCCCGAATCGGTCGTTCGACTGAGTTGGCCGTTGAGACGCGTCGGATACAGCCGCGATTCACTGTCCCCGCCCCTCGACCCACCAGCGGTAATTCGGCGCATTCGTGTCCTGCGTTACAAGGCGTCCATCACGTGGCAGGCTTCCCTCATGGATCCCCTCAGCATTTCGGGCGTTTGGCTGCACACACCGCAGATCCATGCCGATGCGCGCGGTTCGTTCTTCGAGGCTTTTCGGATGGCCGATTTGAACGCGGCAACCGGCCATCGGATGGAACTGGCACAGATGAACTGCTCCGTTTCCACGAAGGGAGTGCTGCGCGGCATCCACTTCGCCGACGTCCCGCCCGGCCAGGCGAAGTACGTGACGTGCGTTTCCGGCGCGATCCTCGATGTGGTCGTCGACCTGCGTGTGGGCTCACCCACCTTTCTGCGGTGGGAAAGCGTGCGCCTGGACGATGAATCGCGGCGCGGCCTGTTTATCGCGGAGGGGCTCGGACACGGTTTTCTCGTGCTCAGCGAACAGGCCACGGTGACATATCTGTGCTCGACGCCGTACACGCCCTCCCGTGAGCACGGGGTCCACGCTTTCGACCCCTCGATCGGCGTCGACTGGCGGATGGAGGACGCTCCCATCCTTTCGGAGCGGGACGCCGCCCAGCCGTCGGTGAAGGAGCTGCTGGAGGCCGGGGCGCTTCCCGTCCACTCGCAGTGTCAGGCGTTCTACGCCTCGCTGAGATAGGGCCAGGCCGCGCGCAGGGCGGCCCGCCAGTCTCTGATGGGGGAAATGCCGGCGGCCGTCCATCCGCCGTGGCCGAGGACGCTGCTGGCCGGCCGCGGCGCCGGTCTGGGAAATTCGGCCGTGGTGACGGGCGTGACGCGGTCCGGGTCCGCTCCGGCCAGCTCGAAGACCTCCCGTGCCAGGCCGTACCAGCTCGTGCTGCCGCTGCTGGTCGCGTGGTAGACGCCCGGCGGAGCGCCCGCCGTCACCAGGCGGAACAGCTGCGCGGCCAGGTCGGCGGTCCAGGTGGGCTGGCCGACCTGGTCCGCCACGACCCGGACGGCGCCGTCGCCGGCCGCGAGCCTCGTCATCGTCCTGACGAAGTTCGGGCCGCCGACCCCGTAGAGCCACGCCGTCCGCACGACCGTTCCGCCGTGGGCGAGCGCCGCGCGTTCCCCGGCGAGCTTGGTGCGCCCGTAGGCGGACACCGGCGCCGGTTCCGCGTCCTCGGGATACGGCTCGGCCGCCCTGCCGTCGAAGACGTAGTCCGTGGACAGCTGCACGAGCCGCTCCCGGCATGCCGCGGCCAGATCGCCGACCGCGTGACCGTTCACCGCGAGGGCCTCCTCCTCACGCGTCTCCGCGTCGTCGACGGCCGTCCAGCCCGCACAGTTGACGACCACGTCGGGGGCGGCGTCACGCACGGCGGCCGCCACCGCTCCCGCGTCCCGCACGTCGAGCTCGGACCGCGTCGGCGCGACGACCGTCTCGCCCTCCTCCCGCAGCAGCGCGACCAGATCCGTGCCCAGCAATCCGCCCGCGCCCGTCACCAGCCATCTCATGGTTCCTCCAGATCAGGCCTGCCGGTGTTCCCCGCGCAACGGCTTCCACCACGAGGGGTTGTCCTTGTACCACTCGACGGTCGCCGCCAGGCCCTCCTCGAAGCCCACTTGCGGCGCGTAGCCGAGGCTCCGCAGTTTGCCGTCGTCCAGGGAGTAACGGCGGTCATGACCCTTGCGGTCCGGCACCCTGCGGATCCGGTCCGCGGGCAGACCGAGGGCCTCCAGAAGACGCATGGTCAGCTCGAGATTGGTCAGCTCCGCCGTGCCGGCTATGTGGTAGATCTCACCGGGCTCGCCGATCTCGGCCACGCGCTGGATCCCGCGGCAGTGGTCCGACACGTGGATCCAGTCGCGTACGTTGCCGCCGTCGCCGTACAGCGGGACGGAGCCCCCCTCGATCAGGGTCGTGACGAACAGCGGGATGACTTTTTCCGGGTATTGGTAGGGGCCGTAGTTGTTGCCGCACCTGGTGATCGACACGGGCAACCCGTGGGTGATCGCGTAGGCGCGGGCGATCAGGTCACCGCCCGCCTTCGACGCCGCGTACGGCGAGCGAGGCGCCAGTGGAGCGTCCTCGTCCCAGGAGCCGGTCTCGATCGAGCCGTACACCTCGTCCGTCGAGACGTGCACCACGCGCCGGACGCCGGCCGCCAGGCACGTCTCCATGAGCGTCTGCGTGCCCAGCACGTTCGTCCTGACGAAGTCCGCCGCCCCCTCGATGGAGCGATCCACGTGCGACTCGGCCGCGAAGTGGATCACGACGTCGTGGCCGGGGACGACGTCGGCCAGCAGCGCGCCGTCGCACACGTCACCCTTGACGAACGCGTAGCGCCCCTCGACGGGTGCGAGATTGGCCAGGTTGCCCGCGTAGGTGAGGTTGTCCAGGACGGTGACGGACGCCCCCTGGAAGGCCGGGTAGCCGCCGGCGATTACGGTGCGAACATAATGCGAACCGATAAAGCCGGCACCGCCGGTAACGAGGAGTTTCACTAGACGATCAACACCCACTTCGAAGTTCTGCGGATAAAAGTCGGCAAAACCGATGCGACCCTGTTACCACTCCGGTAACAATATCCCCGCGCTAGTACCCATAGAACCATCAAACCGGGCGAATACACGATCACCACCCAGGGACGGAGTTCGGCCATGGTCCATTCGGTCAGGGGCCACAGCGAAAGAGAAGGCGGCCCACGCAGGGGCCGCCGCGTCGGCGTGACCGTGGCGACGCCCCTCCTGCTGGTCGCGGCGGCCGTCCCCGCTGTCTGGATCATCACGCGAGATGGGAGGACACAGGCGCCGCCGCCCGCGGCGGCGACCACCGCGCCCGTGGCGACGCCCAAGCTCCGTGAGGTCAGCTTCTGGACGCCGGCGACGAAGCTGGCGGTGCCCGTGCACGCCGACCGTACGCCGGTGGAACTCGGCTCCCGGTTCACGGTGGCGGAGGACGGCTGGATCGCCGGCGTCCGCTTCTACAAGGCGACGGGCGAGAAAGGCCGGCACATCGGCAGCCTCTGGGACGCCGACGGCAGGAGGCTCGCCACCGCCACCTTCGCCCGGGAGACCCCGAGCGGATGGCAGGAGGTGCGTTTCGACGCCCCCGTCCGGGTCCGGGCCCGCGAGACGTACACGGTCTCCTATCACAGCGAGCACGGCACGTACGTGGCCAGGCCCCTGCGTGACGGCAGAGCGCCGCGCTCGGGCCCGCTGACCGCCGTGCCGAAGGGGACCGGCGTGTACCAGTACGGCGACGGCGCGTTCCCCCACCACTCGAACCCGCGGAACTTCCACTACTTCGTGGACCCGATCTACCGCTGGTGGTGGCGGCCCCGGCCGACACCGCCCTCCCGGCCGACACCGCCCTCCTCGCCGGCTGTCACCCGGTCTCCCGTGCCGGTCACGGAACCGGCGCGCACTCCGTCGCCGTCCCGGGCGGCGACCCCGGAGGTCAGTCCCTCCGTGGAGGTTCCCACACTCGGGCCCACACTCACGCGGCGGCCCCAGACCCCCACGCCCGGCGAGACGGGACAGAGCCCCTCCCCCCGCGCCGACGGTCACGGAGAGCCCGGCGTCTCCCACGCCGACCCGGTCCCGGACCACAGCGCCCCAGACCACCGCGCCCCAGACCACGGCGCCCCAGACCACGGCGCCCCAGACCACGGTGCCCCAGACCACTGGCGCCCCGGGCACTGGCGGCACGGCGTGCTCGGGTTACCCCACTCCTGCGTGTACGGGCGTGCCCAAGGGCAGGCGGCTGAAGACACTCCCGGCCGATTTCCACGGTGCCTATCGGGTGACGCAGGACGGGACGGTGCTGGACGGCGTGCACGTCCCCGGCACACTCCTGATCACCGCCAGGAACGTCACCGTCAAGAACAGCCT
>NZ_JBFBIP010000047.1:0-17607 GCF_040685655.1 Microbispora sp. NPDC088329
CTGCCCGGAACCGTGAGGCACAGGCCGCTCGCGCCGTTCACGATCCGGTAGGCGCCCGCACTGGGTGCCGCGTTGGAGACGCCGGTGAAGACGCCTCCGACCAGGGCGGCGACCCCGACAAGGGTGCCGATCACCCCGACTCCGGTTCTGGTTGTGGTTCTCAAAGCCGAGCTCCTTGCATGTCGTGCAGGACCCCTGACCGAGGGGGTTACTCCTGGTCCCGCAAGGGGGGCGTTCATGAATGAGAACAGCATTCATGAGGAGGAACAACACGCACCAAATTACGGACCTGTTAAGTGCCGGTCAACGGATTCGTCCGGGTGGGTTTCCCTCCGCTCCGAGCGCTCAGCACGGTTGGGCAGGTGGAGACGGGCGGCGGGTTTTGAGATCATCGTGAAACGTTCACGCCGGGACACGGGGAGAGATGGCGGATGACCGAGGGATCGAGGACGCCGTTCAGCGCATGGCTGCGGTCGGAGAGCGAGCCGGACTGGACCGCGGTGGTCACGCACCCCTTCGCGGCCGCGATCCACAGCGGCACCGCGGACATGCGCCGCTACCTGGAGCAGGACTTCCAGTTCGTGGACGCCTTCACGGCGCTGCTCGGCGCCGCGGTCGCCGCGGCCGACACCTTCGAGTCGCGGGTGGCCGTGGGCCGCTTCCTCGGGCAGACCGTCGCCGACACCGAGCGCGGCTACTTCCACCGCGCGCTCGACGCGCTCGGCGGCGAGCTCACTCCGCCCGCACTGGAGCCGGTGACGATCGAGTTCCGGACCCTGATGGACGAGGTGCGCCTGAGCCAGGACTACCCGCTGATCCTGGCGGTGCTGTGCGTGGCCGAGTGGACCTACCTCGGCTGGGCCTCGCGGACCATCGGGTCCGCCGAGAGTTTCGTCCACCGGGAGTGGATCGACCTGCACAGCGGGCCGGAGTTCGAGGCGTGGGTGGGCTTCCTGCGTCGTGAGCTCGACCGGCTCGGCCCCGGCCTCGACGAGGACGGCCGGTCCGGAGTGCTCGACGTCTTCCGCCGGGCGACCGCCCTCGAACGCCGCTTCTTCGACATGGCGCTCGATTAGGCACGCAGGGCGAGGGCGGCGAGGCGGCGCAGGGACAGACGCAGGAAGAACGCGCTCACCGGCCCGGCGACCCGCCAGCCGATCCGCCCGGCCAGGCCGAAGGGCACGTGGAGCTGTTCCTCCCAGACGATCCTGCTTCCGCCGCCGGGACGGGGCAGCACGTGGAACCGGCCGATGCCGCGCACGACACGGCCCGTGTGGCGGACCTCCACCTCGTGCGGCGGACGCCAGCCGGTGACGTCCATCGTGTCCACGAACGACAGCGGGCCGACTCCGGTGGCCGCCGCGAGCCTGCTTCCCCTGCTGTGGCCGTCTCCGGCGACCACCCAGGCCCGGGTCAGCACCATCCACTCGTGGTGCCGGGGCCAGTCCGTCAGCACGGCGAAGACCCGCTCCGGGCTCGCCTGCGCGTCCACCGCCACTGAGAGGGTTTCCACGCCATACGTCCTACCCAGGAAAGCGCCCATCCCGGGAAAGGGTTCTATTCCAGGAAGCGGATGTCGCGCGCGGTGGCGTCGCCGGCCACGAAGCCCAGCAGGCGCTCGCCCTCGGCCGCGAGGGCGTCGCGCGTGGCGGCGCCGAGCGGCGCGAACGGCTCGATCTCCAGGACCGCCGTCTCTCCGGCCTGCCCGCGCCCCCGTTCGACGCGCCCCCGCTCAGTACGCCCCCGCTCAGTACGCCCCCGCTCAATACGCCACAGGCCCGCCACGAAACCGTCGACCAGGATCGTCGCGCGGATGATCCCGTTGATCGTGAAGACCCGAGGGCGGTGCTCCTCGGCCATCACGCGTGTCCGGTCGGCGTGCGCGAGCAGCAGGTTGTCGAACTCCCCCACGAACCGCACCGGCGCCTCGGCGTCCGCGCCGGGCAGCGGCGCCCCGGGCAGGTCGAACAGCTCCACCCCGTTCTCGTCCCGGTACGTGACCAGGTCGAGGCTCTTCATCACCGAGCGCAGCCCGGTCAGGCCCGACCAGGCCTGCACGTCCTTCACCGACGCCGGCCCGAAGGCGGCCAGGTAACGCAGCACCATGTCGCCGGCGGCCGAGCCGTCGCCGAGCGGGCGGCCCAGCCATGACTCGGCGGGGACGTGCCGGGCCTGGCCCGAGGCACCCCACACCCCGCGCGGCGGGACCTGCACCAGCGGCACGACCGCGCGCACGGCCTGGGCCAGCGCGTCACGGCCCGGCCACCGCTCGCCGAGCAGCTCCTCCAGCTCCGCGAAGCTGAGCGGCCGCTCCTCCATCAGTTCACGGGCGACGCGCGCCACCTCGCCGAGATCCACCCCGTCCAGCAGCCGGCCGCGCGACGTGCGCAGCAGCCGGTCGAGGAGCGGCTGCAGGACCGGGCGCAGGGCGAGGCAGTCGTCGGCGCTGACAAGGTGGATGGTGCCGCGCATCAACGCGATCCGTACGGCGGTGCGCTCGGTGAGCAGTTCGGCCAGGTCCTCGTGCCGGAAGTCCCGCAGGCGGGTCCACAGGCCGACGTAGGCTGAGAGAGGAGCCTGCGACTGCATGCCCACCAGGTGCTCGATCGCGGCCAGGGCCTTGACGTCGCTGGGACGCAGCAGCATCTGACGGTCGAGCAGGGCGCGGTTGAGCTCGCGTCGGGTCAGCACGCCGCAAACATACTGCTCGGCACCGACAGAACCGGGGGGTGCCGCCGATGATCGCCATTGACGTCCCGCTGTGGGCCGCACGGCTGCGGGCACTTCGCCGCGGCCGGCTGTGGAGCCGCCGGGACCTGGAAGAACGGCTGATCGAAGCCGCGGGGGAGAACGAGCCCGGGCTGCCCTCGGACGCGGTGCGCGCGTGGGAGGCGGGGGAGCGGCGGCCGGACGCCGGCCACGCCGAGCTGCTATGCCGGGTGTTGGGCATGGACGAGGCGGACCTGTTCGTCGGCGCGTCCTCCGGCACGACCCTGTGGCACCACGTCACAGGGATCCCGCTGGTGCCCGGGCTCTTTCCCGAAGAGGAGGAGGAACGCGTCGGGCGGGCGATCGAGCGTCCGGCCCGCGCCGACACCGGCACGATCCGCTACTTCGAGCGGCTGTCCGGCGCCTGCGCCGCGCCGGACAGCAGGCCGGCCGACGTCGCCGCCGCGCTGGGGCCGGTCCTGGCGGGCGTCGAGACGTTCCGCAGGGACGCCGCGCCCCTGGTACGGCGGGCGTTGCCGGCGCTCGCGACGCGGGACGCAGAGCTGATCAGCCGCATGGAGCACGAGGCGGGCGACGTGTCCGGCGCGCGGGCCTGGTCGGACCGCGCGATCCGGGAGTCTCGGGAGTCGGAGGACCCGCTCGCCGAGATGTTCGCGCTCCTGCAGCGGGCGGGCCTGGTCGACGCGGCCGGCCCGGGCGAGGTCGTCGCGGCGGCCGTCGCCGCCCGTGCGCGTACGGGCGTCCCGGCCGAGGTCGAGAGGCTGTCCCGGCGGTACGAGGCACGGGCGCACGCTCTGAGGGGTGAGGTGGAGCTGTGCCACCGTTGCCTGGAGGAGTGCCTGGAGGAGCCGGAGGAGCCGGAGGACCCGGACAGGACGGGGGAGCCCACCGGCCGCGAGGCGCCCGTCGAGACGCCGGCGGAGCTGTGCGCGGGGTGCCTGGTCGATCTCGGCCGGCCGGGCGGCGCCATCGCGATCCTGGAAGGCGAGCCGGCTCCGGCCGCGCCCGGCTACCTCGCGGCGTACGTGCTGGCCCGCACGGCGCACGCGTACGCCGAGGCGCACGAGCGGGACCGGGCGGCCGACCTCGCCCGGCGGTCTCTCACCCTGGCCCGCCGCGCCGGGGCCGCCCGCGCGCTGCGCGAGCTGGGCCGCGTCCACCTGCCGCCGCCCGCCGAGGCGCGCCGGCGCGTACTCGTGTGAAAAGGGACCGCTGTTAGGTTGTGGGCGTTTCGCGTGATTCCTGATGAAGGGGCGCCCATGCCGGCCGGATCCTCGCTGCCGCCTTCCCTGCTCCGGGCGCTGGCCCGGCCGGTCCCCCCGGGGAGCCTGTCCGACGTCGAACACGTCGTCTTCGTCATGCTGGAGAACCGCTCGTTCGACCATTACTTCGGCCGGATGCGCGGGGTGCGGGGATTCGGGGACCGCAACGCGGTGTCCACCCGGGCCCGGCGGCCGATTTTCGAGCAGGACGGCGTGCTGCCCTTCTCCGTACGGGAGGCGGCCGAGCGGGCGGGGGCGGACCCGATGCTGCTCGACACGCACGACCACACCTGGCTCGGCACCCAGAACGCCTGGGCCATGGGCTGGAACGACGCCTGGGTGCCCAGCAAGGGGCCCGGCTCGATGGCCTACTACGACCGGCGCGACCTGCCCTTCCACTACGAGCTCGCCGACACGTTCACGATCTGCGACGCCTACCACTGCTCGCTGCTGACCTCGACGACGCCCAACCGCAACTACCACATGTCGGGTTACACGGGCTACGAGCCGGGCACCCGGCAGCGCGCGCTGGACAACGTCGCGTCCGAGGGCGCGGAGGGGCATCCGGGCTACGACTGGGTCACCGTGCCCGAACTGCTGACGCGGGCCGGGCACACCTGGCAGGTGTACCAGGAGTGGGACAACTACGAGTGCAACAACCTCGAGTTCTTCCGGCCGTTCATGGCCGTGACGGACCGGATCGGGCTGGGGAGCATGCGCTCCTTCTACGAGAAGGTCCGGGCGGCGGAGGACCCCGCGCGGCTGCTCGCGGAGCTGGCGGAGCGGGTGGCCGCCCTCGAACCGGCCGACCGCGACCTCTACGACCGGGCGCTGCGCCGCGCGCCCACGGGCGGTCTGGGGGACTGGTTCGCGGCCGACGTGGCGGCCGGGCGCCTGCCCGCGGTGTCGTACGTCGTGCCCTCGCTCGCCGACTCCGAGCACCCAGAGGGGTCGTCGGCCGTGGAGGGCGGACGGGTCGTCCACAAGCTGCTCGACGCGCTGGGGTCGCATCCCGAGGTCTGGGCGCGGACCGCCCTGTTCGTCACCTACGACGAGAACGACGGCTTCTTCGACCACGTGCCGCCGCCGGTCCCGCCCGACGGCACCCCGGAGGAGTTCGTCGGCGGGCGTCCGATGGGTCTCGGCGTCCGCGTCCCCATGATCGTCGTTTCGCCGTGGAGCGTGGGCGGCCACGTCTGCTCCGAGACGTTCGACCACACCTCGACCGTGCGGTTCCTGGAGCGCCGGTTCGGGATCACGGCGCCCATCGCGGCATGGCGGCGCCGGGTGGCGGGCGACCTCACCTCAGCGTTCGACTTCACCTCCCCCTTCGATCTCACAGCCCCCATGGCCCCGCCTTCCGCGGAGACCGGGGCCGGTCCGCGGCCGGCCCCGGCCGGGAACCGGTGGTATCCGCAGGTGCCCGCCGAGCAGCGGATGCCGGTCCAGGAGCCCGGAGTCAAGCCCGCACGCGCGCTGCCGTACCAGCCGGACGCCGACGCGGTCGTACGGGCGCGGTCCGTGGAGATCACGATGCGCAACTCCGGTGCCGCCTCGGCCCACTTCATCCTGTACGGCCACCTGGGCGAGCTCGCCAGGCCGACGCACTTCGACGTGCTCGGCACGGCCGAGGAGGCGGTCTACTTCCCCTGCCCGTCGTACGACCTGGTGCTCGTCGGGCCGAACGGATTCCGCCGGGAGTTCCGCGGCGGGACGGCCGACCCGGTTGAGGTCACCAGCGAGGTCGACGCCGGCGCCCGCACCCTCGTGATCGCCGTGGCGAACCCCGTATCCCTCCCCGGCGCCTTCCCCGTCGAGGTGTCGGTCACCCCGCTGGCCTATGACGGCGTCGCGCGTGCGGTCCGGATCGCGCCGGGAGGCACCGCCCGCGTCGGGTGGCACGCGCCCGCCGGGTGGTACGACCTCGTGATCGGCGTGGCGGGGCACGACGGGTTCGCCCGGCGGCTGATGGGACACATCGAGAACGGCCGCCCGAGCGTCACCGGCTGACGCTCGGGCGAAGCGGGAAAGTCAGGCGCGGACGAGCGGTGTGTCCACGAGGTGCTCGGCGAGGAACCACGCCTGCAGCTCGCCCGTGCGGATGACCTCGGAGACCAGCAGGTCGTTGGTGCCGTCGTCGCCCATCTCGTCCGCCCGGGAGGCGGCGTCGTGCGCGGCGACCAGGATGGTCTCGTGCGCCTCCAGGAGCCGGGAGAGCATGGCGGGCACCTCCTCCACGCCGTCCGGCGGCCGCGGGATCACGGTCATCTCCGCCACCTGACGCGGATCGCCGACCGCGACGCCGCCGAGGGTCTGGATGCGTTCGGCGATCGCGTCGATGATCGGCAGCTGCTCGCTCGCGTGCTTGTCCAGGAGCAGGTGCAGCTGGTAGAAGGTCGGCCCCCGCATGAGCCAGTGGTGCTTCTTGTACAGGCTGTAGAGGATCTGCGTGTCGGCGAGGATCTGGTTGAGGCGCTGACAGGAGTATTCGCGCGTTTCCCTCGGCAGTCCGACCGGGAAGTCGCGCACGGTCCCGAACCCCTGTATCTCGGTGCCCCTCTGATGAAGCCAGGGCTGGCTGCTCTCACGCATTCTGGAGGAAGGGTTGACGCTCAAGATGTCTCTCCTCACTCGGGCCGGTTTATGTCTAATAGAGAGTCTTTCGCCAGGCATGACCTCTAAACGCCTTCTTAGGGCATATATCCCAAGGTGAACCATGTCACACCGCCCCTGGCGCTCGCGCTGCTGCTGCTCGCCCTGACCGGCTGCGGGGGCGGTGGGAGGCAGACGCTCACCGTGTTCGCCGACACCTCGCTCACCGGGACGTTCGGCTCGCTCGGCAAGGCGTTCGAGGCCGCCCACCCCGGCGTCGCCGTCCGGTTCGACTTCGGCGGCAGCCCCGCGCTGGCGCGGCGCATCGTCCGGGGAGCCCCGGCCGATCTGTTCGCCGCGGCCGGTCCTACGGCCATGCGCGGGTCGGGGGCGCCCGCCCCGCGGGTCTTCGCGCGCGACAGCCTTCGGATCGCCGTGCCGGTCGGCAACCCTGCCCACGTCACGGGCCTGAAGGACCTGGCCGCTCCCGGCGTCAGGGTGGCCCTGTGCGCGTCGCCGGCGCCATGCGGGGAGGGCGCCCGCACCGCGCTCGCCGCCGCCGCAGTGACCGTGACGCCGGTCGCCCGGGAGCGGGACGCCGCCAAGGCGCTGGCCAGGGTGCGGCGCGGCGAGGCGGACGCGGCGCTGGTCTACCGTACGGACGTCAAGGCGGCGGCGGGAGCGGTGGAGGGCGTGGACTTCCCCGAGGCGGCCAAGGCGGTCGAGGACTATCTCATCGCGACCGTCCCCGGGACCGAGCGGCTCGCCCTGACCCGGGAGTTCGTCGACCTCGTCCTGTCCAACGAGGGCCGCAGGGTCCTCGCAGACGCGGGATTCACCCCCGTGACAGGGTGACCTGCGGGCTTTCCGAGAGCCTGGCCGCCGTACGCTCGGCCGTGGCCCTGGCCCAGCGGCCCGTGGTCAGGAGGGCGACCGCCAGCACGATCAGGCCGTACAGGGCGTTGACGCGGAAGGCCGCGTGCGCGGCCGGGACGAAGGCGCCGTTCGCGGCGGTGCCCGAGACCACGGCGTTCGAGACCACGGAGCCCGCGATGGCCACGCCGAGAGACTGGCCGACCTGCCTGCTGGTCGAGGCGACCGCGGCGGCCACGCCCGCCTGCGCGAGCGGCATCCCGGAGACGGCGGTGTTGGTGATCGGGGGGTTGAGCATGCCGAACCCGACGCCGAAGACCAGGTAGATCCCGAGTAGCAGGGGGAGCGGGGTGGTGAGCGTCACCTGGGACAGCAGCGCCCCGGCGGAGGTCAGGCACACGCCCGCCACGATCAGGGGCACGCGCGGGCCGCGGGTGCCGACGAGCCGGCCAGAAAGCGGCCCCACGATCGTCGTGGTCACCGCGACCGGCAGCGTGCACAGCCCGGCGGCGAGGGCGGACAGCCCGCGATTGCTCTGCAGATAGAGCGTGTTGAGGAACAGGAAGGCCCCCAGGCCGGCGAACCCCGCCACCGCCATGACGGCCGCGCCCGAGAACGGCGCGCTGCGGAAGAACCGCATGTCGATGAGCGGTTCCCGCCTGCGCAGTTCGCAGACGACCAGCGCGACCAGGGCCGCCGCCGCGACGGCGAAGCAGACGGCGCTCACCGCGGGGCCGGCGGCCGGACCCTCGATGATCCCGTACGTGAGCGTGCCGAGCAGGACGATGACCAGGATCTGCCCGGCAGGGTCGATCCCGCGGGCCGACGGCGCCTTGGACTCGGGGACGTAGCGCCAGGTCAGGAACAGTGCGAGCAGCCCGATGGGCACGTTGATCCAGAAGATGGCCCGCCAGTTCACCGCGTCGGTGAGCAGGCCGCCGACGACCGGCCCGAGCGCCATGCTGACGCCGACCACGCCGCCCCACACGCCGATCGCCTGAGCCCGCTCCCTGCGGTCGGTGAACGTGTTCGTGATGATCGACATGGCCACCGGGTTGAGCATCGACCCGCCGACGGCCTGGACGATCCGGGCGGCCACCAGCCAGCCCAGGCTCGGGGCGAGGCTGCACAGCAGCGACCCGGCGGTGAAGATCACAAGACCGGTCTGGAACGTGCGGCGGCGGCCCACGCGGTCGGCCGTCGAGCCGGCCAGCATGAGCAGGCTCGCGAGCGTCAGCGTGTAGGCGTCCACCGTCCACTGGAGGCCGGAGACCGGCGCGTGCAGGTCGTGCCCGAGCGACGGCAGGGCGACGTTGACGATCGTGTTGTCGAGAGACACGATCAGCAGGCTCATGCAGCAGATGAGAAGAACGAGTATCCGCCGTCGGCGGGTCATTTGCGACACCACACCACACAACCGTACAGATCCGGTCATGAGTCGCTTGCAGCAGGGCAAACCGAATGTAATTCTGCTCGCATGCGTGCGACGGCGAACGGCATCGAGATCTGTTACGAGGTGTTCGGCGAGCCCGGGGGACGTCCCGTCGTCCTCATCATGGGGCTCGGAGCACAGATGATCAGCTGGCCAGAGGAGCTGATCGGGCTGCTGGTCGGGTCCGGCCACCGGGTCGTCCGGTTCGACAACCGGGACGCCGGCCTGTCCACCCACTTCACCCCGGCGGACGGCCAGGCGCCGGTCACGTCGTACCTGCTGGACGACATGGCCGACGACACGGCCGGCCTGATGGACGTGCTGGGCTGGGAGAGCGCCCACGTGGTGGGCGCGTCGATGGGCGGCATGATCGCCCAGGCCCTCGCCACCCGCCACCCCGCCCGGGTGCGTACGCTGACCTCGATCATGTCCACGCCGGGGCCCCGGGTGGGACAGGCGACCGAGGCGGCCATGACCGCGCTCACGGCGCCCGCCCCGCAGGACCGCGACGAGGCGCTCGCCCGCGCCGTCGAGACCGCGCGGGTCATCGGCTCTCCCGGCTACGAGATGGACGTCGAGCGCGTCACCCGGGTGGCCGCGGAGGCCTACGACCGGGCCTTCGACCCCGCCGGCACCGCCCGGCAGTTCATCGCCATCCGGAGGTCGGGCGACCGTACGGAGGGACTGCGCGGGCTCTCGGTGCCCGCGCTGGTGATCCACGGCGAGGACGACCCGCTGGTCACCCTCGAAGGCGGGATCGCGACCGCGGACGCCATCCCCGGCGCGAAGTTGCTGACCTTCCCGGGGATGGGCCACGACCTGCCCCGACCGCTCTGGCCGGTCATCGCGGAGGCGATCACGGAACTCACCGGCCGGAGCTGAGCGCGGGCTCAGACCTCGAGCTTGTCCTCGATCGCGCGGAGCTGGTGGCGGGCCATCGCGAGGTTGGCCCGGTTGCGGTCGAGGGCGAGGTAGAGGAACAGCCCCTTGCCGCCGCGGCCGGCCAGCGGCCGGATGATGTGATACTGCGTGCCCAGCGTGATGAGGATGTCCTCGATCCCGTCGTTGAGCTTGAGCGCGTCCATCGCGCGGAGCTTGGCCTTGACCACCTCGGTGTTGGCCGCGGCGGCCACCTGGAGGTCGAGGTCCTTGGAGCCGCCGAGCGTGCCCAGCGCCATCCCGCTCCCGTAGTCGGCGACCGCCGCGCCGATCGCGCCGTCGATGGTGAGCATCTCCTTCAGGGAGACGTCCATGTTCGCCATGTCTCTTCTCCTGTCTCGGTTGTCATCCGCGTTCGACGATTGCGGCGATCTTGTTCGCCGCCCTGCGTCCCTCGATCCGGAGCAGGCCGAGGTTGGCGCCCTGGCCTGCGAGAACGGTGAGGACGAGCGTGGGGCCCGCGGCGTAGCACGCGGTGTGCCCCTGGGCGCCGGAGATCAGCGTCTCCTCCAGCCGCCCGATTCCGGCGAGATCGGTCATCTTCCGGCTCAGCGACAGCAGCGCCGACGTGAGCGCCGCGGTCTGCTCGGTGCCGGCGGCCAGGTCCGTCGTCACGAGCATGCCGTCGACCGTGCAGGTGAGCGCTCCGGTGATCTCGGGCGCCCGCTCGCGCAGGACGATCAGCTCCTCGTGTATGTCGTGGCGCAGGTCCACAGAGACACCCCTTCCGGCCCGCTTGAGCCACCCGATCACTACAGCGCCTCCAGCGCGTCACGCAGCCTGAGCAGCAGGTTCACGTCGGCCGCGTCGCCGTTGACCTGCGGCAGTCCCCCCGAGCCGGCCCGCTGGGGCGCCGGCGGCGCGGCCGGCTTGGGCGCGCGCTTCGGCAACGCCGCCATCCCGCCCGCCGCCACCAGCCCGGCCGCCGCGAGCTCCCGTACGGCCAGCAGCGTGGAATAGGCGGGACGCCCGAGGCGCCGGGCCAGGTCGGCCGGTGTGGCGGTGGAGTCCGCGGCGAGCAGCAGCTCCCACTGCAGCCGGGTGAGCAGCGCGTGCGTGCCCGGGATCCGCCGCAGGGGCGTCACCGGACGCGCGTCCAGCTCGGCCGAGGGCCAGGCCCGTTCCAGCCGGGCCCGGCGCCTCGCGCATTCGCGCAGCAGCCCCGCCACGTCGAAGAACCAGTGCACCCCGAGCCAGTGAGCGTCGCCCTCCTTGAACCTGGTCCTGATCGTTCTCGGCGCGAGCAGGAAGAACGCCGCGTCGAGCGTGGCGGACAGCACGCAGAACTCCAGCTCGCCCCGGCTGAGCACCCCTCTGTCCACGAGCAGGGCGCCGCCGCCGCCGGGGCCGGCCTCCTGCCGCGCGCGCCGCATCCCGTTCGCGCTGATCCGGCCCGACGCGCCGATCAACTCCTCCACGCCGGGCGTGGCCGCGCACTCCACGTACGCCACCCGGCCGCGGGCGTAGTAGACCGTGCCCTCCTTGCCCACGCGCAGCGAGCCGGTGGCCTCATCCTGGGCGAGGCCCGTGAGCACGGTGTCGAGAGTCGGGGCGGCCACCGGTCAGACTCCCATCAGGACGCGACCAGCTCGTCCGTGATGGTGCGCAGCCGCCGGCGTGCCAGGGCGAGGTTCGACCGCTCCACGTCCAGGCGCAGGCACAGCAGCAGCGGGCCGTCGAACATCATCTCCATGGGCCGCACCAGGTGATAGGACGTGCCCGTGGTGACGATCACGTCCTCGATCCGGAAACCCGTCTCCTGGGACGCCATCGCGATCCCGTCGAGCGTGGCGCGGTACGCCTCGCTGAGCCCCGCGGCCGCCCTCCCGGGATCGGGTACCCCCTTCCCCGCGACGGCCATGCCACTGGTGTGGTCCACGAGAATGGCCCCGAGCGCCCCCGGGATCGACATGGCCTCGGAGAGGCAGTCCTCTATCCCGATCAACCCGCAACTCCTCGCCTCGCCTCGCCGATACAGCGCGGCCAACATTAGAGGAGCAGGTGGATGGCCACCCCGAGTCGAAAACGGCTCGGATAAACGGATTAGTCCGGCAGAATAAAAATTGTTCCTCTCGGAATGGTAATCCCGATTTTCGTGAAATTTCTTCATCTCGGGGGGTGGGCGCGCCCACCGCCGTACGGCGGCCAGAATGGGGGCGTGGAACGGATTCTGGTCAGCGCCTGCCTGCTCGGCAGCCGGGTGCGGTACGACGGCGCGGCGAAGACGAGCGACGACGAACTGCTGGCCCGCTGGCGCGCGGAGGGGCGGCTGGTGCGGTTCTGCCCCGAGGTCGAGGGCGGGCTGCCCGTTCCCCGTCCGCCCGCCGAGATCGAGGGCGGCGCCGGCGGCGCGGCCGTCCTCGCGGGCGCGGCCCGGATCCTGACGCCGGAGGGCGACGACGTGACCGCCGCGTTCCTGTCCGGAGCGCGGCAGGCCCTCGCCGTCGCCCGGTCCTTCGGCGTACGGGTCGCGATCCTCAAGGAGGGCAGCCCGTCGTGCGGATCGCTGCGGATCTACGACGGCGGCCACCGGGGGAGGACCACCCCCGGGCAGGGCGTGACGACCGCGCTGCTGGAGCTGAACGGCATACGCGTCTTCGGCGAGGACCGGATCGCGGAGGCCGCCGCCTATCTGGAATCTCTTACGGAGACGGCTTCTACGGAGACAGGGGATCGGCCGTGACGATGACGGCCTTCTCATCCGGCTTGTGCACCAGGACGTTGTCCACGTAGGACCGCACCGCCGCCTCCACGCCGACGTCCTTGCCCGCGGCCTCCGACATGTACCAGCGGTGGTCGAGCACCTCGTGGAAGAGCTGGGCCGGCTCCAGCTTGCGCCGCAGGTCGGCCGGGATCGCGTTCACCACCGGCTGGAACACCTCGGCCAGCCAGCGATGGGCCACGATCGCCTCGTCCTCGTGCCGCAGGCCGGTGGACACCCGGAACGAGTCGAGGTCGTTGAGCAGCCGCCTGGCCTGGTTCTCCTCCACGTCGAGGCCGGTCAGACGCAGCAGGCGGCGCTGGTGGTGCCCGGCGTCCACGACCTTCGGCCGGACGATGAGGCGGGAGGTGCCGGCCTTGCGGCGCACCATCATCTCGGCGACGTCGAAGCCGAGGGAGTTGAGGCGGCGCACCCGCTGGTCCACGCGGTGCCAGTCGACCTCCTCGATGATCTCGTCCTCGGTCAGCTCGTCCCACAGCCGGTGGTAGCGCTCGACGAGCTGCTCGGCGAAGGCCAGCGGGTCGATGGTCGGGTGCAGCAGCCCGCCCGCCTCCAGGTCGAGCATCTCGCCGTAGATGTTGACGTGCGCCACATCGATGTCGTGGGCCCGCTGGCCCTCGCTGATCGCCGCATGGAGCTCACCGGTCTCGGCGTCCACCAGGTAGGCCGCGAACGCCCCGGCGTCCCGCCGGAACAAGGTGTTCGACAGCGAGCAGTCGCCCCAGTAGAAGCCGGTCAGATGGAGCCGTACGAGCAGGACGGCGAGCGCGTCGAGCAGGCGGATCAGCGTGTCGGGCCGCACCGAGCCCGACAGCACGGCGCGGTACGGCAGAGAGAACTGCAGGTGCCGGGTGATCAGGGCGGAGTCCAGTTCGGAGCCGTCCGGGGCGGTCCTGCCGGTGACGACGGCGACCGGCTCGACGGCGGGGGCGTCGTGCCGCGCCAGGTCCCACAGCAGCTGATACTCCCGCTTGGCGTACCGCGTGCTGATCTCCTTGATCGCGTACACCCGGCCGCTGAGCCGGGCGAAGCGCACCACGTGCCGGGAGATGCCGCGGGGCAGCGTCACCAGGTGGTGGACGGGCCACTCCTCCAGGGGAACGTCCCACGGCAGGCGGATCAGGTCGGGGTCGCTGGGGGCGCCGGTGATCTGCAGGGGCACCAATCGCTCCTTTTCTGGGGGCTTCCACACAAGTGTCGCGGATAGAGTCGGGCGCTATGACGCTGGTGGACGAGTTCATCGACTGGTACCTGGCCGAGAACCCGGTCAGGGCGGCCCTCCTCGGGGCCGACGGATACGACCGCACGCTGGGCGACCTCAGCGAGGCCGCCTTCGTCGCGCGGGAGCGGGCGGCGGAGGAGTGGCTGCGCAAGCTGTCGGAGGCGACGCCGGAAAGCCCGGAAGACGAAATCGACAGGGACCTGGTCGCCGCGCACCTGCGCGGGCAGATCGCGCAGGCCCGCTGGCCGGAATGGCGGCGCGAACCGGCCGCCTACCTCGGGGTGATCTTCGGGTCGATGTTCACGCCGTTCCAGCAGCGCCTCAAGCCGGAGGCCGAGCTGGTCGACGCCGCCGTCGCGCGGCTGGCCGAGGTGCCCGCCGTGCTCGCCGCCTGTCAGGCTAACCTGGACCCCGAGCTCGCCGCAGACCTGCTGGTCAAGCGCGGCCTCGACCAGGCCCGTACGGGACGCCGCTTCCTGACCGAGACGCTGCCCGCGCTGGTCGGCGACCCGGATCTGCGGGCGCGGCTGACGAGGGCCGCAGAACCGGCCGCCGACGCGTTCGACGGGCTGGTCCGCTTCCTGGAGGGCTTCGAGGCCCGGGGCACCTGGCGGATGGGCGAGGAGCTCTACTCCGCGCTGCTGCGGGAGCAGGAGATGCTCGGATATGGCGCCGCCGAGCTGCACGAGAAGGGCCGTCAGGCCTGGGCCGAGCTGGACGCGCGGATGACGGAGGTCGCCGCCCGCCTCGGTTCCGGCAGCTGGCGGGAGGCGATGGAGTCGCTCATGGACGACCACCCGCCGACCCTGGAGGCCATGCGCGCCGAGTATGAGGCCGAGACACAGCGGGCGCGCGAGTTCGTTCGCGAGCGCGGGCTGGTGACCTTCCCCGAGGGGGAGCTGTGCCGGGTCGAGCCCTCGCCGGAGTTCCAGCGGCCCATCATCGCCGTCGCCAGCTACCTCGCCCCGCCGCCGCTGTCGTCCTCGCGGGACGGCGTCTTCTTCGTGCCGTACACCCCCGACGGCTTCACCGAGGAGCAGGTGCGGCAGCGGCTGCGGACCAACTCACGCGCCCAGATGCCCTCGATCAGCGTGCACGAGGCCTACCCCGGCCATCACTGGCACCTGTCCTGGATGGCCGGCAACCCGCACCGCGCCCGCAAGATCTTCCGTACGCCCTACTTCGTCGAGGGCTGGGGGCTCTACGTCGAGAAGCTCATGCACGAGCAGGGCTACTTCGACACGCCACAGACCGAGCTCGCCCACCTCGACTGCCGCATCTGGCGGGCCGCCCGGATCGTGGTGGACACCGCGCTGCACTGCGACGACATGTCGATCGAGCAGGCGGAGGAGTTCCTGACCACGAAGGCGTCGCTGTCGCCGGGCACTGCGTCCGGTGAGGTCAGCCGCTACTGCGCCTGGCCCACGCAGGCGCCGTCCTACCTCACGGGCGCGCTGGAGATCGAGCGCATCAGGGCGGACTACGCGGGCGATCTGCGCACCTTCCACGACACGATCGCGGGCTCGGGCGGGCTTCCGCTCGGCCTGGCCAGGAAGGTCGTGCTGGGTTAACCGGCGAGTGCCCGCTCTATCACGGCGGTGAGCTGGTCCTCGGTGAGCACCGTGGGCCGGCCCACCCCGAGGGCGCGGACGTAGACCTCGCACAGCCACTCCAGCAGGCGGGTCGCCTCGAACGCCTGCTCCAGGCTTTCCACGCCGTTCATGCCGCCCCCGATGGTCACCGCGCCGTGGCTGGCCATCAGGGCGGCCTGCCTGCCCTCGATCGCGGCGATGACGTTGCCCGCCAGCTCGGGCGTGCCGTACGTCGCGTACGGGGCCACCCGGACCGTGCCGCCGAGCAGCAGGGCGTTGTAGTGGATCGGCGGCAGCTCGGCCATGGTCGAGGCGACCACGGTCGCGAAGACCGAGTGGGTGTGCACGACCGCACCGGCGCCGGTCGCCTCGTACAGCGCGAGATGCATGGGCGTCTCCGAGGAGGGCTTGCGCTCCCCGTCGACTACCCGTCCTCCGAGGTCGACCACGGGGCAGTCCTCCGGGCGCAGCCGGTCCAGCGCCACACCCGAGGGCGTGACGACGACCAGGTCGTCCCGCCTGGCGCTCAGGTTTCCGGAGGTCCCGATCACCAGCCCGAGGGCCGCCGCCCGCCGGCCGTACTCGCACAGCTCACGCCGAAGATCGTCCAGATGCTCGTCCACCTGCTCATCCACGCGGGCGAATCTACACAATGGCCGGTGTTTCGTGATGTCCTGATCCCATGTACGAGGCTTCCGACTGGCGCCGCGAGGGGGACACGATCCGCAGGACCGTGGTCGCCCGGGATTTCCGTACGGCCATCGCGATCGTGAACGACATCGCCGAGCAGGCCGAGGCACTGAACCACCATCCCGACATCGACATCCGGTGGCGCACCCTCCACCTGGCGCTGACCACCCACGACGCCGGTGGCCTGACCGACCTCGACTACAAGCTCGCGGCCCGCATCGACGCCATCGTGGCCGACCACGAGGCGGGGCCGCCCGCGTCCTGAACCGTGTCCGGCCCGCAGCGCCGTCTCCGGATCACGACGGGCCGGTCTGGCGGGCGTACCTGTACCCCTGGTGAGCCCGTCCCCCGCCGTGGCCGTCGCGGGGCGCCCGCGCGCTCATGATCTGAGCGTGCGGGGTCTCAGCGCTCAGGGTCCTGGCGATAGAGGGCGACGACGGGGATGACGCGGGACGTACGCGCCTGGTAGTCGGCGAAGACCGGAACCAGCTCGGCCTGGCGGGCGTACATGCGATCGCGCTCGTCGCCCGTCAGCGGTACGGCCGTGGCGGTGAACGTCTCGATCGCCGCTCCGTCGCCGGCCTCGACGGTCACCGTGGGATTGGCCAGCAGGTTGTGATACCAGTCCGGGTGGCGTGGCGCACCCGCGTAGGAGGCGAAGATGAGAAGCCTGTCTTCGTCGGGCAGGCAGGCGACCGGGTTCGTCCGGGCGATACCCGTTTTGGCGCCCGTGGTCGTCAGCAGGATCAGCGATTTTCCCTCGAATGCCCCGCCGACCTTGCCGCCGTTCGCCCGGAACTCCTCGATGATCTTGTCATTCCATTCGGACATGCTGCGATGACTCCTGAACCTCGATGTGTCCGCCCCGATGGCGAAACTATTCAAAGATCAACATAGCCAACGGATCACGACCTGAGCCCGGACGAGTGGGTCCAGGCCATCCTGCTGCCGATGCCACGTCTCGCGGACGCCCCGGCCTGGCACCATCTCATGCCTCTTGTTTGACCGGCCGCTCATGCGGAACCGGGGCGCTGTAAAGCGGCACATGGGCGCAATTAGCGCCAGCGCCGGTACCGGTATGAATCGTGCATAAAGCTCACGCCTGGCAATTCTGTCTTCTACTCGCGGGTCTGTGATTCCACCTTATTGGCTCGTCGACTTGCCGTGCTCTTGTTGACACTGGAAGAATTAATACAGGTTTTCGAAATCTCGCGAGGAGGTGTGATGGATCTGTTTGACTGTGATCCCGTTCCTCCTCATCGTTCGAATGATAGTGATGACGGCTGGTGGGATCGGCTGACTGCCGATTCTCCTTTGTGGTCGACGGAGGGTTCGCTCGCCCGCGACGACACTGTGGAAAACAACACGCCCACTGGCGCCGGGACCATGGGCGGTGAGGCCGCCGATGGCTGTGCCGCGAGCGCCGGACCCGGTGGTGCCGGTAGCGCCAGTAGTGCCGCCGATGATGGCGGGCAGGGTTCTGGCGGGCCGGGCGGGGCCGGCGCAGGCGATCGCCGGAGTCGGTCGTCGTGGGTGTTGGTGGCCTCGTTGCG
>NZ_JBFBIP010000048.1:0-14006 GCF_040685655.1 Microbispora sp. NPDC088329
GGGAAACATCGGCCGTCCGGCCGGGGGTCACCCATCCGGAACGGCCCGGACCGGCGAAACAAACGTCCGCGAATGCAGGTAAAGCAGCGAAACTCAATAAACAATTCTTCCGGACGCATAAAGAATCGCCCCCCGCTCGACTGCGGGAGGCGATTCTTATGAGGTGCGGACTTATTTCACTTCGTTGTGGGTTCCGCATTCAGTACAGGTCCACGTCTTCGGTACTCCGATGATTCCGGTCTCGAAAGCTTGGCCGCATCCTCGGCATTCGAGCCACGCCCGGAATCTTCTACAGATCGCGATCACGGTTGTCTCCTCCGGCTCTGTGTGATTGCCCGTTCGCGTGCCTGCGGGATCAGCCCGCGCTTACTTCTTGCCGTGGCGCCGGTCGATCAGTGCGAAATACGCGGGAGTTCCGAACTCCGGGCAGTCGCACGGGGCGTGAGTGCAGAGTGCGCACCGGACTTGTGAGGCGTCCACTTCCCCGGCCGCGTAGGCGTCAATGTCCGGGCTCCACTTTGCTCCCAGCTTGGCGACAGCCTCTTTCGGGTCCATCTGCTGAGTCCCTTCGTCCGTTCCGTCTAGGATGACTTCTTTTCCGCTTCGGATTCGGTCTGCCACCAGTCCCGCAATTCGCGGGCGGTGTAGACGGTGGCGCGGCCTTCTTTGATTCCGTCCGGGAAGGGGCGGCCCGCGTCACGGGCCCGGGTCCGCCTTCTCTTTGCCGCCTCATAGCTCAGAGGGATGATTCCGGATTCGCACGCCTCCTCCAGCGTGTAACGCTTCTCCGGCGCGGCCGGGGCCGGTTGCGTGAATGTCCCTGTGAAGCTCTGAGCGCGCTTCTGACGGTCCGCGAGCCATACCACGGTCCCATCCTCGGTCTGAGGCGTGTCCCCGTCCCCTGAGTCCCCCAGAGCCCCCGCGATCTCGTAAGGGCGGCGGCCCGCCTTCGGGGGGACAGCCTGAGGGGACGCGGCCGGCAGAGGCTCCGGCCGGGGCTGCATGAGGGGAACCTGGTGACCTTGATAGGTGACCTGAGGGGCCGTATCGAGGAAATTCATAACGTCGCTGCTCGTGACGTACGGCACCTGTACTTGACGGTGAAGGCCCCCGCGTACGTGGACCCAACGGCCTTGCACTTCCGACGATTGAGCACGCGGCCGAGTACCCACGAGGGAATCCCAAGCCTGGTGACTGAATCGCGACAGGCCCTTATCTCCGTACATGTCGCGCAGGGTTCCATCGCTGGCCCCTCCGGCGACCTCCGCTGTCATGCGCTGGTACACGCCGATGAGGCGGATATTGACCTGTCGAGCCTTCAACAGAAGACGCGCGATATCATTCCAGACGGGGGCTTTGGCTTTATCACCCTTGCTCTTAATTTCCTCCCAAACGATTTTCGTCTCTAGGGCGAAATCGTTCTGCTCCTCAAGGATCAGAAACTTCGGGGGGAACTTGGCGTCAGGGTTCCGGGCGAGATAGTTATAGCGGTCGTCCATCTCGAATCGCGTTTCTTCGATAGCGGACCACATTTCCGTGATTTCGCCGTTGTAGATACGCATTCCGGGGACGCCTTCAAGCCCGGCGAATGAGACTAGCTTTGAGTCGATACCCACGAAATCGCGGACTCCGTGGAACGCTAGCTGCATCACCAGAAGGCGAATCAGGGTGGACTTTCCGGCACCGGTACCGGCTGACAGTCCGAGGTGAGCAACGGCCCCGCCAAAGTCGATTCGGAGAGGGGCGAGATCACAACCAAGCCCCATCAGCGGAGTCTCAAGGGAGCCTTGCCTCAGCAACGGCGCGACGTCGCGGAACTCCAAGTAACTCGGAGGTGCGGGCTTGTGACGGAATGTCAGGGTGTAGGGGGCGTGTCCGCTTCGGGCGTGATTCCAGTCCCCGCCCAACCGGGCGGCGACCAGCCGGGCCGCCTGTGAGATCTGGTCGGGCCGGTGGTGATCCGGCAGAGGGATGACGACCTCCGCGTCATCGTCCTGCCAGTTCTTCGGGAGCACGATGCCCTCAAGGATGCGGGCCGGCCGCTCCTCCAAAGCGGGAGCGAGGACGGCCGCGAGGGGCCTCACGATCTCGCGGCGGTGCTGGGCGGTGCTCAGGGCCTGCCAGATGCGCAGGCCCGCGTACGCGGTCAGGCAGAAGGCCAGAGTGACCAGTGCCCACGGGGCGTAGACCCACAGCCACGCGAGGACCACGAGCGCCGGGTAAGGCAGCATCCGGAGCCACGCAGGGCGGCCGTAGAACGGGCTCAGAGACGGCCGCCGGGCAACGCTCTCGGCTGACCGGAACATCGTTGCCCCCCCTTCGTCCGTCCGGCTCTTGGTGCCGATCGTGGCCCCGCCGATGGAGACCCGGCCGTGCCTCATGTGCTGGATCACGTGCCGGGCTCCCAGCACCAGGGAAGCGAAGAACAGGGCCAGCCAAAACCAGCGGTCGAATCCGGGGATGGCGGCCCGGAGGGCGTCAGCGACGTGACGGACGATGTCGATCAGCTCAGACATGGGCCACCTCCGACCGCTGTGTCTGGAGACCGGACTCCCATAGCCAGCACGTGACCCGGCCGTCTGAGGTGGGGACGTCGACCCATGCCCGGCCGACGTCGGGACGGCTAGACGTCTGGGCGGCCCACGATGCAGCCTCAGGCCACGTCATCCGGACCCGGACCCACTCGACCGGCCCGGCGGGGCTCGACCAGCCGAGCCCGAACTCTTCGACGGTCCACCCCCGGCCGGTCGAGCCCGGCCGGGCCGTACGCACGACCAGGGCGGCCCCGCCGCAGTGCCGGAGCACGGCCGCGGACAGGGCCACCAGGACCGCGCAGAGGATGAACAGCCCCACCAGGACCACGGGCAGGGTCAGCGTCCACAGATCTATCCCGCTCATGACTGCACCTCCGGGAGGATCGCCCCGGCATGGCTCGCCGGGACGTAGGTGGTCAGGTCGGCCCCGGCCGACAGGGCCGGGGGTAGTGCGAGAGTCACGGGGGCCAGGCCCCGCTCAGTGACCGCGTACAGGGTCACGCGACCCTGCAACGCTGCGGCGTCACGCTGGAGTTCCGGCATCACGCGCGTTACGGCCCGTTCGGGCCGGCGGCCGTACCAGGGGCCAACCCGGGGCTGTAGGACGATCGCACCGAGGAACAGCCCGGCCCCGAAGGTTCCGGCGCCCACGGCGACCAGTGAGAGAATGCTCATGCTCTTGCTCCTTTGAAGTGGCGAGGGTGGCCGGGGCCAGCGTTCGGGTGCAATCGAGGCGCTGGCCCCGGGGCTTTGTACGGGTCACTCCGACCCTCTGTGAAGCTGCAGAACCGGCGCAACGGGCTCAGGGGGCGTCGTCTTGGCGCGCTCCCTGCGAAGCACGGTCTTGACGTTCTCCGGCTGTACGGCGTGCCCGCGCTCAGCGAGCCACGCGATGACCTCGCCCTGACTGGCATCCAACCCGAGCGCGGTCAGGGCAATCCGCACCTTGTCGGAGTCGTGCGGAGCCCGTGCGAGCAGGAACACCGGACGCGCGAGGGCGTCACCGCGCAGGGCGTCAAGGATTGCCGCGTTCTCCGGCTCCGACAGGTACTCGTCTTCGTCCGAGTCGTCGCACTCCGGGGCGAGGAACGACACCGCGAGCGGGGCCGGGCCGGGGTCACTGGCCGGGGTCGGGGTCACCTCGAAAGGGTCAGGGGGGTTGGGGACCGCGTCGAGCATCGTGAGGACGTCGCGCCAACGGACAGGGCGCGCGGGGTCGGGGTCGGGGTCGTGACCCTCCCCGGCGGGGTCACCGGGGGCCACCTTGACCCCGGCCGGGGTCAGCGCGGGGGCCGGAACCGGCCGGGGGGCCGGGACTATGACGGGGTCGGGGTCAGGGTCATGACCCTGCCCGGCGGGGTCGGCCGGGGTCAGCTCGACCGGCTCGGCCCGCTTGCCGGGTCTGGGGCCTGAGGGGTCCGGGTCGGGCTCGACCAGCGCGACCAGCTCGACGGACTCGACAGGCTCAGGGGTCCGGGTCGAGCGGTCCCTGTGCAGCATGTGGGCGAGGGCGGCCCCGGCCCCCAGCACCAGCACGGGCAGGCAGGACACAAGAGTTGTGATCCACCAGGGGGCGGAGTCGCGGCCGGTCGAGGCCAGAAGGTGATAGGCCACCTGACCGAACATGCCGAGAACCAGCGCCGCGAGGGCCGACCAGCCGGCGAATCGCCGGGTCGTGCCGGAGATCGGCGCGCTGGTCAGGTAGGCCGACAGCGCGAACGCGGCGTAAGCCTCGACCCCGATGGGGAGCGTTACCGCGCTGTTGATCGTGAGCTCGTCCGCGATGCCGGGCAGGGGCTTGACCGGCCCGAACCCGGTCATCTCTCCGAGCCCGACCCAACCCGACCAGGTCGCGACCCCGGCCGGGAGTGCCAGGAACGCGAGAGGCCAACGGCGAGGCCAGCGCGGCGAAACGTGATCAATCATCAGGGGCCTCCATCAGCAGTTCGGCCACTTCGTCAAGGTGTCGGAGCCCGACGCGGATGATCGCGTCGTGAACGGCCGTCTTCGTCCACTCCCGGCGGGTCTTGATCACAACCTCGATGCGGTTGGAGTCCACCTCTGCCACGACTTCCGGGGAGACCAGGAGACGGCTGATGGGTGCCCTCTGGGCCATGTGATTGCTCCTACTGCACGGCGGGGCGTGCGCTGTTCTCGTCATGTTGGCAAGCATGACACACCTTGCCGCTGTTGCCAACAGTGGCAAGCGGTGCCATGCTGATGTGCGTTGGTCAGCCTCGCATGGGTGGTGAACCCGTTGGCAACGTGACCAACGCACGTCGATCACAAGATCTCATCTTGTGATCACGCAGACAACAGAAAGGCCCGCCGGTGGTCCTGGCAGACAGTCCGGCGGGCCGACCAACCGTGAAAGGTGGTAGGTCCATCATGCCCCGAAACGACGAGCCCGCGCAGCGCGTGACGATCACGCGCGTGGACCACGGGGACCGTACCGGCCGTTGGGGGCCGGGCCGGGAGCCGGGCAACTGCCGGGACGAGTACGACCGGATGGTCCGGGAGGGCCGGGAGACCGGACGGGAGACCAGCCGGTGAACGGCCAGAAGGGCGCGAACGAGTCGGTCACCCCGGAGCCCTCGCGCAAGGGTGAATGGCCGAAAGCGGCGAACGACGGTCCGAGTCAGCCCTCCCTGTCCTGCGGGGGGTGCGGGGGCGTCACGTCCAAGCGGGGCCGCTGCGGCCGGTGTGGGAGTGACGTCAAGTGATCCGCTTCCTGTTCCGGGCCGTGCCCGTGGTCCTCGCGATCCTCGCCGGGCTCTTGCTCGCGGAGTACAACACGACCCACCCGGCCCCGCCGGTTAAGGCCCCCTCCGTGGTCCGTACGGCCCACCTCACCGACTCCCGCTGATCTGTTGGCCCCGGCCGGACCCTTCCGGCCGGGGCCTCACCCATGCCGGAACCTCACCAATGATGATCTCGTTTGAAGGTGCGCCGATGGATCAGCTCCCGCTAGATCACTCATCTCCCCCGCTGGTCGGAACCGCCGTCTGGGAGACGGTCATGCGCCGTGCTGGCTACCAGTGCGAGCACACCGGGTGCCCGGCCGATAGGCGTTCTCACGAGGGGCGTTGCCCGATCGTGGACAGCACGGCCGCGCGTCTGATCGCGGCCCCCCGGGACCCGGGGCCCGACCCCCTCAGGAAGATCCCGACCAGTGACCCGGCCGAACTGGTCGCCTGGTGCCCGAAGTGCTGGGACCGCGCGGTCAGTTCGGCGGCCCGGCTTCGCCGGCAGAAGCAGCAGAGGCGGGAGGCGGAACATGCTGACGTCCTGTTCTGACCGGCGGCCCCGTCTGCTCGACCTCTTCTGTGGTGCCGGAGGGGCAACCCGCGGTTACCAGATGGCCGGTTGGCATGTGACGGGAATCGATGTGGCCCCGCAACCGCGCTATTCCGGTGACGTCTTCATTCACGGTGACGCGCTGGAATTCGTTCGGGAGCACGGCCGCGAATTCGACGTGATCCACGCCAGTCCCCCATGCCAGCACGATTGCGCGCTGACAGCCGGCACCAACCAGGGCCGGCGGGAGCGGTATCCGGACCTGGTTCCCCCGACGCGGGCCCTGCTGTCGGAGATCGGGCGGCCGTATGTGATCGAGCAGCCTCAGGGCCGGGCTCCGATCCGTCGAGACGTCACCCTGTGCGGGGAGATGTTCGGGCTCAGGGTCCTCCGACACCGGCATTTCGAGCTGGGGGGATGGGCCGTCTCCCCGCCTATCCACAGGCGTCACAGAGGGCGCGTGCAGGGATGGCGTCATGGGGTCTACTACCCGGGTCCCTACGTCGCGGTGTACGGCGAGGGCGGCGGCAAGGGCTCCGTCTCGGAATGGCAGGAGGCTATGGGGATCGACTGGACAGACGTGCGCAAAGAGATCGCGGAGGCGATCCCGCCGGCCTATGCGAGGTGGATCGGGGAGCGCTTGATCCGTCTCGTCTCCGGAGAGGGGGGCCGGACGCATGCCGACACGCTCTTCTAGCGCCCCACAGGCCCCACAGATGAGGCGTAGTCTGCTGATCCTTAAAAGCATGAGGCCCCACCTGGTACCCGGAGTTAGAAGCTCCGGAGGCGGGGCCTCACCACAGAATCAACGGAGGAGAGTCTACGTGACTCCGCTGCTGCATTTGCAGTGCCATGCCCGCGCGTCTTGTGACGCCTTGGGGGTCGTTCGATGACAGCGGCCCCCGTTCTCCCCTTTCGTCACCCGCGAGGGCTGACCCCCGTTCCCGGCTCCCCCGGCTGGTCCTACCAGCTCGATCCCGGCCGGATCGTCAAAGGGTCCGGCGACGAAGAGCGGGTTACCACGGTGCTCGACTGGTGCCCGGTCGTGACCGAACGTCTCGTGACGTTGCGGGAGGACGGGACGGCCGGGGAGACCTATTACCGGCTGACGGTCGGGGAGGACACGGCCACGGTCTCCCATGAGGACGTCGCCACGCACAAGGTGTGGCACCGCATCGCGACGCCCGGGACCGGAACCCGGAACATCCGGGACGTCCTGACGAACGTCATCACCTCGCAGGGCGCGCAGCTCCCGCGCGTGCTCGCGGTGACCCGGACCGGTTGGCACGGCACGCCGGAGGGGGACCGGATCTATGTCTATGCGGACGGCCGGACGTGGCCGGAGAATGGCCGGGCTCACCTGATCGGGATGCCGGAGAGGTTGGCGTCTGCGGCCCGGCCGGTCGAGCCGGTCGAGCCGGACGGCGTACGGGCCGCGCTGGTCGAGCTGGTCGAGTCCGGGGGATGGGCGCCACTGTTCGGGCTCGCGGCCGGGGCTCGATCGTTGGGCCAGTCCATCCGGCCCGTCTCTGCGGCCCTGGTCATCTGGGGTGATCCGAACGCGGGCAAGACCTGCACCGCGACGGCCGGCCGGATGCTCATGCTCTCCGGAGACTGGCCTCCGGTCGTCACGGCCCGGTTCAACGACACCGTGACCGACCTCGAAATGAGTGTCGACGCAGAGGCCGACATGCCCACGCTGCTCGACGACCTCGCGTTGACTGCGGACGCCTCACAGGTCGAGCAGCGGGCGGCCCGGGACATGTTGGAGCGGATCATCCGGCCCGTGGGCAACCAGGAAGCCATCAGGGGCCGGAGGCGGCGGGACCTGACCGCGATGGACCGCCGCTATGTCCGCTCAATCCCCGTGATCACCGCGCAGCAGCTTCCCCGGGGCATGCAGGCGTCGCTGTACCGGCGTGCCGTGGTGCTGCACCTCGCGGCCGGGTCCGCGAACGTGCGCTGGTGGGCCCCGGTGGCGAAAGGCGGGCAGGGAGGGGCCGAACGGGTCGGCGCGGCCCTGCGGACGATCGGGGACCGGATCATCGCCCGGCTTGGAACGGCGGACGATCCGGGGGCACTCCTGGCGGACGCTGAGCGGGCCGCGCTCGCGGTGCTGGGGCCGGCCGTGGACCGCGCGGCCCCCGGTTGGGCGGACAGCGCGGACGGCATGGCCGGAGTGATCCACGCGGCGGCCGGGATGATGGCCGGTCTCGTGTTGATCGCGGACGCGGCCGGGGTCGAGCCGGGGCCGCTGCTCGCGGCCGTGGTCGAGCCGGTCGCCCGGACCCTGGCAGAGCAGGCGGACACGATGGCGGACCGGCGGGTAGCGACCGACGACCTCGCGGCGGCCGTGGGCGACATCATCCGGCGGGCCCTGATGGAACGGCGGGCGCACATCGCGGACGCGGCCGGGGACGTCGGCCCTGGCTTGGGTCCGGAGGGCCTTACCGCGACCGAGATGGGCCTCCGGCAGGCGGGCCGCGACGACTTCGGGCGGACGGCATGGGAGGGCGGCGGCCCGCCGCTGTATTGGCTGCCCGATCGGGGAGGGATCGGAGTCCGGTCCACCGCGCTGCATGACCTTGTCCGGGCCAACGGAGACCCCCGGGCCGCCGGGTACACCTCCGAATCGCTGGCCCGTGCCCTGCACCGTGGCAAAGCTCTGATCCCTTCCCGGGAGCGGGGCCGGGAGACGTCCCATCAGGTCCGGTTGAAGGGCCACGACAAGACCACGCGGCTTGTCATCCTCCGGCCGGACGTGGTTTGGCCCGATCAGGCGGAAGACGGCGGGGCCCCGGCCGCGCCTCTGGCCCCCCGCCCGGCCGCCGGGCCGGACACTACGCCGGGACCGGTCGAGCCCGGCCACGTGGGCCAGGAGCAAGCCGCGGTTTCCGTTTCCCCAGCTCAACCCGTAATCGAGGCGGCAAAGAGCGATCCGCCGGCCCAAGTTCCGGCCCGGGTCGAGACGGCCCCGGCTGGGCCGGTCCTCGCGATCGGAGCCGACACGTACGGGCTGGTGCTGGGCGATGGACGCACGGAGGACCCGGGCGACGCCTACGCGAGCATGCCCGCGTTTCTGGCCCGGCTGGTCGAGCTGATGCCGGAGGGCGGGACGGTCGCCCTCGCTGCGGCCGTGGCCGCCGGGCTCGGCTACCCGGCCAGGCCGGACAACGCGCGGCCGGGCCGGAAGGGGCCCGCGAAAAAGCACCAGGACTGCCGGGCGGTCGAGGCGGCCCGTGCGGACGGTTGGGAGTGCAGCGCGGCCGGGGTCGGCGCGTGGACGATTTGGCACGGGGCCGGGCGGCCGTCTCTCGCCGTGGTGGTTCTCGATTGGCTCGACCCCCGGAAGATGGGCGTGTCCGGTGCGCCGTACCTGAGGGCCGACCACGACCCGGCGACGGCCGCCTACCTTCTGCAGGCGTACCGGGAGAGGACCGGCGTGCCGTACGTCATGACGGCCGGGACCTCCGGTGTGAACATGATCCGCCACGAGTACAGCGGGGCCCGGCGGGGCCGTCGACGGCCGCCGCTCATGAAGTGGGACGGCACCGGGAGCCCGGCCGCAGAGGTGCAGGAGAACGCGGCCGTCTGGTCGCGACCGGCGACCGATGAGGAACGGTCCGCCGGATGGGTGATCGGCTATGACGCCCGGATGGCCTATCTCGCGGCGGCCGGGGTCGCTGATCTGGCCGTCGACCGGCTGGAGCACACCGGGACCCCCGGCGGGTTCGACCCCTCGCGGGCCGGCTACTGGTTGGTGTCCGGTCAGTGGCAGCCGTACCCGATGCTGCCCCCGCTGACCGGCCGGGCCGGTGACGGTACGGCGTGGCTGACGACGCCCACGGTCCGACTCCTGATCGACCACGGAATGCCGGAGGACGCGATCACCGATGCGTGGCTGTCGGCCGGCCGTCAGGGCCACACGGCGCGTCTGCTGCGCGGGCCGGTCGAGCGCATCCGCGACGGCATCGCGGGCATCCCGGCCGACGTCGAAAACGAAGACGCCGCCGTGCGGGACGCGCTGAAAGCCACGTACCGCGAGATGGTCGGCATGCTCCGGCGAGGGACCGCGTACATCGTGCGCCCGGACTGGTCGGACACGATCATTGCGCAGAGCCGGGCTAACCTTCTCCGCAAGGCGATCAAGATCGGTCGGGAGACCGGCCGTTGGCCCCTCCGGGTGGACACGGACGCGCTGTGGTACGCGGCGGCCGGGCCGGACCCTGCGACGGCATGCCCGGCCGGGCTTCCCCTGTACGACCCGGCCATGGGGGCCGGGCTCGGGACGTTCACGCCTAAGCACGTCATGACGATGACCGACTATCTCGGCAAGGAGGGCTGAGCATGCCTGAGATGCGACGCCCCATGGGTGCCGGGGAAGCCCTGTATTCGACGCTCACCGGTCTTTCCCCGCGCTCTGAGGGGAAGACCACCCAAGCGCGCGTCAAGGACGCCCTAAAGCGCCTCATGGGCAAGGGAGAGGCCCGCAGTGAGGGCGAGGCAAAGCGGAAGCTCGCCGAAAAGGTGGGGGTCAGTGTCCGCACCGTTCAGAAATGGGCCAAGGGTCAGCAGGAGGCCACGAACACGGCCCGGGGCAACCACGCGGACAAGTTGGCAGCCGCCCAACGGGCCGCCCGACTCAAGCCCGGCCGGGTCGAGAAAATGCGCGCGGCCGGTCGAGCGGCCCCCGTCCCTCCGGGGACCCAACCGCAGACCCAGGCCGGCGGGGACGCATCGGCGGCGGCCGGGGCCAAGAGTTGGAGCGGGATCGACCGTCTCGGCGCGGGCGGGGTCGGGCTCCGGCTCTACGGCACGGTCCGGGTCTCCGACGACGAACGGGACCGGTGGATCAGCCCGGGGCAGAGCATCCCCGAAAGCTCTCTGGGAGCGCTGATAGATCGGCTCGTTGCAGAGGGCCCCGAAGCGGCCGGGGAAGAGCTGAATAAGCTTCTCAGTTACTACGTGCCCGGCATGTCCATCACGAATATCGAGGCCATCGAATACTAAGGCTCTCGCGATAAAAGAAGTGGCCCGAAGGGTTTCCCCTCCGGGCCACTTCTTTTAGAAAGGACTATCCGAAGTCCTCCCAGCAAATGAATCCGCAGTCATCGCAGATCTCGATAGTCCTGTTATTGAAGAACGACGTCCGCCGGTGCTCGCATGTGTCCTCGTTCACGGTTCCTCCTCAGTCTCGCCAGTCAGCCCGCGAGGACTTCCGCGAGCATGGCCCGGTGTGCCCGGAACACGTCCCCGGCGTAGGTGTCCGCGAGGTAGGCGGTCAGGTCGTCGTACGAGTCGGCGCGCACCCACACCGCGCGGCGGGCGTCGTCGGCCCCAACCACGGCCGGGAGGTCCGCCACCTTGCCCAGCTCGACCACGGCCGGGGTCGTGACCATCCATGCCTCGTCCGAGGCGCGCGGGTCGGGGACGTACCGCGCGGGCATCACCTGCCACGCGGCCCCGGGCAGGACAAGCCCGGTCTCCTCGGCCAGCTCCCGGACGGCGGCGGCGGCCGGGGTCTCCCCGGGGTCGACCATCCCGCCGGGGACCGCCCACCCGTGGTCGTCGTCCCGCTCGACCATCAGCAACCACCGGCGCCCGCCGTGGTGCGCGGTCACGATCGCGTCGGCCGCCTGGCGCTCGCCCCAGTGGCCGAGCTCGTTCCGGCCGTACCGGATGCCGGTCGGGGCGAACGGGTTGAGCGGCCGGCCGTCGACCACCTCGAAGGGGATCGCGGCGCGGGCCTGACGGGCGGGCCAGTCGATCAGAGCCGGGTCCGTGATGGGGTCGGCCCAACTTTCCCCGCGTGCGCCGGCAGTCAGCACGTCCGGGTCGGTGTACTCGATTCCGCCGGTCACGGGCTTTGTCCTGTGGTCCATCATGGGTGTGATCCCTTTCGTTCTTTGAGAGGTGCGATGGGTGATCGGGGCGCGGCCGGGGCGGATTCCCGGCCGCGCCCGCCCTGCTACTTCTTGCCCTTGCCCTTGCCCTTGCTCTTCGTGACGAAGGTCTGAGAGATCCCGCCCGTGGTCCCGTTCACGACGATGACGCCGGGGCCGTCGAAGGTCTGGGAGATGATGTTTCCCTTTCCGAGGTGGACGGCCCCCCCGGGCTCGCCCCCGATGACGGTGCCGATGTCACCGTCGTAGTCCTCCGCGTCTCCCACGATCCGACCGTTGATGATGTTCATGAGATCGAGTCCCTTTCTCTGCTGAGGTCAGATGACAACGGGCTTGGTGATGTCGAGGTGATCGACCTCCACGCCGTAGCCTCCGGCGCGGAGCCATGTCGCGATTTCCTCCGCGACGACGACCGACCGGTGCCGGCCGCCCTTGCAGAAGACGAAGCCGCGGACGAGTTGCCCCGTGGGGTTTCCCCATCCGTCGACCAGGGTCCGCAACTGGTCGGCCGTACGCCCGATGATGTCGAGCGCTCCCGGGGTGTCGAGGACGTAGGCGCGCACCTCCGGGTCGAGCCCCGTGCGCTGGATCATGCGCTCCCTGACGTCCGGGTCCTCCGGCGGGTTGCGAAGGGCTCGGGTCAGGTTGACCGCGAGGCCGGTCTCCTCCGGGGGGTCCCGGTGCAGAACCCCGTACGTGGTCAGGGAGACCTGTAGGAGGTACGACCCAGCCGGGCGCGTCGTCACGGTCTCCTCTGCCGGGGCCTGCGAGCGGTCCCGGTAGTCGACGCCCTCAGCGGTCAGGTCCGCATACACCGTGTCGCGGGAGACTCCGGCCGCGCGTGCGATGGCCCGGACGTTGCGCTCCCCGGCTCGCCACGCGGCGGCAGTGAGCCGGGGCCGGACGCTCTTCTGACTGGTCGCCCACTGTGCGAGGGCCTTAAGGGCCGCCTCGCGGGGGCTTTCGTTGCTCATGCCTAGAGACTATGTCGAGTCATTAGACATGTCGAGCGATTCGACACACCTAGAGAGCGAAGTAAGGCGATCCTGGCCAGAGGGCCACTCTCGGGCTACGGTCGAGACGTCAAGACGTCGAACCGACACAGACGCCTAGACGTCAGGCAGAAAGGAGCGCAGGCATGGCCAAAGACCGCCCGCCGTTGTGGCTGATCTCCATGCTCAAAGGCGGGGTCCGCAAGAGCACGTCAACGATGATGTTGGCATTCGCGCTGGCCCGACGCGGGGAAGAGGTGCTAGTGATCGATGCCGACCACGGCACCCAGGGCGTCACCGACTGGGCGACCCGGGTTTACGCCGATGGCGGGGAACTCCCGTTCCACGTCTCACAGTGGACGCCCCGGCTCGGCCTCCTGGTGCCGTTCATCCGGCAGCAGCAGCGGGAGACCGGAGCGGGCCGCGTCCTGGTCGACGTAGGTGGAGAGGCCCCCGAAGTCCTGCGGCAAGTCGTCCTAGCTGCGGACCGGGTCATCTCTCCGGGCGGGGCCGAACAGGGGGAACTGTCCCGCTTGCCGGCCACCCGTTCCATCGTGGACCCAACAGGCGTCCGCATGTCGGTCCTCCTGACCCGGGTCCCGGCCGCCTACCAGGGGAGCGCACGGGACGCCCGGAGGGACCTGACCGCCGATGGCTATCACGTGCTGGAGACGGAGATCCCGCAGGGCCGGGAGAAGTATGCCCATGTATGGGGCACCGTCCCTGATGATCTCGGCGCGTATGACGCCCTCGCCGATGAGTTGCTTAAGGACGAATAGCGATGGCACAGCAGAGGAGATTCCGCACAGCGGCCCCGACTCCCCCGAACGCTGACGAGGTTGTTCCTGACGTCACGACGCCTGTACGTCAAGACGTCAAGACACCGAAAGCGACCTCTGACACCCGTACCGCCTTCACGTGGAGACTCACCCCTGACCAGGTGATCGAACACGATGAGCTGATATTGCAGCTACGGCGAGAGTTGGGCCGGGCCAAGCTCGATAAGGCGACCGTACTTGACGCACTGATCAAGCTCGCGGCGGAGAACCGCGCGGTTTACGGTGCGCTGGTTGCGAGACTTCAAGACGTCTAGACGCCCAGACGTATCACACTCTCGGGATTTGAAATCGCCTCCCGCAGTCGAGCGGGGGGCGATTCTTTATGTGTCCGGAAGAATTGTTTATCGAGTTTCGCTGCTTTACCTGCATTCGCGGACGTTTGTTTCGCCGGTCCGGGCCGTTCCGGATGGGTGACCCCCGGCCGGACGGCCGATGTTTCCC
>NZ_JBFBIP010000049.1:0-13742 GCF_040685655.1 Microbispora sp. NPDC088329
CGCCGACGACCTCGATGTCGTCCTCCGCCTCCAGCAACGCCGCCACACCGCGCCGTACGACCTCATGGTCGTCCACCAGGAACACCCGAATCATGACCCGGACGTTAGCCGCTCCCCGCCCACCGGTGAAGTGACGAAGGTCCCCACCCGCGCCACGAGTCAGCGGCGGGACAGACGGCGCAGGGCGCTCCTGATCCTGCCGCCGAACGGCGCGCGCCGCCCGGGCTGGGTGTCGCGGGCCATACGCAGCTCCGCGAGAGCCGTGACCGCGTCCGGGCGCTTGGCCGGTGTGGGGTCGCGCATCCGCCGTACGAGGTCCATGACCTCGGGGGCGACGCCGCCGGCGTCCGGCTCGGCGTCGACGCCGGGCGCGGGCAGCTCGCCGGTGAGGAGCTGGAAGGCGATGACCCCGGCCGAGTACACGTCGGCGGCCGGGGTCATCCGGTCGGGGCGGGCCCGGCATTCGGGGGCGACGTAGTGGACGTCGAGGATGTTGGGCAGCTCGTTGGCCACGGTGTGCTTGCGGGGGCCGGGCTTGGCGTAGTCGAAGCCGGTCAGCATCGCGTTGCCGCCGTCGGTGACGAGCACGCAGGCGGGGGTCAGCGACCGATGGATGACGTTGTTGGCGTGGACGTGCGCCAGGCCGTCCAGCATGTCCTCCATGACGCCGAGCTTGGCGTCGATACCCAGCTTCCGCCCGGTCAGGTGCAGGTGCAGGGCCTGCCCGTGGACGTCGTCGAGCACGAGCACGAACCGGCTCTCGTCGTCGATCGCGAAGAAGTCCCTCGATCGTACGACGCAGGGGTGCGGCGGGATCTTGGCCAGCGACTGGTAGGCGTTGGCGATCCGGCGCTGCTCGGCCACCCGCCGCCGCTGCTCGGCCATCGGGTCGGCGCGGTAGACCCGCAGCAGCACGGTCCCGCTGGTCGGGGCGGTCGCGTTGACGGCGCGGTATTCGGTGACCCGGCTGTCGCCGCCGAGTTGCTCTTCCACCTCCCAGTTGCCGAAGCGCGGCGGCGCGGTCGAGCGGCGCACGGTGCCGTTCAGCGCCTCGATGATCGCCGTGCGGTACGGCCCCGCGTCCCGGCTGCATCCGTGCCTCACCCGGGAGACGTCGCTGAGCATGGGGATGAGCCCGGCGATCGTGGTGACGTGCCGGGCGTCGCGCCCGCTGGGGTCGACGAGGACGGCTCCGGAGGCGGTCAGCACCACCACGTTGTCGACGTACAACCGCTCCAGCTCGCGGTGTTCCTCGATCAGCAGGCCCTTGAGAGCCCGTGCGGTGCCGCGCAGCTTGGCCACCGGCGAGCCGAACGCCTCCCGGTGCTGGGGGAACCACCGGTTGCCGGACACCTCGAACCGGCCCCGGGCTCCCTTCACGTCGATCACCACGAGGGAGTGGCCGGTGAGCACCACCACGTCCACCTCGAACAGGTCGGCGCCGCGGGGAACCTCGATGTTGTGCAGCAGCAGCCAGTCGTCAGGGGCGTTGTCCCGCAGGTGGGCGATGACCCTTCGCTCGGCGTCATTGACGGGGCGTCCGCCACCGACGATCTGAGCCATCTCTGCTGCTCCGCCTCTCTGACCAGATTGAGAACTTAATCCTCCTAGGTAGCGGTATTCCCGCGCCACCACTGATTCCCCCGCATTGTTCCAGGAGAAATCTGGAGCTCCCGCATCCGGCCCACCCCGCCGGCCGGTCGCGGGGCCGCATGATCGGGCACCTGCCGGGGATGGGCGTATAGCGAACTTGTGTCTGGTTTGTGGCAGCTATCGCCAGGAAACGGATTATTTCATGCGAGTTGTCGTGGTTGGTGCGAGCGGAAACGTCGGTACGAGCGTGCTCACCGCGCTCGAGTCCGAGGCGAGCGTGACCTCGATCGTCGGGGTGGCCAGGCGGATGCCGGGCTGGTGTCCGGCGAAGACCGAGTGGCGCACGGCCGACGTCTTCCGGGACGACCTCGATCCGATCTTCAGCGGCGCCGACGCGGTTGTGCACCTGGCCTGGCTGTTCCAGCCCACGCACGACCCGGTCACCACCTGGAACTCCAACGTGCTCGGGAGCATGCGCGTCTTCGACGCCGCCGCCCGGGCCGGGGTCTCGGTCCTCGTCCACTCGTCGTCCGTGGGGGCGTACTCGCCGGGGCCCAAGGACCCGCCCGTCGACGAGTCCTGGCCGACGCACGGCTGGCCGAACGCGGCGTACGGCCGGGAGAAGGCCTACGTCGAGCGCGTGCTCGACGTCTTCGAGCGCGACCACCAGGACATCCGCGTGGTGCGGATGCGCCCCGGGTTCATCTTCAAGGAGGAGGCCGCCACCGAGCAGCGACGGCTGTTCGCCGGGCCGTTCCTGCCGCAGCGGCTGGTGCGGCCGGAGCTGATCCCGTTCGTGCCGGACATGCCGCGCCTGCGGTTCCAGGCCCTCCACTCCTGGGACGCCGGCGAGGCGTTCCGGCTGGCGCTCACCCGCGACGTGCGGGGGGCGTTCAACATCGCCGCCGGCCCGGTGATCGACCCCTCCGTGCTGGCGGACCTGCTCGGCGCGCGGAAGGTGCCGGTCCCGGCCGCGATCGTGCGTACGGCGGTGTCGGCGGGCTGGCACCTGCGGCTGATCCCGGCCTCGCCCGGCATGGTGGAGATGGTCCTGCAGATTCCGATCATGGATGTCTCCCGTGCCCGTGAGGAACTGGGCTGGCAGCCCCGGCACAGCGCGGTGGACGCCCTGCGCGCGGCGATCGAGGGCATGCGGCGCGGCGCGGGCATGGAGACCCCGCCGCTCGCGCCCGACTCGGGCAGGGAGCGGGTCAAGGAGGTCACGACGGGCGTGGGCTTGCGGCCGTAGAGGTCACCCGGACGCCGATCCGGACACCAGGCCCGACACCATGCCGACACCAGGGAGGCGCGATGGCGCTGCTGGACCCCGACTGCGTACGGCGGCTGCTTGAGTCGGCCGACCCGGACGTCGCGCTGGTCTTCGTCCGGGGCGAGTGCCTCGTGCTGCCGCTCGACCGGATCGACGAGAGGCACCGCAAGCTCGTGGTGGTGCGCCGCGCGGACCTTCCCGAGGCCCAGGGGGACGAGCCGGTGACGGAGGAACGGGTGGAGGCGCTCACCCGGTGCCTCGAGAACGTGGCACGTGATCTGGGCGCCTGAATCCGCCACCCGCGGTTGATGCGTGACCACGGCGTCACGTTCGGTAACATCGTCACCGGCATCCCCCATCCGCCCGCGGTCTCCGACGCCATGTGGACGTGGCGTGGGCGGCCGGATATGCCGCCTGATGCCGTCCTCTGAGACAAATGACGGCGTGTCGCGCGCTGGCCCAAAATTCCGGAAAGCGCCGCGGACAAATCAGACAGGCAACTACGCATCACGGGACAAACCAGGATAAAAAACTATCGCAACCCGTGATCTGATCGTCACTCTTCGTACGGAACCTCGAATGCCGCTCGTATTCGTTGCGTGCACGGTGGGTCACCTGTGAACATCAGGGAAAGGTCCGGAATCCCTCCTACCGGGTCGGCGGCGCGACGGCGGCGGGGATTCCGCCCATGCGCGCTTCGGCCCGGCCGGGAACGGATTCCTGATCGGGCCGATCGACACGTCCGAGACGTCGATCTCGGACAGCGCATATGGGGAGGGGGCCCCGATGACTGCTATCAGGCCCCGCGGGAGCGGGGGACGCCGTCACGAAGGGCGGATTCACGACCCGGAATTCGGCTCGTGGATCGGCGAGGTGGCCAGAGCGGTCCGGGACGTGGTTGACAGCACACCCCGGACCATCCGCCTCTGCGCCCTGATCGCGGTTGCCGCCGCGTCATGGGCATTCCTCAGGTAGCCGTCCAGCAGCCATGAGGAGGTGGTCGCGGACCCAGGTTAAGGCGGCCGGAGACCCGTGACGGCCCGGTTTACGGGATCGGGACGATACCCAGGGCCAACCCGGGGGTCGACCGGGGGTGAACCAAGGAGAACCGAGGAGAACCGAGGTGACCCGAGGTGACCCGAGGTGAACCAAGGGGGGCCACGGTTGGCCGGGCCCCCGCCTGGGTCCGCGACAGGATCGCGGGGCACGTGCGGATTCCGCCCGTGCCCCGCACGCGTTCAGACCGGGCTGGCGCTGTGCCCGAGAGAGGCGGCGCCTCCGTCCCCATTGTCCGCGACGCCGTCGTCGACCCGCATGGACAGCCGGATCGTCGACTGACCGGGGATCCGGTCGATGGTCACCGAATCGCACAACTCGCCCATGAGCCACAGGCCGAATCCGCGGTCGCCGCGGCCGCTGGGCCGCTCGTTCGGGACGGCGCCGGCCCGGAGGACGCCGACGTGGTCGGCGACGTCGACGGCGAGCACGCCGCCGTCGCAGGAGATGGCCAAAGTGCCGACTCCTCCACCGTGTTCGAGCACGTTGATGGCCGCCTCGTTGGCGGCGATGACGAGGTCGTCCAGCCGGGGGCCGGCGAGACCCGCCTGCACGGCGTACCGCTGGATGTTCTCGCGCAGCGTCGCGAGATCATCCGTTATCGGCCACTGCCGGCGGTGATCCACCACTGTCCTCCTCGCCGCTGCCTTTCCTGGCTGAATCTTCCGCCCGATTTCTTCGAGGCTACCGTCTTGTTACCCGTCGACTGCCTTCACCTGGGTGTGGACCGTGCCGCGACCGCGTCCACGGCCTCCGCCAGGCCCGGCGCGACGGTGAAGGCGTTGATCAGCCCGGTGATCCTGAAGATTCTCGCCAACCGGGCGTTCATGCCCGCCAGAGTCACCGCGCCGTCGCGCTCCTGCAGCAGCTTGCGTACGGACAGCAGGATCCGGATGCCCGTGGAGTCGCAGAAGTCGAGGCCGCTCAGGTCGAGGACGAGCTCGCTGTGCCCCTCACCGAGAACCCCCTCGACGTCCGTACGCAGCAGCTCGGCGTTCGTGTAGTCGAGGGCGCCGGCGAGCGAGACGACCAGCACGTGGTCGGCGAGGGGGCCGGCCACGGGGCCGGCGAGGGGCGTGGAGACGGGAGTCAGTACGACGGCGGCGGTCACGAGCACACCTCGGCGGACGCTGCGGGGACGGTCGGGCGGTGAAATCGGGCGGTGGGGGGCGGGGGTCAGGCGTCAGTCTAGAGCAGCCATGCCGCGGGGGCGGGGCGTACGGCCTGCGGAGACTGCTCCGACACGGACGGACGGTCAAGAAACGCCATATGTGGTTTTTCGCGGCGTGGTCGGGGGGAATGGGGGACTAACCTGCTGGACCCTCCTGCCGAAGAAGATCGCTCATGCCAGACGTGACAAGGGAGGTCCAGTTCGACACCGTGCACGGACCCTCCCTCGTCGCGCAGGCAACCGCGAGTCCGGCGACACTCACGCTCGGAGTCGAGGAGGAGTTCCTGCTCGTCGACCCGCGAACCGGACGGGTCGTCCCCGCGGCGCGGGAGATCCGCGCGCGGGCGGCCGGGCCGGGGGCGGACCGGCTGGTGTTCGAACTGACACAGTTCCAACTGGAAAGCAACAGCGCCGTGCACAGCACGCTGCGTGACCTGCACGGCGACCTGCTGGAGATGCGCCGCGCCGCCGACGGCGCCGCCGCGAGCGCGGGACTCGGCCTGCTGGCATGCGGCGCGCCCCTGGACGGCAACGCCGGGGTGCCGCCCCTGTCCTCGTGCCCCCGCTACCAGGCCATGCATCGCGAGTTCGGCGCGGTCATGGACGGGCAGGGCGTCTGCGGCTGCCACATCCACGTCGGCATCGCGGACCGCGAGGAGGCGGTGCGGGTCAGCAACCACCTGCGGCCCTGGCTCCCGGTCCTGCAGGCGCTGGCGGCCAACTCGCCGATCGCGGACGGCCGGGACACCCGCTACGCGAGCTGGCGGGCGCTGATGATGGGCAGGTGGCCGAGCGCGGAGCCGCCGCCGTTCTTCCGATCTCTGCGGCACTACGAGAGCCTCGTCGACGGCATGCTGACCGGCGGCACGATCATGGACCGGGGGATGATCTACTGGCTCGTCCGCCTGTCCGATCACGTCCCGACGCTGGAGATCCGCGCGGCCGACGTGTGCCCGACCGCGGGAGAGGCCGTGATGCTGGCCGGGCTGGTGCGAGGGCTGGCGGAGACGGCGTTGCGCGATGTGCGGGCCGGCGTGCCCGCCCCCGAGGTCGAGGACACCCTGCTGCGGGCGGCCTACTGGCGGGCCGCCCGCGACGGTGTGGACGGCGAGGCGTTCGACCTGTTCACGGGGGTTCGGGTGCCCGGCTGGCGCCTGGTGGACCGCCTGCTCGATCACGTGCGGCCGGTGCTGGAGGAGAACGGCGACTGGGCGCCGCTCACCCTCCAGCTCGACCGGCTACGGCACAGCGGCTCGGGGGCGGCGCGTCAGCGGGCGGCGTACGCCCGGCACGGCCGGCTGAGTGACGTCGCCGAAGCGCTCATGGCACAGACGGTCGCCGCCCACTGGACCTGAACGGACCCGAAACCCGCGTTCCGTCACTCCGCCACGACGCGCAGGGTCTTCAGGCTGGGATCGCTCACGTCCGGGATGTTCATGCCGCCTTCGAGTCCACTGGTCAGGTAGCTCAGCACCGGCTGGGTGATGCGCTCACCCGGGCACAGGGCGGGCGCGCCGGGCGGGTACGGCGTGACCATCTCGGCCACGATGCGGCCCACCGCCTGGCCGGTGGGCACGACCTCGACCCGCCCGAAGAACGCGTCCCTGGGCAGCATGGCGATCTCCAGCTCCAGCTCGCCCGGCTCGGGCACGTCGATCCTGGCCGCCGGCGGCAGGTCGGTGGCCGACGACAGCGCGCGTAGCGCGTCGAGCAGCACGCCGACCGTCTCCTCGCTGTCGGCGACGGTGATCTCGGCGCTGACGCGGCGGTGGTCGCTCAGCGAGAGATTGACGTGACAGCGCTCGCGCACCCAGTCGGCGGCGTGGTAGCCGTCGACGCCGAGACCCGAGACGTCGACCACGATCTTCAGCGGGTCCATGTCGAACGCGCGGGTGTTCTCCTTGCTCAGCACCCACAGGCCGTGCATCTTGTCGATCTCTCTGCGGACCGACTCCGCGAGCTCCAGCGTGCGGTCGAGCAGGCCCTTGCCGCGCTCCACCATCTGCCTGCGCCAGCCGTCGAGTGCCGCGTAGATCAGCGTCGAGGGGCTGGTCGTGCCGAGCAGATCCTCACGGGCCTTGAGCACGGCCGGGTCCACTCGGTTGCCCTGCAGATGGAACACCGAGCTCTGCTCAAGCCCGTTGCCCATCTTGTGGACACTCGTCACGCACACGTCCGCTCCGGCGTTCATGCCCCACGTGGGCAGGTCCTCGTGGAACGGCAGGTGGGCGCCCCACGCCTCGTCCACGATGAACGTCCGGTCGTACCTGCGGCACACCTCGTTGATGCCCTCCAGGTTGCCGCAGGTGCCGTAGTCCACCGGGCTGGCGACGATGACGCCCTTGGCGTCGGGGGCCGCCCTGAACGCGTCTTCGACCGCCTCCGGCCTGGGGGGATATGACATGTGCAGATCGCCGTCCCAGTCCCCGTGCACCCAGATGGGCTGGACGCCGCTCAGGATCAGTGCCGAGATGACCGACTTGTGGGCGTTGCGGGCGACCAGCAGCTTCTCCCCTGGACCGGCCACGGAGAGCATGGCGCTCTTGACCGAGAGGGAACTGCCGCAGGTGGAGAAGAACGCCTGCTCGGCGTTGACCGCCTCCGCCATGAGCTGCTGCGCCTCTTCGAGCACGCCGTTGCTCTGCAGCCGGTTGTCCAGGCCGTTCATGACCATCACGTCGTCTCTGAAGAGGTCCTCGCCCAGGACCTCCAGGACCCGTGGATCCACCCCCCGCCCCTGCTTGTGACCCGGAGGCGTGAAGCTGATGTCTCCTCGCCGGCGGTACGCGGTGAGCGCCTCCAGCACGGGTGCGCGGGACTGGTCCATGTCCGTGTTCCTCCCCTGGACGGGCCCTGAACGACTCGGGGCCGTTCCCCTCGTCCGCGCGTACCCGGACCTGACCGGCACAAACGACCACGGCGGGCCGTCAGAGGCCCCCGCCCCTCGGCGAGAGGGCGGGGGCCGGCGGTCAAACGATCGGACCGGTCAAACGATCAGACCATGGACACATCGTGCGAGTTCGTCACCACCATGGCGGCGACGGCCTCGACGGGCGTGCCGTCGATGATGAACGTGTCGCGCAGCCGGGTCGCCGCAAGGACGATCTTCAAGATGCCGTGAACTCCGGTGAGCCGCATCGCACCGGAGGCCTTCTCGATGTCGTCCCGGGCGTCCAGCAGCGCTTCCAGGCCGCAGGAGTCGCAGAACCGCAGGCCGGACGCATCCACCACGATCTTGGTGCGACCCTGGCGGACAAGATTCCTGATCGCCTTGCGGAGCCCGTCCCCGCTGGCGATGTCGAGTTCACCTCGCAGCACGACCACGACGGCCGGCTGGTGATCGCTCACAGTAATCTCGAGCTGCTGCGTTGTCATATACGCGCCTTCATCCATATTTTTCGGGCGTACTGTCTTGAACGACGCTACCCGGCAGAGTGTCAGGTCTCAGTAATGCGCGACGGTCGATGGTATGCGAGTCCGTCTGGCAATCCCACTCTTGCCCCACGTTGTGGCAAATAGGTAAAGAGATCGGGCTTTGTGGCGATCTCTGGCGACATGTCCCGAACGATTCGGGATCACGGGGATCCCTTGTCCTGTAGGCGATTGCGGCCTGCGGGAGATCGCCGGAGGCGCCGGCCGGGGGCGGGATCCGCTGCCGCCGTCGTGGTCTCGTGGGATGGAGACTGGACTGGTTCAAACATACCAGCTCGCCAGATAAATGAGGCGTAACCTCTTTTTCTCCGGAGAATGCTTACTTTTCCCACACGCTCTTGGCGGGCGCATTACCATTCATGCCAAGTCCGCCGCCCGGAACCGCCGAGCGGTCGAAGGACGGCCGATCCATGATCTCCATCGGTGCGTGGCCCGTCCGTGCGTGGGTAGAGGGCCCGTTCCCGGAAGTACGGTGAACGGGAGGACCGGCATGGCGGACGAGATCACCGCGGGCAGGATCGCGGCGCGGGCACTGGCGGCCAGGACACCCGGCTGGATGGTCTGGTACGGCGAGCGCACCGGAAGTTTCTGGGCCGTCCCCCGGGTGGCGACGGCGATCGTGCCCCGCCTGCTGGAGGCGCCGACGGCGGACGACCTGGAAGAGGAGATCCGGCAGGCCGAGGGCCGCCCCGCGCGAGAGCAGACGCGGGAGCAGACGCGGCCCGGGGAGCAGAGCCCCACTCAGCAGGCCACCACCCAGGAGGCCACCACCCAGGAGGCCACCACTCAGCAGACCGTCAGGGAGGCCGCCCGTCACCGCCGGTCGGCCGCCGAGACGCCGGCCCCCCGGATCCCGGTCAGCCGCTGACGGCACGCTCTCACGTCGCCCGCACGACCACGCACTGGCCGGGGTTCAGGACGCCGGTGACGGGCTCGCCGCTGATCAGGTCGGTGCCGTGGACCGGCACGGGCTGCTCGTCCTGGGTGTGGTTGAGAGCGAAGACCCGGTCCCGCCGCCGGACGATCTCGACGCCCGGTGCACCGCTGCCGGCCAGGCCGGCGCGGGCGAGGACACCCGCGTAGCCGGAATCGCCGAGCCGCGTCGAGACGTACCACGCCATGCCCTCGCCGAGGCGGCGGCGCGTGACGGCGGGCCCGCCGCCGGGGTAGCGGGCGACCGCCTCGGCCCCGTCCAGGTGGACGACCTCGCTCCAGGCGGTCGCGACGCCGAAGTCCGTGAGGGTCACGGCGTCCGCCAGCGGGCGGAACTCCTCCACGCGGACGCCGAGGATCTCCCGCAACGCCCCCGGGTAGCCGCCCGGCCTGATCCGGGTGTGCTCGTCGGCGATCCCGCTGAAGAACGACACGACGAGCGTGCCGCCACCCCGCACGTACGTCCCGAGGTCGCGGGCGGCCTCGTCGGAGATCAGGTAAAGGCTCGGCACGAGGACGGCCCGATACGCCGACAGGTCGTGCGAGGGGTGGGCGAAGCAGGTCGTGACGCCCTGCCGCCACAGCACCCGGTGGGCCTGTTCGACGGCCGCGAGACAGTCGAGCTCGGCCGACGGCAGGCCAGGCGCCTGGACGGCCCACCACGCCTCCTCATCCCACAGGATCGCGACCTCCGCCTCGACGAGTGGCTCATCGGCCGGCTCATCAGGGGGGATCCGCTTCAGCGCCTCGCCGAGGGCGCACACCTCGCGGAAGACGCGGGAGTCCGGGCCGGTGTGCGGGACCATGCCGGGATGCCACTGCTCTGCGCCGCCGAGGGAGGCGCGCCACTGGAAGAACATGACACCCTTCGCGCCCCTGGCGACGTGCTGCAGGCTGTGCCTGGCGATCTCGCCGGGCTCCTTGGCCGTCATGCGGGGGCCCGTCACATATCCCGTCGCCTGCTCCATCAGCAGCCAGGGCCGTCCGTCCGCCCAGGAGCGGGCCAGGTCGGCGGCGAACGCGGTCTGCTCGGCCGCCGCGGTGCCCCGCCCCGACGGGTAGTGATCGACGGCGACCAGGTCCACCTCGCGCGACCACTTCCAGTGGTCGATCGACGCCCAGCCGGCCAGCACGTAGTTGGTGGTGACGGGCACCTCGGGGGTCAGTTCGCGCAGCAGGTCGCGCTGCTCACGGAAGTGCGCGAGCATCTCGTCGGAGACGAACCGGCGGAAGTCGAGCGCCTGCGCGGGATTCGGGAGATACTGCGTCGCCCGGGGCGGGGTGATCTGCGCCCAGTCCGAGTAGTGCTGGCCCCAGAAGGCGGTCGTCCAGGCGTCGTTGAGGGCGTCGAGGCCGCCGTATCGCTCCCGCAGCCAGGTGCGGAACGCCGCCGCGGCGTGGTCGCAGTGGCAGGGCGTGCCGTACTCGTTGTGCACGTGCCACATGGCCAGCGCGGGGTGGTCGCGATAGCGCTCGCCGAGAGCGCGGGTGATCCGCAGCGACGCCGCGCGGTACGCCGGGGCGCTCACGCAGTAGGTGTCACGGCTGCCGTGCGTGAGCCGTACGCCGTCCCGGGTGACGGTGAGGGCGTCGGGATGCGCCAGGGAGAACCACGGCGGGGGAGAGGCGGTCGGGACGGCCAGATCCACCCGGATCCCGCCGTCGGCGAGCAGGTCGAGCACTCGGTCGAGCCAGCCGAAGGTGTGGCGGCCCTCGGACGGCTCCAGCAGTGACCAGGCGAAGACGCCGACGGTGACGAGGGTGACCCCGGCGCGGCGCATGAGCGCGACGTCCTCGGCCCAGACCTCCTCGGGCCACTGCTCCGGGTTGTAGTCCCCGCCGTACCAGAGCGGCATGCACGTGCCCTTCTTCAGGCTGGCCCTTCTTCAGGCTGGCCCTTCTTCAGGCTGGCCCTTTTTTAGGCCGGATGCCAAACTAATTCGGGTGGATCATGGAGTCAACGGCTTCGTCTCGCGCACCCGCCCGGACGACTGGGAGCACGCGCTGATCAGCGGGAACGGCCGTCAGGGCGCTCTGGTCCACGGCGCGGGACCCGAGATGCGGGTCACGCTCTCACACGAGCGGTTGTTCCTGCCCACGCTGCCGCCGATCGACCCGCCGGAGACCGCCCGGGTCCTGCCGGAGCTGCGCGCGCTGCTGTACGCGGGGCGGTTCGCGCGGGCGGCCGAGCGCGTGATGGAGGTGGCCGTCGAGCAGGATCCCGGCTACGCCGCCCTGCGCCGGATCGACCCGCTGATCGGCGCCGCGGCCCTGACGTACACGCACGTGATGTCGCCGGAGGGCTACGAGCGGGGCTGCGACTTCACGACCGGGCTGGTGACCCAGGAATGGCCCGGGGTCCTCAGGCAGGAGGTCTTCGTCTCCCGCGCCCACGACGTCGTGGTGATCCGCCTCCTGGGCGACGTCTCGGGGACCCTCGCGCTCGCGCCGGTCGCCGGGGAGCCCCCGGCTCCGGTCACGTACGCGACGCTGGTCGCCCTCGACCGGCTGGAGTTGACCGGCGAGTTCTCCCGGCAGGGGGTTCGGGGGCAGGGGGCCGTCACGGGATACACCGTCGAGTGCCGCGTCCACGCCGACGGCGGTCGTCCGCGGGTAGGCGGCGGCGTGCTTGAGGTGCGCGGCGCACGGTCCGTCACGATCCTCGCCAGGACCGTCGTCCACCCGGCCGCGCGGGAGCCGTACCCGCTGGACCGGATCGTCGCCGACGCCGACCGGCTCCTGCGGGAGCACGCCGCGCTCCACGGCGACCTGTTCGGCCGCGTACGGCTCCGCCTCGGCGGTGCCGATCCGCGCCCGGAAAGCGAGGAGCTGCTGGCGCGCGGCGGGCCCGAGCTGGCCGAGGCCGTCTTCGCGGCGGCGAGATACGCGATCGTCTCCAGCGTGGGGGAGCTGCCGCCGACCCTGCAGGGGGTGTGGAGCGGGACGTTCCGGCCGCCGTGGCAGTCCGGCTACACCCTCGACGGCAACCTGCAGGCGGCGGTCGCCGGGCTGCTCGCCACCGGCACGCCCGAGCTCCTGCTTCCGGTCTTCGACCTGCTCGAACGCCTCCTGCCCGACTTCCGGGACAACGCCGGCAGACTGTACGGCTGCCGGGGGATCCTCGTGCCGGCCCACGTCTCGACGCACGGCAGGCACAACCACTTCCACCCGACGTGGTGCCTGACCTTCTGGACGGCGGGGGCGGCCTGGCTGTCGCGGCTCTACTACGACTACTACGACCACACCGGCGACCTCGGTTTCCTCCGGGAGCGTGCGCTGCCGTTCATGACCGAGTCGGCAGAGTTCTACGAGGACTTCCTGGACGAGCACGGGAACTTCGCGCCCTCCTACTCGCCGGAGAACGCCCCTTCCGGGGGTGGGGGCCAGGCGTGCGTCAACGCCACGATGGACATCGCCGCCGTACGCGACCTGCTGCGCAACCTCACCCGGGCCCATGAGGAGCTGTCCCTCGATCCGAGCCGGTGGCGGGCCCTGCGCGGCCGGCTGCCGGCGTACCGGATCGCGCCCACCGGCGAGCTGTCGGAGTGGGCGCCGCCGCCCGGTCTCACTTTGAAGGACAACCACGCCCACCGGCACGCCTCGCACCTCTACCCGTTCTGGTACGACACCGGCGAGGCCGCCGATCCGGCCCTGCGCGCCGCGGGGGCCGAGGCCGTACGGAAACGGCTGGCGTGGTGGCGGGGAGCCGAATCGGACGAGATGGCGTTCGGCCTGGTCCAGCTGGGCCTGGCCGCCGCGAACCTCGGCATGACGGCGGAGGCGTCGCAGGCCCTCGACCTGCTGGTCACCCGTTATTGGCGGGCCACCATGGTCTCCACCCACAACCGCGACGCCGTTTTCAATGTGGACGTGTGCGGCGGGGTCCCCGCGCTGGTCGCCGCGATGCTGCTGCGCTCGGAGGACGACCGCCTCGGCCTGCTTCCGGCCTGCCCCTGGCCGTCCGGGGAGGTCCGCGGCCTGCGCGCCAGGCGCGGGGTCGTCGTCGAGTGCCTGACCTGGTCCCCCGGCCGCGTCGAGGCCGTCCTCACCGCTCCCGCCCCGCGCCGCCTCACCGTCACCACCCCGTACGGCCCGCCCGCGACCGTCACCGCCCCCTGCGTCGTGGCAGCGCCATGAACAGCGCCGTAGACAGCGCCATGAACAGGGGGCGGGTGACGGGGATCCGGTCCGCTCAGACCTCGTCGACGGTCATCGCGCCCTCGTGGGGACGCCGGGACAGGTCGATGCCGAGCTCCTCCGCCGCGCGGAAGACGTCCTCGTCGGTGT
>NZ_JBFBIP010000050.1:0-12751 GCF_040685655.1 Microbispora sp. NPDC088329
TGCTCAGTACCGATGTAGTTGTGGTTGAGCATCCGAGCCTCTTCCTGGGCCAGGACGACAACCCGCCGCGCACGGTCGGTGAACCTCTCGAACATTTCGTCGCTCCTCGCTGCGGCGTGACCTACAATCGGAGTCTCCACTTCGGTTACAGGCTATGAAGCGGCGAATCCGAATGTCAATCGAGGCGTGGGGAGAGCCGAGGGATGCCGAACGACCAGCGCGTACCCGAGCCGGACCTTTCCGCGGCACCGGCCAGGACGCTGCGCGCCGACGCCCAGCGCAACCGTACGCGCATTCTGGAGGCGGCCGAGGCCGTTTTCGCCGCCAAGGGTCCCTCCGCCTCCACGGAGGAGATCGCCCAGAAAGCCGGAGTGGGGATCGGGACCGTCTTCCGGCACTTCCCCACCAAGGAGTCCCTGCTCAAGGCGATCATGCACGCGGTCGCCGTCAGGCTGGCCGAGGAGACTCGCGCGCTCGCGACCGAGGGCGACCCCGCCACCGCCCTGTTCACCTTCTTCACCCGCACGGTCGAGCAGGCCGCGGAGAAGAAGACCGTCGTCGACCTGCTCGCCCAGGCGGACATCCCGGTCACCGTCGCCAAGCCGGTCCTCGCCCTGCGTGAGGCCGTCGAGGTGCTCGTCGGCAAGGCCCAGCAGGCCGGGACCGTGCGCCCCGACGTCCGGGTGCCGGAGGTCATGGCCCTGCTGATCGGCCTGTGCCAGGCGTCGCTGAACACCCCGTGGGAGCCCGATCTGCGGGCCCGTACTCTCGCGATCGTCTTCGCGGGCCTGAGCCCCGCCGCCGCGACCGGCTGACCCCCGCCTCCGGGGGCCGGGAAAAGCGGCAGAGCGAAAGCGGCCGGGAAAGCGCAGCTCATCGGCGTGGCGGGCACGTCGCGTGAATTCGCGCGCCGTACAGCCGCAATGATTGGTCGGGCACGGCGCAGACGACCATGCGGTGGAGGCGCCTGCACCGATCACCGTTGTCAGAGAGGAGACGACGTGCGGCGCCAGGACGAGGCCGAAGATCTGGTCCAGCTGCTCACGCCCGAAGGCGAGCGTGTCGCGCACCCCGAGTACGACCTGGATCTGTCGAAGAGCCAGTATCGAGGGCTGTATCGCGACATGACGCTGGTGCGCCGGATCGACAGGGAGGCCTTCGCCCTCCAGCGCCTCGGCGAGCTGGGGATGTGGATCCCCTGCCTGGGCCAGGAGGCCGCCCAGATCGGCTCGGGCCGGGCGCTGGCGCCGGACGACCACGTGTTCCCCTCCTATCGGGAGCACGGCGTCGCCTGGTGCCGGGGCATCGCTCCCCTCACGCTCATGGGCATGCTGCGGGGCACGACGAACGGCGGCTGGGACCCTCGGGAGACCCGCTTCCACCTCTACACGATCGTCCTCGGCGCGCAGACGCTGCACGCCGTGGGGTACGCCATGGGGGTCCGCAAGGACGGCGACGACTCGGCCGTCGTGGCCTACTTCGGCGACGGCGCGGCGAGCGAGGGGGATGTCAGCGAGGCGTTCAACTTCGCGGCCGTGTTCGACGCGCCCGTAGTGTTCTTCTGCCAGAACAACCAGTGGGCCATCTCCCACCCCGTCGGGCGGCAGAGCCGGGCGCCGATCTACCAGCGCGCGCGGGGCTTCGGCTTCCCGGGCGTACGGGTGGACGGCAACGACGTGCTGGCCTGCCTCGCGGTGACGAGGGCCGCGCTGCGGCACGTCCGCGAGGGGGGCGGGCCGTTCCTCATCGAGGCGCACACCTATCGGATGGGCCCGCACACCACCTCCGACGACCCGGGACGCTACCGCCCCGCGGAGGAGGTGGACGCGTGGCGGAAGAAGGACCCGATCGCGCGTATGCGGGCGTATCTGCTGCGGGAGGGCATGGCCGACGAGGCGTTCTTCACCGAGGTCGACGAGGAGGGCGAACGCATGGCCCTCGAACTGCGCGACGGGGTCATCTCCATGCAGGATCCACCGGTGGACGCGATGTTCGAGCACGTCTACGCCGACCGGCACGCACTGGTCGAGGAGGAGCGCGCCTGGTACGCCGCCTACCTCGACCGCTTCGAGGAGCCCGGCGCCTGACCACCGGCCTCACGCGATCGGGACCGGGCGCGGCATGCCGATCCGTACGGGCACACCGGGAGACGCGTGCACGAGCGGGTTGTGGCCGGGCGCGGGGAGCCCGGCCGCGTCGAGCAGTCCCTGCTCCAGTCCCGTGAGCCGGGCGTGGTGCAGGGGCCAGCGCGGGTGTTCCACCTGCGCCGTCGCGAGGCGGCCCGCGATCACCGTGAACAACCGGTACCGCTCGACGAGGAAGTCGGCGAGCCCGTCCCGCTCGGCCTCCGTCAGCGGCGCGCCGAGGTCGACGTCCGCGTCGCAGCGCACCCCGGAGGGCCCCGGCCACCGGCGCACACAGCGGTAGCGGCGCCGCGCCCCCTCACCGGTGACGGACATGTCCGACCAGTAGTACGGCAGCCGATACGTGGCCCGGGCGCCCAGCACCGCGGGCAGCCTCCCGGCGTCCAGCGACAGGAACCACAGGCCGCGCCTCCCCCGCGCGTCCCGGGCGTACGTGCGCACGTTGGTCTCGGGAAAGCGCGACAGCCATGGCAACGGCGGCACGCCGGGCGCCCGCACGTCCCGCATCAGGAACGGCGTGAGCCCGACGTACGCGGACCCTTCATAGGTGTCGACGGTGAGCCCGTCCGGCAGGAACGCCTGCACGACCGCGGGCGGATATCTCCAGTGGATGAACGTGATGTCGGACCAGCGGTGGTACATCACCGGAAGCCCGACCCGTCCTGACGGCATGGAAATCATGTCCCGGGCTCTACCCGGAACGCCGCATGCCGGTCGCGTGATCGCGCGGAATCGGCGTGGCGCGCCGCGGAGAACGGGGACTCGGCCGCCCCGGAGCCCCCGCCCCGGAGCCGCCCGCCGCTGCCGCGAGCACCCCTTCCGTGTCGGTCCGCGACGCTACGATTTTCCGCATGTCGGACGACTTAACGGGGAACGCCCGATCCTTCCAGGTGGACCTGCGCGGGCTGGTCGATCTCCTGTCCCATCACCTGTACTCCAGCCCACGGGTGTACCTGCGCGAGCTGCTGCAGAACGCCGTGGACGCGGTCACCGCACGGCTGGCGGTGGACCCTGCGGCGCCGACGGACATACGGATCACGGTCGAGGACAACGGCCTGCGGATCGACGACCCGGGGATCGGCCTGACCGAGGCGGACGTGCACCGCTTCCTCGCCACCATCGGGCGGTCGTCGAAGCGCGACGACCTCGAAGGCGCCCGCCAGGAGTTCCTCGGCCAGTTCGGCATCGGCCTGCTGGCCTGCTTCACCGTGGCCGAGCGGATCCAGGTGCTCACCCGGTCGGCCCGCGACCCCGGCGCTCCGGGCGTGGAGTGGTCGGCGACCTCCGACGGCACCTACTCGGTGCGGTCGCTCTCGCCGGACGAGCGCGCCGAACCGGGCACGACGGTGCGCCTGCTGCCGCGGCCGGGGGCGCAGCGGTGGTTCGCCCCCGAGCTCGTGGCCGACCTGGCCCGCGATTTCGGCGCGCTGCTGCCGTACGAGGTGACGGTGGTGGGGGGCGGGCGGACCGTCCGCACCACCGACAGCCCTCCGGTGTGGGACCGCGCGTACCGGTCGGCGGCCGAGCGCCGGGCCGCGCTGCTCGCGTACGGCGAGCGGGTGCTCGGTCTCGCGGCGCTCGACGTGGTCGAGCTCGACGTCGAGCTGGCCGGGGTGCGGGGCGCCGCCTACATCCTGCCGAACGCGGCCAACCCGGCCGCCGGGGGCCGCCACCGGGTCTACCTGAAGGGCATGCTGCTCGGCGACGCGGTCTCCGGAGTGCTGCCCGACTGGGCATTCTTCGCGCGCTGCGTGATCGACACCGACACGCTGCGCCCCACCGCGTCACGGGAAGGGCTGTACGAGGACGAGACGCTGTCCGCGGTCCGCGAGGCCCTGGGCGCCCGGCTGCGCGACTGGCTGACCGGACTGGCCGCGCAGGAGCCGGGCCGCCTGGCCGCGTTCCTGTCCGTGCACGCCCTCGGCGTCAAGTCGCTGGCCCGGCACGACGCCGAGCTCTTCCAGATCATGCTGCCCCACCTGCGGTTCGAGACCACCGACGGCGAGGTGACGCTCGCCGAGTTCGCCAGGAAGCACCCGGCGGTGCGGGTCACGTCCTCGGTGGAGGAGTTCCGGCAGGTCGCCGGCATCGCGTCGGCCCAGGGACTCGGGGTGGTCAACGGCGGCTACACCTACGACGGCGAGCTGGTCGCCGCGCTTCCCGGTGTCCTGCCCGGGGTGACGGTCGAGGAGCTGGACGCGGACGCGGTCACCGCTGCCCTCGACCCGGTGGACCCCCACGAGGAGCTGGCGATGGCCGCCTTCCTGGCCGCGGCCCGCGCGGCGCTGGACCCGCTGGAGTGCGACGTGATCCTGCGCGCCTTCTATCCGGCGTCGGTGTCCGCCCTCCACCTCGACTCGCGGGCCGCCCGGAGCGAGCGCACCCGCGCGGAGACCGCCGCCGAGTCCGACGAGCTGTGGGCCGAGATCCTCGGCGCGCTCAAGTCGTCCGCGCCGCGCGCGCAGCTCGTGCTCAACCACCGCAGCCCGGTGGTGCGCAGGCTGGCGACGATCCGCGACAGGACGCTGCTCGTCACCGCCGTCGAGGCGTTGTACGCCCAGGCGTTGCTGATGACACACCGGCCGCTGCGGCCGATGGACGCCTCGCTGCTGAACCGGGCCTTCGACCAGTTGCTCGGCTGGGCCGCGGCGAGCGTGACCGGTGAAGGAGAGGGGCAGTGAGCGATACCGCGGCGATTCGCGCGGACCTGCAGGAGTGCCGGGCCCTGCCAGAGGGCCGGCCCAAGGCCGAGCGCCTGGAGGTGCTCGCCGCGCAGGCGCGCACCGCCGGCGACCGCGGGCTGGAGGGCGAGGTCCTGCTCGCCCTCATCGAGGCGTACCTCTACGCCGCCGAGGGAGACCGGATGCCGGTCGCCGCGGGACGGCTCCTGCGGCTCCTCGACGACTTCCCCGCCGAGCTGGGCCGGCTGACCTACTCCATCTACTGGCAGCTCAAGTGGATGACGCACAGCCTCGTCAACAACCCCGCCGTGCCGCTGGAGACGAGTCACCGCTGGCTCGACGAGCTCCAGAGCCGTTACCGGGAGCGTGGCTACAGCCCGCGCCCGGTGCTCGCGCTGCGCTCACTGCTGGCGCAGGAGACCGGCGACGTCGAAGCGGCCGCCGCCGCGATGGAGGCGTCCATCGCCGCGCCGGACGACGAGATGGCCGACTGCGAGGCCTGCGAGCACAACGGGTGGGGCGCGTGGCGGGAGGCCGCGGGCGACGACGAGGGCGCGCTGGAGTTCTGGGCGCCGCTGCTCGGCGGCCGGCTGACCTGCGCCGAGGAGCCCCACCGCGTGCTCGGACAGGCCCTGCTGCCGCTGCTGCGGACGGGCCGCGCCGACGACGCCCGAGGCGCCCACCTGAAGGGTTACCAGCTGGCCCGGCGCACGCTCTCCCTGCGGGAGACCGTGGGGCAGCACATCGAGTTCTGCGCGCTGACCGGCAACGAGGCGCGCGGCCTGGAGATCCTCACCGAGCACGTCGCCTGGCTCCCGCCGCAGGGCGAGGAGGTCTCGCGGCGGCTCGGCTTCATCTGCGGCGCCGCCGTGCTGCTGCGCCGCCTGGCCGCACTCGGCTACGACGACCTGCCGGTGGGCGACCGTACGGCGGGGGCCGTGCTCGGCGACCTGGAACGGGAGATCGGCGACATCTGCGCCCGTTACGACGCCCGCAACGGCACCCGGGTCGTGAGCGAGCGGGTGGCGGCCCGGCTGAATCGGGAACCCCTGCTCGACCGGCTGCCGCTGGGCTCTCCTGTACGGCTGCCGCGGCCGGCGGCGGCGCGGGCCACCGGCCCGGTCCCGCCCCGCCCCGCGCAGGCGTCGCCCGCGCCGGCCTCCCTCGACGAACTCGTCGCCGAGGCGCGGCGGCTGTCCGCACTGCGTCACCCGCACGCGGACGAGGCGTGGGAACGGGTCGCCGCCACCGGGTCCGAGCTGCCCGAGCCGGTGGCCGCGCAGGTCGAGTTCAGGAGGGCGGGGACGGCGATGGAGCAGGACCCCGTCGCCGCGCACCCGCGGCTCCTCGCCGTCGCGGAACGCTTCGAGCGGCTCGGCGACCGGGCCCACGCGCTGGAGGCGCGCGCCGCGGCGGCCGTCGCCCTGGCCTACACGGGTGACCGAACCGGCGGCGAGTCCCTCGCGGAGACCGTCACCGCCGAGGCCGCCGCCGCGTACGCCCGGGGGGCGCTCGACGCCGGGGAGTACCTGGCGGCCCGCAGGGCCGGGGCGTACGTCGCGGTGAGCACGCTCGCCGGCCCTGACCAGCCGGCCGAGACCGACATCCGGGCGGCGCGCGCCCGGGTGGAGGCGGAGTTGTCCACGGCGGAGGAGCTGGGCGGCACCGGCCGGGCCGGCGCCTACCACGACATCCTGGCCCGGATCTGCTTCCTGCTCGGCGACCTCGACGCCGCCCGCACGCACCTGACGGCCGCTGTGGACCGCTACCGCGACGCGGGCATGCCCTGGCACGCCGCGCGGCCCGCGGGCATGCTCGGCCGGATCGCCCTCGATCACGGGGACCCGAAGGGCGCCGAGGACCACGTGTCGACGGCCCTGGAGTGGGGCGGGGACCTGCTGCCCGCCGACGAGGCGGCGGAGCTGAGCTCCCTGCTCGTCGAGGCGCTCGGCCGGCAGCCCGGCCGGCGACTCGACGTGGTGGCGGCCGCACTCGCCGCGGCCGACCGCTGGGACGGCATCTCCGAGGCGGACGCGCTGCACAACATCTTCGCCGCCGCCGGCGCCTACCACGCTCTCGATCGGCACGGCGAGGCCGTCGCACTGTTCGAGGAGGCGATGCCGCGCGTCGAGGTCCCGTACGAGGCGCGGGCCGTCGCGCGGACGCGGGCGCAGTACGGCCGGTCGCTGACCGAGCTGGGCCGGCACCTGGAGGCCGCCGAGCAGCTCGTCATGGCCGCGGGGCTCGTGCAGGACGACCCCGAGGCGAAGGAGCTGAACGCGGAGCTGGCCTGGTCCGCCGCCGAGGCGCTGCAGTTCGCCGGGCGGATGGACGAGGCGCTGCTCGCCTACCAGCGGGCGGCGCGGCTGTGGGGCGACCTGGATCAGATCGTCCCCCGCGTGCGGTGCCTGCGCTCGGCCGCGTGGCTGATGGTCTGGACGGATTCGGGGGACGGCGACGGGGACGACGCGACGGCGGAGGCGCCCGCTGTCACCGCGATGCGGGCCGTGCTCGCCGAGCTGGAGTCCCTGACGCTCGGCCTCCGCGAGGCCGAGCCGCCGGAGTCCCAGCCGTCGAGGTCCGAGCCGTCGGACGAGGTCGCCTCCGAGCTCGTCGAGACACGCCGGCAACTCCAGGCCATGCTCGACGGCGACCTCTATCCCGACCTCGACTTCGAGGAGGACGCCGACTGGGAAGACCGGCCGTGAGCCCCGACGGGAGCGGGGCTGGACGCATTTCGCCGCGACACCCGCGAACTTTCGTCGGAATCTATTAAAAGTTAGCCACATTCGCCACAACTATCTTCACAGATCACAAAAGGACGCTTACCTTCGGGACAATCGCCGCGACCCCGGCCGGTTGTGAAGCGGAACCATGCCCATCACCCTGCCGGGCCGTACCGCACCGAGGGAAAGGAAGCACCGCCATGCCCCCCAGGCGGCCAGCCGATCGCACCAGAAAACGGCTCGCGCAGACGTGTGCCTTACTCCTGGCCTTCACGGGCCTGACCGTGCTCACCCCGGCCGCGCCCGCGCAGGCGGCGCCCATCGACGCCGCCGACTATCAGCGCGTGGAGCTCGCCAGGGGCGTCGCCGAGATGGGCGAGCCGATGACGATGACCGTGCTGCCCGACCTGTCGGTGCTGCACACCGCTCGTGAGGGCGTCCTGCGGCGCACCGACGCCCGCGGCGACACCACCGTGGTCGGCACGCTGAACGTCTACAGCCACGACGAGGAGGGGCTCCAGGGAGTCGCCGCCGACCCGGGCTTCGCGACCAACCGGTTCATCTACCTCTACTACGCGCCACGGCTCAACACCCCCGACGGCGACGCCCCGGCGACCGCGTCCGACTTCTCGGCCTGGAAGGGCGTGAACCGGCTGTCCAGGTTCACCGTCAAGCCCGACTGGACGCTGGACAAGGACAGCGAGGTCAAGATCCTCGACGTGCCGGCCGACCGCGGCATCTGCTGCCACGTGGGCGGCGACATGGACTTCGACGCCGACGGCAACCTTTATCTCTCGACCGGCGACGACAGCAATCCCTTCGACTCGTCCGGCTACTCCCCCATCGACGAGCGGCCCGACCGCAACCCGGCGTACGACGCCCAGCGCAGCGCGGGCAACACCAACGACCTGCGGGGCAAGATCCTGCGCATCAAGGTCAAGCCGGACGGGACCTACGACATCCCCGAGGGCAACCTGTTCGCTCCGGGCACTCCGAACACCCGGCCCGAGATCTACGCGATGGGCTTCCGCAACCCGTTCCGGCTGAGCGTCGACAAGGCCACCGGCGTCGTCTACGTGGGCGACTACGGTCCCGACGCGGGCACCGCCGACCCCAACCGGGGCCCGAGCGGCCAGGTCGAGTTCAACCGGGTCGCCCGCCCCGGCAACTACGGCTGGCCGTACTGCACGGGCACCAACACGCCGGCGGAGACCTACAACGCGTTCACCTTCCCCTCCGGTCCCTCCGGAGCGAAGTACGACTGCGCCGGCGGCCCGGTCAACGCCTCCCCCCGCAACACCGGGCAGCGCACGCTGCCGCCCGCCCAGCCCGCGTGGATCAGGTACGGCGGCGACGCCGGCTCTCCGCCCGAGTTCGGCGGCGGCTCCGAGTCCCCCATGGGCGGGCCGGTCTACCACTACGACGCCGACCTGAAGTCCGCGGTCAAGTTCCCGCAGGACCTCGACGGCCACCTCTTCGCCGGTGAGTTCGGCCGCAAGTGGATCAAGGCGATCGACGTGCGGGCCGACGGGACGCGCGGCGACATCACCGACTTCCCGTGGACCGGCACGCAGGTGATGGACCTGGCGTTCGGCCCGGACGGCGCGTTGTACGTGCTCGACTACGGCACCGGCTACTTCAACGGCGACGCCAACTCGGCGTTGTACCGTTACGAGTACATCAAGGGCCGCGACCGCTCCCCGATCGCCGCGGCCAAGGCCGACAAGACCTCGGGCAAGACGCCTCTCACGGTCACGTTCTCCTCGGCCGGCTCCGCCGACCCCGAGGGCGCCACGCTCACCTACGCCTGGGACTTCGGCGACGGCACCACCTCCACCGAGGCGAACCCGGTCAAGACCTACGACAAGGACGGCGAGTACACCGCGACGCTCACGGTGCGCGACCCCGCCGGCAACAGCGGCAGCGCGAGCGTGCGCATCACGGCGGGCAACACCGCTCCGACCGTGACCATCCAGACCCCCACGGCGGGCAGCCTGTTCCAGTGGGGCGAGACGGTTCCCTTCACGATCAAGGTGACCGACCCGGAGGACGGCGACGTCGACTGCACGAAGGTCAAGATGACCTACGTGCTCGGCCACGACAGCCACGGCCACCAGATCACCTCGAAGAACGGCTGCTCCGGCGAGCTCACCGTCCCCGTCGACGGCGAGCACGACGACGCGGCGAACATCTTCGCCGTGTTCGACGCGGAATACACCGACAAGGGCGGGCTGACCACCCACGCGCAGCACATCCTGCAGCCCCGGCACCGCCAGGCCGAGCACTACACGGCGTCCCAGGGCGTCAACCCGATCGGGAAGAGCAACGCGCACGGCGGCAGGACGGTCGGCGACATCAACGCCGGCGACTGGATCTCCTTCAAGCCCTACGAGCTGACCAAGGCCAAGGGGATCAACGCCCGCGTCTCCTCCGGCGGGAAGGGCGGCACCATGGAGGTGCGCGCGGGGTCGCCGACCGGCACCCTGCTGGGCAAGGTGAGCGTGCCCGTCACCGGAGGCTGGGAGACGTTCACCGACGTCTCCGCGCCGCTGTCGAACGCCCCGGCGGGCACGACCGAGCTCTACCTGGTCTTCAAGGGCAACGACGGCGCGCTGTTCGACCTGGACGACTTCACGCTGACGGCCGAGCCGCCCACGGGCAGGAGCCCGGGACCGATCGTCGGCCCCGCCGGCCTGTGCCTCGACGTCTCGAACGCCGATCCCGCCAACGGCACCAAGGTGCAGCTCTGGGAGTGCAACGGGACCGGGGCGCAGGTCTGGACGGTCAGCGGCAACACCCTCCGCTCGCTCGGCAAGTGCCTCGACGTGTCCAACGGCGGCACCGCCGACGGCACGCGGGTGCAGATCTGGGACTGCGTCGCCGGTGTCGGCGCGCAGGTCTGGACCGTCGGGACGGACGGCACCATCAAGAACCCGCAGTCGGGCAAGTGCCTCGACGCCTCGGACACCGGGCAGATGGTCATCAAGACCTGTGACGGCGGCAACGCCCAGAAGTGGACGCTGCCGGCCGGCGAAAGCGCCGAGGGCGAGGTCCTGGTCTTCTCCCGTACGGCCGGCTTCCGGCACGACTCGATCCCGGCCGGCATCCAGGCGATCAAGGACCTGGGCTTCAAGGTCACCGCGACCGAGGACCCCGCCGTCTTCACCGCCGAGAACCTGGCCAAGTACAAGGCCGTGGTGTTCCTCAGCACCACGGGCGACGTGCTGAACGACGCCCAGCAGGCGGCCTTCGAGTCGTACGTCAAGGCGGGCGGCGGCTACGTGGGCGTCCACGCGGCGGCCGACACCGAGTATGACTGGCCGTTCTACGGTGGCCTGGTCGGGGCGTGGTTCGCCTCCCACCCCGCCGTCCAGCAGGCGACGGTGAAGGTGGAGGACCGCGCCCACCCGTCGACCGCCCACCTCGGCTCGACGTGGACGCGCACCGACGAGTGGTACGACTACCGGACCAACGCCCGCAGCACCGCGCACGTGCTGGCCACACTCGACGAGAAGTCGTACTCGGGCGGGAAGATGGGCGACGACCACCCGATCGCCTGGTGCAAGGAGTATCAGGGCGGCCGGTCGTTCTACACGGGCGGCGGGCACACGGCGTCCTCGTTCTCCGAGCCGGAGTTCCGGCAGCACCTGCTCGGCGGCATCAGGTACGCCATGGGCGACCTGAAGGCCGACTGCCGTCCCGAGACCGGCTACACGACGCTCTACAACGGCAGCACCACCGGCTGGGAGCAGGCCGGGCCCGGCGGGTTCACCAACGCCGACGCCACCCTGACCTCGCACGGCGGCCTGGGGCTGTTCTGGTACAAGGCGAAGGAGTTCCACTCCTACTCGCTCAAGCTCGACTGGAAGATGCGCGGCGACGACAACGCGGGCGTCTTCGTCGGCTTCCCCGCCTCCGACGACCCCTGGTCGGCGGTCGACAACGGCTACGAGATCCAGATCGACGCCACGGACTCCCCGGACAAGACGACCGGGTCGGTCTACGGCTTCCAGTCGGCGGACCTCAAGGCCCGGGACGCCGCGCTCAACCCGCCGGGCCAGTGGAACACCTATGAGATCCGCGTGGAGGGCGAGCGCCTGCAGATCCTCCTGAACGGCGTGAAGGTCAACGACTTCGTCAACACCGACCCGAAGCGGTCCCTCCAGCAGGGCTACGTGGGCATCCAGAACCACGGCGACGGCGACGAGGTGGCGTTCCGGAACATCCGCATCAAGGAGCTCGACCCGGCGCAGGGCGACGTCACCGTCCAGGCCGAGAGCTGGACCGAGGCGAACGGCGTCGACACCTATCCCCACGCCCCCGCGCACGGCGGCACCGTGCTCGGCTACGTCAACCCCGGCGACTGGGCGGCGTACGACGGCGTGGACCTCACCGGCGTCACCCGCTTCACCGCCCGGGTGGCCTCCCCCGACCCCAGCGGCGGCTTCGAGATCCGGACCGGTTCCCCGACCGGCCCCCTGCTCGGCAGCGTCACCGTTCCCAACACCGGCGGGTGGGAGTCGTACGCGGACGCCTCCACGGCGCTCACGAACGTCCCCTCCGGGAGCGTGAAGCTCTATCTGGTGTTCACCGGGGCGAACTTCGACGTGGACGACTTCACGCTCATCCGCGGCCCGAAGGACTCGCCGGAGGTCAAGCTGACCGTCACCGCCGCTTCCCGGTGCATCGGCACCTCGGCGTATCTGGCGGTCACGGCCGTCAACAACGGTGACGTTCCGGCGACCGTGGAGCTGAACACCCCGTTCGGCAAGAAGACCGTGTCCGACGTGGCTCCGGGCAAGCAGGCCTACCAGTCCTTCAACACCCGGACCGCCCAGATCGACGCCGGCAAGGTCACCGTGAAGGGGACCGCGACGATCGGCGGCAAGCAGGTGACGTCGTCCTACGACGCCGCTTACACTGCGGCCTCCTGCCGCTGAGCTGCTTACACGGCGGTCAGCTGCCGCTGACCGCATCGGCGGTGACCACGGTCTCCACGACGTGGACACCGCCCTAGCACAACCGGGGCCGGCCGGCCGAACAGCCGACCGGCCCCGCCCCCCATAAATGGAGCGAACACATGAGAATCAACAGGACCACGCAGCTGCTCGCCGCGGCCGTGCTCGGCCTCGCGCTCGCCGGGGCCGGTGTGGCCGGTCCCGCGCTGGCCGACGACAACCCCGGCAGCGGCATCGACGTG
>NZ_JBFBIP010000051.1:0-11858 GCF_040685655.1 Microbispora sp. NPDC088329
GGCAACGGTCCCTGGATCATGGCCGACCTGGAGAACGGCCTGTTCTCCGGCGTGAACCAGCACTACAACGCCAATGACCCGAGCATCAGCCACCGCTACCTGACCGCCATCATCAAGGGCGAGCCCAACCACTGGGCCATCCGCGGCGGCAACGCCCAGTCGGGCGCCCTGTCGACCTTCTACGACGGCAAGCGGCCCAACGTCGCGGGCTACAACCCGATGAAGAAGGAGGGCGCCATCATCCTCGGCATCGGCGGCGACAACAGCCACAGTGCCGCCGGCACCTTCTACGAGGGCGTCATGACCTCCGGTTATCCGTCGGACGCCACCGAGAACGCGGTCCAGGCGAACATCGTGGCCGCCGGCTACAAATAGACCGGCGCCTGAGGCAGAAGGGAAACCGGGACGACCGAGCCGCCCCCGGCGTGGACCGGGGGCGGCCGGGTCGTTCATGACGTCGTCGCGGGCACGATGATCTCCGGCGGCCGGTCGCCGCGCTCGATCGCCCGCGCCAGGCCGACGACGTCGACGACGTCTCCGTCCGGCCCGGCGAGTTCCCGATGGCGCAGCGCGTTGACGTACGTGTAGCCCCGCAGCCGCAACGCGCGGTGAAGCACCGGGAAGAGCGCGCAGACTCCGGGTGACGGGTGGGTGCACGACTCCTCTCTGTGCTCCCACTCGAGCTCCGCGCCGCGCCCGGCGGCCACGATCTCCATCAGGTCGGCGAGCGACGGGTCCGGCCTGCCGGACAGGTGGGCGACGGCCCGCAGGACGCTGTCGTGGCCCTGTTCGATCACCGCGTCCCAGGCCGCGAAGGGAATCTCGGCGAACGTGACGTACCAGTGCACCGTCTGGCCTGCGGTGCGGGGGCTGAGCAGCCAGCGGGCGAACCGATCTTCGACGGCCGGGTCGAGCGCCCGCACGATCGGCTCGTCCGCCGGCCGGAGCGGCTCCTGCGGAGTGACGCCGAGCTCGGCGATCCGGTCGATCACGAACCCGTATCCGGCCGGGCCGGCCGCGTACCGCTGCAGATAGGGGGACATGAGCCGGGTGGGCAGGTCGTCCTCGAACACCTTCCAGCGCCAGCCCTGGTAGAGGTCCACGGCGAACAGCCCGCGGCCGGGCAGGTGTGCGGCGTAGCGGCGGGCGAACCAGTCCAGCGAATGGCTCAGGAGCGCACCGCGAAGAAGCGCGGTCGCCATGGTTCGCCGGTCGGCCACCCGGCAACCGGCCTCGTCGGCCTGCCGTACGAGAGCCCTGACGGCGGCGGCGACCTCGGGCCGGGCGGCCTGTTTCCTTACCGCCCCCGCGGTCCAGAGCTCCATGAGCGCGGCAGGCGACCACGTCCGGCACGCCTCCAGGAGTGCGAGTTCGACGGCGATGACCCCGCGTAGCTCCGCCCGGTCGAAGCCCATCGCGTACGGCAGGCCGATCCACAGCGCGGTGCGCCGCGGTCCGAGCGGGGTGGCCCCCGACTCCGCGATGGGCGTGAAACACACGCGTGACGGACGCCGGACCCCCAGGGTCGCGGCCACCTCGTCGACCATCGCATGAAGCTCCGGGTGATCCACTCGCCGGGCGACATGCGCCTGGCGCGCACGCCTCGGCCAGGCGAGGGGAATCACCCGTACGGCGATCATCACGACGACGGCGGTCACCAACGGCGCCGGCTCCCCGTGCCCGTGGCGCCAGGCGGCGGCCCCGGCGATCACGCCTGCCGCCACCGGGAGAGCGGCGTTGTTCAGCCACCACGGAAGGGGTGCCCAGCGCCACACTGTCCGCCGTGCCGGCAGGGGTGGCCACCAGCCGTTTCTGAACCACAAGGGGATGAACGCCCGGGGGCGATGAACCAGCACAAGCCAGGCCACCCGTCCCCGGGTGATGCGTATCACGGACGACTCCTCCCAAGGCCGGTCACCGCGCCCGGAGCGCCATGGCTCACCGCTGCGGCGGCGTGCCGGCGAGCGGTGTGGTCCGGCGAAGGCCGGCCCGCCGCACCGGTTCGGCAGTAGCTTAGGGGCCGCCTCCTCCACTTTCATGGCGTCGTGCCGGATAAATCCGATGGCCCGGCCGAGGCCGCCTGTGGCACGGTGTGGACGTGTCCGAGCAGATCTTCCTGCCTCGCACCGTGGACGAGGCGATCGCCGCGGAGCAGGCGGGCCGTGCCCTTCGCTACCTGTACTTCTGGGGCCACCGGCCCGCCCGGGACGGAGGCGCCGGTCCCGGCTGCCTGTCGCAGTGGTGGCCGGCCGACTTCGCCGAGGACGGCCGGACCTTCGCCTCCGCCGAGCATTACATGATGGCGCATAAGGCCTGGCTGTTCGGCGACACCCAGACCGCCGAGCGGATTCTCGCCGCCGGTCACCCGGGTGAGGCCAAGAAGCTCGGCCGGGCCGTACGTGACTTCGACGAACAGGTCTGGGCCGACCGGCGGTTCGGCATCGTGGTCCGCGGCAGCATCGCCAAGTTCGGCCAGAACCCCGAGTTGCGGCGTTTCCTGCTCTCGACCGCGAACCGGGTCCTCGTGGAGGCCAGCCCGTACGACCGCGTCTGGGGCATCGGCCTGGCCGCCGGGGACGAACGCGCCGCCTCCCCGGCCACCTGGCAGGGTCTCAACCTGCTCGGCTTCGCGTTGATGGCGGCCCGCGACGCCCTGGGGACCGGCTCGTGAGCGCCGGCGTTTCCGCCGCCCGGCCGTAGGAGAACCTGCCAGACGCCCACTACCGCTGGCGGCCCTGACCTGTTCGGCTTCGGGGGTCGGAGGAAGCGCCACCGGTGGTCGTCGGTGCCGTTGTCGGACCGCCGGATCACCAGGCCGCCGCCGGACGTGGACATGTTCTCCACGCCCAGCACCAGCCCGCCGGCCAGGTTCTAGCCGTTGGCCACCAATCGCCACCGGTTGTCGGCGGTTCCGTTGTCGGAGTCCTGGACGGCCTGGGCGCCGTTGGCGGTGGAGTTGTTCTGGATGGCGAGCAGCTTGCCGCTGTTCACGTTACGGATCTTGTAGGTTCCGTCGCCGTTGTCGACCAACGTCCACCGGTGGTCGGCGGTGCCGTTGTCGGCCCACTGCAGGACGCGGGCGCCGTCGGCGGTGGACATGTTCTCCACGCCCAGCACCTTGCCGCTGTTGACGTTGCGGAACCGTACGGCGTTGCCGTCGGTCACGATCACCCAGTTGTGGTCGGCGGTGCCGCTGTCGATCCACTGCAGCGCGAGACCGCCGTCGGCGGTGGACATGTTCTGGATGCCGAGGACCAGGCCGCTGGCCGCGTTGACCAGCCGGTAGCTTCCCGTCCCGCCGTTGCCCTGCCCACTGGCGTTCCAGTAGACGGCGTAGTTGTGGCCGTGCGCGTCGTAGAACGGGCCCAGGTTGACCGTCGAGCCGTTGGCCGTCGCCGTGAAGGCGAGCGCCGTGGTGCTGGTCCGGGTGATCGACCCGGTGTTCAGCGAGGGCGGCGCCGTCAGCGAGGTGTTGCCGTAGTTGCCCGACAGCACGACCGGCCCGTACGTGACCGCCGCGACGTTCGTGTTGTCGTTGGCCGCCTTCATGACCACGCGCATGGGCAGGCGCACCGTGACGGTGTCGCCGGACGTCCACGACCGGGTGATGACGGCGTACGTGCCGGGCGTGGTGCTCACGCTCTGCTGCGTGCCGTTCACGCTGATCGTGGCACCCGACGTCCAGGCGGGGATGCGGATCCGCATCGACCACGAGCCGCTCACGTTGCCGGTGACCTGCAACGTCGTGGTGTCGCTCGCGGGGTACGACGTCGTCTGGGTGACCGTGATGCCGCGCTGGGTCCAGTCCAGCGTCGACGGCATGAACAGGTTCACCGTCAGCGTGGTGCCGTTGTAGAAGTAGATGGAGTCCATCAGCCTCGTGTTGACCTCCACCCCCGTCCCCTGGCAGCACCAGAACGAGTTGTAGTCGGTGCTCCACGTGCCGCCGCCCCACGCGGGGCCCACCCCGCGGCGGCCGCCCGGCTTGAGCGGGGTGAAGTAGGTGACGTGCCCGTGGCCGTCGGCCGGGTTCTGCGCGCCGATGACGTGGTTGAGCAGCGCCTGCTCGTAGAAGTCCACGTACGCGACCCGGTCGGGGTTGAGCGTCCACAGTTCGCGGGTCAGGTTGAGCATGTTGACGGTGTTGCAGTGCTCGCAGGTGTCGTTGGTGAGATACCCGGCGATCGCGTTGGGCGCCCGGAAGTGCTCGGCCTGGCTGTTGCCGCCGATCGCGTAGGTGTGCGCGCCGACGGTGATGTTCCAGGCGTTGGTGGCGATGTCCCGGTAGCGGGTCGTGCCGGTCGCCTTGTACTCCCGGGCCGCGCCGATCCACTTGGGCACCTGGGTGTTGGCGTGCAGGCCGTTCAGCTGGTCCTGGTTCGACGCCAGGGGGTTGAACACGGCGGCGTGGTCGAACCGCTGCGCGACGGTGAGCCACCGCGCGTCGCCCGTCTGCTGGTAGATGTCGGTCAGCACGGCGTTCATTCCGCCGAACTCGGTGCCCAGCATGTTCTGCATCTGGCTGCTACTCAGCCTGCTCGTCCGCCAGTCGACCCAGCCGGCGAGCGCCAGCAGCACGTCGCGCGCCTGGGTGCTGCCGATGAGGCGCCACACGTCGAGCAGGCCGGTCAGCGTCTTGTGAATGCAGTAGTACGGGACGTTGCCGTTGCTCAGCGTGCGGGCTTCGAGGGCGGTGAAGTCGGACTCGGGGAAGCCGGACAGGTATCCGGTGTTGAACCCGGCGGCGCCGTTGTTCGCCTGGCACTTGGCCAGTTCGGCGACCATGGACGTGGCCTTGTCCCGGCAGGTGGTGTCGCCGAGCACGGCGTACGCCTGGGCCCACGCGGTGAGGAAGTGGCCCTGAACGTGGGTGCGGAACGGGAACGACGGGGCGTCCCACCCGCCGTTGGAGGCGGCGCCGTTGGTGGACAGCCTGTGGTTGGCCCGGAAGTTGTACAGCAGCCGGTTGACGTCGACGTGCTTGAGATAGGAGAGCGTGCGGTTCTGGTTGTCCAGCCAGCGGCTCGTCGTCAGCCGCACCTGGCCCAGCTCGAACGGGTACGCCGAGACGCCGATGTCGGGCCGGGCCGGCGCGACCGCCGCTCCGGCCGCGGAGGCCCCGGCGACCTCCCCGACGGCGGAGGCCACGACGGCGACACCGGCGGCCTGGAACAGCCGGCGCCGGCTGAAGGATGAGGGGGACACGTCGCCTCCTGGGCATGCAATTTGTTAGCGTTAACAATTCCTGATGGTCCAGACGCCCGTATGGGATGACGTCGGACGTGGCACGCGGGACACCGCGCAGCCGGCGGCGCGGCCCCCCTGCCGGGGCCGCGTCACTGGCGGCGGCCCCGCCGCCCACCACCGCCCCGGCAGGAGGCCGCTCGGGGCTCAGTGTGAAAAACCGTCATCGAAAATGTCAAGGCCATACCCGGAAAGTTTCCGCCGTCGTCTACAGGCCAGAACCCGTCACCTGCGCCAATGACGCAGCGGATCCGGCAACTTTCCGGAAATGGTTTGCCGCAACCATCCGCGATGAAACTTTCACCAAGGGCCGCCTCCCGGTTGCCGACCGTGCCCGGTAGTGGCAGGCGGCGGCGCGTCCGGTGGGTCAGTCGCCCCGCACACCCTTGACGGGCCGGGCGGCGTCGTATTTGCTCCGCCGCACCACCACCAAACACTCGACACGGAGGTCTGCGTCCGGCCGAATTGTTATCGCTATCAAATCGGTCCCGCTTTCGGTGGCGGTTTCCACCGGCGGTGCTCCGATCGAGGGGCGATGCGCCGGCACCACGGCGCCGGACCCGCATGCGACCACGCGCAGGACACCGGGCGGCACGCGCCGGCACTCCCCACGCACGAATTAGGAGTCAGATGCACAGGATCGGTCGATGGGCGATGGCGGCGGTGCTGGCCGCCGGGTCCCTGGTCGCGGCCGGCGGCATGACGTCGCCGGCCGCCGCGCTGGACAACGGGCTCGCCCGTACGCCGCAGATGGGGTGGAACGACTGGAACAGCTTCGGCTGCAACGTCAACGACAGCCTGATCCGGCAGACCGCGGACGCCATGGTCTCCAGCGGCATGGCCGCGGCGGGCTACCAGTACGTCAACATCGACGACTGCTGGTCGACCAAGAGCCGCAACTCCAACGGCGACCTGGTGCCGGATCCTCAGAAGTTCCCGAACGGCATCAAGGCCGTGGCCGACTACGTCCACTCCAAGGGCCTGAAGCTCGGCATCTACTCCTCGGCGGGTCTCACGACCTGCGCGGGCTACCCGGCCAGCCTCGGCAACGAGCGTCGGGACGCGGCGCTGTGGGCGTCCTGGGGGATCGACTATCTGAAGTACGACAACTGCGGCGACCACCAGGGCAAGAACGGGCAGCAGCGATACCAGGCGATGCGTGACGCGCTCGCCGCCACCGGCCGTCCGATCCTGTTCAGCCTGTGCAACTGGGGCCAGGAGAGCGTCTGGACCTGGGGCATGCAGACCGGCAACTCCTGGCGCAACACCGGCGACATCCAGGCGAACTGGAACTCGGTCATGGGCATCCTGGACCAGCAGGTCGGGCTGGAAGCGTACTCGGGGCCGGGCGGCTGGAACGACCCCGACATGCTGGAGGTCGGCAACGGCTCGATCACCGGGACCGAGGGCCGGGCGCACTTCAGCCTCTGGGCGCTGCTGAACGCCCCGCTCATCGCGGGCAACGACATCCGCACGATGAGCGCCGACACCCGGACGATCCTCACCAACACCGAGGTCATCGCCGTCAACCAGGACTGGGGCGGCCGGCAGGGAAGCAAGATCAGCGACAACGGCAACCTGGAAGTCTGGCGCAAGCCGATGTCCAACGGTTCGGTCGCGGTCGTGCTGCTGAACCGGGGCACCTCGACGGCGACGGTGTCCACCACCGCCTCCGCCCTGGGTCTCGGCGCCGCGTCCTCCTACTCGGTCCGCGACCTGTGGGCGCACAGCACCGGCTCCTCGACGGGCACAATCAGCGCGCAGGTGCCCGCGCACGGAGCCGCCATGTACGTCGTGAGCGGTGGGGGCCTGGTCACGCCGTCTCCCACGCCCACCCCGACCGGGACGGGCGCGATCAAGGGCGTGGGGTCGGGCCGATGCCTGGACGTCACCGGCGCCTCCCCGACCAACGGCGCGCAGGTGCAACTGTGGGACTGCAACGGTCAGGCCAACCAGCAGTGGGCGCCGACCGCCTCGGGTGAGCTGCGGATCTACGGCAGCAAGTGCCTGGACGTCAACAACCGCGGCACAGCGGACGGCACCAACGTGATCATCTGGGACTGCAACGGCCAGAACAACCAGCAGTGGCGGTTCAACTCCGACGGCTCCATCACGGCCGTCGGCGCGAACAAGTGCCTGGACGCCTACAACGCGGGCACCGCCAACGGCACCAAGCTCATCATCTGGACCTGCAACGGCCAGTCCAACCAGCGCTGGACCCGCGTCTGAGAACCGGCGCCGGGGATTCACCGCCCCGGCGCCGGTCCTTCCCGGGCTCCCTTTTCGGAGGTCTCATGCACCTCACCCGACATCGGCGCACCCCCTGCACCGGCGGGGTCACCACGAGTCCTTCCGCGAGCCCGTCCGTCAGCCCTTCGGTCAGCCCCTCTGCGAGCCCTTCGGTCAGCCCGTCGGCGTCGCCGAGCCCGTCGGTGTCCCCGGCCGGCACCTCGACGGCGTGGCAGAACGGGAAGTTCGCGGTGGACACCCCCGGCGTGGTGCGCCGGTCGAACATCGTGCTCAGCCGCGCCAACACCGGCTCCACCCAGTTCGTCCCGCTGGGCAACGGCAGCCTGGGCGCGCCCGCGTGGGGCCTCAACGGGTTCACCGCGCAGCTGAACCGCAACGACACCTTCCCCGACCGCAAGTCGCCGGGCCAGGTGGTCATCCCCGGGCTGAGCAGGCTCACCGGAGCGTCGGACTTCAAGGGCTACTTCGACGGCCAGACCTTCGGCACCATGGCGGGTGTCAGCGCGGGCGGGCGCAACGTGCGGGCGTCCACCCCCGACTCGCGGACCGCGCAGGTGAGCTTCCAGCCCAACAGCGACGGGTCGTTCCGGGTCATCGTGGTCTCCCCCGGATGGAAGGGCGGCAACGCGCTCACCACGGCCACCAGCCTGCTGGGCGGCGACCTGACCCGCTCCTCGGCGGACCTCGCCGCGAGCACCCTGTCGTGGTGGCACGACTACTGGAGCTCGGCCGGGCTGATCAAGATCACGTCCGGCGACGGGTCGGGCGAGTACTTCGAGAACATGCGGACGCTGTACTTGTACGCCATCGCCGCGAGCAACCGCGACACCCTCCCGGGCACGCAGGCCGGTGAGGCCAACCTGTTCAACATCGGCCAGGACACCCAGCCCTGGTACCCGGCCGGGTACTGGTTCTGGAACCTGCGGATGATGATCCAGGCCAACCTGTCGGCCGGGGCGTTCTCACTGAACTCACCGATGTTCGCCCTCTATCGGAACAACCTGAGCAACATCACCGCCTGGACCAAGGCGCGCTATCCGGGGCACGACGGCGTCTGCGTGCCGGAGACCGTGCGCTTCAACGGCAACGGCTCCTGGTATTCGGGCAACGAGTCCTGCGACTCGACCATCGCGCCCTCGAACAACTCCCAGACCGTCACCTCCGGCGCGGAGATCGGCCTGTGGGTCTGGCAGACCTATCTGGCCACCGACGACAGGGCGTTCCTGTCGGCCAACTACCCGATCATGCGGGACTCGGCGAAGTTCCTGCTGTCGCACGCCAAGACGGGGGGCGACGGCCCTCGGCGCCCACCACCTCCCTGCCCTTCTGGCCGGTCGGCGGCAGCCCCGCGACGGCCGCCAAGCATCTGGGCAACCGGAGCATCGGACTGTGACCGGCCCCGGTCCCCGGCGCTGAGCCCACTCCTCCTGCACCGACCTACTCCTCCTACACGGGGCCGCCGCCTCCTGGCGGCGGCCAGGATCGGATAGACGCTGATCGCCCTGGCCGGGATCGCTTATACGGGGAGGGCGTCTCCGGGGAAGCCGTGGCACGGATGAACCTCGCAGCGCAACATCCCGGCTCGAACGCAGGGATCCCCGGCCATGATCTCCGCGGCTTTCTCGGCCGGCACGGTCATGATCGCGACGCCGGCCACGGTGTCGGAGGTGACCGGGCACAGGATCGCGATCACCCCCTCAGCGCGCAGCGCTACCATGCGTCGCTGGTGTTCGAGCTCGATCGCGTCCGCGCCGTCCATGGTCCGCTCCGGCCCCCACTCAAGGAGCGCCAGGCTGTAGGGCTTCGCGGTCGCGGCCAGAGCCCGAATCTGTTCGTCGGTCACGGTCGTGCTCATGATGTCTCCTTACTTCTCGATGCGCTCGGCCAACGAGACGATGATTCCTTCGGGCCCGCGGACGTAGACCATCCGCCACACGCCTTCGTATTCGCCGACGCCTCCCACCAGGCCGTAGCCGTCGGCTGCGGCGTGGTCGACCGCGGCTTGGAGGTCGTGCACCTCGAAGGCGACGTTCCGCAGGCCCAGCTCGTTGGCCGGCGCGGCAGGCGAACCCGGGAGGTGGTCCGGCCGCGTGAAGCTCGAGAGCTCCAGCGTCGTACCTCCGCCGGGCGCCCGCAGCATGACGATCTCGGTGCGGGCGCCGGTCATGCCGATCACCGTGTCCAGGAACTCGCCTTCGACGGCCATCTTCCGATCGGCCTCCAGACCGAGGCTGACGAAGAACGCCGTCACGGCATCGAGGTCGGCGACGGTGATGCCGACGTGGTCGAAGCGCCTAACGAATGTCATGGGATCCCTCTCGAGTTTCTTTAAGAGACTCCGAGAAAGGTAACACCCTAAGTTCCGTAAGGGAACTCCAATTGCCGGATCGCCGCCATGCAGCGAACGCGGTCCGGGGAGATGGCGCGTTCCATCGCGCGCACCTTAGACGTGATCGACGAGCCCTGGTCGCCGCTGATTCTGCGCGACGTGTGGGCCGGGGTAACGGACCCCTGCGGTCCGCGCGCCGCCGCACGGGGCGAGGCTTCGGCACCGGTGGACCGGCCCATGCCGCAGTGTCCGACATAAGGGGACGGGTGGCAGGGCCTGCGGCGTGTGGGCAGCATGCGCGCGGTGCCGCCGCCCTTTACGTCGTAGATTCCGAAATCTCGGCGCCCGGGAGCGCTTTGTACCGCACCCCCGGGCGCCGAGACAGCGGCGGCCCGGCGTGCATCAGGAAATTTCGGTGTGCCAGTTGATCTGCGCCGCGATTGCTACGCTCCCATGATCAACCGCGAGGCACGGAGAGCAACGTCATGGGCCAGCCCCCCTACCCGCCCAACCAGCAGCCATACGGGCACCCTCAGCAGCCGTACCAGCCCCAACCCTACGGGCAGCAGCCGTATCCGCCCCAGCCGCACCCCCAGCCCCATCCGCCGATGCCACGCAAAAGCGTGACCAAGCACCGGGGCTTGTCGGCCAAGTCGCACGTGTTCCACCTCGTGCTGACCATCTGCACCTGCGGCCTGTGGGGCTTTGTGTGGTTCGGCCTGTGGATCTACCGGCTGATCGTGCGCCGCAGGGAGGTCACCCGTCACTACTACTGACCGGAGTCCCGCCTCCTGAGCCCCCCGCACACCGGGGGCTCACGCATATCCGGCCCGGCAGCCCTTTATCGTGGTCTCGCGCGCCCTTCGCGGCGCGGTGGCGGCTCCCTGCGGGCCGAGGATCCCAACGCTCTCGCCTCGCGTCCTGCCCGCCCCGGGCCGGGGGTTTCAGTGTCAGTACTTGCGCAGCATCTTGGTCATCTCGGTGACCACCCGCTGGCGGGATTCGGCCTTGCCACGGGTGGCCTCGGACACATGGTTGATCCACACGTGCCAGGCATCCTTGCCGATGATCCTGTAGAGGATGCCGTTCTCGCGCTCGTCACTGAAGATCCATTCTGGCAGCCTGTAATTGCCGTACTCCTTGGAGGAGCCGGCCATGTTCGGCACGGTCGTCACCCCGACGCCGTACAGGACCGCGGCGCAGACCTGGCAGACCGGGTTGGTTAGGGCGGTGAACTGGCCCGAGCCCAGGTCCTCATCGTTGTTGTATGCCTGGTTCAGGCAGTCCACCTCGCCATGGAAGGTCGACTGCGACCGGCCGTTGTAGGCGGTTCCGTTGAAGGTCATGGTGCAGGCCGTCGCCTGCCCGGGGTTCATCGGCTGGTTGAGCGAATGCATCTTGCCCGGCACCTCGGTCTTGATGTACTCGGCCCATCGGGCCGCGACGACCGGAGCCGCCTGCTCCAGCGGCGTTCTCGCGCTCCACCCGTTCGTGGCCTCTCCTCCGCACGACATGACGCGCTCCTTTCGGTGGTGGGTTCCATCGAAACGTAACCACGCCATTGCGGTGAGTAAAGGGATTTGAATCTGGAAATCAGCATTTCCGATGCGCGAGAGCGACAGGAGGAAACATACGCGACCGACTACCTCGCTCACCGTTAGAGCATCCTTGTTGACCTTGAGCAGGCAGAGATCATGCTCGGCGTCAGGGCGCGCCCGCCCCCACTACGAGTACCACCTCACCGCCAAGGACGCTGGTCTCGTCGAGATGCTCATGGTGATGACCTGGCGGGGTGACCGCCGGCTCGCCGGCGAGGCGGGCCTCCCCTCTGATGCCGCGCATGCCCGGAAAGGTTGCATGCCGAGACAGAGTAGATGAGCGCGGCCCCCGGCGAGCGCGGAGCGCTCCCCGGGGGCCGTCGTCGTCGATGGGTCAGGGTGTGGTGAGGTCGAATCGGTTGACGGTGACGGCGCCGCCCAGGGATTGGGTGGCGTAGTTGAAGATGGCGAAGCGGTAGCCCATGAAGAACTGCCAG
>NZ_JBFBIP010000052.1:0-10392 GCF_040685655.1 Microbispora sp. NPDC088329
TTGGGTGTGATCGTGCTGCTCTCGCCCTCCCCCCAGACCCCCCCGCACCCCCCCCCCCGACCCGGCGCAATCGAGATGAATCGCACACTGATGTTGCCCACCCGGGAAGGATCGGGCTGCCCGCGCTGCGACTTCAAAACCGGACATGAAAAGGGAAAGGGTTTCAGTAATGGTGAGGGCGGCGGCGATGGAAGCGCGTGATTTTCTGGAGTCGATACGGGATGGCGTGGGGGCGTACAGGATCGAGTCGTGGCCGCAGGTGATACCGGACCGCTTGGCCCGGCGGGTCGGCGACGTCGTGGCCTCGTTGCGGGTGGAGCAGCGCACCAGCGTTGGATTCCTGGATCCTGTGGAGGACGCGCTGTATATGACGGCAGGGCTGCGCAGGTTGGGTTTCCCGGCTTCGTTCCACCTGGGCCGGGAAACGGTGCCGACGACGCCACCGGCAGGGTTCTACGCGTGGGTGGAGTGTGACGGTGAAGTGGTGAGTACATCTCTTCCAGTCAAGGAGACATATCTAGAGGTGTATCGGGCATGAATCGAGTCGAGATAACCAAGCGGGGGGTGCGGTCGAGTGGTCCGGGAACGATGGTCCCCGGGCTGAGAATCGCCAATTCGAAAGATTTGTTTGAATTGGCGCTGGAGCTGCCGTCGACGCTGCCTGTGTATTACCGGATCGATCCTTCGGGGTTGGAGTGGAGCGAGGATCTGGCCGCTTTCACCGGTGGCGCCGCGGCTCCCGGTCCGGAGGCGTGGGATCTGGTCGCCCTGGTACACGGCAACGTACCGGCGCCGGACGACGCGCTGGGTGTGCCCGGGGTGCAACGACTGACGGTCGGCACGGCGGTGCGGGTGGACGCCGCTGGGGTGCGGGTGGGGCGGAAAGCACCACGATTGCCCAGGCCCGAGGGGGATCTGATCCACGCGGTCGGTGCGGGGCTACCGGATGGTGCGTTCGGGATCGCCTACAGCGGTGGACTTTCCTCGGCGTTCCTGGCAGTGGCGGCGTACCAGGCGGGTAAGCGGCCGGTACTTGTGCACGCGGATCTGGGCGTGGCCTTCGCACACTTGCCGGTGCCCGAGATACCCGGCCTGGAATTGAGACGGGTACCGATTGATGTCTCGGAGTTGCTGGACCATCACCCCATCGACTCCGGGGTGCCGCGACCTCCGATGCCGGAGGTGGAGGTGCGCCGTCGCCTTTTAGCGGCGTTGTCCGCGGCGGCGGAGCTGCCGTTGGCAAGCGGGGCGCTGCTGGAGGATCTGGTCTCGATCCGTTTGCCTGAAGCGGATATCAGCGACGAGAAGCTCCTCGAATGCGAGCCGTTCCACGTGGCCGGCACCCTGCCCACATTGGCCGAGGCGCGCAAGCTCCTGGAAGTACAGACGGTGTATGCGCCTATGGCCGGTGCGAAGGGCCCATCAGAGGAGCAGCAGCCCGGTGCTCAGCCGCCATCGGTGCCGCCGGAAATGAGCGTGGTGCCTGGGCTGACCGAGGCAGGCCGGGAGGAATACGACATCGCGCGACAGTTGCGCCTCCCGCTGTGGGAAGAACACCTTAAGTCCCTCCCGCCGGTGTTGGGCAGGGCCGACGCCGCTTTGGCCGAGCGCGGGGGAGCCGGCGCGGTGCTGCCGGCCCTCGACCCGCAGGTCCTCGCCGCGGTGGCCGCCCTTTCATCCGACGACATCGGCCGGATCGAGCGAGGCGCGTTTCGGAACAACCTGCCGCTGCGGCAGGCGATCGATGCGCACGGCGTCACCGGCGTACGCCGCGCGGCGCCCGGTTACTGGCTGCGCCTGGCCGCCGCGGAACACCTGTACGCACAGCGGGACAAGCTGGCGGCGTCCATCGCTGATTCCCCTCTGGTGAAGGAAGGCCTGATCGAGGCCGGGCGGGTCGCCGCAGCACTGCGCGACCCTCGGCGGATGAGCGAGCACGCCCTGGCTCTGCTGCGGTTGGTGTGGACCGACCACTGGATGCGAGGTCAAGCATGAGCACGGTGAAACTGGCGCCCCAGGTCACTCTGACTAAATTGCCTTACGGCGGCGCGGTCCTAGTGAATGGCGTGAATCTGGCGATCGCCGAGTGCGATGAGCCGCAGACCTTGGCGATCGATGAACTGCTGGCCGGCGGCGTACCGGAAGGGCACTTGGCCCAGCTTCTGATAGCGGCCGGCTGGGTGGTGCTGAGCGATGCTGGCTGATCTGCTGGTGGCGGTCCTGGCCGGGCCCCTTGTCGCCTCCGGTGTGGCGAAGCTGGCGGCACCGGCCGAGAAACTTTCCTGGCCGATCCGCAGCGGGCCCCTGGCGATGCCTCACGGCCCGCGGCTGATCGCCGTCGCGGAGCTGGTCGGCGCGGTGCTGCTCATCGTGGTGCCTGGCCGCCTTGCCGCGGTTGGTGGCCTGGTGGCGTACCTGGCGCTGACCGGCGTAGCCCAAGCGCTGCGTGGCCAGAAGTGCGCCTGCTTCGGGCTGGCGCGGCTGGCCTCGGTAGGTCGCACCCACGTCCTCTTGAACGCCGTTGGCGCGCTGCTGGCGGTCATCGCTCTACTGATGGGCCCCGGCGCCGAGACGGCGTTGCGCGCCGCGTGCGCGGTAGCGGCAACCGCCCTGATGACGGGTGTGGTCTTCGCGCTGGACCACCGTGCCCACGAGATCGAAGCAGCAAAGGAAAAACAGATCGTGGAACGCACCGATGCCGTGTACGGCGTACAGCTTTACACTTCCGCGTCATGCCCCTCTTGCCGGGCGCTCAAGAAGCTTGTGGCAGGTATGGAGCCGGCCCGCCGCGACGCGGTCGCCGAAACCGTGCTCGGACCCGATGACGCAGCGCCCGGAGTGATGGCGGATATGGGTGTGCCCTGCGCGCAGGGCCTCGACGCCGCCGGTGAACCCGTCGGGGAACCGGTCTCTGGAATCGGCTCGGTCAAGGCTTTGATCAACTCGATCGTGGTTACTGCACATGCTTGACAGTTGGAGGGAGAAGTCACCGAACGGCGCGTGGGCGCGGCTGACCGCCCCAGGTAAACCCTCGATCTCGCAGGCGAATCCCGCCGTTACGCACTGGCGAGAACTGCGGGTGGACCCGGACCTGGCCGGGCTCGCAGTAGACCGGGCAAGGCCGACCCGTATCGAGATCCACACGCACAACACGTCACCGGGTTGGGCCCTGCCTCTCACCGATGTGCTGCCCGCACAACTTGCCTGGCACCCCGAAAGGCCCCTCGTCGCAGGGCTGGTGGTGCGGGGTCGGCGTGCCCACCCGTGGGTGGCCGACTACGCCGCACAGACTGTCACAGTGTTCGACCAGATCCGGGCCGCAACCTCCCACGCACGGCCCCCCTTCGCCTGGGTAGGCGACCGCCTCGTACTGCTCCTCCCGTCGCCCCCTCCGGCGAGGACTGCACCGGCACACGGGACTCCCGTGGCGTTGGAGGCGACGGGTCCGATGTACGTGAAGTTCCTGCCCACCCTGCCGGAACTCGCCGCTCTCATCGCTGCCCGGCCCGCAGCGCTGGATCCGGTTACAGGCCAGGCGATCGTACTGACCGACCCACTAGTGGTACGGCGCCTGGCCGATCTGAGCGGCGAACTGTACCTGGAGTACGCCGAGGACGACCCCGTCTCCGACAGCGGGCTGTCCTGGTCCAGCCTGACTGTATCGGTGGGCGGCTCGGGCTCGCCCCGTCCGGTCGCGGAGGCTCCGCGTGAGCCGGCGCCGTGGGAGGGGACACCGGTTTCCGAGCCCACCCACCCACCGGGGATCAGTATCGATAACGGGTACCACCAGGCCACGCTCACGCACCACCCGGGCAGGTTGGCAGCGGTGTTGTGGCTGCGTGACGCCCGCCCTGGAGAGCAGGCAACGGTGCCTCCCCTGCTGGATACCGGACACGCGGTCGCGAGCCTGGAATTGCCGCTGCATTGGCCGGCCGACGCGACGGTGGAATACCTTCACCCGCAGATCATCGACACGGTGCGTGCCGCGATGGCCACCGTGGATGGTCCGATGCTGGTGGGCGGGCACAGCTTCGGCGCCACCCTCGCCCTGTATGCCCTCGCGCATGTCCCTGAGCTGCGGGGAGCGATCGTGCACAGCGGCTGCTACAACCGCACCCTCACCCCGACCGGCTGGCAACACGAGAAACGCCACTTGTGGCAGGCCCCGGACATCTACCGTGCTTTCAGCGCCATCGAGTTCGCCCACAAGCTGGATCGGCCGGTGCTACTGGCCCACGGCACCAACGACACCAACCCCGCCACCGCCCCCGAACAGTCCGTCGAACTCTACAGAGCCATCGTTGCCAACGGCGGCACCGCCCGCCTACTCCTCCTCCCCGGCGCGGGCCACGCGTTCTACTACGCCGAACACACCGCGTTCCTCAGCATCGAGCACCGCGACTGGATCGAGCGGTGGACCCGATGACACCCAGGCTCACCGTCCGCGACATGTGCGGGGCGGCGGTACACGCCGTACGCGTGTCCTGGGCGGCGGACCGGCGTGGTGTCCTCATCGTGGTGGGGCTGCAACTGACCACCGCGGTCGGGCTGGCCGGTGCGTTGCTGTTGTTGCGGGGCATGGTGGACGACGTGATGAGCCTCGCCGACGGGGGCGGCGCCGGAGCCGACCCATGGAGGTTGGTGTCCGGGTTGATGGTGCTGGTCGCTTTCGGCGCGGCGGGTGCCATCCTGCAGACGCTCAGTGGGATGCGGCAGCAGATCCTCACCGATCGGGTGGACCGGCACGTCATCTCACTGGTGTTACGCACCGCCGCCCACACCGAGCTGTTGGAATTCGAAGATCCGGACTTCCACGACCGGTTACAGCGCGCGGTACACGCCTCGCGGCGCAAGCCGGCCACGGTGGTCATGATGCTGATCGCGATGCTGCAGGCGGCGCTGACCGTGCTGGCCATAGCGGGCGTGTTCGTCACCATCGCCTGGTGGTTACTCCCCCTGGCGGCCCTCAGCGCGTTGCCGCTGTTCAAGGCCGCCAAGGATCGACGCAACGCCGTGTACGCCATGAACCACTCCCTGGCCGAGAACCACCGCCGCCGCCAGTACTTGGAGCAGTTGCTCACTTGCCGGGACGAGGCCAAGGAGATCCGGGCCCTGAACCTCGGCGCCACCCTCCACACCCGATGGGACAGCGAATACGCCCAAGAGCTGAACGGCATGGCCCGCCTGATCCGCACTCATGCGGGACGCGAGATCCGCGCCAAACTCTTGTCCAGCGCCCTGATCGTCGGTGTCATCGCCTCCGTCTGGGCGTTGGTAGACGCCGGCATGGTGTCCCTGGCCGCCGCCACCACAGGCCTGGCCGGGCTCTGGTTGCTGTCGAGCCGCATGGGAATGGCCAGTCAGATGCTGAACGACGTGGGCCAGTCGCTGTACTTCCTCAAAGACCTGCACAACTTCACAGCCGCAGCCGTCGAGCCGCTCCCCGGACCCGCCGAGCCCGTGCGCCCATTCAGGACGCTATGTGCGCGCGACCTGACCTTCACGTACCCCGGCGCCGACCGCCCCACGCTCTACGGCGTCGACATCTCACTTCACCAAGGCGAGATCATCGCCCTCGTCGGAGCCAACGGGTCCGGGAAGACCACTCTTGCGAAGCTTCTCGCCGGCCTGTACGCGCCCACTGGCGGGAAACTGATCCGCGACGGCCACTCTGTCACCGACCTGCACCAACTGCGTCACGGCTGCGCCGTGGTGTTCCAGGACTTCGTCCGCTACAAGCTCACCGCCCACGACAACATCGCTTTCGGTCGCGTCGACGACCAACCCCACGACAGCCGGATCAGACACGCCGCCGATTTCGCCGGCGTCGCCACCCTATTGGAGAGCCTCCCCGACGGCTACCACACCGTCCTCGGCCGCGAATTCACCGATGGCACTGACCTTTCCGGCGGCCAATGGCAGAAACTCGCCATCGCCCGCGCCTTCTACCGCGATGCCCCCTTCGTCATCCTCGACGAGCCCACCGCCGCCTTGGACCCGCAAGCCGAAGCCGACCTCTTTGCCCGCATCCGTCATCTCTTCGCCGACCGCACCGTCCTGCTCATCTCTCACCGCTTCTCCAGCGTCCGCAGCGCCGACCGCATCTACGTCCTCGATTCCGGCCGCGTCATCGAGCACGGCACACACGCCGATCTCATGCGTACCCACGGCCGCTACGCCGACCTCTTCCTCACCCAAGCGGCAGGGTATCTCGACGCCTGAAGCCGCCCCGGTCGAACAATCCCTGCGACGTGACCTTGCCGCACCACAACGGCCGAATCGAAGGCGTCACTACGCGAACGAAGGCGATCACGCGGTAGACGCACGGCCGGGCTGGGTTCGACTTTCTGCGCCACCGCCTTGGGGCGATCAGGCCTCTTCCCAGGGGCCGACGTCGTCCTCCTTCCACTCCAGACGGTCGACGACGCCGATCACGCCGTTGGTCCGCTCGACCATCCGCGTGAGCACCCGCGACTGCGAGCGGCGCTCCAGGGCGCCGGTGAGCGTCACGACGCCTTCCGACACCGACACCTCGACGCCCGACAGATCGGCCCACAGGCAGTTGCCGATGATGTCCTCGCGTACCTCACGGGCGATGTCGGCGTCCGCGCGGGCGAGGACCTTGAGCAGGTCGTGGCGGCTGATGATGCCCACGAGCACGCCCTCGTCGTCCACGACGGGCAGGCGTTTGACCCCGTGCCGATTCATCAGGCGCGCGGCGCTGACCACGCTCGTGTACGGACGAGTGGTGACCGCGGGGGCGGACATGAGTTCGGCGGCGGTCACCCCACGCGCTCGCTCCTGGCTCCTGCCGGCGCCGTGTCCCACGGCCTCGCGCAGGCGGGCGCGGAGCGGCGGCCGGTAGCCCTCGCGGTAGAACTGCTCGCGGAACTCCTCCTTGCGCAGCAGGTCGGCCTCGGAGACCACGCCGACGACGTGGCCCTCGCCGTCGACGACGGGCACCGCGCTGACCTCGTGTGCGATGAGCACCTCGGCCACGTCCCTGAACGGCGTGCTGCCGTTGACGGAGGCGACCTCGCTGGTCATGACGTCCCGCACCTTCATGTGCATGATCCGCTCCTTCCGGGCCGTCTTCCGTTCCCCCTTCCATCGCATCGCCGTACGGAGCGGCTGCGAAGGGACGGACGTCCCTGCCGGCGGGGCCCTTGGCCCTGCCCTGTCCGGACGGCGCGACGGGTGGCCGAAAGTCCCGGGTGGTCAGGACCTTCACCGCTGACCTGGAAAGACGCCGCGAGGCACGCTGGCAGTGAGGAGATGGGAGGCGTCGTCATGACGGCGAAGGTGAAGGATGTCATGGGCAGGGTCGCCATCGCGGTGCCGATGGACGCGTCGTTCGCCGACCTTGTCACCACCATGCAGCGGTTCAAGGTGGGCGCGGTCACGGTGGTCGACGCCGACCGGCGCCCGGTCGGGGTGGTGTCGGAGGACGACATCCTCCTGAAGGAGATCGACCCGGGCGAGGGCGCCTTCGACGGCCCCCGCAGGCGTGAGGAGCGCCGCAAGGCGTCGGGCACGAAGGCCGGCCAGATCATGACGCGTCCCGCGATCACGGTCACCGGCGGCACATCCGTACGGGACGCGGCCCGGCTGATGCACCGCAACCGCATCAAGCAGCTGCCTGTGATCGACACCATGACCGGCCGGATCGTGGGGACGGTTCATCAGGGCGACCTGCTGCGCGTGTTCGTCCGTCCGGCGGAGGGCATCCTGGCCGACATCGAGGAGATCACCGCTCGGCTGAACTCAGGCCCCGACGACCTTCGGGTCACCGTCTCGGGCGGCGTGGTGACGATCAAGGGACAGGTGCCCCGCAGGTCGGACATCAAGCCGCTGCTGCACGCCGTACGCCGGGTCGAGGGCGTCGTCGAGGTGGATGCCGATGTCGCCTTCCTCGTGGACGACCTGCTCATCGCCCCGCCGTTGCTGTGACCGAGCGCCCTGGGGAGAAGATCGTGAAAACTCGGACGGAAGAGATCGCGCAGGCGGCGAAGGCCGCGGTGGAGGCGGCGCTGTGGGCCCCCTCGATCCACAACACCCAGCCCTGGTCGTTCGGTGTCTCCGGCGACGAGATCTCCCTGCGCGCCGACCCCGACAGGAAGCTGCGGGTCTCCGACCCCACGGGCCGGCAGCTGATGATCAGTTGTGGCGCCGCGCTGTTCAACGTGCGGATCACGCTGCTCGCGCTCGGCTACGAGCCCGAGGTGCGACGCATCCCCGACCCGGAGCGGCCGCTGTTGCTCGCCACCGTACGCGTGCGGCCGGGGCAGGAGCCGGGCGAGCACGTCCGGCTGCTGCACGGCGAGATCGAACGCCGCCGGACCCACCGGTCCGGGTTCACGGCTCTGCCGGTGCCGGACCGCCTGATCGACGCGCTCGTGGCGGAGGCGACGGCCGAGGGCGGCCATGTGACGCCGATCAGGTCGGACGCCTCCGCGCGGGTGCTTGCCGCGCTCACCGGCGCCGCCCAGGACGTGCAGTCGCAGAACCGGTTGTTCGTCCTCGAACTCATGCGCTGGGCCCGGCCGCCCGGCAGCTCACGCCGCGACGGGGTGCCCGCGGCGGGCTATCCGACCGATCCCCGGCGTACCTACCCCCAGCACTTCGCCCAGCGGGACTACGCCCGGGGGCACGAGTGGGGGATGGCGCCGGACGAGCGGGTGTCCGCCTCAACGGGCCTCGTGGCCCTGCTCAGCACCGCCGGCGACTCCCGGGAGGACTGGCTGCACGCGGGCGAGGCGCTGCAGCGGATGCTGCTCCACGCCTCCGCGTACGGGCTGAGCGTCGCCTTCCACACCCAGGCACTGGAGATGCCGGAGCTGCGGGAGTTCATCCGCAGGCACCTGTGCTCGGACGAGCCCCCGCAGATGATCATGCGGCTGGGGTTCGTCATCGACGAGAGCGAGAGCGTCCGCCGCGCCCCCTCCGAGGTCCTCGAATAAGAGTGCTCGAGTGAGAGGGCGTGGGCGGGTGCGCCGGGGGAAGTGGGACCTCCTGTGGCCGACAGGAGGTGCGTCATGAAATCGATCGCCCGCTGGGTCGTGTCGCGGCTACGCCGCTACCGGCCCGACCGCAACCCACTGCGGCGCCGCACCGACCGGGTCGAGGCGGCGCTCGCCGCGGCGGCGGTGGCCGCCGTCCTGCTCGCCGTGTGGCCCGCGGCGCTGGCCGCCCGAACGGTGTACGACGGCGGCCTGGCGGCCGAACGGGTCGGGCCGGGGGCGCGCCAGCTGGTCGAGGCCACACTGATCCAGGAGGTGTCCGTCGGCTCGGCCGGCGGCCGCGGCACGCTGGGGGCGAGTCTGGCGCGGTGGACGCTGCCGGGCGGCGAGGTCCGGGAGGGCGTGGTCCCGGCGGCCCTTCTCCTGCGGAACGGCCAGGCGAACGCGCGGCTGTGGGTGGACGCCGCGGGCAGTCCGGCCGCGCCGCCGCCGCGGCGGGCCGAGACGGTGACCCGGGCGGGACTGGCCGCCTTCGGTGTCATGGCGGCGGCCGCGGCCCTGGCCGGGGCCTGCTTCGCACTCGCACGCCACCGGCTGGACCGCAGGCGCTACCGCGAATGGGACGCCGCCTGGGCGGCGGCCGACCAGAGGTGGCGGCGCCACCACATCTGAGCGCCGGTCACCTCATATGCGGTCACCTCATGTTCTGCGAGATGTCGCACGAGCGGCTGCCGGGGGCGCAGTACGCGCCCTGACTGGTGATGCGCCCGGCGGACGTCACCGCGGTCGACTGCGGGCCGCTCAGTAGCGAAGGCGTGTTGACACCGTTGAGGTTCTGGATGTTGCTGCCGGAGCCCGACTTGTACTGCATGGCGCCGCTCCGCGAGCCCTCGACCGCCTGATAACCGCGCGGGCCGGGGCGGGGCCTGGCCCGCGCCTTCGCCTTCGCCTTGGCCTTGTTGGCTTTCGCGGCGGCTCCGGCCGCGTGCGGTTTGCGGCGCAGCGGTGCGGAGGCCGCGTCCGCCGCCTCCGCGACGGCGAGACCCGCCAGCGAGACGACGAGGGCGGCCACCGCAAGCCGCCGCGCCGCCGAGGCGAGATCGGTCCTGAGAACGTCCGCGCAGTGACGAGACACCTGGCAACCACCTGCCCGCTCTGGCATCGATACGCCATGGACATAAGCGACATAGGGCATATGCCCGTATCGCTGGGGCTGGGCCGGTGTCCTGGGACACTCCGGCACCGATGATTACCCGGCTGATTACCTGGGCCGACTGATTACCTGGGCCGACTGATCACCTGTGGCGCCCGCTCAGTCCTGGCGACCGGCCTTGAGACGGGCGGCGAGCGCGGCGGCCTGGGTGCGGCGCTGCATGTCGAGCTTGCTCAGCAGGTTGGACACGTAGTTCTTGACCGTCTTCTCGGCCAGGAA
>NZ_JBFBIP010000053.1:0-8601 GCF_040685655.1 Microbispora sp. NPDC088329
GTGGTGCTGGTCGACACCCGCCGGTTGGCCGACAGTTTCCCCGCGGTGGACTACTTCGAGGAGGCGCGCCTGCCCTTCGTCGTCGGCGTCAACGGCTTCGACGGGCAGTTCCCGCACGCCGGGGAGGAAGTGCGGGAGGCGATGACGCTGTCGCCGCACACCCCGATCGTCCGCACCGACGCTCGGGACCGGGAGTCGGTCAAGAGCACCCTGATCACGCTCGTCGAACACGCGCTGACCATGCGGGTCGCCGTACCCGGCTGGGGACGCGCCTGAGGCGGCCCCAGCCCGGGAGCCGTCTAGGCGGGGACCGCCTCGATGAGGGTGGCGTGGACCGGCAGGTCGTAGGTGCCGGCCAGGCGCAGCCCGGCGGCCCGCAGCAGTGCGTCGTGCTCCGACCTGCTGCGCTCCCTCCCCTGCCCGAACAGGCCGAGCATCCGCATGTCGAGGTCCTTGCCGTAGTGCGGTGAGTCGTCGTCCGGCACGACTATCTCCACCAGCAGCACCCGGCCGTCGTCGCTCATGGCCTCGCGGACCACGCGCAGGATCCGGGTCGCGTCCTCGTCGTCCCAGTTGTGGATCACACTGCCCAGCAGGTAGGCGTCGTGGCCCGGGGGAACGGATGCGAAGAAGTCGCCCTCGACGAGTTCGACCCGCTCCGACAACCCCCACTCGTCGAAGGCGGCCCGCGCGTCCGGCAGCACGTGCCCGAGATCGAAGAGCACCCCGCGCAGATGCGGGTTGGCCCGCAGCGCCGCCGCGAGGATGTGTCCCCGGCCGCCGCCCAGGTCCACCAGCGTCTTGACCGAGGACAGGTCGTACCGCTCGGCGACACCTTGAGCCATGGGCAGCGCCCGGTCGGTCATGTACTCGTTGAAGACGTGGCTCAGATCCGGATCGGTGGCCAGGTGGTCGTAGAGCACGCCGTACTTCTCGATGAACGCCGACCGTCCCTCGCGCACGGTCGCGGCGAGGTTGCTCGTGGCGTACGAGAGCGCGGGAGCGGTGTTGACCAGGACGGCCCTGCGCAGGGAGCCGGGGACGCCGTCCACCAGCAACCGGCCCGCGTCGGTCAGTGCGTACCGGCCGGGATCCACCGCGGTGAACAGCCCGCATGAGGCGCCGACCCGCATGAGCCGCGCGAGCGAGGGGGCGTGCGCGCCACACCGCTCGGCGATCTCCTCGACGGTGAGCGGCCCGTCCTCGAGGTGGCCGGGACAGTCCAACTCCACCAGGGCACTCAGCGCGGCGAAGCGCCAGGCGCCACGGACGAGATCCCAGACGACCTCGCTCGCTGCAGTCATATCGGCTCCTTGTCAGTTCGATGAGGGATCGGAGAGGACGGCCGCACCGGGCGGCCGCGTGCCTCGCACCAGCCGGCCCACCTCGGCGCGCAGCCGGACGAAGTCGGGCAGCTCGCGCGTGGCGATCTGGTCGCGCGGGGCCGGCAGATTCACCCGCAGATCAGCGGTGACCGTGGCCGGGGACCGGCTGAGCACGACCACCCGGTCGCCGACATAGACGCTCTCGTCGATGTCGTGCGTGATCAAAACGATTGTCATGCGGTGGTGCCCGCGCACCCGCAGCACCAGATCCTCCAGGTCCTCCCTGGTCTGGGCGTCGACGGACCCGAAGGGCTCGTCCATCAGCAGCAGCGACGGGCGGTAGGCGAGGGCTCTGGCGATGGCGACCCGCTGCTGCATGCCGCCGGACAGCTCCCAGGGATACTTCGACGAGGCCCCGGCCAGGCCGACCGCGTCCAGCGCCTCGCCCGCCGCCTCCCGGCGGGCGGCCCGGTCGAGCCCGCGTCTGCGCAGGGGCAGTGCGACGTTGTCACCCACCGACAACCAGGGGAACAGGGATCTGCTGTAGTCCTGGAAGACCACGGCCAGGCCGTCGGGCGTGCCGGTGACCGGTCTGCCGTCGACGAGCACCTGACCGCCGGTGGGCTCCAGCAGGCCGGCGACGGACCGCAGCAGCGTGGACTTCCCGCAGCCGGAAGGGCCGACGATGCACACGAGCTCGCCCTCGGCGACCTTGAGGTCGATGCCGCCGAGCGCTCGATGGGCGCCCGAGCCCCTGCCGTAGGTGTGGGTCAGATTCGTAATCTCAAGCACGGCTCACCACTTCAGACGGCCCGGCGGGCGAGCCGGTGCCAGGACAGGGTCCGCCGCTCCAGCAGCAGGAACGACAGGTTCAGTACCAGGCCGAGCACGGCCAGCAGCGCGACGATCCCCCACATGCCCGGCATGTCGAAGGACTGCTGCATGTACACCAGCTCGTAACCGATGCCGTTGATCGTGCCGTTGGTCATCTCCGCGACCACCAGCAGCACGAGTGCCAGGGACAGGCTCAGCCGCAGCCCGGCGAAGATCTTCGGCGCCGCGGCCGGCAGAACCAGGCGCACCAGCCGTTGCGTCCTCGTGAGACCGAAGACCCGTGCGGTGTCCACCTGCACCCGGTCCACGTAGCGGGCGCCGTCCACCGCGTTGAGCAGCACCGGCCACACCACTCCGATGACGATCGTCGCCAGCAGCATCCGCAGATCGTCACGGAAGACGACGATGAACACGGGAACGAGCGCGGGCGGCGGGATCGCCCGTCCGAACTGGATGAGCGGGTCGAGATAGGCCGACAGCGTGGCGGATCTGCCGATGGCCACCCCCGCGACGATTCCGGCGAAGCAGGCGAGCAGCCAGCCTCCGAACATGCGCCCGAGGCTGGGCACGAAATTCTCGATCGCGGCGTCGGTGAGGAACAGGCGCGTCGCCGGCCCGGAGAACCACAGCTCGCGCGCCCGCGCCGCGATCAGGGACGGCGGGGGGAAGTAGGTCGACTCCGCCATCCGGCACCCCGCCTCCCAGGCGGCCAGGAACAGTGGCACCGGAAGCAGCCGTACGGCGAGGTTGCTCACGCGACCACCCCGGCTCGGGCCAGATGCCACCGGAACAGGCTGCGCTCGGCCCGGACGAGCAGGGCGTTGACCACCATGCCGAGAATGCCCGCCCATACGGCGGCGGCCAGCATCAGGTCCACGCGGTAGCCCGACCCCGCCTTCATGATGAAGACGCCGATTCCGCCCACCCCGCCCGACAGCAGCTCGGTGCTGATCGCCACGATCAACGCCACGGCCGCCGCCAGCCGTACACCGGTCATGACGAACGGCGCGGCGCTCGGCAGCGACACGCGCAGCAGCACCGCGCGCCGCCCGAAGCCGAAGCTCCGCAGCGTCTCCCTGGCCAGGGGATCCACATCGTGCATGCCGTACAACGTGTTGATCAGCACGGGCCAGCACGCGGCGTACGCGATGATCGTGGTCTTGACCTGGCCGTCCGCGGCGAACAACAGCGCGACGAGCGGGATGAGCGCCACCGACGGGATCGGCCGGAGGATCTCGATCAGGGGGCGCAGCGCCGTCTCGGCCCGGGGCAGGGAACCGAGGACGACCCCGGACGGGATCGCGAGCGCCACCGCCACGAGCAGCCCGCTCGCCCACACGGTCAGCGTGGCCACGATGTCCTGGAGGAACTCCGGGTCGCCGGCCAGTTCGGCGACCCGGGCGAGCACGGTCGAGGCGAGCGGCAGGATCCGCGTGTCGGCGAGACCGGTCCGCCCGGCCGCCTCGGCCACGAGCAGCAACGCCGCGACTCCCGCGGCGCCGCGGATCGCCGTGCGGATCATCATTGCGGCATCGGCACCAGCATCGGAGCGATTTCCATCTTGGACTTCAGGTAGCCGTACTCCAGCATCGTGTCGGCCACCCGCTGCAGCCGGGTGGGGTTCAGAGAGGACGGGAAGCTGCCCAGCCCGATGACGGAGGCGGCCTGCGGCGTGATCTTGGTGTACTTGGGCAGGACGGCCTCGACGGCCTTGCGGTCGGACTCGGCGACCTCCTGTGCCTTGACGATGGCGCGCTGGAAGGCCGCCATGGTCTTCGGGTACTTCTTGAGCACCTCGTCGATGGTCACCCAGCCCGCGATCGGGAAGTCCGCCATCGGACCGGTCATGGTGTCCGCGATCTTCCGGGTGCCCAGGTTCATCTGCACGCTGGTGAGGAACGGCTCGGTGAGCCACGCGGCGTCGGTCTGACCGGCGGCGAGCTTACCGGGGGCGTCGGGGAAGGCCACCGGGACGTAGTGGACGCTCTTGGGGTCGACGCCGTTGGCGCGCAGGGTCGAGTCGACGGCGAGCGTCGCGATGCTGTTCTGCGAGGTGACGGAGATCTTCTTGCCCTTGAGGTCCTTCACCGACTGGATGGGTGAGTCCTTCTTGACGACGATATCGAAAACGTCCGGTTTCGCCTGCAACATGTCGGCGAGGATGCGGAACTTGGCCATCCCCTGTTCCTGGCCGGCCACAACCGTGAAGTAGTTGCCGATGGCAACATCCATCGCGCCGCTGACGAGGTTGGGCACGGCCGCGGCGGTGTTCGGGACGATGACGTCTTTCACGGTCAGGCCCTCTTCCTTGAAGAAGCCGCGATCCCGTGCGATGAACAGGGGGGCCACATCCGGAATAGGCAAGATGCCGACAGTAATGGTGTTTTTTTCCAGTCCTTTATTACTGTCGGACTCCGCGCTCGTGTCCGAGCCGCCACACGCGGTGAGCGACAGGGCGGCCACGAGGCAGACTGCGAGGCCACGGCCCACGAGTCTCATGGAGTCTCCTTAGGTAAGGGGTAAGGCGCCGGCGGGGAAATCGGGCAGCCGGGGCCGACGGGCGAGAAGCGTAGCGGCCCTTCGGGGCCGATAACAGGACAAAAAGATCTTTGTCACTAAACTAGTAAGAAGATGCTGGTATGCCCTGTTGTCTCGACCCTTGCCGGGTTGGACCGTGACAAGTCCCGAATTCAATTCGGTCTGTAATGGCGACGTCGGCCTGGCGTGGGAGAAGCGGGTGCGTGCTTCGTCCCGTTACTGGATCGTCATGATGGAACGCACCAAAACGCGCACGGTCTGTTTGGCCTATATCCCAGGCTTATGCTCCAATTGCCGATGGCTTGGGACAACTTCCGAGGACTGATGTTCCGAAATCCCTATAAAGAACCGCGAGAGGTTGGCGACCAGTGAGGACGGCAACAGTCGAGAGCGGTCGTCGTGCCGAAGAGAAGCCGCCTTCGACGCCGGTCGGCACCGGTGTGACCGCAACGAAGAACGCAGAGCCGGCCGATACGGCCCGGCCGAACGCCGGTAGCCGCCTGGCCCTGAGGAACTGGCGCCTGCGTACGCGGCTGCTGGCGCTGATCCTGGTGCCGACCGCCGTGGCCGTCACGCTGGGCGGGCTCAGGGTGGCCTCCTCGATCAACAGCGCCGCCGAGTACGGGCGCGTGCAGGAGGTGGCCGAGCTCGTCGCCGGCATCGGTGACTTCGTTCACGAGCTGCAGCTCGAACGCGACCTGACGGCCCGTTACCTGGCGGCCGACCGGCACGGCGAGACGTTGCTCTCGCTGATCCGCGACCAGCAGGGGGCGGTCGACGCCGCCGCGCAGCGGGTGCGCTCGAAGGCGGAGGTCGCGGGCGACGCGTTCGGCGACATCGGCCGTGCCGACCTCGTCCGCCTGCGCGGCCGTTTCGACGAGCTGACCGCGCTGCGCGGCACGATCCTGGAAAGCCGGCTCCCTCCGCTGCCCGCGATCGACAAATACTCTCTGTTCGTCGCCGACGCACTGCGGCTGTACGACGAGACCGTGCAGGGCGCGGTCGACGAGGGCGTCATCGCCGGCCTCAAGTCGATGGCCTCGCTCGCGCGGGCCGAAGAGGAGATCTCCAAACAGCGCGCGCTGCTGGCCGTCGCGCTGGTGCGGAATCGGTTCGAGACCGCGGAACTCGACGCCTTCACCGCGGCCCGCGCCCGCGAGGCCAGCGAGCGCAACGCGTTCCTCTCGCAGGCCACGCCGGCGCAGCGCCAGCGCTTTTCGGACACCGTCACGGGCCAGAAGGTCGACCGGGCCGAATACCTGCGTGCCCTCGCCCTGAGCCTCACCCGCGACGGCCTCACGTTGCGCAGGGTCGACCCCGGCGGCCAGGCGGTCGCCACCTGGTTCGACGCGATCAGCGAGACCGCCGACCAGATGCACAAGGTCAACTCGACGCTCGCCCGCACGGTGATCGCGCGCAGCGTGGAGTTCCAGGGCTCGGACCAGAGGGTCGCCGCGGTCAACGTGATCCTGGTCGCGGTCGTCCTGCTGGTGGTCCTGCTCATCACCTCGGTCATGGCCCGCTCGGTCGTACGTCCGCTGCGGCGGCTGCGCAGCGAGGCGCTGGAGATCGCCGGCCACCGGCTGCCCGACCTCGTGCAGCGCCTGCGCGAGTCCGACTCCGGCGGCCCCCAGCACGTGCAGCCGATCGGGGTGGCGTCGGCGGACGAGATCGGCGAGGTCGCGCGGGCCTTCGACGAGGTCCACCGCGAGGCCGTACGGCTGGCGGGCGACGAGGCCCGGTTGCGCAGCAACGTCAACGCGATGTTCGTGAACCTGTCGCGGCGTACGCAGACGCTGGTCGAACGCCAGATCACTTTGATCGACGGCCTGGAGCAGGGCGAGCAGGACGAGGAGCGGCTCGGGAACCTGTTCAAGCTGGACCACCTGGCCACCCGTATGCGCCGCAACAGTGAGAACCTCCTGGTCCTCGCGGGGCAGGAGCCCGCGCGCCGCTGGAGCCAGCCCGTGGAGATCACCGACGTCCTGCGGGCCTCGCTGTCGGAGGTCGAGGGCTACGAGCGGGTGGCGCTGAACTTCCCCTCGGACGTCGCGATCGCCGGCCAGGCCGTCAACGACGTCATCCACCTCATGGCGGAGCTCGTGGAGAACGCGCTGTCGTTCTCCGCTCGCGACACCCGTGTGGTCGTTTCGGGCAACCGGATCGACGGCGGGGGAGTGATGATCTCCGTCACCGACTCCGGCATCGGGATGACCTCGGAGGAGATCTCCCAGGCCAACTGGAGACTGGCGAACCCGCCGGTCGTGGACGTGTCGGTGTCGCGCCGCATGGGCCTGTTCGTGGTCGGCCGCCTCGCCATACGCAACGGCATCAGGGTGCAGCTCAGGCCGCACGACGGGGGAGGGCTGACCGCGATGGTCCTGCTGCCGGAGACCCTGATGGGCAGTCGCGCCTACACGCAGCAGCCCTACCCCGGCGTTGTCGCCTCCGCTTGGAGCTCCCAGTCCGGTCAGTCGGCCTGGGGCGGGCACTCATCGTCGATGTCTTCGTCCCCCCCTCCGGCCATATCCCCGCCGATCTCGCCCGTGCAGGACCCGCTCACGCGGCTGCGCGGACGCCGGTTCGACTCGGTGCCGGACGAGGCGGCCACCGGCCCGCTGCCCGCGGTGACCGGGCCGGTCCCGTTGAACCTGGGGGCGTCGCCGGCGAGCACAGGGCCTGTCTCGATCTCCGGTCCCTTGCACGGCGCGCCGGTCTTCCAGGACCTGCCGCAGACGGGGCCGGCCCCCGACGAGGAGTACCTGCCGATCTTCGCCTCCGTCGAGTCCGCCTGGTTCCGGCGCACTCCCGCCGCCGACACCGGACCCGACTGGCAGCCCGCGCCTTCCGTGGACGCCGGGTGGCAGGCCGCGGCCGCGGCCACCGAGAAGCCGGCCTCGGACGGCACCACCACCTCCGGCCTGCCGAAGCGGGTGCCGAAGGCCAACCTGGTGCCCGGCTCGGCCGAGCCGGCGTCGGCGGCGCCCGCCACGTCGCAGCCGATCCTGTCGCCCGATCGGGCCCGCAGCCGGCTGGCGAGCCTGCAGAAGGGCGTTCGGCAGGGCCGGGCGGTGGCCCGGGGCGAACTGAGCGAGGACGAGGGCTACCGACTGCCGAAAGGGGACGGCGCATGAGTGAGTTGAGTCAGGGCGCACGCGGCCTGAACTGGTTGATCACGGACTTCGTGAACAACGTGCCGGGTGTGGCGCACACCGTGGTGGTGTCGGCGGATGGGTTGCCTCTGGCGTTCTCTCACGGGTTTCCCAAGGACCGGGCCGACCAGTTGGCGGCGGTGGCGGCCGGGTTGATCAGTTTGACGCAGGGCGCTTCGCGGGTGTTCGAGGGTGGCCCGGTGACGCAGACGGTGGTGGAGATGCAGCGGGGGTTGTTACTGATCATGTCGATCAGTGACGGTTCCTGTCTTGCGGTGCTGGCGGCCGCGGATTCGGATCTGGGGCTGGTGGCTTATCAGATGACGTTGCTGGTGGAACGGGCGGGTCAGGTGCTGACCCCCGCGGTCCGCGCCGAACTCCAATCCATGTCGTATCCCCGGAGGTGATGGATGGATCCGTGGGGGCAGCAGCCGGGCGCGGAACCGTGGGGTCAGGAGCCCGGCGGGGACCCGTGGGGACGGCCGCCCGGCGCCCCGGCACCCCAGGAGCCCGCGTCTCCGGTCCGCCCGTTCACCGTCACGGGCGGGCGTACGACCCCTCGCATGCAACTCGCGATGGAGGCGCTGGTCTCCTCAGCCACGACCACGCACTACGACCTGTCCGCGAGGCCCCCGGAGTTTCGGGCCATCGCCTCTTTGTGCCGTCAGGTGCGGTCGGTGGCGGAGGTGTCGGCGCTGCTGCGGATCCCGCTGGGTGTGGTTCGTGTGGTGATCGCGGACATGGCGGCGGAG
>NZ_JBFBIP010000054.1:0-8372 GCF_040685655.1 Microbispora sp. NPDC088329
GGTGTTGAAGGACTGGTAGGCCTGCTTGCCCGGAGCCACGTCGGCCACCGTCTTCTTGCCGAACGGGGTGTTCAGCTCGATCGTGGCCGGCGCGTTGCCGTCGTTGACCGCCGTCACGGCGAGGTACACCGAGCTGCCGATGCAGCGCGGCGCGGCCGTGACGGTCAGCTTGACCTGCTGGGAGGCAGGCTTGACCAGCTTGAAGTAGTCGAACTTGACCGTCTTGGACGCGCCCTGGTTGGTGCCGATGGTGTAGACGCCGATCTTGGAGGCGTCGGCCACGGCGCTGTTCTTCACCACGGCGGGCGTGCCGTTGGTGGCCAGGTCGGTCCAGGTGGTGCCGTCGGAGGAGTAGGAGCCGGTGAAGCTGTCTCCCACCTTCTTCAGGCGCAGCCACCACACACCGGTGGTGAGGTTGTTGACCTGCGGCTGCGGGTTCTGCACGGTGCCGCCGACCTCGCTACGCAGCTCGATCGTCCGCGCCACCGTCGACCCTGCGGCGTTGGTGGTGAGGAAGTCGAACTTCACGTAGTTGTCGTCGTCGCCGTAGACGATCAGGCCGCCCTGCTGGTACTGCTCGCTCAGAGCCGAGCCGTCGACCTTGGTCTCCAGCGTCCAGTCACCGTTCGGCGCCTTCTGCAGGATGAAGTTCTTCGGGCCGGTGTTGTCGGTCCCGTAGATGTCACCCTTGGTGGTGTCCAGCTCCAGCACGCCGTTGTTCACGCGAGCGGTCGTGGCGTCGCCACGGACGATCGCGTTCCAGCGGCAGGTGTCGAGCGCGGTGCCGTTGAAGTCGTCGTCCGGGTTCGGCGCGGTCGCCTTGTCGTCCGGCGTGATCTGGAACCAGTCGAACGAGGCGTCCACCACCGGGTGGTTGGCCCCGGCCAGCGAGATCAGGCCGATCTTCGGGTTGGTGATCCCGGCGAGCGGCTTGGTCTCCGACATCGCGGTGAAGTTGGTGCCGTCGGAGGAGTAGTGAGCGGTGATGTTGGTGCCGTCGCTGATGAACCGCACGTACACCGTGTCGGGGTAGGCGTCCCCGAGGTTGGCGGTGTTGCTCGCCGTGACCTCGTTGGGGGCGCCCTTGTCCTCACGGATGAACTGGAAGATGCGGCTGGCGTGGTTCGGCCCGGAGGTCGAGCGGCCCTGCAGCACGATCTTGGCGTAGTTGTCGTCGTCGCCGTACAGGACCAGGCCCGCCTGCTGGTAGGCGTCGGTCGCCTTCAGCGTGAGCTTGGCCGTGGCCGTCCAGGCGCCCGAGGGAGCCGGCTGCACGACGATGTTCGGCGTGTTGTTGGTCGTCTGGTAGATGTCGGTGGCAGAGGTCGGGATGACGAGGTTGCCGCCGGTGACCTTCAGGTCCTGGTTCTCCCGGATGACCGACCAGCGGTCACGGTCGAGCTGGTCGCCCACGAAGTCGTCGGAGCGGCCGGTGAAGCACACCGTGGCCGGCGCGTCCACCTTGATCTGCACCTGAGCGCTGGTGGCAGCGCCCTTGGCGTCGGTCACCGTCACCGTGGCGGTGTAGGTGCCCGGCGCGGTGTAGGTGTAGCTCGCGTTGGCCGTGGTCGGCTGCGGCGCGCCGTTCACCCCGAAGTCCCACTTGTAGGTGAGGGGGGTGTTGCCGTCAGGGTCGCTGGCGGTGGTGGTGAAGTCGACCTTCAGCGGCGCGATGCCCGTGGTCGCGTTCGCGGCCACCGACACGGTCGGGCGCTGGTTCTCCGTGGCGCCCTTGCCGATGAAGTCGATCCAGTTGAAGTTGAGCAGGAAGGCGTCGTTGGCCGCGCTCGCCGGCTTGCGCACGACGAAGTACAGCGGGCCGCTGGTCGTCGGCGCGTTGGTCAGGTTCAGCGTGACGTCCTTGAACGTCTGCCAGCCGCCGGTGTTCGCCACGTCGACGGAGCCGACGAGCGTCCCGGTCGCCGGGTCGCCCTGCCGGACCTGGATGGTCCCACCAGAGGTGTTCGACGAGACCCGGAACCGAATCGCGGAGATGTCGGTCAGGTTGATCGGGTCGAACGACCACCAGTCGCCGTCCTGGATGTTGCCGATGTTCTTGTTGCCGCCCGCGGTGTCGGTCGTGTCCTCGACCGAGACGCCCGCGGCGTCGGTGCCCGTGCCGCCCGTGATCCGGCCGGTCGCGCTGAAGTGCTCGGCCTGCTTGCGCTTGGGCTGCAGGATGACCTGACCCCGCCCGGTGAGCGGCTTGGCCGCCCCGGCGCCCTTGTCGGTGTAGCTGGCCTCGATCACGTAGAACAGGTTGTCGTACTCGCCGTGGCCCGCCATGGCGGTCTGCACGACGGCCTCGCAGCCGGTCGTCTGGTCAAGCGGGTGACCGTGGGTGTCGTGACCCAGGATGGACTGGATCTGCACCTTGCTGCAGTCGACCGTGCCGTCCTCGGCGTCGGTGACGGTGACCTTGAACTTCACCTGGTCGCCGAACTCGAAGAACGCGCCGTTCGGCGGGAGCTCGACCTTCACCTGGGGCTTGGTGTTGCCCGCGTTGATCACCACGCTCGCCTTGGCGGTCAGGCCGTCGGCGTTCGTCACGGTGAGGACCGCGTTGTACTCGCCGGCCTGGTTGTAGGTGAAGGTGGGGTTGGCCTCGGTGGAGTCGGTCTTGCCGTCGCCGTCGAGGTCCCAGGCGTAGGTGATGGCCTTGCCGTCGGGGTCGCGCGAGCCGTCGCTGCTGAACTTGACGGTCAGCGGGGTCGGGCCGTCGGTCTTGTCGGCGGTCACGCGGGCCACCGGCGGACGGACGCCCTTGACGTAGTCGATGCGGTAGACGCCGGAGTCGGCGTTGTCGCCGCCGAAGCCGGAGCCCCACTCGATCAGGTAGAGGGCACCGTCGGGACCGAACTTCATGTCCATCGGCTTCAGGAACTTCAGGGTCTGAAGGATCCGGTTCATCTCGACGAGCTTGGTGCCGTCCTCGTTGAGCTGGAACGACCACATGGCGTTGTTGTTCCACTCACCGAACATGGCCTTGCCGTCCCAGTACGCCGGCCACTTGTTCGTCGACGTGATGTCGGCGTTGTAGCGGTAGACCGGGCCGCCCATCGGGGCGCCGCCGCTCAGCTCCGGGAAGTTGTTGGGGTCGGCGGCGTAGTGGTACCAGACCGTGGCCGGGGTCACCGGCGGCAGGGTGGTCAGGCCGGTGTTGTTCGGCGAGTCGTTGACCGGAGCGGAGCAGTTGAACGCCGCACCCGACTGCTTGGTGTCGAAGTTGTAGTCGATGTAGGGCGAGTTGTTGCCGATGCAGTACGGCCAGCCGAAGTTACCCGGCTTGGAGATGAGGTTCCACTCCACCGTGTTCTGCGGGCCACGCGTGGCGCTGGCGGAGTTGGAGTCGGGGCCGTACTCACCCAGCATGATGTTGCCGGTCTTGGAGTCCACGCCGATCCGGAACGGGTTGCGGAAGCCCATGCCGTAGATCTCCGGCTTGGTCTTCGCCGTGCCCGGCGCGAACAGGTTGCCCGACGGGATGGTGTAGGTGCCGTCGGCCTCGGGGTGGATCCGCAGCAGCTTGCCGCTCAGGCTGTTGGTGTTGGCGGAGGTGCGCTGGGAGTCCCAGTTGGCCCGGCCCGACCGCTCGTCGATCGGCGCGAAGCCGTCGGAGGCGAAGGGGTTGGTGTTGTCGCCCGTGCCCAGCCAGAGGTTGCCGGTCTTGGGGTCCATCACCATGCCGCCGCCGTGGTGGCAGCACTCGGCCCGCTGCACCGGCACGTCCAGGATCTTCTTCTCACTCGCCTTGTCCAGGGTGTCCCCGGTGACGGTGAACCGGCTCAGCCGGTCGACGTTCTCCGAGCCCGCGGGCGAGTAGTACAGGTAGATCCACTTGTTGGTGTCGAACTTGGGGTCCAGCGCCATGCCGAGCAGACCGCTCTCGTTGGCGGTGAACACGTCCATGTGCGCCGCGGTGACGGTGCCACCCTCGGGCTTGATGACCTTGACGTCGCCCAGCCGGTCGATGTAGAAGACCCGGCCGTCCTTGGCGACGTCCAGCATCATCGGGTTGCTGGTGTTGTCGTCGAGGGTGACCTTCTCGTAGCTGCCGCTCTGGGAGGCCGAGCAGTCGGCCTTCTCGGCGCCCGCGGCGGTCTTGATACCGCCGAGGAGCAGCTTGAGGAAGTTCGCCTCGCTGTAGTTCTCCTTCAGGTGGCCCAGGCCCGTGTACCACGAGCGGCCACCGTCGAAGTCCTGACACCACGTGTTGGGGTGGTCGGCGCCCATCGTGCCGCCGGTGTAGGACTTCTCGTCCAGCGACGTCAGGACGTGGACCGTGCCACGCGGGTTGGTGCGGTAGTCGTACCACTCGTCGGTACGGCTCCAGGTCGTCGGCAGGCCCGCCGTGGACGGGTGCGCCGGGTCCTCGACCTTGACCGTGGCCTGCTGGATCGCCGGGTGCTGCTTGAAGTACCCGCCGACCAGCTTGCCGTACCAGTCCCAGCTGTAACCGCTGTCGGCCGCGGCGTGGACGCCGACATAGCCGCCGCCCTTTTCGATGTACCGCTGGAAGGCGTCCTTCTGGTCCTGCGTGCTCACCGGGTCGCCGGTCGTGGACATGAAGACCACGGCCTGGTACTGCGCCAGGTTCGCGTCGGTGAACGCCGCGCTGTCCTCGGTCGTGTCGACCGCGAAGTTGTTCTCCTGGCCGAGCTTCTGGACGGCCGCGATGCCCTCGGGGATCGAGTCGTGCCGGAAGCCGGTCGTCTTGGAGAAGACCAGCACCTTGAAGTCGGGCTCCGCGGCCGCCGTGGCGGCCTCGGCGCTCACCGGCGCCGAGAAGAGCGTGATGGTGGGAGCGAGGAGGGCGAAAGCCATCGTCGCCGCGGTCCGACGACGTCGTCCGCTGTTTGGCTGGGCCGCATTGAGCGGCCAGGCCCACGTTCGAGAACGTGGTGTCATGGAAAACCCTTCCTGACCGGGGGGACGTCAGCAAGGCGCGCGCCGCCGCGCTGTTGCCACTTGGTTGTACGGATTTTTCGGGTGCTGGAGGGTGCCGTCTCCAGGTCTGTGGGGGCCGTCAGTAAACTGCCGGCCTGGGTAATGAATCCATGATCGTGGTCGGGTCGTCGATGATCTGGTTCACCACCATGCTCGCGGCGCCGCGGGACGCGGCGCCGAAGCCGAGTGTGGACGCGACGAATCGGCACTGCGTGGCCGGGGCGGCCATCACGAGTCGCTGCAGCTGGTCCTGCGCGTGGGGCAGCAGCCACTCGGCCAGCGAGGCGAAGTAGCCTCCGATCACGATGACGCGGGGGTTGAACAGGTTGGCCACGATCGAGCCGCCGAGCCCGAGCCATTGGCCGACCTGTGCCACCGCCTGCATCATGCGCCGGTCGCCCGAGGCCAGCCCCCGGGCGATGTCGGCCACTCGCTCGCCGGGATCCGGAACCGGCATGCCGGGCAGTCCGTACGCCTGCTCGGGCATGGCCGCGCGCACGAGCGCGGCCAGCCCGACCTTGGTCTCCCAGCAGCCGATGCGGCCGCAGCCGCACTGGTCGCCGTTGGGGTCGACCCGCAGATGCCCGACCTCGCCGGAGAAGCCGTCCGCTCCGCGCAGCAGCTTGCCGCCGGAGATGATGCCGCCTCCGACGCCCACCTCGCCGGTGAGGTAGACGAGGTCGGGAGTGCCCGCGGCGACGCCGGAGGTGAACTCCGCCAACGCGGCGAGGTTGGCGTCGTTGTCCACCCTCACCGGGACCCGCAGCGAGCCGAGCATCGCGGAAAGCTGTTCCGCCAGCGGCAGGTCCTGCCAGTAGAGGTTCGGCGCGAGCGTCACGACGCCGCGCGCCACGTCCACGAGGCCGGGGACGGCCACCACGATGCCCGCGGGGACGGCGCCGGCCCGCGCCATCGCCTTCACGGATTCCTTGGCCACGAGCCCGAGCCGGCGCACCGCGCTGTCCGGGCGGCTGCCCATCGTGTCGAAGACCACCCGGCGCTCGACCAGGACCCGGCCGCTGAGGTCGGTGCCGTGGACCGCGATGTAGTCGACGTTGATCTCCATGCCCAGGGCGCCGACGTGCGCGCCGTGCAACGCCACCGCCCGCCTGGGACGCCCGACGGCGCCCACGTGCTCGACGCCGAGCTCCCGCACCAGCCGCCGCTCGAGAAGCTCGGCCATGAGACTGGAGACGGTCGCCCGGTGCAGCCCGGTCGCGGTCGCGATGTCGGCGCGGGACAGCGACGCGTGGTCGCGCAGTTCGCGCAGCACCAACGCGAGGTTCGCCCGGCGCAGTGCGGCGGGACCCGCCGGCGGAGAGCCGCCCGAGGGACGGGTGAGGTGCGGCCCGTTGCTCACCTGCCTCACCTGCCCTTTGTTTGTCTCTGAGATCAATTAATCAGGGTTGTAACATGCGGATGTCCGGAAGTGCACCCCCGCGACGCGTAACGAGTTGGCATCGCTCGGTTCCGCCGCAGGTCAGCGCCAATTCGTGACCTGGTTATCGGAACGTTACGCAACATTCGTCCCGTATCCCCTTGTGCGTCACGTCCGTCACTGTCTTTAATTCGGCCAGCCATGCGAACTAATTGAGGAGAGGCGTGGACCACAGCAGGGCCGACGGCCGTACGACCGACTCGCCGAGTCGTGGTGCCTCCGCGGGTGTTCCCGCGGACCAGGCCACCGTGCGCCGTTCCAACCTTGCTCTGGTGCTGCGTCACGTCAATACGTACGGCCCGTGCTCCCGGTCCGCCGTCGCCGTCGCGACCGGGTTGAACAAGACCACCGTCACCAGCCTGGTGAGCGAACTGCAGGCGCGGGGACTGGTCAAGGAGACCGGGCCACAGCACGCCGGCTCCGTCGGCCGTCCGGGCGTCGCGCTCGTCCTGGACGGTTCACGGATCGGCGCCCTGGGCGTCGAGGTCAACGTCGACTACATCGCCGCCTTCGCCACCGACCTGGCCGGAAGGGTGCTCGCCGACCGGCGCATCGGCTTCGACGCCATGAGCTCCAGCCCGGAGCGCTCACTCGACGAGCTGGCCCGGATGATCGAAAGGACCGTCGCCGACCTCGACCAGCTCGGGGTCGCCGCGGCCGGGATCACCGTGGCCATTCCCGGCCTGATCGACACGACCACCGGCACCGTCGTCGTCGCCCCGAACCTCGGCTGGTGCGGGGTGGCGGTGGCCGAGCGGCTGTCCAAGGCGGACATCCGCGCGGACATCCCCATCGCCGTGGACAACGACGCCAACCTCGCCGCGCTGGCCGAGTTCACCTCGGGAGTGGCCGCGGGCACGCTCGACATGGTCTACCTCACCGGTGAGGTGGGCGTCGGCGGCGGCATCATCTCCGGCGGCCGGCTGCTGGGCGGCGCGGACGGGTTCGCCGGGGAGGTCGGCCACGTCATGGTCGACCCGTCCGGTGAGCGGTGCCGCTGCGGCCGGCTCGGCTGCTGGGAGACCAAGGTCGGACTGGCCGCGCTGGTGCGCATGGCCACGCCCGACCGCGCGTACGGCATGAGCCGGCAGGTCGTCCGCGACCCGGAGGAACGGCTGGCCGAGATCGAGCAGCGGCGGGCCGAAGGCGACCCCCGCGTCGACGCGGCCCTCGCGGAGGTGGGCCGGTGGCTCGGATTCGGAGCCGCCACGCTGGTCAACCTCTTCAACCCCAGGGTGATCGTGCTCGGTGGCTACTTCGCCAGGCTCGCCGACCGGCTCATCCCCGCGGCCCAGGAGGAACTGGTCCGCCTGAGCATCACCGGCGCCGCCGACCGCTGCCGGTTCGTCGCCTCCGACCTCGGCTTCGGCGCCGCCTCGCGCGGAGCGGCCGGCGTCGTCGTCGAACGGGCGCTGTCCGACCCGACGGCCATCGCGATCCGACATCCCAGCCATCGGGGCGCCTGAGGAACCCCGATGACCCATACGCCCCACTCGTGGTGGACCCGCGTGTCCGCCGCCCCGTCCCCGCGTACCGCTCACTCCGTCTGACCTTCCTTACTGTCCCCCGTCCACCAGACCTCCCGTCCGCCTGACCGCTGTGTCCTGGACCGCCGGCACCTCCCCGCCCATCCCGCGTGCCGCCGGCCATGGCTCCCGCGGTCGGGCGGACGGGACACCACCGTGCTTGTTTCCCCCACAAGAACGTCCCGCCCGCCTGATCGGCTGTCCGAAACCGCGGCGACACCGTTGACGCCGACCTCGGTGCCACCGCGGTGGTGCCAACCCGGCGCCGTCAGGCGGGCGGGGCCACACGGCCGCACCCACAACCCCCAGGAGGCTTCTGTGCCGCGGTCATCATCCGACTCGGCGTCTCTCCTCGTGATGCGAGGAATCGTCAAGCAGTTCCCCGGCGTACGCGCGCTGGATGGCGTGGACCTTGAGGTCAAGGCCGGGGAGGTGCATTGCCTGCTCGGCCAGAACGGTGC
>NZ_JBFBIP010000055.1:0-7939 GCF_040685655.1 Microbispora sp. NPDC088329
CTTCCTCGCCTTCCGGCTGACCGCTTCCCGCCGCCGCAAGCGCATCGAGAAACTCATCCTCAACAGCCGGGGCACACCCCTCGGGGCCTGAGCACGTCAGTGCTTGTCAGGAGCGGCTCTCCGGGTGCTCGCGGGTCGCGGCCCGGCTTGCGAGCATCCGCAGGGCGTCGTCGCTGCTGGAGCCCGCTTCTGCGGTGTGGGCCGGCAGCACGAGACCAGACTCTTCTTTCGTCCCGGGAAGCAGGCTCTCGGTGCGGAGCCCGTGCACCCGATTACTCCGCGGGCTCCGTCGCCGCGGAAGGCCTGGCCGTCCAGGCACTACGAGTGCACCCCGGGACCGCGTCGCTGCCGGCTCACGCACCCACGACGCGGACCGGGAACGAGGCGGTCTTCGTCGTGTCCGCCACTGTGTAGGAGACGGTCACCGCCTGGGTCCCCGGTTTCGCCGGGTCGTATCCCGACACGGAGCAACCGCCGTACCCCTCGGCCAGGACCTCGTCCTTCACGCCGTCCGTGTAGTCGGCCGTGACCACGAGGCCCGACAGGTCGAGTGGCTCGCCGACGGCGTAGACGGTCCTGGCCGGAGGCGTCCTCACCGAGACCGACGACAGGTCCGCGCCGCGCAGGGCGGCGTGTTCCGCCTGGGTCAGCGCGAAGACGTTCCCGTGGCGGATGACGCCGTCGGCCAGGTCGTAGTCCGGCGTCTGCCAGGTGATGGGAGTCCATTCGCCCGACGCGAGGTCCCTGGCCCAGTAAGGGCTGAGCTGCTGTTCCATGGGGTTGCCCGCGGGTGCGCCGGCCCACTTCTGGTCCGCCCAGAGGTAGTAGCCCTTCCCGCGTACGTCGCCGGGGTTCGCCTTGACCACCATCGGCGCCTCGGCGTAGGTCGTGGTCATCGTGTCGTGGGTGATGCAGCCCCTGACGACCGTCCAGTCCTCTGGCGGCGCGAGCACGGACGTCGCCCGCTCCTGGTAGATGTCCTCCGAGGCGCACCCGGGGACGTACGTGGTGACCCCGACGCCGGTGGAGACGCGGTCGCTGACGAACCGGTGGTACGACCCGTCCTCGTCGTCCCTGATGATGACGGCGTCGAGCGTCCCGTGGCCGGGCCTGCCGCTCATCACCTTCGCCGGCGTGAACGTCACGAAGTCGCGCGTCGTGCTGTAAAGGGTCTGGTTCCTCGTCAGCGGATAGCGGCCGTTCGGGTCGTCGCGGTCGGGTGTGTAGTACGTCCCGGGGGGATACATGGACGACGTCCAGTAGACGACGTAGGCGCCGATCGCCTCGTCCCAGATCGCCTCCGGGGCGAACGCCATCCCCGCCTCGTCCGGGGCCACGCGGACGTGCCGCTGCTCCGACCAGGTCCGCAGGTCGTCGGACTCCCAGACCTCGATGTGGCGGCCGGCGCCGCTCTGCGCCCAGTCCCACCCCTTCCACCCGTACGCCGTGCCGTCGACGTTCAGGTCCGTTGCGATGAGGTAGAACCTGTCCCCCTCCGGGGACCGGACGACGGACGGATCGCGTACGGCGTGCATCCCCTCGGTGGACTGGAGCACCATCCGCCCGTCGTTCACGGCCACCCAGCGGGTCGGGTCGTCGCCGACGCTCGTGGCCATGTAGATCTGCTGTCCCGCCTGGCAGTTCGACCTGGCGAAGTTCGCCATGCCGTACCGCGTGAACGGGGCGAGACGCACCGCGGGCCGTACGGTCAGGACGAAGGCGCGGCACGCCTCGGCGCCGTCGACGGTGACGCGCGCCGTCAGGGTCACCTCGGCCGGGCCGGCGCCGGCCGGCGGGCGCGTCACCACGCCCGCCGCGATCGCGCCGTCCGCCTCGTCGGACACGATGTCCGGGTCCGACGACGTCCAGCTGACCACCGCGCCCGGCGCCGCCGCCACCGTGGTCGGCAGCGTCACACTCCCGCGCACGTCGTCGGCGTGAGGGATTGTGATCCCGGCCAGTGCCCGCTCAGCGGGCCCGGTGACCCTGGTCGCCCCAGTCGACGTGGTGCCTTCGGTGCCTGCCATCCGGCCTCCCGTCACCCGGCCACGCATCGCCCGATGCCCTGATCAGCGGTAGCCGGCGGCGACCACGTCGGCCTGGACCGCGTTGTCGGTGGCGTCGGAGGGGTAGCCCGAGACGATGGCTCCCTCGTAGAAGGTGCCCTGACTCAGGTTGGTGTTGGTGGCACAGCAGTCGCCGCCGCTGCCGAGGATGATCGCACCCTGCTTCTTCATCGGACTGTAACCGCGGGGAAGCGATCCGTCCCACAACGTGGTCATGCCGCCGGTCTGCGCGTTGCCGCCCTTGATGGCGAAGCGCGACGTGCCGTTGTTCTTCAGCATCGCGGTGACGAACTTGCTGGTGAAGGCCCTCTGGTTGGGGTTCCAGGAACTGCTGCCGCCGGGGTAGAGGCCGTATTCGAGGTCGGCCTGCACCCACGGACCGGAGCCCGAGCAGCCGCCGAACCAGCAGCTCGTGCCGAAGTAGATGGCGTCCATCGCGCCGGCCCCGTCGGCCTTGCGGGTGGTCTCGCTGTTGCCGTAGTCGAAGCAGCAGCCGCCGTTGACGTGGGTGCCGCTGGTCACCATGTACACACCCTCCGGCGCGCTGCCGGTCGGCACGCCGGTCGCATGACCGTCACGCCAGTAGCTGTTGCCGGGCCTGATGTACAGCGAGTACGCCTTGCCGCCCCCGACCGTCAGCGACTCCGACGTCGCGGTCGCGGGAGTGTCCTTGCCGCCGGCCCCGCCCGGTCCCTGGTACCAGACGTCGTTGCCCCGCCCGGACTGGTCGTACACGACGGTGATTACACAGGTGGTGCCGGAGCAGAAGGAGTCCTGCGCCGCGGCGTTGGCGACACCGCCCGCGCTCAGCACGCCGATGTTCCTGGTCGCGTTGTCCGACGACCGCCTGACCTGATAAAGGTTGCCGCTGTAGGACCGGTACAGCGCCCGCGTCGTGCTGTGCGCGGCCACACACGGCGTGCCACTGGCCGCGTAGATGTCACAGGGCTTGCCGGACGTCTGCGGGGTGGACGACGGGCTGGCCGAGGGGCTCGGGGAAGGGCTTGTGGCCGGGCTGGGCGAAGCGGTGACGCCGCCGGTGCAGGCCGTGCCGTTGAGCGTGAAGCTCGCCGGTGACGGGTTGGTGCCGCTGTAGGCGCCGTTGAAGCCGAAAGACGTGCTCGCGCCGGTGGCCAGTGTCCCGTTGTAGCCGGCGTCGGCGACCGTGACCTGGCCGCCCGACTGCGTCATCGTGCCGTTCCACAACTGCGTGATCGTCTGCCCCGCGGAGAACGACCAGCTCAGCCGCCACCCGTTGATCGGGTCACCGAGGTTGGTGATGCTCACGTTCGCGCCGAAGCCGCCCGGCCACTGGTTCGTCACCGAGTAGTCCACGCGGCAGCCCGCGGCCGCGTGCGCGGCGGGCGCGGTCAGCGCACCGGCTGCGCCGGCCATGGCGACGAGCCCGGTGGCAAGCCATAGCCGCAGGCGAGGGATCTTCATCCGTACTCCCGGAGTTCGTTTCACGTCTGTATGCGGTCGGCGACAGCACGGGCGGCTCGGGGTTCTCGTGAGCCGGCAAAGGTGACGGATGTGCTGTTAGCGCTAACAATTCATCTACGAAACTGGCTTCTTCTCCATCGGAGCATGTGTGGTGGTGGTGCGGCGGAGCAAACACGACGCGAGGGAGCCGCGTCAAGGTCCGGGCGCTTCTCCGCGCCGGCCCTCACCCGCCGGGGCCCGTCCCGGCTGCTCTCACCAGGACGGAGTCCGGTCGCTCGCGAAGTGCGAGTGCTGAAAGTTTCATGGAAATCTTGTCGTAATGTTCTAAGCATTATCGCCCGGATATCGGCGGCCAAAGCGGCGTCCCGGATCTTGGTGCGGAAACGTTCTTCAATCGCCTTGTTGACTGACGCAGGCCAGAGAGATGGGCTTCCAGGCGTCCGAGCGAAATACTTTCGAGATCCCCTTGACAGGTTTCTTCACCGTTTCCACACTGAGTGCCGAAGCGGCCTCCTGCCGGGGTCGGTGGTGCGCGGCAGGGGTTCCCGGTTGCGACGCGTGAACGTCGAAACCGCAGTCGGATCAGGTCGCGATTTCGCCGGATCTGGCTTCCACTTGCCCTCGTGAACGCCGATGGAGCGCCGGTCGGCCTGAGTTCCCCACAGCCGGCATCACCGCATGCGGCGGCGTAAGTCGCCGTGTTCTTCCCCTGGAGTGTGAATGAGCACGTCCGCACGATTTCGCACCGTGTTGTTCGCCGCCTCGGCGGCCGGGATGGTTCTCGCGGCCGCCCCGGCCGGCAGCGCGTCCGCCGGCACCGTCCTGAGCGCGCTTCCGGGCGCGGCCCCGGCGGTCGCCCTGCGGCTGGCCGCCTGGCCGTCCCCGGCCGGTCAGCAGGCGGTCGGCGCCACCATCAACGTCTCGGGCACCCTCGACGGAGGGATGAAGCGCTACTACGGCACCGGCGCCCTGGGCAGCGGCAGCCAGAGCGAAAGTCAGCCGCCCATCTTCAAACTGGCCAACGGCGCGGTGCTGAAGAACGTCGTCATCGGCGCTCCCGCGGCCGACGGCGTCCACTGCATGGGCACGTGCACCCTGCAGAACGTGTGGTGGGAGGACGTCGGCGAGGACGCGGCCACGTTCAAGGGCACCTCGTCGTCGCAGACGATGACCATCGACGGCGGCGGCGCCAAGGCGGCCAGCGACAAGGTCTTCCAGCACAACGGCCCCGGCACCATGGTCATCAAGAACTTCCAGGTGCAGAACTTCGGCAAGCTCTACCGCTCCTGCGGCAACTGCTCGACCCAGTACAAGCGCAACGTCGTCATCCAGAACGTCACGGCGACCACGCCCGGCAAGGTCCTGGCCGGTATCAACACCAACTACGGCGACACGGCGCGGTTCTCGCAGATCACGATCGTCAACGACCCGAGTAAGAAGGTCGTCGTCTGTGACAAGTACAAGGGCGTGACCAGCGGCGAGCCGACGAGGATCGGCAGCGGCGCCGACGGCGTCAACTGCGTCTACTCGTCGTCCGCCATCACCTATCGGTAGACCCGCACCCGGCGCTCACCCACGAGATCTCGCGCATGTCCCGTGTGCGGCGGCCAGAAGTGATCCCGCTCGGCCGCCGCACCGGACTCGCGACCCACACACATTCGTCTACTCACTTCAAGGAGGATCCTTGCGAAAGGTGAAAGCTCTCCTCGCGGCCGGAATTCTCGCGACCGTCCCGATCGCCCTGCAGGACCAGGCGGTCGCCCTGGAGAACGGCGTGGCGCGCACGCCTCCCATGGGCTGGAACAGCTGGAACACGTTCGGCTGCAACATCTCAGAGACGTTGATCAAGCAGATGGCCGACGCGATCGTCAACTCAGGCCTGCGCGACCTCGGCTACCAGTACGTCGTGGTCGACGACTGCTGGATGAATTCGACCCGCGACTCCGCCGGGAACCTGCAGGCCAACGCGTCGCGCTTCCCGAGCGGGATGAAGGCGCTCGGCGATTACCTGCACGGCAAGGGGCTGAAGTTCGGCATCTACCAGGCGCCGCTGGACAAGACCTGTGCCCAGTACTTCAACAGCTACCCCGGCGCGACCGGCGCCCAGGGACACGAGGCCCAGGACGCCCGGCAGTTCGCCGCCTGGGGCGTCGACTACCTCAAGTACGACTGGTGCTCCCCCAGCGGCACCATCGACGACCAGGTCCGGACGTTCGCGAAGATGCGCGACGCGCTGGCGGCGACCGGGCGGCCGATCGTCTACAGCATCAACTCGAACAGCGTCCACTCGAAAACGGGGCCGCAACGCAACTGGGGCGACGTCGCCAACATGTGGCGGACGACCGAGGACATCACCAACAAGTGGGACACCGGTCAGACCAACGGATACCCGATGGGCATCCAGAACATCGTCAACGTGACCGTCCCGCTCGCGTCGTACGCGAAACCGGGAGCGTTCAACGACCCGGACATGATGGAGGTCGGCCGGGGCGGCATGACCGACACCGAGATGCGCAGCCACTTCGCCCTCTGGGCGATGATGGCCTCGCCGCTGATCCTCGGTAACGACGTACGCAACATGGACGCGGCGACACAGACGATCTTGAAAAACCAGAACCTGGTCGCCATCAACCAGGACTCGCTCGGCCAGCAGGCACGCCAGATCAGCAACGACGGGACCCGGCGCGTTCTGGCCAAGAAGCTCAGCAACGGAGACGTCGCGGTCGCCCTGTTCAACCAGGGCGGCAGCACCACCACGATCAGCACCACCGCGTCCGCGATCGGAATGTCCGGCGGCTCGTTCATCCTGCGTGACGCGTGGACGAACACCCTCAGCGGCACCAACGGCACCATTTCGGCCAGCGTGCCGGCCCACGGCACCGTCGTGTACCGGGTCAGCGGTGACACGACCCCGTCGCCGAGCCCCACGCCGCCGCAGTCCCCCACGCCGTCACCGAGCCTCACGCCCTCCCCGAGCCCCACGCCGTCGCCGAGCGCGCGGCCGGGCGGCTGTACGGCGACCTACCGGCTGGTCAACGACTGGGGAACCGGCTTCCAGGGCGAGGTGACCGTCGCCAACGCCGGATCGTCGGCGATAAACGGCTGGACCGTCACGATGACCCTGGCCGGAGGCCAGACCATCTCGAGCCTCTGGAACGGCGTGAACACCGGCACAAGTGGCGCGATCACCGTCAAGAACGCCGCCTACAACGGCGCCGTCGCCGGCAACGGGTCGACGACGTTCGGTTTCACCGCCAACGGCAGCGGCTCGGCCGCCCCCACCGGCGTCACCTGCACGAGCCCGTGACACGGAACGCGGGCCGAGCGGAATCGGCCCGCGTCTCCGCGAGCAGGGCTCCTCGCTCGCGGAGAGAACGCCCATCTCGAGGAAGGCAAGCACCTGTGCGACATGTGAGCTCTTCTCGCCGCCGGCTCAAGCTGTCGGCCGCGGCCGTCGCCGCGCTGCTGGCGGCCGGCGCCGGCATGGCCGCGACGCACGCCGCGTCGGCGGCCGCGGCCGGATGCCAGGTCACCTATACGGTGGCCAGTGAATGGCCGGGCGGCTTCAACGCCAATGTGAGCGTTAACAACCTCGGGGATCCGGTCAACGGCTGGAAGCTGACCTGGTCGTTCCCCGCCGGGCAGACCGTCACCCAGCTGTGGAACGGCACCTATACCCAGTCGGGCTCCCAGGTGACGGTGACCAACGTCTCCTACAACGGCACCATTCCGACCGGCGGCAGCACCGGCTTCGGGTTCAACGGATCGTTCAACGGCTCCAACCCGATGCCGTCGAGCTTCGCGTTGAACGGCGTGACCTGCACGGGCGGAGTCACCTCCCCCTCCCCCGGTGTCTCGCCCACGGTGTCACCCAGCGTGTCGCCCTCCACGTCACCCTCACCGCTGCCGCCGTCCAGGCAGCCGTGTGACATCTACGCGGCGGGCGGCACGCCCTGCGTCGCGGCGCACAGCACGACCCGCGCCCTGTACGCGACCTACAACGGCCCGCTCTACCAGGTGCGCCGCTCCTCGGACAACACCACCCGCGACATCGGCGTGCTGAGCCCGGGCGGAGCCGCCAACGCCGCCGCGCAGGACTCGTTCTGCGCGAACACCACCTGCCTCATCACGATCATCTACGACCAGTCCGGCCGCAACAACCGCCTCACCCAGGCGCCTCCCGGCGGCTTCGCCGGTCCGGCCGCCGGCGGCTACGACAACCTGGCCACCGCGACCAAGGCTCCGACCACGGTCTACGGGCACAAGGCCTACGGCGTCTACGTCGATCCCGGCGTCGGCTACCGCAACAACACCACCAACGGTGTGGCCAAGGGCGACCAGCCCGAGGGCATGTACGCCATCTTCGACGGCACGCACTACAACGGCGGCTGCTGCTTCGACTACGGCAACGCCGAGACCAACAGCCGCGA
>NZ_JBFBIP010000056.1:0-6004 GCF_040685655.1 Microbispora sp. NPDC088329
GATCGAGGAGGCCCTGCGCATCGCCGAGGAGATGGGCGTCGACGTCGACCTCGACGACGACGAGACCACCGGTCCGGAGGTCGTCGTCCGCTGACCGCCGAGTTACACAAAGCAATGCTCTGACTACACAATGGCAATGATCGGGTAGTGCGGAACGTACCTCACCGGTCACACCGCGAAGCTGTCCTCTGCTGTTCGGAAGCAGAGGAGCGATGCCGGTGAAGCGGGTCGTTGGTGTGGTCGCGAGTATGGCGACGCTGGTCGCCGGGCTGGTCGGACCTGGAGCGGCCGCCGAGGCCACTGAGGCCACGGAGCGGAGCGGCGGATCGGCCCCGCACGGCCGGGCGTGGGAACCCGGACCGGGTCAGCGGGGACACTGGGGGCCGCCGCAGCGTCCGCTCGAGTGGAAGCAATGCCCGCCGGAGACCAAGTCGGCCTCCGGCGGCCTGCTCGGCCTCGCCCGGGCCCGGTCCCTTCAGCCGTCTCGCCGGAGCGAACGGCGCGAGCCGGTGCAGGAGTGCGCGGAGCTGCGTGTCCCCCTCGACTACCGCGAGCCGTACGGCCAGCAGATCACATTGGCGCTCAACCGCGTCAGAGGCACCGCCTCGCGTGACGGCAACCATCTCGGCGCGCTTCTGGTGAACCCCGGCGGCCCGGGCGGCGAGGGGCTCAGCCTGGCGAGGTATGTCGCGGCGCGGCTGCCCAAGAACGTCGCGGCGCGATTCGACGTGGTCGGTTTCGCGCCGCGCGGGGTAGCCCCCAGCCAGCCCGCCCTGTCGTGCGTGGACCCGGCCCGCTTCTACGCGCCGCCCCGGCCCGACAACGTGCCGAGGAACGACGCCGAGGAGCAGGTGCTGGTCGGCCGGGCCAAGCAGTACGCCGAGGGCTGCGGCAACCGCTGGGCCTGGTTCCTGCCGTACCTGACGACCGAGAACAGCGCGCGGGACATGGACGCGGTGCGTGCGGCGCTCGGCGAGGAGAAGATCAGCTACCTCGGCTACTCCTACGGCACCTACCTGGGCGCGGTCTACGCCACCCTGTTCCCGCAGCGGGTGCGCCGCCTCGTGCTCGACAGCGTGGTGGACCCCGACGGCGTCTGGTACGAGGCCAACATCGCCCAGGACCACAGCTTCGACCGGCGGCACCGCGACTTCCTCGGCTGGGTGGCCGAACACGACGACGTCTACAAGCTGGGCGCGACGCAGTCGGCGGTGTCCTTCGCGTGGTACTCCATGCGCTCCCGCCTGCGCGACAGACCCGCGGGCGGGATCGTGGGTCCGAGCGAACTGGACGACGTCTTCTCCAACGGTGCCTACAGCGACCGGCTCTGGCCGTACCTGGGGGCCGCCTTCTCGGCCTACGTCCGCGAGGGAGACCCCTCGGTCCTGGTGAAACTGTTCCACCTGGAGGCCGAGATCGACGCCGAGGAGGAGAACTCCTACGCGGTCTACCTGGGGGTGGAGTGCCGGGACGCGGCCTGGCCCCGGTCGTGGGACCGCTGGCGAGCCGACACGCGCAGGGCGCACGCCGAGGCGCCGTTCATGGCCTGGCCCAACGCCGTCTACAACGCGCCGTGCGCCTTCTGGCCGGAGAAGGGCGGCACGCCGCCCAAGGTGGGCACGTCACACCTGCCGCCCGTCCTGCTCATCCAGGCCGAGCGCGACGCCGCCACGCCGTACGAGGGCGCGCTGCGCATGCGCGGCCTGTTCCCGACCGCGCGCCTGCTCACCGCGGGCGGCGGCAACCACGGCGTGTCGCTCGCCGGCAACGCGTGCGTGGACCGGCAACTGGCGACCTACCTGCGGGACGCGGCGCTGTCGCCGCAACGCAGGGGCAAGCGGGGCGCCGACGCGACCTGCCCGGGCGGACCGGAGCCGCGGGCCACGCTGATGAAGGTCGCGGCGGGCGCGCGGGGGTCCGCGTCCCACGTCTCGGCCGTACGGCGCTGAGCCCCCCGGGCCGATACATCCCAAACGCGAACCGTTCGCGTAGGCTGGGCCCGTGATGCTGCGAACATCGGCGTCGCGCGTGCTCGACGACAGCGATCGTGACGAGGTGCTGGCGCTCCTCGACACCGATCCGGTCGCCAATGTGTTCGTAGCGGCCCGGGTCAGGGCCGTCGGCCTCAGCCCTTCACGGCTCGGCGGTCAGATGTGGGGCTACGGCCCGCGCGGCGGGCTGGTGTCCCTGTGCTACGCGGGCGCCAACCTGGTGCCCGTGAACGCCACCCGCGAGGCGATCCAGGCCTTCGCCGACCGGGCCCGCAAGCAGGGCCGTCGCTGCTCGTCCATCGTCGGCCCCGCCGCCGCCGTGGAACAGCTCTGGGAACGGCTGGAGCCGCACTGGGGCGCCGCCCGGGCGGTCCGGTGGGCCCAGCCGGTCATGGCCACGAGCTCCGCGCCCTCCGTCGAGCCGGATCCGCTCGTACGCAGGGTCCGTCCCGAGGAGTTCGGCATCCTGCTGCCCGCCTGTGTCGCCATGTTCACCGAAGAGGTGGGCGTCTCGCCGGACAACGGCGACGGCGGAGCGCTCTACCGGTCCAGGGTCGCCGAGCTCATCCGTATCGGGCGGTCCTACGCCCGTATCGACGACGGCCAGGTGGTCTTCAAGGCGGAGATCGGCGCCGTGACGCCGCAGGCGTGCCAGATCCAGGGCGTGTGGGTTCATCCCGACCTGCGTGGGCGCGGCCACGCCGGGGCCGGCATGGCCGCCGTGGTCGAACAGGCGCTGAAATACTTCGCTCCGGTCGTCTCCCTCTACGTGAACGACTTCAACCTCCCGGCCAGGGCCGTCTACCGCAAGGTGGGCTTCGAGGAAGTCGACATGTTCATGTCTGTGTTGTTCTGATCCCCGCGTCGGCCTGCGCCGGCCGCACCAGCCGGGTCAGCAGGTGGTCCAGCTCGGCCGCCGGGTCGCCGGTCAGCCCGGCGTGTACCGGCCCGGTCTGCACGACCGTGCTGCGCGGCGCGGTGAGCCAGCGGAACCGCGCGCCCAGCGGCTCCCCGCACAGGGGCCCCGCCTCGTCGCCGCACGCCCGCTCGTAGGCGGCCAGGGCCAGCCGTACGCCGGGCAGATCCACCGGCGCGCCCAGCGCCAGCAGCCGGGCCTCGTCCAGCTCGACCCGTGCGCACAGGTAGCCGCGCGGCTGGCAGTAGAGGATGACCCCCGCGTTGACCAGTTCGCCCCGCTCCACGCTGGGCACCACGCGAATCACCGCGTACTCGTAGACGTCCAGGTCGCTCATCGGCCCCCCTCCCGGGTGGCGCGCCAGAAGCCGCCGATCGTCGCGCCCCGCCCGCCGCCCCGCCCGTCGCGCCGTACGGGAGCGGAGGCGGCGGTGGCGTTGTCGGTGGCGGGGTCCGGCAGCCAGTCGCGCGGCCCGGCGACCCGGGCGAGCAGGTGCTCGCTGTAGGCCCGCCGCACGGCCTGCGCGTCCGCGAAGCCCGGCTCGCCCTCCAGCCACTCGTCCGGCACGAGCGCGGTCACCTCGTCGAGCAGCGGGCGGGTGACGAGCCCGGCCAGGTCCGCGTCGGCCTGATCCAGCTTCGTCGCGAACGGCGCGAGCACGTGGTCGCGGCCGTCGAACCGGCGGCGCGGGTCGGCCTTCGGCCAGTTGTGGTGGAACCACAGGGCCGCACCGTGGTCGATCAGCCACACCCCGCCGTGCCAAACGAGCAGGTTCGGGTTGCGCCAGCTCCGGTCGACGTTGTGCACGAGCGCGTCGAACCACAGCACGCGGGAGGCGAACTCGGCGTCGGGCTCCCAGGCGAGCGGGTCGAAGCCGAGCGCTCCGGGCAGGAAGTCGATCGCGAGGTTGTGCCCGGCGCTCGCGGTGAGCAGGTCCTGAATCTCCTCGTCGGGCTCGCGGGCGCCGAGCTGCGGGTCGACATCGATGACCTTGAGTTCCGGTGTGGCGAGACCAAGCCGCCTGGCGAGTTCGGCGCAGACGATCTCGGCGACGAGCACCCGCCGGCCCTGCCCGGCTCCGCGGAACTTCACGACGTATGTGCCGAGGTCGTCGGCTTCGACGACGCCGGGCAGCGACCCGCCCTCCCGCAGGGGCGTGACGTACCTGGTCGCCGTGATCTGTTCGAGCACGAGAGGAAGGCTACCGTCAGGGCCGGCGGGCACTCCCCTCCCCGCGTCCGCCGGCCGTCGTGACGGACAAGCTCCTCAGTTGGCCTTGCTCGGCAGCCACCACATGCGGCCTTCGGCGACGTCGTGATAGACGTCGAGCAGATCCATCCCGGTGGTCTTGCTGCGTGACTCGGCGGCGGCCCACGCGTACACGCCGCGGGCGATCGCGCCGCGCTCCTGCTGGACCCGCATCGCGTAGACGAGGGCGCGGATCTCGTGCACCCGCCGGTCCTCCGGCTCGGCCTGCGCGGCGAGCTCGGCGAGCTGGCAGGCCAGACGCAGGTCGCCGTCGGCCGCCGCGGCGACGGCCCGGCCCGCGACCGACGCCGCGCCCGCCGACAGCTCGGCGACCGCGCGGGCGAACACGGCGTCCGGCGCGGGCTTGAGGTTGGCGGGGTTGCCGTCATGCCAGCCGCCGTGCAGCCGCCAGATGTTGCGCACGATGAACTCGGGCTCGTCGTGGCGCTCGCGCAGGTAGGGCCGCGCGGCGAGCGCGGGCGGCGGTTTGACCGAGTGCAGGATCTCGTCCAGGCGGGCCCCGGCGTTCATCAGGTCGAGCGTCTGCTCCACCAGGCTGTCGAGATAGTCGGCCGTGTCGGTGAGCGCCCGGCGCACCCGGGCGGACCCGAAGATCGGCAGTCCACGCCCGGGAAGCAGCAGGCCGGCGTCGAGTGCGGCCATCGCTCGCAGCGCCACCGCCCATTCGTCCGGATAGCGCTGGGTGCGCTGTGGGTCGCCCGCCCCCGGCACCGTCCAGGCGAACAGGTCGCCGGTCAGCAGCACACCCCGTTCGGGCAGGAACGCCCAGGTGGCGTCGTCGGTGTCGCCACGGGCGTGGGTGAGCTGGAAGGTCACATCTCCCAGGGACAGCGACAGCCGGTCGCGGTAGGTCACATCGGGGAGCCGTTGCGGTGGCGGCCAGACCAGCTTGGGGAAGCCCTGCTCGCGCAGGTCGACGAGTGCGTTGTAGCCGGCCGTCCTGCCCTGCTGCGCGAGCCTGCGGGCCAGCCCCTCCTGTGCCACGACCAGCGGTCGCGGGCCGGGCTCGGCGTCGAACTCCTCCATTCCGGCGAGCCGGTCGGCCCGGCTATGGGAGAAAATCGCATACTTGAGCGGCTCGGCCGACCACTTCCTGATAACGCGGTACGGCCGTGGGACGTCCCCGTCGTCGCCCGTGTCGCCGGTGTCGAAGAGACCCAGCCCGTCCTCGCCGCGAATCACGTACACGTTGCCGCACGCCGGCCACATCCCCACGCCGTAGGTGATCTCCTGCACCCCGTCGCGGCGCAGCTCCGTGTAGGGCACGTCCTCCGGGCGCACCGAACCACGCCAGACCTCGTCGGCGTACGAAAGGATCGGTGATTCCATGGTCAAAAGCCTGATCCTTCGTGTGGACGGTGCACAGTAGGGAGATCCCTAATGTCCGTGCCTGCCGGTGACGCCTGCGCGGTCCGGCACGACGGCCGGACCGTCGCCGTTCCCAGGGTGCGTGAGCTCCCACCTATGCGCTCCCACCTATGCGCTCCCACCTGTGCGCTCCCACCTGCACGCTCCTTCGGGCCCCGGCACGCCCGGGGACTTGTGCTCAGCCCAGGGCTCGCGCATCCGCCCCCCCGTAGTACGCCCGCGATGCGGCGGCCACACGCCGAACCCTGAGGCGTAGCCGCGCTGCCGCATGCCGCGTCGGTGAGCTGAGCCCGCACAAGGACCCCAAGCCCCCCTCGTCGTGTGGGTTGGCGTCGTGTGGGTCGGCGTCGTGTGGGTCACGGGCGGAGCCGCCGATGTCGGTGTCCCCGGCGGTGCGGTGCTGGAGCGGATGGGGGTGCCGGGGGCGGGTGGTGGTTCAGAACGGCGGTACTTCGAGGTC
>NZ_JBFBIP010000057.1:0-2469 GCF_040685655.1 Microbispora sp. NPDC088329
ATCGTCAAGCAGTTCCCCGGCGTACGCGCGCTGGATGGCGTGGACCTTGAGGTCAAGGCCGGGGAGGTGCATTGCCTGCTCGGCCAGAACGGTGCCGGGAAGTCCACGTTGATCAAGATTTTGTCTGGTGCGCATGCGCCGGATGAGGGTGAGGTGTTGCTCGACGGCGCGCCGGTGCGGCTGGCTCCGCCGACCGCGGCGATGGGTCACGGGATCGCCACGATCTATCAGGAGTTGGACCTGGTGGATGGGCTGAGCGTGACGGAGAACATCTTCTTGGGCCATGAGATGGCGAGTTTCGGGTTTTCCCGGCGGGCTGAGGCTGATCGGGCGACGGGTGAGTTGCTCAAGCGGCTGGGGCATGGGGAGATCCGGCCGCGTACGGAGGTGGGCCGGTTGTCGCCGGCGCACAAGCAGATCGTGAGTATGGCCCGGGCGTTGTCGCATTCGGCGCGGTTGATCATCATGGATGAGCCGTCGGCGGCGCTGGCGCATGACGAGGTGGAGAATCTGTTCCGGGTGATCCGGGATCTGACCTCGCAGGGTGTGGCGGTGATTTACATCTCGCACCGGCTGGAGGAGATCCGGGAGATCGGTGACCGGGTGACGGTGTTGAAGGACGGGCGCACGGTCGCGGTGGGCCTGGCGGCCAAGGACACGCCGACGTCGCAGATCGTGGCGTTGATGACCGGGCGGAATGTGGAGTATGTGTTTCCGCCGCGGCCGGGCCGGGGTGCTCATGAGGGGCGCCGGGAGGTGCTGCGGGTGGAGAACCTGTCGGTGCCGGGCCGGGTGCGGGATGTGTCGTTCTCGATCCGGGCGGGGGAGATCCTGGGGTTGGCCGGGTTGGTCGGGTCGGGGCGTAGCGAGATCATCGAGGCGATCTACGGGGCGCGGCGCTGCGCTGGGAAGGTCGTGCTGGACGGGCGGACGGTGCGGCCGGGGAGTACGACGCGGGCGGTGCGGATGGGCATGGGCTTGGCGCCGGAGGAGCGTAAGGCGCAGGCGTTGCTGCTGGATCATCCGGTCGCGCAGAACATCACGCTGGCGAGTTTGAGCCGGTATACCCGGCCGCGGTGGCTGGGGTGGCTGGACCGTAAGACCGAGTTCGCCGAGGCCAAGCGGTTGTCGGAGGCGTTGGACATTCGTCCGCCGGATCCGCGCCGGGCGATTCGGACGTTGTCGGGTGGTAACCAGCAAAAGGCGGTGCTGGGGCGGTGGCTGGCCGAGGACCGCAAGTTGTTGTTGCTGGATGAGCCGACCCGCGGTGTGGATGTCGGTGCGCGGGCGGAGTTGTATGCGCTGGTGCGCAAGCTGGCCGATGACGGTATCGGGGTGCTGCTGGTGTCCAGTGAGGTGCCCGAGGTGCTGGGGCTGGCCGATCGTGTGCTGGTGATTCGTGAGGGCCGGGTCGTTCATGAGGCGCCGGCCGAGGACCTGGACGAGCATCGGGTGCTCGATTTGGTGATGGTCTCGCAGGAGGCCTCCGGGTCTGATGTTGCAAATCCCCCCTCCGAAGGAGCGTTGCATGACTGAGGTCGATCAGGCCGCGCCGGCCGGTCCGGCCGGGTCGGGTGTGAAGGTGCCCGGTGCCGGTGGCCGGTTGGGGCGGCTGGGTGAGGTCCGGCATCTGGGTCTGGTCGCGGCGTTGGTGCTGCTGGCGATCGTGGGCTTGGTGACCCGGCCGGAGAATTTCGCCACGTCGTCGAATCTGGTCAGTATTTTGGCGCTGGCCTCGACCATCGGGGTGATCACGGTTGGTCAGACCTTCGTGATCATCGGTGGTGGTATCGATTTGTCGGTCGGGGCGTTGATGGCGCTGGCGTCGGTGTGGGCGACCACGCTGGCGACGCAGGCGTACGGGCCGGTCGTGATGATCGTGTGTGCGGTGCTGGTGGGCACCGGCGCGGGGTTGCTGAACGGCTTTTTGATCTCTTATGGGCGGATGGTTCCGTTCATCGCGACGCTGGCGATGATGGTGGCCGCCCGGGGTCTGGCGCAGCGGATGTCGAATCAGCGGACGCAGTTGGTGCAGGCGGACAATTCGCTGATCGTGGATCTGTCGACGACGCGGGTGCTGGGGCTGCCGCTGCTGGTGTACATCTTCGCGCTGGTGGTGCTGATCGGCTGGATCGTGCTGAACCGGACGACGTTCGGGCGGCGTACGTATGCGGTCGGGGGTAATCCGGAGGCGGCGCGTCTGGCCGGTATCGATGTGCGTAAGCACACGTTGATGTTGTACGCGTTGTCGGGTCTGTGCTGTGGGATCGCCGCGGTGTTGATCATGGCGCGGACCACGACGGGGTCGTCCACGCATGGTGATCTGTATGAGCTGGACGCGATCGCGGCGGTCATCATCGGCGGGACGCTGCTCAGCGGCGGCCGGGGCACGATCATCGGGTCGATCCTCGGTCTGCTGATCTTCACGGTCATCACCAACCTGTTCATCCTCAACGGCCTGAACACCGC
>NZ_JBFBIP010000058.1:0-2261 GCF_040685655.1 Microbispora sp. NPDC088329
TACTTCAATCCGAAGCGTTACGACCTCGCGAAGGTCGGCCGCTACAAGATCAACAAGAAGCTGGGCGTCCAGGCCGACATCACCCAGGGCACGCTGACCGATGAGGACATCGTGTCCACCATCGAGTACATCGTCCGGCTGCACGCCGGCGAGGAGACGATGGGCCCGGAGGGCTCGGTGGTCGTCGAGACCGACGACATCGACCACTTCGGCAACCGCCGTCTGCGCAGCGTCGGCGAGCTGATCCAGAACCAGGTCCGCCTGGGCCTGGCCCGCATGGAGCGCGTCGTCCGCGAGCGCATGACCACGCAGGACGTCGAGGCGATCACGCCGCAGACCCTGATCAACATCCGCCCGGTCGTGGCGTCGATCAAGGAGTTCTTCGGCACCTCGCAGCTGTCGCAGTTCATGGACCAGACGAACCCGCTGGCCGGCCTGACGCACAAGCGGCGTCTGTCCGCCCTGGGTCCCGGTGGTCTGTCGCGTGAGCGTGCGGGCTTCGAGGTCCGCGACGTGCACCCCTCGCACTACGGCCGGATGTGCCCGATCGAGACGCCGGAAGGCCCGAACATCGGCCTGATCGGCTCGTTGTCCTCCTACGGGCGGGTCAACTCGTTCGGTTTCGTCGAGACGCCGTACCGCCGCGTCGTCGACGGCAAGGTGAGCGACCAGATCGACTACCTGACCGCGGACGAGGAGGACCGGCACGTCGTGGCGCAGGCCAACACGGCCCTGAACGCCGACGGCTCGTTCGCCGAGACCCGCGTGCTCGCCCGCCGTAAGGGTGGCGAGTTCGAGGCCGTCCACCCGTCCGAGGTCGACTACATGGACGTCTCGCCGCGCCAGATGGTGTCGGTCGCGACCGCCATGATTCCGTTCCTCGAGCACGACGACGCCAACCGTGCGCTCATGGGCTCGAACATGCAGCGGCAGTCGGTGCCCCTGCTCAAGAGCGAGGCCCCGCTGGTCGGCACCGGCATGGAATACCGCGCCGCGACCGACGCCGGTGACGTCATCACTGCCGAGAAGGCCGGTGTGGTGGAGGAGGTCTCGGCCGACTACGTCACCGTGATGAACGACGACGGCACCCGGACGACCTACCGGGTCGCCAAGTTCAAGCGGTCGAACCAGGGCACCTGCTTCAACCAGAAGCCGATCGTGGCCGAGGGCGACCGGGTCGAGCAGGGCCAGGTCGTCGCCGACGGGCCGTGCACCGACAACGGTGAGATGGCGCTCGGCAAGAACCTGCTCGTGGCGTTCATGCCGTGGGAGGGCCACAACTACGAGGACGCGATCATCCTGTCCCAGCGCCTGGTGCAGGACGACGTGCTGTCGTCGATCCACATCGAGGAGCACGAGGTCGACGCCCGCGACACCAAGCTGGGCCCCGAGGAGATCACCCGCGACATCCCGAACGCCTCCGAGGACGCGCTGGCCGACCTCGACGAGCGCGGCATCATCCGCATCGGCGCCGAGGTCGTGACCGGTGACATCCTGGTCGGCAAGGTCACGCCGAAGGGTGAGACGGAGCTGACCCCCGAGGAGCGGCTGCTGCGGGCGATCTTCGGGGAGAAGGCGCGCGAGGTGCGCGACACCTCGCTGAAGGTGCCGCACGGTGAGTCCGGCAAGGTCATCGGCGTGCGCGTGTTCAGCCGTGAGGAGGGCGACGAGCTTCCTCCGGGCGTGAACGAGCTGGTCCGCGTCTACGTGGCGCAGAAGCGCAAGATCACCGATGGTGACAAGCTGGCCGGTCGCCACGGCAACAAGGGCGTCATCTCCAAGATCCTGCCGGTGGAGGACATGCCGTTCCTGGAGGACGGCACCCCGGTCGACATCGTCCTCAACCCGCTGGGTGTGCCCGGCCGAATGAACGTCGGCCAGGTGCTGGAAACACATCTCGGGTGGATCGCCGCCCGAGGGTGGGACGTCAGCGGCATCGAGGAGGCCTGGGCCGAGCGCCTGCGCGACAAGGGCCTGGACAGGGTCGAGCCCTGGACCAAGGTCGCCACGCCGGTGTTCGACGGCGCCCACGAGGAGGAGATCGTCGGCCTGCTCGACAGCACCCTGCTCAACCGGGACGGCTCCCGGATGGTGGGGGAGAACGGCAAGGCGCGGTTGTTCGACGGCCGCTCCGGTGAGCCGTTCCCGCACCCGATCTCGGTCGGTTACATCTACATCCTGAAGCTGCTGCACCTGGTCGACGACAAGATCCACGCTCGCTCGACCGGTCCGTACTCGATGATCACCCAGCAGCCGCTGGG
>NZ_JBFBIP010000059.1:0-2233 GCF_040685655.1 Microbispora sp. NPDC088329
GTTGGAGGCCGGTAAGCCGGATCTGAACTTGCTGGAAAGGGTGCTCAGTGGACTTCGCAGGCTCTAGCCGGGGGCTGACCTCGACGAAGATCGTCATTGCGGGGGGCTTCGGCGTAGGGAAGACGACCTTCGTGGGGGCGGTGTCGGAGATCGTGCCGCTGACGACCGAGGCGGTGATGACCGACGCCTCGGTGGGTGTGGACGATGTGGGGCTGGTGCCCAACAAGACGACCACGACGGTGGCGATGGACTTCGGCCGGGTGTCGCTGGACCAGGACCTGATTTTGTATCTGTTCGGTACACCGGGTCAGCATCGGTTCTGGTTCATGTGGGATGACCTGGTGCGGGGGGCGATCGGTGCGATCGTACTCGTGGATAGCCGGCGACTGGCGGACTGTTTTCCCGCAATTGACTATTTTGAGGAGGCCCGGCTGCCGTTCGTGGTCGCCCTGAACGGCTGGGAGGGGCAATTCATCCACGCGGAGGACGAGATTCGCGAAGCCCTCTCCCTGTCGCCGAACGTGCCCATCGTCCGCACGGACGCCCGGTCCCGCGAGGCGGTGAAGAACACTCTCATCAGCCTGGTGGAGTACGTCCTTACGGTCCGCGCCGCCTATGAGAGGACGCCCTGAAAGCCCTTCGGCCGGCAGGGGACGTATTTCGTCGGCTTGCCGTAAGGACAGAGTCCGGTAATAAGACGGGCACCGTTCTTGGCTGATTATCCCCATTCAGGGGATTTCTTCTGTCATTCGCGCAGAATCTTTTGCTTGGCCTCCGCGCATTCGGCGTGCTGCAATTACCCTTGCTCGCAGGACGTCTCCGATGTCACGGCAACCACATGAGTGACGAGGCGCTCCCCCTTGGGCGCACGTACGGTGGAGGTTGCGAGGCCCGTGAGGACACAAGACCCCAGGCCCGACGAGAGCCCCGGGACCGGGGTTCCCGAGCGGAGGCCCGAAGAAGGAAGCCGAATCCGCCTGCGCAACTGGCGCGTGCGCTCCAGGCTTGTGGCGCTGATCCTCATCCCGACCCTGGCGGCGCTGCTGCTTGGCGGCCTGCGGGTCGTCACGTCGATCAACACGGCGTTCGAGTATCAGCAGATCAGCGACCTGGCACGGCTCGTGGACAAGGTCGCGGGCCTCACCCACGAGCTGCAGTCGGAACGCGACCTGGCCGCCTGGAACGCGACGATCGGCCGCCCGGCGAAGGCGACGGCCGCCGTGCAGGCACAGATCGTTCTTACGAACAAGGCGGCCACCTCCGTCCGTGACCTGGCCAACGAGTTCAGGTCGAAGGTGAACAGCCGCCCCTCCGCCGAGATCCAGCACATCCTCGGCAGGCTCGACGGTGTGGAGTCCCTGCGCGGCCAGGCCATGGAGGGAAACCTCCTCCCGAGAGCCGTGCTGGACCAGTACGGCCTCGTCATCGACACCTTGCTGTCCCTGCAGGACGAGCTGGCGAAGAGCACCCAGGACGACCGGCTCGCCGGCTCCGCCGTCACACTGGCCGCGCTCGCCCGGGCGAAGGAGAACGCCTCCGTGCAGCGCGGCCTGCTGACCACCGTGCTGCCTGTCGGCCGCTTCGAGCAGGACCAGTTGCAGAGCTTCCTCGGTGCCGTGTCCGCTCAGGAGAGCGAACTGCGTGCCTTCCGCAAGAGCGCCACCCCCGAAGAGCGGACCGGCTACGACAATACGGTCACCGGCGGCCAGGTCGACCGGGCGGAGTTCATCCGCACCCTGGTGCTCGGCCGTGCCAACGCGGGCTTTCCACTCAAGGGCCTCGACGTGTCGGAACGCGACGACACCCGCCTGTGGTACGACGCGATGTCGCAGCCCATCAACCGGATGCGCACCGTCGAGGCCAAGCTGACCTCCTCCATCGTGGCCCGGAGCCAGACGCTCAAGGACGACGAGCAGCAGCGGGCCATCATCGTCGCCGTGGCCGTCGCCCTCCTGCTGATCGCGGTGCTGCTCGTCACCACCGGCGTCGCCCGGTCGCTCGTACGCCCGCTGCGGCGGCTGCGCAGTGAGGCGCTGGAGATCGCCGGCAGTCGCCTCCCCGACACGGTCCAGAAGCTGCGGGAGGCCGGCGACACCGCCGAGATCCCGCTCACCGCCCCGATCCAGGTGGTCGGCCGCGACGAGATCGGTGAAGTGGCGCGGGCGTTCGATGAGGTGCATCGGGAGGCTGTGCGGCTGGCGGGTGACGAGGCGCGGTTGCGTAGCAATGTCAA
>NZ_JBFBIP010000060.1:0-1834 GCF_040685655.1 Microbispora sp. NPDC088329
GACCTGGACGGTGGGAGAGCTGGTGGAGCAGATTCAGCGTCTGGTGCTGGCGATCGATCCGGGCTGGGCGGAAAGGCGTTATCGGGAGGCGGTGCGCAGACGCCGGGTGGTCGGGATGCGCAACGACGACGGCACCGCGACGGTGTCGGGCCTGGATCTGCCGCTGGAGCGGGCGGTGGCCGGGTGTGAGCGCATCGACGAGCTGGCCCGGGCGTGCAAACGCGCCGGGGACCGCCGTCCCGTCGATCACATTCGTGCTGATCTGTTCCTGGGCAGTCTGGACGGCAGCTTCGAAGGCCTGTCCGATGCCGAGATCATCGCTCATGTCCGCGCTCACCCTTTCGTGGACGCCTGTGACACCTCCTTTTCCGACGCCCCGGCCGGCTCCCCTGACCTTTCGCCCGCACCCGCACCCCCGGCTGCGGCGGGGAAGGAAACCACCGAGAAGACCGGCGGCGCGTGCGGCGAGGAAACCGGCGACCAGACCGGCGAGGAAACCGGTGACAACACCGGCGACCAGACCGACGTTGCACCTGGCGGCAGCTCCGGTAAGGAAACCAGCGGGGGAACCGCTGACGAGACCAGCAGCGAGCCCGGCGACCAGACCGGCGAGGAAACCGGTGCAGGCACCGGCGACCAGACCGGCGGCGGAACTGCGGTGGGGGCCATTGGTGAGACCATCGACAGGACCGCAAGCGCGGTTCGCCCTGAGGTGCCCCGTGAGACGTCCGGCCAGGTGCGCCCTGAACCCCACGCGGGGACACGCCCTGAACCCCACGCGGGGACACGCCCTGAACCCCACGGTGGAACGCGCGCGGCATCCTATGGCGGAGCCGGCCACAAGGGCGGTAGCGCTGCGCGTCCTGGGGTGCCCGGCGGGACCAGCGAACCGGCAACCACCCCCGGACACCAGCACGGACACAGCCCCGCACACAGCCCCGCACACAGGCCCAGCGAGGAGGTCGCGCACAGGCACCGGCACAACCCCGCACACGAGCAGCGGCAGGACTTCGCCCACGAGCATGGCCACAGCCCTGAACACGAGCACGGACACAGCCCCAGCGAGGAGGTCGCGCACAGGCACCGGCACAACCCCACACACGAGCAGCGGCAGGACTTCGCCCACGAGCGCGGGCACAACTCCGCACACGAGCAGCGGCGGGACTTCGCCCACGAGCGTGGGTGCAGCCCTGGACACGAGCGTGGGCGCAGCCCCGGGCAACAGCGCGGGCACAGCCCCGGGAGTGAGGACCGCCACGATTTCGCCCACGAGGCGGGGGACGGACCCGGGCACAAGGGACTCCGGCGAGGGCTTGACCATGCCGGTGAGCGGCCGGTCGCGGGCTGGAGGTGGTCGATACCGGAAATACGGGTGGAACTGACCACCCTGCTCGGCCTCGACGAGCACCCGGCCCACCTGCCCGGCTGGGGCATGGTCCACGCCGCTCACGCCCGCCGCATCGTCGCCGGCATGCTCAGCGGGCAGTGGCGCTATGCCATCTGCGCCGACGACGGGCACCTACTGCTGACCGGTATCACCCGCCGGCGCCCCTGCCCCACCGCGCAACGGCCCCCACGCGAGGCCCGCGGCGGCATCGTCGAACTCCAGATCACCCTCACCCGGCTACGCGAACTCGCCACCACCACCGCCGCCACCACGACTGCCACCACGACTGCCGCCACCACGACCGCAGCCACCACGACCGCCACCGCGACCGCCGCGACCGCTGCCAATACCGTCACCGCACCCGCCGCCACCGCGACCACCACGACCGCTGCTGCCGCCAATACCGTCGCCGCTGCTGGTGCCGCGGATTGGGCGCCTTTGGTCGCC
>NZ_JBFBIP010000061.1:0-1829 GCF_040685655.1 Microbispora sp. NPDC088329
GTTCCACACCCGCAACAGCAGCTCACGCTCCGCGGGAGCAAGGACGTCAATCCGGCTGATCGCCAGATCCGGACCGGCGGCGACCCCCTCCAGAACCCTTGCGTATCGGTCCGCGAGATTCCTGATGGTTTCCTTGTCGAACAGCTCGGTGGAGAAGACGAAATCGCCACGGAATCCACCGTTGTCGTCTTCGGCGAGGAAGACCGAGAGGTCGAACTTCGTTGTTTTGTAAGGAAGTTCGACCGGATCCACGGTCAGACCGGGGAGGTCCCAGCCTCCGTCGTTCGAATCATCGAAGGAGAAGGTGCAGCCAACGAGCGGCATGCGGCTTGGATCCCGCTCTGGAGCCAGATCTTCGACTAGCAAATCGAACGCCAGGTCCTGATGGGAGTAGGCTTCCAGCATTGTCTCCTTGACCTGCCCCAGCAGATCTTCGAAGGTCGGATCCCCATGCAGGTCGGAGCGGATCACGAGGGTGTTGACGAAGAAGCCGATCAGGTCTTCCACCTCGAACCTGTTCCGCCCGGCTATGGGGGTGCCCACAGATATGTCATGGCACCCGGTCCATCGTTGCAGTACGACCTTGAAGGCCGCCAATGTCACCATGAAAAGTGAGGAGCCACTTCGGGTAGCGATGTCGCGCAGGCATGAAACCACCTCTGCCGGCACCGCGAATGACACACTGTCGCCTGCTCCGGAAGGTGCCGCAGGTCGAGGCCTGTCCGTTTGAAGCTCTACGGGCTCGAGGTTCGCGAGCTTCTCCCGCCAATAGGCCAACTGGTGCTCTCGTACCCCCCCGGAGAGCCACTGCCGCTGCCAGGCCGCGAAGTCCGTGTACTGGATTTTGAGATCGGGGAGTGCGCTATCGGTCCGATGGATACGGGCGGAATAGAAGGCGCGGAGATCCCTCAGCAGGACATCGATCGACCATCCGTCGGCAACGATGTGGTGCAGCGACATCAGTAGCAGGTGCTCATCGGGTGCCATCCGCACCACCTTGACACGCAGCAGATTCCCGGAAGACAGGTCGAAAGGTCGAAGCGCTTCGCCCTCGACCAGCTCCAAAGCCTCCCCGGGGGACGCGTGATCCCTTGATGAGTCCATGTCGATCACACTGAACTCAAAGTCCGGCGCGATGTTCACGATTTGGACCGGAGTTCCGTCCTCGGATACCTCGAATCGCGTTCTCAGTGCTTCATGCCGCTCTACGAGGTCCCGAAAAGCGCTTTTGAGGGTCGACACCGCAAGCTGTCCACGAAGCGTGAATGCGAACGCCATGGCATAGTCTGCACGCCCCGGGTTGAGTTGATCCAGGAACCAAAGTCGCTGCTGCGCGAAGGACAGCGGAGCAGGCCCGGACTCTTCTCGAGGAGAAATGACCGGACTCTTGCCGTGACGCTTCATACGAGACAGTAGGAGTGACTCGGCGGTCACCTTGTCCATATCCGCTCCTCCTGCAGTCATCAATAGGTCTCGGATGCGTCATCATTGCTGAAGCCGTCTGCTTCACCATCCGAAACGAGCTCCAGAAGCTTTCCTATCAGCGAGGCCACGGTCGGAGCCAGGAAAAACTCCTTCAGAGAAATGTTCAGGCCTGTGAGGAGCTCGATCTGGTTGATGACTCGTGTCGCGAGGAGTGAGTGTCCGCCGAGGTCGAAGAAGTTGTCGTGGATGCCGACGCGGTCGATGCCGAGGACGTCGGACCAGATGCCGGCGATGGCGGTTTCGATCTCATCGCGGGGTGCGGTGTAGGCGTCGGCGAGGTCGGGCCGGTCGCCGGGAGGCTCGGGCAGGGCGTCGCGGTCGATCTTGCCGTTGGGAGTGAGGGG
>NZ_JBFBIP010000063.1:0-1646 GCF_040685655.1 Microbispora sp. NPDC088329
CCCCGCCTGCCGCTCCACCAGCTCATGCACCGTCAACTCATCCGCACGAACAACCGCGGTGTCGTTCCACACCCGCAACAGCAGCTCACGCTCCGTCGCCGAGAGCATGTCAATGCTCCCCAGAGGCAGCGTCGGATCGTCCGCCACACACCGCAGCGTGGCCACGAAATTCTTGGTCAGCCTTTCGATCGTGGCCGGATCGAAAAGATCCGTTGAATACTCCACCTCGCCCACGAGTTCTCCGTCTTCCCGTTCTGTGAGGAAGACGGAGAGATCGAACTTGGAGGTGTGCGTCGTCAGCACGAGAGGTGAGATATCGAGGTCACCGAGAACCAGCTTCCCCTGATTCGCGTTCTGCAGCGCGAAGGTGGTTTGAACCAGCGGCGCACGCGTGAGATCCCGGTCAGGAGCCAGGACCTCGACCAGTTGCTGGTACGGAAGATCCTGATGTGTGTATGCCTGCAGAGTCGTTTCCTTGACCTGCTCGAGGAACTCTCTGAACGTCGGGCTCCCACTCAAATCGGCGCGAATCACCAATGTGTTGACGAAGAAACCGACCAGATCCTCGACCTCCGCCTTGTTCCGGCCGGAAATAGGGGTGCCGATCGAGATGTCATGCTGTCCGCTCCAGCGGGAAAGCACGACCTGGAGGGCTGCGAGACAGACCATGAACAACGAGGCGCCACGCTCGATGGCAACGGTACGCAGCCCCGCGGCGACGGTTGCCGGAACCACGAACGAGACCTCACCCCCAGCGTTCGACCGCGTTGGAGTACGAATCCGATCAGTGGGGAGTTCCAGCGGTTCTAAACCGGTCAGCTGCTCCTGCCAGTAGGCCAGCTGCCGTTCCAGCGTCGATCCGGACAACCACTCGTGCTGCCAAGCGGCGAAGTCTTTGTACTGGATGGGCAATTCCGCGAGCCTTGCCGGTGCGCCGGTGAGCGCCTCCTCGTACAGCGCTTGGAGCTCGCGGGTCAGCACACCCACAGACCAGCCGTCCGCGACGATGTGGTGGAGCGATATGAGGAGCCACCACTCGCTGTCGGTCAGGCGGACAGCCATGGTGCGCAGCAGTCGTCCTGATGTCAGATCGAAGGGCTTGGACGCCTCGGCGTCGACCGCCGCCCGAGCCGCGGTTTCCCGGTTCCTGTCGTCGGGCACCGCCGAGAGGTCCAGCAGGCTGATCTCGACGTGCCACGGGGCATCGACAACCTGGATCGGCTCTCCGTCACCGCGCAGCACAAACCTGGTTCTCAACGTCTCGTGTCTGGCGACCAGGTCGGCGAGCGCTTCTTCGAGCGCGCCGATGTCGAGCTTTCCTCTGATCCTGAAGCCCATCGGGATGTTGTACTCCGGGCTTCCCGGCTCCAGCTGGTTCAAGAACCAAAGGCGGCGCTGTGCGAATGACAGCACATATTCCTCGGAGACCACCCGCCGGATGGCGAGCGGAGCGGAGCTCTCTACGGCAGCCGAGACCTCAGAGGCCAACCCCGAAATCGTCGGAAATCTGAACAGGTCACGGACCGAAACATTCGAATTCAACGACTTCGAGATCTGGTTGATGACTCGTGTCGCGAGGAGTGAGTGTCCGCCGAGGTCGAAGAAGTTGTCGTGGATGCCGACGCGGTCGATGCCGAGGACGTCGG
>NZ_JBFBIP010000064.1:0-1639 GCF_040685655.1 Microbispora sp. NPDC088329
CGGTCCCAGGTGGCGACGTAGGTCGAGTCGTTCAGGTGACCGGCCGCGATCGCGGTGCCGAAGTAGCGGCCGCTTTGGGCGGCGGCCGCGCCCAGTGTGCCGGCGGCGGCATCCGCCGGAGTGGTCGCCGCCAGCGCGGTGGCCGCGCCGAGCACGCCGACAGCGCCGGCGACCAGCATCCGGCGGGCGCCGCCGAGCCGTCGCCGCCCTGTCGCTGAGTTGACCGGCACTGAGCCGGCGGATGAGGGATTTTCGCCCATGCCTGAGCCTCCACTGCGGAATCGAACGAGGAAACGCGGGAAGGAGCTGCCCGCGGAACGACGACGCGCTCTGTTCGCGTCACAGAGTGCGGCCCCTGCCGCACACCACCGACTCCGGCAGGAGGAGGCCGCCTTGGGGAGTCAGTCTGGAAATGATCCGGAAACGTGTCAAGAGTGTTTCCGGGAAGTTTCGCCTCATCGGATCGCAGGAGCTCTTCCACGCTGCGCTGATGTGTCAACAAGCGGTGTAACTTTCCGGGCTCCGCGGCCGGCGGCCCGCCGCGACCGCGGTCCGGATGAACGTTTCATCGCCATGCGAACCGCAGCCGAAGTCTCCGGGGCTCGTCGCGCCGGGTGACAGGAGGCGTATCGACGTCACGGAGGCGACAGGCGGAAGCCGTCGCCTTGACAGGCGCTCACCGCGTCGTATTTGCTCCGGCGCACCACCACCTCCGGTCATCCTGAGAGAGGAGCGAACGTTTCGCGACTGATGTTAACGCTCACAGGATCGGGCGACCGGCCTGGCTCGTCGTGCGTCGAGGCCGCACGTTCGGATTCGCCCTGGACCCCGGAGGTCGTCCATCCGCGGAGATTCCCGCCATGCAGGGAATCCGCCGTGTGAAGGCGGGCATCCACCGCGACGCCGGACGGAACGGCCCGCCGTGTCCCCCCACCTTCGCAGGAGAGAAGATGCACTCACCCCCCACACGGGTGGCGGGTCGCCGGCGACGTTCGCCGGCCACCGTCGTCGCTTGTCTGCTGGCGGCGCTCGCGACTGTCCTCGCCACCGCCCTCACCTGGGTGGCGCCGGCGTCGGCGGCGAGCGTCGACACCAACGCCTGGTACGTCCTCGTGAACCGCAACAGCGGCAAGGCCCTCGACGTCTCCGGCTTCTCCACCGCCGACGGCGGGTCGCTGGTGCAGTGGTCGCGCACCGACGCGAACAACCAGCAGTGGCGCTTCGTCGACTCCGGCGGCGGCTACTACCGCCTGCAGTCGCGGCACTCGGGCAAGGTGCTCGACGTATACAACCTCTCCACCGCGGACGCGGCGGACGTCGTGCAGTGGACCGACCACAACGGCACCAACCAGCAGTTCCAGCTCGCGGACTCGTCCGGCGGCTACATACGGCTGATCAACCGCAACAGCGGCAAGGCCGTCGAGGTCCAGAACGCCTCCACCGCGGACGGCGGCAGAATCGTGCAGTACTCCGACTGGGGCGGCAACAACCAGCAGTGGCAACCGGTCCGGGTCGGGAGCGTCTCCGATCCCTCCTCGAGTCCGTCGGCGTCCCCTTCGGTCTCTCCCTCGCCGAGTCCGTCACCGAGTCCGTCGCCGGGCGGGCCGTGGCCGCCGTCGTCGACGTACTCCAACCCGGT
>NZ_JBFBIP010000065.1:0-1589 GCF_040685655.1 Microbispora sp. NPDC088329
GCAGGACACGGGTGGTCTGACGGCGATGGTGTTGTTGCCCGAGGCGTTGCTGGCCAATGCCGGTGGGGCGTTCCCGGGTGTGCCGCAGCCGGAGCTGGCCAGTCCGATGCCGGGGGCCGGGGCGGGTCCGCAGTTCGGTGGGTCGGTGTTCGGTGGGGCGCCGGCTCTGGCCAGCCCGACGCCGTTCGAGAACCCGCCGCGTACTCCGGTCTTCGGTGCGGATGCGCCGGGTGTGGGCGCTCCGGGTGCTGATCCCTTCGAACGGGGGCCGTTCGAGTCCTTCCCGCGGGAGACCGTCGACTTCGACCCCGATCCGTTCGCTCGCAACCCCTTCGAGCCGCCGCAGGGCCGGAGCGCGGGCGGCGACCCGTTCGCGCGCAACCTGTTCGACACGGGCGGCCAGGGGCGTCAGGGCGAGTCCGATCCCTTCGCCCGCAACCCCTTCGACACGGGCGGTTTCGGCCCGGGCGCGGCAGGACAGGGCGCGGCAGGACAGGGCGGGCAGCAGCCCGATCCGTTCGCCAGGAGCCCGTTCGAGTCCGGGCCGTTCGACCGGGCGGCCTTCGACAAGGCGCCGTTCGACGCGCCGTCCGAGAAGACGGCGTCCGGGCGAGACCCGTTCGAGAGCACGACGTTCGATTCGGGGCCGTTCGATTCCAGCCCGTTCGACACCAATCCCTTCAGCCGGGGTCATGTCGGCGAGGCTCCGGTGGACACGCCCTGGCCTGGTCATCTGCCTCCGCCGGGGGGTGGTTCCTGGCCCGGCACCCCGCAGGAGGGCGCCGCCGGCTGGCCCGGACAGACGGGTCGCGGCGCCTTCGAGGGCGATGACAATACCGGCCCGCTGCCGGTGGTGCGGACCTCGCCGCTGGAGTCGGGGGAGGAGTTCCTTCCGATCTTCGCCGCGGTGGAGTCGGACTGGTTCAGGAAGGTCGACGTCCCGGGGGACAAGAGCGACTCCGACGGCGAGACCGGTGTGGAAAGCAACGCCTGGTCGTCCCCGGCGGACGTCGGCTGGCAGGCGGCGAAGGCGGCCAGCGAGCCGGCCCTGGGCGGGGTGACTTCGTCCGGTCTGCCGAAGCGGGTGCCGAAGGCCAACCTGGTGCCCGGCTCGGCCACGGCTCCCACCGGCTCAGCGGAGCCCGCCGCCGCGGCGCCGGCTTCCCCGCCGTCGCCTCCGCCCGTGCTCTCGCCCGAGCGGGTGCGCAGCAGGCTCTCCAGTTTCCAGCAGGGCGTTCGGCAGGGCCGGGCGGTCGCTCGTGGGGAGGCCGGGGAGGACCAGGGATATCCCGGGGCGGCGGCCCTGGGCAGGCCCGATGCCCAGGACAGTGAGAAGGAGGACTGATGAGGGAGATGAGCCAGGCCGCGCGCGGCCTGAACTGGTTGATCACGGACTTTGTGAACAACGTGCCGGGTGTGGCGCACACCGTGGTGGTGTCGGCGGATGGGTTGCCTCTGGCGTTTTCGGATGGGTTTCCCAAGGACCGGGCGGATCAGCTGGCGGCGGTGGCGGCCGGGTTGATCAGTTTGACGCAGGGCGCTTCGCGGGTGTTCGAGGGTGGCCCGGTGACGCAGACGGTGGTGGAGAT
>NZ_JBFBIP010000066.1:0-1457 GCF_040685655.1 Microbispora sp. NPDC088329
CAGGGCAAGGGCATGAGCGACCTGCTGGAGCAGCAGGTGCCGCAGTCCATCACGCTGACCTCGGAGACCGTCAGCAAGGACAATGTGGACAAGTACCTGCCGTCCGGCTTCGAATCCTGATAGGGGGAGATATTCAGTGACAGACAGCAGGCCGACGCTGGGCGTCGGCATGGTGGGGTACGCGTTCATGGGGCGCGTTCACTCGCAGGCGTGGCGGAGCGTCGCCTCGTTCTTCGACCTGCCGGTACGGCCCGTCATGGCGGCCCTGGCCGGCCGGTCGCCCGAGCGCACGGCCGAGGCCGCGCAGACGCTCGGCTGGGCGGCGGTGGAGACCGACTGGAAGCGGCTCCTCGAGCGTGACGACGTGCAGGTGATCGACATCTGCACGCCGGGCGACAGCCACGCCGAGATCGCCATCGCGGCGCTGGAGGCGGGCAAGCACGTCATCTGTGAGAAGCCGCTGGCCAACACCGTGGCCGAGGCCGAGGCCATGACCGCCGCCGCCCGCGCGGCGGCGGCGCGCGGGGTGCGCAGCATGGTCGCCTTCAACTACCGCCGCGTGCCCGCCATCGCGCTGGCCCGGCGGTTCGTCGAAGAGGGCAGGCTCGGGGAGATCCGGCACGTGCGGGCGCAGTACCTGCAGGACTGGATCGTCGACCCGGAGTTCCCGCTGGTCTGGCGGCTGCAGAAGGACAAGGCCGGGTCCGGGGCCCTCGGTGACATCGGCGCCCACATCATCGACACCGCGCAGTTCATCGTCGGCCGGTCGCTGACCGGGGTGAGCGCGATCACCGAGACGTTCGTCAAGGAGCGCCCGCTCGCCGAGGGGTCGAGCGGCCTCGCCGGTGAGGGCGGCACCGGTGAGATGGGCGAGGTGACGGTGGACGACGCCGCGCTGTTCATCGGCCGCTTCGAGGGCGGGGCGCTGGGGTCCTTCGAGGCCACCCGCTTCGCCAGCGGCCGCAAGAACGCGCTGCGCATCGAGGTCAACGGCTCGCTGGGCAGCCTGACCTTCGACTTCGAGGCGATGAACGAGCTGTGGTTCCACGACCACACGCTCGACGCCGCCGAGAGCGGGTTCCGGCGGATCCTCGTCACCGAGCCGGAGCACCCGTACGCCGGGGCCTGGTGGCCGCCGGGTCACGGCCTCGGGTACGAGCACACCTTCACCCACGAGGTGAAGGACTTCATCGAGGCGGTGGCCGCCGGCACCGACCCCGCACCGTCCTTCGAGGACGGGCTGCGGGTGCAGCGGGTGCTGGAGGCCGTCGAGCAGAGCGCGGCCGCCGGGTCGGGCTGGACCGCGATCTGATGGTGCACAGGACTGTGAGAGCGAGGGTGAGATGACGCGACCGATCACACTGTTCACGGGGCAGTGGGCGGACCTGCCGTTCGAGGAGGTCTGCCGGCTGGCCTCGGAATGGGGCTACGACGGCCTGGAGCTCGCCTGCTGGGGC
>NZ_JBFBIP010000067.1:0-1430 GCF_040685655.1 Microbispora sp. NPDC088329
CGGTCGGCGTTGGTGAAGTTGAACTGCCCCGGCTGCGGCTCGGTCGCGTCGGGCTTCATCTCGTTCTCAGCCGTGATCATGTTGAACTCACGGTTGGCGATCGTGGAGTACTGCGAGTCGCCGAGCCTGTTCGCGCTGATCGCCGTACCGAAATAACGGCCGCTCTGCGCCGCCGCGGCGCCCAGCGTGCTCGCCGCCGCGTCGGCGGGAACCGACACCGCCACGGCGGTGATGGCGCCGAGAACGCCGAGGGCGCCGGCGAGCAGCACCCGGCCGCGGCGTGGTCGCCGGAGCCGATCTGAGGGGGTGGCGTTCGTATCCATGCCTGAGCCTCCACAACTGAATCACGGAAAGCGGGACATCCGCGGGATCGGCACCGCGTCCCATCACGGGACGCACACCACGAGGGCGTCGCGGACGGCGACCCCCTGCCGCTTCACCACCGACCTGGCAGGGAGAGACCGCCTCGGGGACTCAGTCTGGAAACCTCGCCGAAATGTGTCAAGACTATCCTGAAAGTTTCGGCGACCCTGTCTCGTCATGCTGCCCTCACGGGGGCCCAGTAGGCCCTACAGCCATCGCAAACATGGCGACGACCTCGACCTATGAGACGCGTCGTCGATGAAACTTTCAGTACGACTCCTGTGCCGATCGCTGCCCGGCCGTTCCTGATAAGTCCTGATGAACGAACGTCCGCTCCGTGCCGGCACGGATCGGCGGGTGCCGGGGCCCTTGACGGAGCCCCTCCGGCTCGTATTTGCTCCGGCGCACCACCATCCACCGGCCGCCCCAGAAGAGAAGCAACGACTCGCCGGTCTCTGTTAGCGCTAACAAGTCTGCGGACGGCGCCACGGAGCCGGCCTGCGCCGCTGATGGTCTTCATCGACTGGAGACCGCACCGCCATGCCAGAGCCTCGCCTCATTCAGCTCGCCGCCATCGGGAAGGATGGACCACTGTAGATGTTAACGCTAACAAGTGCTGGTTCCGCGGAGAGGCCGCGCACCCACGGTTGGAGGCGGTGGAGCCGCCGGCTGACCACCGCGCTCCTGGCCATGACCGTCGCGGCGATGGCGCCGGGCGTCGCCCACGCCGAGTCCAACGGCGGGGTGCGGGTCATGCCGCTCGGCGACTCGATCACCGAGGGCACCCAGGTGCCGGGCGGTTATCGCATCGGCCTGTGGCAGCGCCTGGCCGCCGGGCGTTACACGGTCGATTTCGTCGGATCGCAGTACAACGGGCCGTCCAATCTGGGCGACCACGACCACGAGGGCCACCCCGGGTGGCGGATCGACCAGATCGACGCCAACATCACCCGCTGGGTGCAGACCTACACCCCGCGCACGGTGTTGCTGCACATCGGCACCAACGACGTGCTGCAGAACTACAACGTCTCGGGGGCGCCGCAGCGGCTGTCCACCCTGATCGACCA
>NZ_JBFBIP010000068.1:0-1227 GCF_040685655.1 Microbispora sp. NPDC088329
TTCGGGGTGCGAAGGTGAGAACTTAAGCGCCGGTAAACGGCGGTGGTAACTATAACCATCCTAAGGTAGCGAAATTCCTTGTCGGGTAAGTTCCGACCTGCACGAATGGCGTAACGACTTCCCCGCTGTCTCAACCACAGGCCCGGTGAAATTGCAGTACGAGTAAAGATGCTCGTTTCGCGCAGCAGGACGGAAAGACCCCGGGACCTTCACTACAGCTTGACATTGGCGTTTGGAGCGTCTTGTGTAGGATAGGTGGGAGACTGGGAAGCTCTGACGCTAGTCAGGGTGGAGTCATTGGTGAAATACCACTCTGGTCGTTTTGGACGTCTAACCCGCGCCCGTGTATCCGGGTGGGGGACAGTGTCTGGTGGGTAGTTTAACTGGGGCGGTTGCCTCCTAAAAGGTAACGGAGGCGCCCAAAGGTTCCCTCAGCCTGGTTGGCAATCAGGTGTCGAGTGTAAGTGCACAAGGGAGCTTGACTGTGAGACTGACGGGTCGAGCAGGAGCGAAAGCTGGGACTAGTGATCCGGCATCGGCGTGTGGAAGCGGTGTCGCTCAACGGCTAAAAGGTACCCCGGGGATAACAGGCTGATCTTCCCCAAGAGTCCATATCGACGGGATGGTTTGGCACCTCGATGTCGGCTCGTCGCATCCTGGGGCTGGAGTAGGTCCCAAGGGTTGGGCTGTTCGCCCATTAAAGCGGTACGCGAGCTGGGTTTAGAACGTCGCGAGACAGTTCGGTCCCTATCCGCTGCGCGCGCAGGAGACTTGCGAGGGGCTGTCCCTAGTACGAGAGGACCGGGACGGACGAACCTCTGGTGTGCCAGTTGTTCCGCCAGGAGCACGGCTGGTTGGCTACGTTCGGTAGGGATAACCGCTGAAAGCATCTAAGCGGGAAGCTCGCCTCAAGATGAGGTCTCCCACCACGAGAGTGGGTAAGGCCCCCTAGAGATGATGGGGTTGATAGGCCGGAAGTGGAAGCGCAGTAATGTGTGGAGCTGACCGGTACTAATAGGCCGAGGACTTGACCATATTATGCTCGCGTTCACTATGTGATCTCAGAGACAGCAACCTGTGTGGTTGTGTGTTTCATGGGGTTACGGCGGTTATAGCGGCAGGGAAACACCCGGTTACATTCCGAACCCGGAAGTTAAGCCTGTCAGCGCCGATGGTACTGCACCGGGGACGGTGTGGGAGAGTAGGACGCCGCCGGACAATTTTTTG
>NZ_JBFBIP010000069.1:0-1216 GCF_040685655.1 Microbispora sp. NPDC088329
ACCCGCAGCCCGTCCTCGAAGGACGGTGCGGGGTCGGTGCCGGCGGCCACCGCCTCGATGAAGTCCTTCACCTCGTGGGTGAAGGTGTGCTCGTATCCGAGGCCGTGACCCGGGGGCCACCAGGCCCCGGCGTACGGGTGGTCCGGCTCGGTGACCTGCACCCGCCGGAACCCGTGCTCACCGCTGGGGATGGTGTGGTCGTGGAACCACAGCTCGTTCATCGCCTCGAAGTCGAAGGACAGGCTGCCCAGCGATCCGTTGACCTCGATGCGCAGCGCGTTCTTGCGGCCGCCGGCGAACCGGGTGGCCTCGAACGACGCCAGGCCGCCGCCGCTGAGCCGGCCGATGAACAGCGCGGCGTCGTCGACGGTGACCGTGCCCCTCCCGGCGCCGCCACCGGCCGAGAGCCCGGCCGAGTTGGTGGCCAGGGGGCGCTCCTTGACGAAGGTCTCGGTCAGCGCCGAGACCCCGACGAGCCGTTCACCGACGATGAACTGCGCGGTGTCGATGATGTGGGCGCCGATGTCACCGAGGGCCCCGGACCCGGCCTTGTCCTTCTGCAGCCGCCAGACCAGCGGGAACTCCGGGTCGACGATCCAGTCCTGCAGGTACTGCGCCCGCACGTGCCGGATCTCCCCGAGCCTGCCCTCTTCGACGAACCGCCGGGCCAGCGCGATGGCGGGCACGCGGCGATAGTTGAAGGCGACCATGCTGCGCACCCCGCGCGCCGCCGCCGCGCGGGCGGCGGCGGCCATGGCCTCGGCCTCGGCCACGGTGTTGGCCAGCGGCTTCTCGCAGATGACGTGCTTGCCCGCCTCCAGCGCCGCGATGGCGATCTCGGCGTGGCTGTCGCCCGGCGTGCAGATGTCGATCACCTGCACGTCGTCACGCTCGAGGAGCCGCTTCCAGTCGGTCTCCGCGTGCGCCCAGCCCAGCGTCTCCGCGGCCTGCGCGGTGGCCTCGGCGGACCTGCCCGCCACGGCCACCATCGCGGGTTTGATCGGCAGGTCGAAGAACGCGTTCACACTGCGCCATGCCTGGGAGTGGGTACGGCCCATGAACGCGTACCCGACCATGCCGATCCCGATGACAGACGTCACGACTCGAAGCCGGACGGCAGATACTTGTCCACATTGTCCTTGCTGACGGTCTCCGAGGTCAGCGTGATGGACTGCGGCACCTGCTGCTCCAGCAGGTCGCTCATGCCCTTGCCCTG
>NZ_JBFBIP010000070.1:0-1197 GCF_040685655.1 Microbispora sp. NPDC088329
CCGCGCCGACGGCGAGGCGGGCCGGAGGCAGAGCTCCTCCATGGGAAGCGACCGCCGGAGAGCAGCAGCGATCCCGCAGCCAGGAGCGTCAGGAACGGGGTGCGGGCGCGGTTGAGGCGCGTACGACCAGCTCGGGTTCGAACAACAGCTCGTCCCCCGGCACCACGGCCGCGTCGATCTGGGCCACCAGCAGCTCGACCGCCGCCCTGCCCATAGCGTCGATGGGCTGGCGGACCGTGGTCAGCGGCGGATCCACGCAGTTCATCAGCGCCGAGTCGTCGTATCCGATGACGGAGACGTCCTCGGGCACCGACAGTCCCGCCCGGCGCGCCGCCCTGATCGCGCCGAGGGCGAGCACGTCACTGGCGCAGATGATGCCGGTCACACCTCTGGCGATCATGCGCGTGGCGGCGGCGTGCCCGCCTTCCAGCGAGAACATCGTGTGCTCGACGTGATCGGGACCGAGATCCAGGCCGTTGGCGGCGGCGTACGCGCGGAACGCCGCGAGCTTGCGCTGGGACGGCACATGGTCGGGCGGGCCGAGCAGCATCGCGACGTCGCGGTGCCCGAGCGCCATGAGATGGGCGAGCGCGATCTCCGCGGCGGCCACGTCGTCGCACGAGACCTGGGGAAACCCGAGATGTTCGACGGCCGCGTTGACGAGCACGGTCGGCAGCTTGCGCTCCAGGACCCTTCGGTAGTGGCTGTGGGAGGCGTCTCCCTGGGCGTACAGGCCGCCCGCGAAGACCATTCCGGACACGTGCTGCTGGAGGAGCAGGTCCACATAGTCGGACTCGGAGACACCGCCCACGGTCCGGGTGCACAGCACGGACGTGAACCCCTGCTGGGCCAGCGCACCCCCGACGACCTCGGCGAACGCCGGGAAAATAGGGTTCTGCAACTCGGGGAGGACCAGGCCGACGAGCCGGCCGCGGTCGCCGCGCAACTGGGTCGGCCGTTCGTATCCCAGCACGTCGAGAGCGGTGAGCACCGCCTCCCTGGTGGCGTCGGAGACCCCCGGCTTGCCGTTGAGCACGCGACTCACCGTCGCCTCGCTCACGCCCACCTTCTTGGCCACTTCCGCAAGCCGTCGTGTCATGGACGCAACTATACGACAGCCAACGCAAGTGCTTGCGTCTACTTACGTACTTCCTTGGAAACGCCGGATGCCTCCGGCCCGCCTCGCCGTCGGCGCGA
>NZ_JBFBIP010000071.1:0-1158 GCF_040685655.1 Microbispora sp. NPDC088329
ACCCTGACGCTGTCGCTGTTCAACCAGACCTGACCCGAAGGCAGGACGCCACCGCCTACTGTGGGCGTCCGGGACGCGTGCCAGACTCGCACGCGTCCCGGACACCCACAATGAGACAGGAGACACCTTCGTTGACCAAGAGCCGTTCACGGGGCGCCCTCGTCCTGCTCGCCGTTCTTCAGGCTGTCGGCGCGACCGTACTGGTCGCCTTGGTCGCGTTAGCCACCCCCGCAAGCGCCGACGTCACCTGGTCGGTCGTGCCCGCCGACGCGAACGGCCCCGACGGCCGCCGCGTCATCGACGTCGAACTCGCCGCCGGGCAGCAGGCCGATGAGCACATCGCCGTCATCAACCGCTCCACCGAGCCGGTCGACTTCGCGATCGACGCCAACGACGGCTACCTGACCTCCAAGGGCTACTTCGACATGCGGCCCTCGGACGCCAAACCCGTCGACGGCGGCTCCTGGATCACCATCCCCGACAAGGTGACCATCGCCGCCGGAGCCACCGCCGTCGTGCCCGTGAAGGTCTCCATCCCGCAGAACGCGACGCCGGGCGACCACCCCGCGGGCGTGACCGCCTCCGTGGACACCGTCTCGGGGCAGGTGCGGGTCCAAAACCGGGTCGGCGTCCGCCTGAACATCCGCGTGAGCGGCGACTACGTGGCCAAGGTCGCCGTCAGCGACGTGCGGGCCGCCTACACCTGGTCGTGGAACCCCTTCGCCGCCGGATCGGTCGATGTGACCTACACCGTCGCCAACATCGGCAACGTCCGCCTGGCCCCCGACTCCCGGATCCTGACCTCCACCTTCGTCGGCGAAAGCGACTGGAACGACAAATCCGACGCCAAGGCCAGGGAGATCATGCCGGGCGGCAAACGCACGTTCACCGCACGGGTGAGCGGCGCCTGGCCGATGGGAGTGATCACCACCACGGTGATGGCGATCCCCGCGCCCGCGGGCCGGCCCCTCCCCGGCGTCACCGCCGAGCGGGTGTCGATCGACACCTCCGTCTGGGCACTGCCCTGGCCGCAACTGGCTGTCCTCGCGCTGCTCGTCCTCGCCTTCCTCGCCTTCCGGCTGACCGCTTCCCGCCGCCGCAAGCGCATCGAGAAACTCATCCTCAACAGCCGGGGCACACCCCTCGGGGCCTGAGCAC
>NZ_JBFBIP010000072.1:0-1140 GCF_040685655.1 Microbispora sp. NPDC088329
TACGCTCCTACGGCTTGTAGGCACACGGTTTCAGGTACTATTTCACGACCCCTCACCGGGGCGCTTTTCACCTTTCCCTCACGGTACTCGTTCACTATCGGTCATCAGGAAGTATTTAGGCTTACCAGGTGGTCCTGGCAGATTCACACAGGATTCCTCGAGCCCCGTGCTACTCGGGACACCCCTCGGGAGTCCATCCAATTTCATCTACCCGGCTATCACGGTCTACGGCCGCCCTTCCCAGAGCGTTCGACTATCAGAAGGATTTCTCACTCCCCGGACGATCAGCGGACCGTCCAGAAGGATCCCACAACCCCGCACACGCAACGCCCGCCGGCTATCACACGCGCACGGTTTAGCCTCCTCCGCTTTCGCTCACCACTACTCACGGAATCACTATTTGTTTTCTTTTCCTACGGGTACTGAGATGTTTCACTTCCCCGCGTTACCACCAACCGCCCTATACATTCAGGCGGAGGCAACACCACATGACTGGTGCTAGGTTTCCCCATTCGGACATCCCCGGATCAACGTCTGGTTGGCGACTCCCCGAGGCTTAACGCAGCCTCCCACGTCCTTCATCGGCTCCTGATGCCAAGGCATCCACCGTGTGCCCTAAACAACTTGGCCACAAAGATGCTCGCGTCCACTATGCAATTCACAAACAACAACCAGACAACCAGCCCACCCCACCACCAAACACCCGAACCCTCCACCCGCAAACCCACCTCACGGCAGACTCACGACCAAAGGACCCCAGCCGGTATGGCAGGAGACCAGCCCTGGAGACAACGAACCACCCGCCGCTAAGCGGCGGGCAAACGGTCCGTTCCCTCAGGACCCAACAGTGTGCCCGAGCCAACCAGCCCCACCGCCGGCTTTCCCACTCCACGAACAACCCGCGGCGGTACTCACCAGACGACCAGAACCGGCCGACCCGAATAACCAGTGCTCCACTAATGAGCGCGTCACGCACCAGACACTCGCCGGTGAACGCGACATGGACCAACCCACCCACCAAACGATGGGGATCAGGCCGGCCGAATGCTCCTTAGAAAGGAGGTGATCCAGCCGCACCTTCCGGTACGGCTACCTTGTTACGACTTCGTCCCAATCGCCAGCCCCACCTTCGACCGCTCC
>NZ_JBFBIP010000073.1:0-1135 GCF_040685655.1 Microbispora sp. NPDC088329
CCGTCGAGGGCATCAGCATCTCCGGCGTCGGCCACCAGCTGCCGATGAACGGCCAGATCGCCTACGCCATCTCCTTCCTCGGCCTCGACGGCAGCGGCGTGACGACGTCTCCCTCACCCTCCCCGCGCAGCTCACCGAGCAGTTCCCCGAGCAGTTCGCCGAGCACTTCGCCGAGCACTTCGCCGTCGCCCGGCGGCGGATCGGGCGCCTGCCGGGTCAGCGCCACCGTCAACGCCTGGAACGACGGGCTGACCGAGAACATCACGGTCACCAACACCGGCTCCTCCGCCGTCAACGGCTGGTCGCTGACCTTCACCCTGCCCGGCGGACAGGCCATCACCGGCGGATGGAACGCCACCTACTCGCCCACGAGTGGCCAGGTCACGGCGAAGAACGTGAGTTACAACGGCTCGCTGGCCCCCGGAGCCTCCACGGAGATCGGCTTCCAGGCCACCCACACCGGCAACGCCGCCAAGCCCACCGCGTTCACGCTCAACGGAAACGCCTGCACCCTCTCCTGACAGATCCCGGCAGCTCTTCACCCTCTGGAGATTCTCGTGCGCTTCACTCGACATCGACGCTGGCTCGCGGCCGGGATGGCCGCGGCGCTCAGCGTCCTCGGAGTCGCGACCGCCGGCTCCGCCCGGGCCGCCGCGGGCTGCCGGGTCACCTACACGGTGACCAACCAATGGCAGGACGGCTTCGGCGCCAACGTTGACGTGGTCAATCTGGGCGACCCGGTCGACGGCTGGCGCCTGACCTGGTCGTTCCCGGCAGGGCAAACGATCAGCCAGCTGTGGAACGGCAGCTACACCCAGTCCGGCGCCCAGGTCACCGTGACCAACGCCTCCTACAACGGCGCCATCCCGACCGGGGGCAGCACGTCGTTCGGCTTCAACGGCGCCTGGACCTCGTCCAATCCGGTGCCGACCGGCTTCGCGCTGAACGGCACGACCTGCAGCGGCACCGTCACCAGCCCCTCGGCGAGCCCGAGCGCCAGTCCCAGTGCCAGTCCCAGTGCCAGTCCCAGTGCCAGTCCCTCGGCGTCCCCTTCGGTCTCTCCCTCGCCGAGTCCGTCACCGAGTCCGTCGCCGGGCGGGCCGTGGCCGCCGTCGTCGACGTACTCCAACCCGGT
>NZ_JBFBIP010000074.1:0-1118 GCF_040685655.1 Microbispora sp. NPDC088329
TACTTCAATCCGAAGCGTTACGACCTCGCGAAGGTCGGCCGCTACAAGATCAACAAGAAGCTGGGCGTCCAGGCCGACATCACCCAGGGCACGCTAACGGAGGACGACATCGTCGCCACCATCGAATACCTCGTCCGGCTGCACGCCGGCCAGGCGACGATGCCGGGCGTGAGCGGTGACGTCATCGTCGAGACCGACGACATCGACCACTTCGGCAACCGGCGGGTGCGCACGGTGGGCGAGCTGATCCAGAACCAGGTCCGCCTGGGCCTGGCCCGCATGGAGCGCGTCGTCCGCGAGCGCATGACCACGCAGGACGTGGACGCGATCACGCCGCAGTCGCTGATCAACATCCGCCCGGTCGTGGCGTCGATCAAGGAGTTCTTCGGCACCTCGCAGCTGTCGCAGTTCATGGACCAGATCAACCCGCTGGCCGGGCTGACGAACAAGCGCCGCCTAAACGCGCTGGGGCCCGGTGGTCTGTCGCGTGAGCGTGCGGGCTTCGAGGTCCGCGACGTGCATCCGTCTCACTACGGCCGGATGTGCCCGATCGAGTCGCCGGAGGGCCCGAACATCGGCCTGATCGGCTCACTGGCCTCCTACGCCCGCATCAACCCGTTCGGCTTCGTCGAGACGCCGTACCGCCGCGTCGTCGACGGCAAGGTGACCGACCAGATCGACTACCTGACCGCGGACGAGGAGGACAGGTACGTCAAGGCGCAGGCCACGACGGCGCTGAACGCCGACGGCTCGTTCGCCGAGACGCGCGTCCTGGTGCGCACCAAGGGAGGGGAGACCGAACTGGCCCGTCCCGATGAGGTCGACTACGTCGACGTGTCGGCTCGCCAGATGGTGTCCGTGGCCACCGCCATGATTCCGTTCCTCGAGCACGACGACGCCAACCGCGCGCTCATGGGCTCGAACATGCAGCGGCAGTCGGTGCCCCTGCTCAAGAGCGAGGCCCCGCTGGTCGGCACCGGCATGGAATACCGCGCCGCGGTCGACACGGGTGACGTCATCACGGCCGAGAAGGCCGGTGTGGTGGAGGAGGTCTCGGCCGACTACGTCACCGTGATGAACGACGACGGCACCCGGACGACCTACCGGGTCGCCAAGTT
>NZ_JBFBIP010000075.1:0-1117 GCF_040685655.1 Microbispora sp. NPDC088329
GTCAGCGGACGACGACCTCCGGACCGGTGGTCTCGTCGTCGTCGAGGTCGACGTCGACGCCCATCTCCTCGGCGATGCGCAGGGCCTCCTCGATCAGGGTCTCGACGATCCGCGACTCGGGCACGGTCTTGACGACCTCGCCCTTGACGAAGATCTGGCCCTTGCCGTTGCCGGAGGCGACGCCGAGGTCGGCCTCCCTGGCCTCGCCGGGACCGTTGACGACACAGCCCATGACGGCCACCCGCAGCGGGACCTTGAGCCCCGCGAGGCCGGCCTGCACCTGCTCGGCCAGGGTGTACACATCCACCTGCGCCCGCCCACAGGAAGGACACGAGACGATCTCCAGGCCCCGCTCACGCAACCCCAGCGACTCCAGGATCTGGGTGCCGACCTTGACCTCCTCCACCGGAGGCGCCGACAGCGACACCCGGATCGTGTCGCCGATGCCCTCGGCCAGCAGCGCGCCGAACGCCACCGCCGACTTGATCGTGCCCTGGAACGCCGGCCCCGCCTCGGTCACCCCCAAGTGCAGCGGGTAGTCGCAGCGCTGGGCCAGCAGCCGGTAGGCCTGGACCATCACGACCGGGTCGTTGTGCTTGACCGAGATCTTGATGTCGCGGAAGCCGTGCTCCTCGAACAGCGAGCACTCCCACAAAGCCGACTCCACCAGCGCCTCGGGGGTGGCCTTGCCGTACTTCTGCAGCAGCCGCGGGTCGAGCGAGCCGGCGTTGACACCGATCCTGATCGGCACCCCGGCGTCGGAGGCGGCGCGGGCGATCTCGCCGACCTTGTCGTCGAACTTCTTGATGTTTCCGGGGTTCACCCGCACGGCCGCGCATCCGGCGTCGATCGCCGCGAAGACGTATTTGGGCTGGAAATGGATGTCGGCGATCACGGGGATCTGCGACTTCCTCGCGATGGCCGGCAACGCGTCGGCGTCGTCCTGGGACGGCACGGCGACACGCACGATCTGACAGCCCGCCGCGGTCAGCTCGGCGATCTGCTGCAGGGTGGAGTTCACGTCGGCGGTCAGCGTGGTCGTCATGGACTGCACCGAGACCGGCGCGTCCCCGCCGACGGGAACCGAGCCGACCATGATCTGACGTGACACCCGCCG